>JBFFWQ010000012.1:0-81153 GCA_041570195.1 Promineifilaceae bacterium (SeqCode) | reverse complement strand
GTCGTCGCCGGCCGCGCCTGACAACGCCGGAACCGAAGATCAACCGGCAGGTGGACGATGGGCCGCCGGCCGGCGACGACCGCCCGGCGGCGCCATTGGACCGGCTTACACCGGTCCGGCCCGAGCAGGTAGCCGGTGAACCATCGGCCGAACCCTACATGGTAGAGACCGAAATAGGTGAGTTACCCAGCGATTTGTGGGGCCTGCTGGGCGAACGACCGCCCACGTCCCAAACTGGCCGCTCGCCAACGTCGACCGCCGCGGCAGCTGTCCAAAGGGAAATAGCTCTGGCCGAGAATCCGGTTTTGGCCGACAGTCCGGCATTAGCCGAACCGCCGGCCGAGGCAGAGTCGGCGGTCGAGACCCACTCTGCGGACCAGGAACCGGGCGAGCTCATCACGCAGTTGTTCCGGCCGCCGGTCATTCAGCGGGTCGACGCGGGCAGGGGCGCTATCGACGATGAGATGGGCCAGGCCGCAGCTGCCGCTGACGAGGTGGAAGAACCGGCCGGCGAGGAAGAAATCGACGTCGACAGGCTAGCTCGCCAGGTGCTGCCCGAGATAAAGCGGCGCCTGGAAATTGACTGGGAACGCGGCCGGGGCCGCTTATTGTGAGTGTGTGGTAGGCGACCGCGACTGCGCTCTGACCACTGATTAAACAGGACGAACAGCTATGACCATGACGCGAGGCGATTTGGAACCGGCCCGGATCTATGCCGTCAGTGAAGAAGGCGACGATTTGGGCAGTATTTCCGTCGATTGCATGTTCAATCCCTTCGAATACACCGTCAGTAAGTCGAATTCCTACGAAGAGAAGTCGGGCAACGGCTCTGACGTGCCCGTCGTCGAGTTCAAGAAGGCCGGCGCCCAGACGCTCAAATTGCAATTGATGTTTGATACCTATGACAAGGCCGAGGACGTCAGCCTGTTGACCAACAAGCTGTGGAAGTTGATGGAGGCCAAGTCCAACGAGGAGACCAGCGCTGAAAAAAAGAAAACGCCGCCCTGGGTCACCTTTGAATGGGGCGTGTTCAAATTTGTGTCGGTCATCACCAACATGACCCAAAAGTTCACCATGTTCCTGAAAGACGGAACGCCGGTGCGAGCCATGGTGAACGTCACCTTCTCCCAATACAAGGATTTGAATGATTACCCGGGTCAAAATCCCACGTCAGGTGGCGGGCCCATCGAGCGGGTGAGGACGATCATCGCCGGCGATAGGCTGGACCTGATAGCGGCCGAGGTTTATGGCGACGCGACGCAATGGCGATCCATCGCCGCCTACAACGGCATCGTCGACCCGCTTGATTTGCGGCCGGGAACACGCCTGAACATTCCCCAGATATAACTTAGAGGAGGCTTATGCCCGAAGCTAATATCACTGTCAGCCAGATACATATCAAGGTCGGTGGAACTGAACTGGATAACCAGAAGCTAACCATGCTGCAGGAAGCGCTGGTGGACCAAAACAGCCATTTGCCCCACATGTTTCTCCTGCGTTTTCGGGACCCTGGCGCGAGGCTGATCGACGACCCAATGTTCGATCCGCCAACAGAGATCGAAATCGATGCTGAAACGGACAGTGGAGCGAAGGCCAGCCTGTTCAAGGGTGAGGTCACGTCTATCGAGCCTCATTTTCGGTCTGGCATGATAGCCGACCTTGTTGTCAGGGGCTACGACAAGACCCACCGCCTCTATCGCGAAGTCAAGAGTCGGGCCTTTCTAAACAAGAAGGATAGCCAATTGGCTCAGGAAATCGCGGGCGAGCATGGACTGGCGGCCCAGGTGGATACGACGAATACGGTTTACGACCACATTTACCAATACAATCAATCCGATCTGACCTTTTTGATGGGCCGGGCCTGGCGGATCGGCTACGAATGCTTCGTAGAAGATGGCAGGCTCTACTTCCGCAAGCCGCCGTCCAGCGGCACGACGGTCACCCTTGAATGGGGCAGCGATCTGCTTTCTTTCCAGCCAACTATGACTCTGGCCGAACAGGTGGACGAGGTCACGGTCAAGGGCTGGGACATGATGAAACAGGAGGCCATCGTCGGCAAGGCCACAACCGGCAAACTCTACCCGGCCGTCGGTCTGTCTAAGAACGGCGCCGAGCAGGCAAGCGTATTTGGCGCCGGCAAGAAGATCATCGTCGATCAGCCGGTTGTCTCCCAGGCCGAAGCTGACTTACTGGCTGAAGCGCGTTTGAATGAAATCAGCGGTTCATTCATCCAGGCTCGCGGCCTCGCCTTCCGCCGACCCGATATCAGGGCCGGGCAATTTGTTGAACTGAAGAGTCTCGGCAGCCGATTCAGCGGCAAATACCTGGTCACCAGCGCCCGCCATATTTACAGCGATGGCGGTCTGCAAACCGAGTTTGAGGTACGCGGTACCCGCAGTGGCCTGCTCGGCGAGCAGATGACTCGTCAGGAGCCAAGGGTAAGTTGGCCGGGCGCGGTTGTAGCCGTGGTCACTGACGCCAACGATCCGGAGAACCTGGGCCGAGTAAAAGTCAAGTATCCCTGGATGACCAATGACGCCGACAGCTTCTGGGCCAGGATCATCAGCGCTGGCGCCGGGCCTGAAACCGGCTTATTCATGGTTCCGGAGGTTGGCGACGAAGTCATGGTTATATTTGAGCATGGCGACTTCAACCGGCCGTATGTGTTGGGCGGCTTGTGGAATGGCCAGCATGCGATACCCCCGCCAGGCGCGGGTGCCGCCAATAACGAAAAACCAAAGGTTAGGACCTGGCATTCGCGGACCGGGCATCATATTTCGGTTTACGATAATGCCGACAACAAGGTTGAAATTGTTACCGCTGGCGGCCACTCACTGACCTTGGACGACAAGAACAAGAAGATCGAACTGGTCACCAGCGGCGGCCAGAAGCTTCTGGTTGACGACCAGGGCAATAGCCTAACGCTGGAAACAGCCGGTACGTTTGATATCAAGTCGACCGGGAACTTGACTCTCAAGAGCTCGGCCAATGTCAAAATCGAAGCAGGCGGGATGATGGACATTACGGCCAGCGGTCCATTGAACCTCAAGGGCGCCGTCGTGAATATCAACTAGAGTGGAGGATGTGAATGGGGCAACTGGTGGTAAATGGGGCTCAGATACAATGTACTTTGGGCGCTGCGCCCAGCGCCATGATCGTCCTGCCGGCCACTCTGGTCAACGCCAGCAAAGCACCGGCAGCGACAATCATGGACAACATTCCGATGAGCAACATCATGCCCTTTGGTTTGTGCAGTGCGCCATCGAACCCGCAGGTGGCTGCGGCGACGGCGGCTGCCGGCGGTGTCCTCACGCCCCAGCCCTGCATCCCGGTCACTGCCGCGCCCTGGACGCCCGGCTCGCCCACGGTGCTGATTGGCAAGAAGCCGGCCTTGAACAATTCCAGTACGTGCATGTGTACCTGGGGCGGCCAGATCAGTTTAGTCATGCCCGGCCAATTCACGGTTAATGTGCCCTAACGATGCATTGCGTACATCTATGGCAAGCGGCTATCAGCTCAGTGCTCGAAGCTAACGTCTAATCAACCAGGAGACATTCAATGGCCAACGACATCATCGGTTCGGGATGGGCTTTTCCCCCGAAAATCGATGCCCAGGGCGGCCTGGCGCTGACCCAGGCTTACGCCGAGCTGGACCAGGCAATACTGATCATTTTGACTACTTCGCCGGGCCAGCGAGTGATGCGGCCGACCTTTGGTTGCCGCCTTCACGAGCTCGTTTTTGCGCCCAACGACAGCCACACGGCCGCTCGGGCCCGACGCTACGTGGAAGAGGCCTTAGGCATGTGGGAACCACGAATTCGGGTGATTAGGGTTGACGTCGGCCCTGACCCCAACGCGGCCAGCCGCTTATTGATCGAAATCGAATACCAGATCAAGGCCAACCATGACAAGCGCAGCCTGGTCCATCCGTTCTACCTCATTCCAGAGGAATAGTATCCAGAGGAGTAAACATGTGCTCGCCCATTGTCCTGGGCTTCGCACCGCCATCGATGAAGAAAGCATTGGCTCGGATTCAAGCGGATTCTAATCTGTGTAAATCCGCGTCCCATTTCTTTTCAGAGGAGTAGTTATGGCACTGGCAGCACCAAAACTAGACGACCGCGTTTTTCAAGATATCGTCGACGAGGCCAAAAAACGCATCCCCCACTACTGTAAAGAGTGGACCGATCACAACGTGAGCGATCCTGGCGTGACCCTCATCGAGCTCTTCGCCTGGATGACCGACATCGTCCTGTACCGCATGAACCAGGTGCCCGATCTGCACTATATCAAGTTCATGGAGATGTTGGGCATCAAGTTACAAGAACCAGTCCCAGCTAGCGCCCCAGTTTCTTTCTATTTGTCGGCGCCGCAGGAAACGCCTATTGTCATCCCTTCCGGTACCCAGGTGGCCAGCACCCAAACAGAGACCGAGCCTTCGATCGTATTTACCACGGACGAAAGCTTCCGCGTGGTGCCGCCTATCCTGACCAGTATCATCACCCGGGTGGCTTCGGGTGGCGAGGCGGAGAAGCAATATCGCCAGCACAACATCCGCCGCTTGGAAGCGGGCTTTGAAGGGTTCGAACTCTTCTCGCAAGTACCCCAGGTCAACGATGCGCTTTACTTCGGTTTCGAAAACGATCTGAGCCAGCATGTGCTTGGCCTGCAAATGGAACACGATTCGGCCGGCGGCGCTGGCATCGATCCCACTATGCCGCCTTACATATGGGAAGCGTCCAGCGGCGACCGCGAGGAGCGCTGGCGGGCCTGCGACGTGGAAATGGACACGACCAAGGGACTAAACGTTTCCGGCCTCATCCAGGTGCACTTGCCCAAGATGGGCCGCTACAGCATCAGCAAGAAAAGCCTATATTGGCTCAGGGTACGGATCAAGGATATCAGCGCCGCTGAAGAAAATGATGGTATGCGACCCTACCAGGTCAGTCCCAAGTTACTGAAGGTTACGGCCGCCTCCTGGGGTGGCACTGTGCCCGCGACCCATGCCTCCTTGAGCGACAACGAGTTCCTAGGCCGCAGTGATGGCTCGGCCGGCCAGCGTTTTCAGCTCCAAAAGACGCCGGTGCTTAACCGCAAGCGAGGTGAACACCTGGTCGTACAGGTAGAAGGCGAGCCGCCGCGACAATGGACCGAGGTCAACGATTTCGCCGACTCAGGCGCTCGCGATCGTCACTATACGTTGGACAGCATCAGCGGCGAATTACGCCTGGGCCCAGCGATTCGCCAGCCTGACGGCACCATCAAGTTGTTCGGCGCCATCCCCCCGCGCAGCGCCAATCTTATATTCCGCCGCTACCGAAACGGGGGTGGCGAACAAGGAAATGTCCAGGCCGGAATTCTCAATACGCTCAAGACTTCTATTCCCTATATTTCGCGCGTTGGCAATCGTCAGCCGGCCTGGGGCGGCCTCGAGGCCGAAACGCTAGAATCGGCCATGATGCGCGCCCCGGCCGTGCTCCGCTCCCGGGATCGCGCCGTAACCGAATCTGATTTCGAATTTCTGGCCCGCCAGGCGCTGCCAGCGGCGACCAGCCGGGTAAAATGCCTGCAGCCGCGCCCGGCCGAAGCCGGCCGTGTCGCCCCTGGCCAGATATACGTGTTGGTTATTCCCCGGGTCATGAACCCGAATCACTACATCCGGTCCGACGAACTGGAGTTGAATAATAATGATGTGGCCATCTTATCTGACTACCTCGACGCCCGGCGGCTATTGACAACTCGCCTTGACATCCGCGCTCCAGCATACCGCTGGGTGTCGGTCAGCGTCGAACTTCGCGAAGCGCCGGGCTTCTCTCAAGAAGAAGTGGAAGCCGAAGTCCTGGCCCGCCTGTACCGTTTTTTGAATCCGTTGGTTGGCGGTCCTAATGGTCGCGGTTGGCCCTTTGGTCGCGACCTTTTTGTCTCGGACGTTTACCAAAGCCTGCATGGCACACCCAACGTTCAATTTGTTCGCTCGGTTTCGATGTACGCGGCCGGCGAGGACGGCGCGGCCGAAGGCAAACCGGTTGAGAACATCGAAGTGGTCAGCCACGGCGTCGTCGCTTCGGGCATTCACCAGGTTCAATTCGTCTAACAAGCCTTCGCGACTATCAAGGTAGGGCCAGCAGGCGATGCGACAAGAGCCATGAAAACGTCCGATGAGTAAATCGTTGCCAAAACAGACGGCCAAAAAGCCAGCCGAAAGCGCGCATAAGCCTAAGAGCGCGAGTGAAGCGCCAGCTGTTGAACAGGTTCCGTTGGTCGAAGAACTAAGCCGGTCGGGACAGGTTGGCGGATTGCCCAGCCATCCGACCTCAAATGGATGGCGACGAGCTGCCATTCTGAGAATGCAGCGTCGCCATGGCAATGGTTACGTCCAGCGCTTGCTGAACCAGGGGCAACGACCAGCATCACCAGCCGGTACAAACGGTCCTGAGCGAACGGTCGAAGAGGACGACCAGCCGACCGAGGACCAGACTGCGGCCGTCCAGTCCTCGGCCCAAGCAGCCCAGGGCAGCGCCTCCCAGGCGGCGCAGTCACAGGCACAACAGAACACCCAGGGAACGCGGCAAGAAGCAGCCCAAGCCCGAAACGGTACAGGCGCTCCGGGACATGGCCCCGGACAAGGCGAATCCCAGGTTGCTGGAGAGCACTCTGGGTTCGGTACGCAGGAAGCTCAGTCTCCGCCAGGCGGTGCACCGGTCGGCGAGTCCGAAGACAAGGCGCCCAAATCTCCCGAAGAGGACGCCGGCTTTCAGTCCATCGTCGAACAGACTAAACAGAAATCAGATCAACAGAAAAGCCACCCCGAGGCCAAGAAAGAAGCCCAGAAAGCTCAGGGCGCGGCCGAACCATCGGCTTCCGAAGCCCAATCTAAAGCGCAGGCCGGGCATGTGGATAAACTAGGAGCGGCCGAACAGCCGCCGTTCGACAAGGCCGGATTTAAAGCCCAGCTCATGCAGAAGATCCAATCGTTGGCGCCCACAACGGCCCAGGAAGCTGATGAGCTCAAGTCGAACAATAAGCTGGGCAGCCTCAAGGGCGAAATGAAAGGCAAGCTGGCCCAGGAGAAAGAGAAGAGCACCGACCCGGTGAAACAGAAGACCCAGGAGGCTCCGAGTACGGCCGGCGTCGAGACAAGGCAAGCCACACCGCTGCAACCGCCGGAACCAGGTCCGCCGCCGCAGCAGGTGAACGCAGGACCGGCCGCGCCAAAGCCCAAGACCTCGTCAGAGGTCGAGAAACCCTTGCAGCAAGAGAGCCAGTCGCTTGACGAACAAATGGCCGAAGCCGGAATCGAAGACGAGCAATTAGCCAGGTCCAACGAGCCAGAGTTCATTTCAGCGTTGGATGCCAAGAAGGAAGCCAAGAAACACGCCCAAGGGGCGCCCGAAGCTTTTCGCCAGGGCGAGCGGGAACAGATAGCCCAGGCCAGGGAAGAGGCCAATGCCAGTGCTGGCGAGGCCATCATGGGGACACACGACCAGCGCCAACAAGCGTTTAATCAGGTCGCGATTCAACAAGAGCAGACCAAGTCATCCGATGAGAAGAAGCGCCAGGAAGTCGCCCAAAGGATTAACGGCATTTTTGAGAAGACCAAGGCCAAGGTCGATCAGATCCTGAATGGGCTGGACGCGCAGGTAGATGCTATCTTTGACGCCGGAGCGACCACGGCCAAAGTGACCTTCGAGAATTATGTGACGTCCATGATGGCGTCCTATAAGCAACGTCGCTACGGTGGGGCGCTGGGCTGGGCGCGTTGGGCACAGGATAAGTTGCTGGGCATGCCGGCCGAAGTGAACGCATTTTACACGCATGGACGCCAGCTTTACTTGAGCCAGATGGATGCGGTCATCGACAGCGTGGTCGCCATCATCAGCAATGCCTTGAGCCAGGCGAAGGCTGAAGTCGTTCAAGGTAAACAGGAAATACAAGATTATGTCAACCAGTTGCCGGCCGATCTGCGCCAGGTGGGTCAGGAAGCGGCGGGCGAAATCGAGGGCAGATTTGATCAACTGGAGCAATCGATTGGCGCCAAGCAGAACGAGCTGATCGACCATCTGGCCCAGAGATACCAGGAGAATCTGGGGGCTATCGACGCCCAAATCGAGGAAATGAGATCGTCCAACAGGGGATTGATGCAACAGGCGGCCGATAGCATCGGCCGCGTCGTCGAGACAATCGTCCGGCTGAAGGACTCACTCAGGTCGATTCTGGCCCGCGCCGCCTCGGCCGTGTCCGACATCATCAAGGATCCTATTCGCTTCCTTGGAAACCTGATCGGAGGCATCAAGGCCGGATTGCAGCAATTCCTCGGCAACATCGCCAAGCATTTGAAGAAAGGTCTGATCAATTGGCTATTCCGCACTTTGGGCGACGCCGGCATCCCATTGCCAGAAAGTTTCGACTTGAGGGGCATTCTGTCCATGGTCATGCGGGTGCTAGGCTTGACCTGGCGAACGATTCGCGATCGAGCAGTGGAGTTATTTGGCGAAGGGGTCGTCAGTACGTTGGAGCGCGTGTTCGACGTATTCAGGGTTCTTAAGTCTGAGGGAATCGGCGGCCTGTTCGATTTCATCAAGGACAGGCTCACCGGCATTAAGGACGTGGTATTTGATGCCATTCGAGAGACGGTCGTGGCCGAGGTGATCCAGGCTGGCATCCAGAAGCTGATCGGTATCCTGGGCGGTCCGGCCGGGGCTTTCGTCCAGGCGGTTGAAGCCATTCAGGGCATCGTCACCTGGTTCATCGGCAACGCGCAGCAAGTGGCGTCATTGGTCCAGGCCATCATGAGTTCGATTACCGCCATCGCCAGTGGGGCTGTTGGCCAGGCTGCGGCGATGATCGAGCAAGCACTGGCTAGGTCCATCCCGACCGCCATCAGTTTCCTGGCCAACCTGGTAGGCCTGGGCGACCTGGCCGGCAAAATAAGGGGCATCGTCGAGCGCGTTAGAGCGCCGGTCGACTCGGTCTTGAACTGGATCTTGAGCAAGGCCACACGCGTGGTGCGCCGGCTGGGGGACATTGTCGGCGGCGAAGAAGGCGCCGAACAAGCTGGAAGCGTGGCCGAGACAGGCCAAACCGCGCAAAGAGTTGCGAAAGATGAGCGCCAACACGGGCGTGAACGATCGATGCTTCATATTCCGGTGGCGAAAAGCGCGAGGGTGAGGCAGGCCAATGGCGCCGAAACCCACAACAACGGCGTGAGAACGGCGGCCGTCAGCCAACGAGAATATGGCCGTGTCAATGGTCATGTACAACGTACTCCGGCCGAAGCGCTTCTCGCGGAAGTTGATACAGGCGGCGTAAGAAAAGCCAGCGTCCCACATGGGCGGGTTCAACGCCAGAAGGACAAAGGCGGCGGCACCAACGGCCGGGGTGCGGGCGCCATCAAGGACGCCAAAGAGGTGGCATATGATGTATCCGGCAAGACCCTGGCGGATCTGCGCGGCCCGCTGAAGCACTTTGGTGGCCACGCGGCCGAAACCAGGGCGCCTATCACCATCGACGGCAAGGTCATGCCACAGAAGCGAGAAGACGGAACGATGTTCATCAAGGTCAAGTGGATCACTGTCGACGTCGAGGTACATTTGCCGCGCTGGACCGACTACAAGGACGCCTGCCCGGCCGCGCAACAGGAGTGGGACAGGTTTATGGGCCAGACCCGTCTGCACGAGCAACAGGCCCACGTAGACAAGGCCAAAAAGTTTGTCGAGAAGCTGGGTGAAGAGGATACGGTGATTGAAGGATCCAACCCGGAAGAACTGAAGGCCAAGCTGGAAGCCAAAGGAAAAGAACTGCAGAAACGGCTCCAGGCGATTCATGACGCCTGTGATCATGGCGCTTCCGTCGACGCACTCCTACATCCCGAGAAAGGGGTATGTGAGTAGAGCAGATGGCTGGTACACTGCAAAACGCCATGATGCTGCTGCTGGACCTGGTCCGCCAGACGCCGCGCCGCTGCGGCCGGTTGGTTGGCGTGTTGATCATCGGTCCGCCGGCCGGCAAGTCAGTTTTCGGCGCCTGGCTGCACGCCTTTGCCTGGTCACTCTTCGATCTGGCCGGAGGGCCGGAGTTCGTGCAATTTCTCTGGCGCCTGGCCACCGATACGCGGCCGCTGGCCCATGAAGAAACTCAGGCGGCCGCGGCCGTCCTTGGTCCAGGCGCCATCCGTTACAACGATGTTCGTATCGCGCAAGGCGGCCTACTACGACTCGCCTTCAGCATGAACAACGACCGGGCATTCGCCACCTGGTACACGATCAACCTACCTGATAATCGCGCAAAAGACCTGGCGTTGCTGGTTCACGAGTTGACTCATACCCGGCAGTACGAACGCGTTGGCTCGGTCTATATTGGTCAGGGTTTATGGGTCCAATCGCGGCTCGGCCGGGAAGCATATGATTACGGCGGTCCTGACGGACTGCTAAAGGACCGGGCTGCCGGAAAGCGATATAGCGACTATAATCGTGAGCAACAAGGCCAGATCGCCCAAGATTACTGTGCCCTCATCCAGAATGGCCAGGACACGAGCGTCTACGAGCCATTCATCGACGAGTTACGGCAAGGCTTGTTGTGAACATGTACCGACGAAAGACAACAGGAACCTGATCATGGCCAGTGAGTATATTCGCAGATTAATCATCTCTGGACCTGAGGTTTCAGAGACGGTTGAGTTGGTGAAGGGCACAATAGTGATCGGCCGCCAGACCGGAGTCGACATCCGGCTGAACCACTCGATGATCTCCCGGCGTCACGCGCAAATCGACAACCAGCCGGCTGCTTGCCAGATCACGGATTTGGGCAGCGCCAACGGTACAGTCGTTAACGGCCAACCGCTGGCCAGCAACACGCCCCTGACACTGGAGTCAAGCGCGACAATCCAGATTGGCCCCTTTGAGTTACTCTTCGAGCAAATCGCCGTCGAACCACCACCCAAGCCCAAAGCAAAGGCCAAACCGGCCAAGTCGCCGCCGGAGCCAGTCAAGGCTGCCCCCAAGCCTCCGCCTCCGCCACCCAGGCCGCCTGCGACAGGCGAATCGGAATTTGATTACAACCAGCCGCCGCCCGGCCTATCTAAGACGGACAGCCGCTATTTACAATACCTGCCCGGCATTTACCATACTGAATTCATGGCCCGCTTCCTGGCTATCTTTGAATCGGTGGCCGCGCCTATCGAGTGGAACGTCGATAATTTTGATCTCTATCTGGATCCGGGCACCGCGCCGGCCGGCTTCTTACCATGGCTGGCCAACTGGTTCGTCATCGCCTTCGATCCTACCTGGAGTGAGCGGCAGCGACGCACCCTGTTGGCCGAGGCGCACGAGATCTACGGCCGGCGAGGCACCAAGCGCGCCCTGGCGCGTGTCCTAGAGATCTACACCGGGGTCGAACCAGACATCCTCGATCTGGAAGATGACGAAGACCCATTCACCTTCACCGTGAGGCTGCCGTTTCGTGAAAACGAGGTGGATCGTCATCTGCTGGAGCGGATTGTCGACGCCAACAAGCCGGCCCATACCAACTATCAGCTTCTGTTCGACAAGAAGGCGACCCGCAAGAAGAATTAGTGATCATTTATTCGTCTCGGCGAGCCCACGGCCGCTAAGGGGACATAGGAATTGGCAACGATGATGAACCTGGTCGGACGGCAGATCGACAATTACCGCATCGACATGTTACTAGGCGAGGGTGGCATGGGCTCGGTTTACCGCGCCCAGGATGTCAACCTGGCCCGGCCGGTAGCCCTCAAGGTCATGCATCCCAGCTTCGCCGGCCAACCGGAATTCCGCCAGCGTTTCCTCCAGGAAGCGCAGGCAGCCGCTCGCCTGGGAGATCACCCCTCCATTGTAAATATCTATGATTTCGGTCAGCAGGGTTCGATTTTCTACATGGTGATGGAATATGTGCCTGGGTCGAGCCTGGGCGCATACATAAAGCACGTGCGTGAGAACAACCAGGTTGTCAAGTTGAGCGAGACCTTGTTGATCCTGGCCCAGGTGGCCGACGCCCTGGGATTCGCTCACAAGGCCGGTGTCATCCATCGGGATATTAAGCCAGACAACGTGCTATTGAAGCCAAAGGCCGAAACCAGCCGGGACGCCGGTATGCCGGTGACCGCCGTGGTAACGGACTTCGGCCTGGCCAAGCTCCTGGAAGGCGGCGTTCAAACACAGACGGGCACCTTCATGGGCACCCTGCCCTACATGTCGCCTGAACAGTGCCTTGGCCGGAGCCTGGACGGTCGCTCGGATCTCTATTCGCTAGGGATAATGCTCTATCAACTGGCCACCGGCCACTTGCCCTTCGACATCAAATCGCCCACCGACGCCGTAGTCAAACACATGAACGAGGTGCCACCGCCGCCACAGAGCTTCCGCTCCGGCGTGCCGGACACTGTGGCAGCCGTTATCCAAAAGGCCATCGCTAAAAAGCAGGCCGAACGGTTCCAAGGCGGTGACGAGATGGCCGCCGCCTTACGTGAGGCGGCCATGGGTCTGACCGACGCCGACGTAACTCGTTTCGCGCCGGCGGCAACAGTCGTCAGCCTGGCCACACGACTGTTACCCGAAGAATCGCCGGTCGAGCCAACTGCCCTCGACGCCGGCGTGATGGGCCTGGCTCCTGGGCTAGTGGCCGGCGAGACAACACTGATCATCGCTCAGAAAGGAAAGGAGCCAAACAGCGTCCGGCTTGATAAGGACAGCTTCACCATCGGCCGGGCAGGCGCGTGCGACATTGTTTTGAGCGCTGAAGGTATTTCCCGAAATCATGCCCGGCTCGATCGCCGACCTGACGGCGGCTGGTCGGTTGTCGATCTCGGCAGCACCAACGGCACTTTTCTCGAAACGGCTCGCTTACTACCCGATGTACCCGAGCCTTGGCCACCTGGCCAGACGCTGCGCATCGGCGTGTACTTCATGCGTTTGCAGGCGCCCAAGCTCGACCCCGCGATCGTCGGACCGACCGCAGCCGTCGATCTTAGCCTCAGGGCGGCCGAAACCATTGGGCCGGGGGCGACCCAAGTGCACAGCAGCACCGGGCGTTTGCGACTCGTCGTCGAGCCGGCCGAAGTGGAAGTCGCTCCAGGCGGCCGGGCGGACATCGCCGTGCGCTTGATCAATCAGGGCGCCATCGTCGAGCACTATGAGCTTTCGATCAGGCATTTACCGGCCGACTGGGTGACTCTGAGCCATGAATCGCTGCAATTGATGCCGGGCGCAGGTGAGACAGTGCAGCTGACCGTGCATCCGCCGCAGGACAGCAGCGCCAGCGCCGGCCGGCGTCCTTTCCGATTAATGGTCGCCTCGACTACCAACATGCAGGAGACGGCCGGGGTGGCCGGTCAGGTGACCATCAAGCCTTTCATGCGCTATTCGGCCGACATGCGACCTAAGCAACTGGCTCACGGCGGCGTCTGCCGGGTGCTGGTTAAGAACGAGGGCAATGTTGAGACGTTATTCAGTGTTATCGGCCGCGATCCGGCCGAGGCGATTCGATTTGAGAGCGATCAGGCGCGCATGCAGCTGGCTCCTGGCGCGCGAGGCACCGTTGACCTGAAACTGAACGCCAAGCAGCGGCCGCTGTTTGGCCGGGGTAAAAACCTGCCGTTTGAAGTACAGGTCGGCGCGGCCGAAGGCCAGCGCCGGCTTCTAAGCGGCCAATTGGACGTGAGCTCGCTACTGCCGATCTGGTTGTTGCCGCTACTAATTGGCCTGGCCCTCATTCTGTGCCTTTCCGGCGCCGGGCTGTTCGCTTTCTTCAGTGAACGTGACAATCAGGCCAAACAGACGGCCGAAGCTGCGCTGGCTGCCCAGGCGGCCGGGACGGCCACCCAGGAATTCGAGCTCGAAGCCGCTGCCCAGCAGACCGCCGAAAGCGAGGACCAGGCAGCTGGCACGGCCACGTCCGAAGCGGCGACGGCCGAGGCTGAGGGCGATGACGACGGCGATGGTTTGAGCAACAGTCGTGAGTTGGCCCTGGGTACTTTGCCCGGTAATGCCGATACCGATGGCGATGGCCTCAACGACGGTGAGGAAGTGAACCAGTATGGTACAAGCCCGACCCAGCAGGATTCAGACGGCGATACGCTTTCGGACGGAGCCGAGGTTAACGAGCACGGCTCGTCGCCCATCAACCCGGATACCGATGCCGACGGCACGCCAGACGGGATCGAGGTCGGAGAAGGCAGCGATCCCCTAAGCGCGCCTACTGAAACTCCACTACCAACCCCTACGGCAACGGCCACGCCGACGCCATCGCCGACGCCGACAGAGACGGCCACGCCTACCATCACGCCGACGCCCGAACCAGAAACGATCGAGGTGTTCAGCAGCGCCGACCGCTATTGGCCGTCAAGAAGCCGCATACTAATTCTCTGCATTGTCGGCGATCCGTGTCCAACGGCGACGCCAGAGCCCAACCATGGCTCAGAAGCGGTGTTGATCTTGGAAAACCTCAACTCGACTAATTGCCAGCAGTTGCTTATCTGCGCCGACGGCCTGATTGGCCTGCAATTCGACGTATTCGGGCTGCCGGCGGCCGAAGCGATTCAGACGGCGACCCTGATCCTGACCCTCACCGAGGGCATCGGTCCGGCCGCGCAAGTGGACCTGGGTGTGGCGACTGAGCCCTGGAACGAGTCCTCGATCGGCCGGCTGGTCTGCGACTTCACGGTCCCGATCTCGACGGAAGTCGGCCTGACGCCTGGCGAGTACAGCTGGGATGTGACCGGCCAGTTGATCGCCCAGAAGAATAACCCGGCCGATGCTTATGGCTTCTGCTTGCGGGCTAACGGCGACGTGTCGCGCACCTTTGGTAGCCGTGAAAGCCTAGCCGATCTGCGGCCGCGCCTGGAGGTCGTTCACCAGCCATAATGTCCGTCTACACGTCGGCCGCGTTCGACAATAGGCTGGTTGTCACGATCTCTTTATCGGCTTTCAAGCGCCTCGGCTTTTTGACAATCCAGGGGTTCTATCTATAATTCTGAGCTACGTGCTGAAGATAGAACCGGTCTGCGTCGAAATTTTATCAGGTAATCAGCCCCCAGATTTAATACAAAAGGGTTGTGCCCTGAGCCAATCTCCCCCCCACTTGGCGAGCGTTACGTCGGCGTTCGTCGATTCCCAACAGAGAAGGAGAGAGAGGAGGAATTGTGAGCCGTGTCTAAACGCCGTAGCCGTAGATGGTTGGCGGTTTCCGCCAAGATAGTTATTGTCGTAACAATTCTCTCGGCTTGCCGCACTGAGCCGCCGGATGTCGATCAGGCGTCCGAAGCGGCGCCCACAGCTACCGAATTTAGCGCAGAAGAGCCGGAAGAGTTACCTAAAACGGTCGAGGTCACCCGCATCGTCGTGGAGACCGAAGTCGTCGAAATCGAGCCAACCGCGACGCCTGTGATAACGACCCCTAAAGAGTTGGTGGTTTGCATTGGGCATGAGCCAGAGACCCTATACCCCTACGGCCGTGCCAGACCGTCTGAGACGGCCGATCACATATGGCAAGGCCTCTACGAGGCGATGTACACGACTC
Organism: Promineifilaceae bacterium (SeqCode); assembly: GCA_041570195.1. Taxonomy (GTDB): domain Bacteria; phylum Chloroflexota; class Anaerolineae; order Promineifilales; family Promineifilaceae; genus UBA11865. The sequence goes on along the minus strand of JBFFWQ010000012.1, from coordinate 65,622 downwards.
TGTCCTACGATTATCAGGCTCGTGGCCTGGTGAAGATCCCTAGCCTGGCCGATGGTGATGCCGTGATACAATCCGTCACTGTTGAGGCCGGCGACACGGTGTACAGCGCCGCCGAAGATGTCGTTCGCTTGACGGAGGGAGTCACGGTCAAGACTTCTGATGGCGAGTTGACCACTTTCGATGGCGCGCCACTGACCTTAGCCCAGATGACGGTTCAGTTTGACTTGAAGCCACTTGTTTGGTCAGATGGCACGCCGGTCACCGCCGATGATTCAGTTTACAGTTACGAATTGGCCGCCGACGCCAGCACGCCGATACCCAAGCGCGTATTTGAGCGAACTGCCAGCTACGAAGCGACGGGCGATCTCGAGCTCACCTGGACTGGCATTCCTGGTTACTTGAGCCCTGAGTATTTCACCAATATCTGGACGCCGTATCCCCGTCATTATTGGGGCGAATTCACGGCCGCCGAGTTGCTCGGCGCCGACGTGACAAACAAGGAGCCCCTGAGCCATGGGCCTTACGTCCTGGATGAATGGGTGGAAGGCGATCATATCACGCTGGTCAAGAACGAGAACTACTACCTGGCCGGCGAAGGTTTGCCCAAGATCGATACGATTCGCTTCATTTTCGTGCCCAATAGCAGCCAGCTCATTGCCCAAATGCTATCTGGTCAATGTGATGTCGGCACCCATGATGGATTGAGTCTGAGCGACGCCGAGTCGCTCATAGAGGCAGAAGAGAGCGGCGTGCTACTGCCCCATTTCCAGACCGGAACTGTGTTTGAACACATCGATTTCGGCATCAACTCGATCGAAGAGTATGCTCTTACTCAGCCTGATTGGTTCCAGAATCCGCGATTGCGACAGGCCATTGTCATGTGTACCGACCGCCAGTCAATGGTAGACCAGGTCTTATACGGCCGGTCAGAGGTGATACACGCATACGTTCCCACCACGCATCCACTTTATCCGGAAGATATCACCGAATGGCCTTATGATGTGGAAGCGGCCAATGAGATACTGGATAGCCTGCGTTACCTGGACGAAGACGAAGATGGCATTCGAGAACACCCAGGCAGCGGGTCGCGATTCAAAGTGACCTTGCTGGGCGCGCTGGGCAATGATGTCGACGAGCAAATTTCTGCGCTGTTTCGAGACGATCTGGATGAGTGCGGTATCGAAGTTGAGCTCTCCTTCATTCACAGCGACGATTACTTCGCCGATGGGCCTGACGGTCCAATATTCGGCCGCCAATTTGATCTGGCGGCATTCCCGTGGCTGATCAGCGTTGAGCCGAATTGCGCTCTGTACCTGTCGTCGCGCACGCCAGGTCCTGACAACAACTGGAACCGCAATTACAATAACAATACCGGCTTCAAGAATGAAGCCTTCGACGAAGCCTGCAATAGGGCGCTAGCTTCCTTGCCGGGTACGGCCGAATATGAGCAGGCTCACGAGGAGGCCTTGCGGCTGTGGTCGGAACAAATGCCCATCATCCCGCTGTTTATGCGTCTCAAAGTCGCCGCCACCAGGCCCGGTGTTCAGAATTTTGTCATCGATTCCACCCAAAGCTCTGAACTCTGGAACCTATACGAACTCGACCTGGAGCCTTAGGACGACCGTCTGGAAGAAGTGATGATTCTTGTCTCTTCACTCAAGAGAGTTACAATGGGACAAATCTCGGAGCCCTGTTGAGCGTGTTCAAATTTGATCGGTCTGAAAAGAGGAAACCTGCGTGGAAAATATCCTAGAAATCAGGGGTCTAAAAACATACTTCTTCACTCAGGAAGGCATCGTTCGCGCCGTGGATGGCGTCGACATACAGGTTGAGCGTGGTGAAGTTTTGGGCATTGTGGGCGAGTCAGGCTGCGGCAAGAGCGTCACTTCGCTGTCCATAATGCGCTTGGTGAGCCAGCCCGGCCGGATCGTGGAAGGCGGGATCGACTTCGACGGCGAGGATCTGATCAAGGTGCCCGAATCCAGGATGCGCGACATACGCGGTAATAGCATTTCGATGATTTTCCAGCAACCTCAGAGCTGCCTGAACCCCGTCTTTCGTGTTGGCGACCAGTTGGCGGAAGTCCTGCTAATCCACGAGGATATAAGTAAGGAGGAGGCCGAAAACCGGGCGGTAGAAATGCTGGCCATGGTCGGCATACCGGAACCGGAATCCCGAGCCCGGAGCTTTCCCCATGAGCTATCTGGCGGCATGGCCCAGAGGGTCATGATCGCCATGGCCCTGGCCTGTGTGCCTCAATTACTCATCGCCGACGAGCCGACGACGGCCCTGGACGTGACGATCCAGGCTCAAATATTGGACCTCATGCGCAATCTACAGGCCCAAACCGATACGGCCATCATTTTGATAACCCATGATCTGGGCGTCGTGGCCGAGATGTGCGACCGGGTCAACGTGATGTACGCTGGCCGGATCGTCGAAGAAGCCCATGTCAACGTGTTATTCAAAGAGCCGAAGCATCCTTATACCAAAGCGCTCATCGGCTCGACGCCCGTTCTGGGCATGGCCGGGAAAGAGTTGACTACCATCCCTGGTTCGGTGCCAAATCTGATTAATCTGCCGCAGGGTTGCAAGTTCGCCCCGCGCTGCAAAGCCAGGGTCGAGAACGAGCTAGAGATTTGTACCCAAGAAGAACCCGAGCTGAAAAAGATCGCGCAGAAGCACTGGGTGCGCTGTTGGTTATATGATTAGCCAAAGGCTCCCGGCTAAGAGCTGAAGGCTATTTTTCAAGGAGACAATCCGGTTAATGGCAGAATCCGTTGCGGTGCAAGATACAATGACAGACGCGCCGGCCGAGCGCAAAACCCTGGTCGCTGTCAAGAAATTGGTCAAATACTTTCCGGTTCGTTCCGGTTTGCTACGGCGTGTTTCTGGTTGGGTCAAGGCGGTCGACGATGTAAGCTTCCACATCTATGAAGGAGAAACCTTCGGCCTGGTGGGCGAGTCCGGCTGTGGCAAGACCACCGTCGGCCGGACCATACTGCGCCTGATCCCAGCCACTTCTGGTGAGGTGATCTTCAATGATCAGGACGTCTTCAACCTGACCGGATCTGAATTGAAGCAAATGCGTCGCGACATGCAAATCATCTTTCAGGATCCCTTCTCATCACTCGATCCTCGCCTGCCAGTTGGTGAGAGCATCGCCGAAGGTTTGAAGATTCATACCGATAAGAGCGCCCAAGAGCGTTATGACATCGTCGTAGAGATGTTGAGCCGGGTAGGCATGCGGGCTGATCACGCCCGACGTTATCCCCATGAGTTTTCTGGTGGGCAGCGGCAAAGAATAGGCATCGCCCGCGCCTTGGCCCTGCGCCCCAAGTTGATCGTCTGCGATGAGCCAGTGTCTGCCTTGGACGTCTCGATTCAGGCCCAGGTTCTCAACATTTTGAGTGAATTGCAGCGCGACTTCGGCCTGACCTACTTGTTCATCGCCCACAATTTGAGCGTGGTCGAGCATTTCAGCGAGCGCGTTGGCGTCATGTATCTGGGTAAAATGGTTGAGGTCGCCAGCCGTGATGAGCTGTATTCCGATCCCCTTCACCCTTATACCCAGGCCCTGATGTCGGCCATACCCGTGCCCGACCCTACACTCAAGCGGCAGCGGATCATTCTGCAGGGTGATGTGCCGAGCCCGCTCAATCCGCCCACCGGCTGCCGTTTCCATACGCGATGCCCGTTGGCCTTCGATCGCTGTTCGGCCGAGGAACCGGTCCTAAAAGATTACGGCGACGAACACTTCGCGGCCTGTTGGCTGCTGGAAACCGGGCAACCTGGGGCCAGTAAGTTGGGCCACGACCCGGCCGGACGGTAATTTGCGGCGACTGGATTACGACCAGTATGGCGATGAGCAAACCAAGACAGATCCTGGCGGTTGACGAGAGACGAGCCACTCTTGACTTCCTGCGCTCCGTCCTGTCGCTCGTCGAAGACGATAGTTTCGAAGTATTGGGGGTGCCCTCAGGCGAGGAGGGGCTGCTAGAGTTGCGGCGAAAGCGTTACGACCTTCTAATGTCTGGCGTGCGTTTGCCGGGAATGGATGGGCTAGAGCTGGCCCGCCATGCGCGACGATTGTGGTCTGATATGCCCATTGTCCTGGCTTCGGCTCGCCCATCGCCCGAAATGCGAGCCGAAGCTGCCGCTCTGGATGTGAGTCACTTCTTGTCCAAGCCGCTGGATGCCGAAGAGTTCTTGGTGGCAGTCCGAGAATCGTTAAGCCAGGCCCCGCCGAGTGTCGCGCCGCCCTCTCCGGACGAGCTGGAGGAGGAGCATTCGGTCATGGCTCTGCCAATGGCAGTTGTAGATAGGCTTGAAACCCTGTGCACTGAGACCGGTGCCGCACAGGTGCTGCTGGTTACCATAGGCGGCGAGTTGCTGTTGGCTACCGGCAGCCAGTCCCAGCCCGAATTGCCGCGCTTGGTGGCAGCGACCGCGGCCAGCGTCAGTTGCAGCCTGTACCTGGCTGATCAACTGGACCCCGTCGAGCCGCACATGGTCCAGTTTATCGAGGGCGAGCGTCACGATCTGTATTGGGCGAGCGTAAACCGCCACCACTTCATCGTCATTCTGTTTGATGCCCAGGTACGCCGCGGCCGCATTGGCACGGTTTGGGTCTTTGCCCAGCGGGCAGTCAACGAACTCAAGACCCTGCTGGCGGACTATCCGAGCGAACCAAGGCCTGCCCAATCGGATGACCGACAGGTCGTCCGACCGGATCCGACGGGTTCATCAGCTGGCAGTGCCCAGAATCTGGCGCCCACGAGTGACGACTTAGCTCCAGTTAAGCCGCCGCCGGCCGAACCTATCGTTGACTCAACGCCAGAAGCGGATGAACAGGCCCATGACCCCGAACTCGACGCCTTCTGGGACGAAGTGCTGGCCGAAGAAGGTGGCGCCGATTTCTATACGTCTGGCATCTCGCTCGACGAGGCCAAAGAAAAAGGTCTCGTCGCCGAAGATTTCGACCCGGAAGATCAAGATTGACTTACGAAGTCAATATCGAGGTGCCAATCCTAGCGCCGGCCCTTGCGCTGCAATCGTCGGCGATGTTTGGCCGTTCGTTCTTCTTGCTCCAGATAGCGCACGATCTCTGCGGCGACATCCACTTCAGTCGCCGTCTCGATGCCTTCCAGGCCAGGCGACGAATTCACCTCCAGGAGCAAGGGTCCGCGATCCGATTGCAGTAAGTCAACGCCGGCAACGGCCAGGCCATGTGCTCTGGCCGCCTTGGCCGCCAGCCGGCGCGTTTTCTCGTCCAGTGTGATCGGCTTTGCCGTGCCGCCACGGTGCAAGTTGGATCGAAAATCGCCCCGCGAAGCGGTTCGCTGCATGGCCGCTACGCAACGGTTGCCGACCACGATGATACGAATGTCGGTGCCGCGGGACTCTCTTATATACTCTTGAACCAACATCTGCTCGCTGGCCCGGCGCACGGTTCTCAGGACCGAGGTGACGGTGTGCATTTCGCGGGCCAGAAACACGCCTCGACCCTGTGTACCCCGGATCAGCTTCAAAATGACCGGCAACCCACCGGCGATCTGGATCGCCTTCAAAGCATCGTTCGGATCGCTAACCACCGTCGTATTCGGCGTAGGCAGACCATTGCTGCTCATCACTTGCAGGCTGTGTAACTTGTCGCGCGAGCGGGCAATTGCCTCGGAAGTAGCCGTGGTGACGACGCCTTGGGCTTCGAACTGGCGCACTACCGCCAGGCCATAAAACGTGATTGAAGTCCCAATGCGGGGAATGATGGCGTCGACGTCGGGCAACGGTTCGATGGCCGCGGCCGTCGGGCCGTGTCCGACCTGGACCGGCAAATGCAGCGTGTCCAGGATGATCAAGAGATGGCCGCGGCTGCGAGCGGCCTGAGCGATTCTCCGCGTGCTATACAGGCCTGGATTACGCGACAATAGAGCGATCTTCATCGTGACGATGATACAGCAGGCAAAGAGGGATTACAATGGATTATGCCGGATACGGGCAGGGCTGGAAACGGGTACGTAGAAACTTCATGTTTTGACCGGCTATAGGGTCACCGTTACAATCCCGCATCTGTGAGAAAGGATGCCATGGTCGATGTAGACATATTCGTCATCGTGCCCACCTACAACGAGGCCGACAATCTTGACGACTTGATACAGCAGCTGCTCGATCTGCCGGTGCATATCGGCATCATCGTTGTGGATGACAACTCGCCCGATGGGACCGGCCAATTGGCCGACGCCTGGGCCGAAAGGCACCCAGGCCGCGTCAATGTCGTGCATCGGCCGGGCAAGATGGGCCTGGGCACGGCTTATGTCGCCGGTTTCAAATACGGCCTCCAGGATCTGAGTGCGGCGCGCCTGATGACCATGGACGCCGATTTCTCCCACAACCCGCGCTATGTCCCCGCCATGATTGAATTGAGCCGCACCAAGGATGTTGTGATTGGTTCCCGATACGTGCCCGGCGGCGGCACCCGCTACTGCACCTGGAAACGGATTATGCTTAGCCGCATCGCAAATGCGGTGGCCCGAACGCTCCTGGGCTTGCGGGCCAAGGACACGACGGCCGGTTTTCGTCTATATCATCGGCGGGTGTTAGAGTCGATCCCGCTGGATGAGATCTTCTCCAGCGGATATTCATTTCTGGTCGAAATGCTGTTCATGTGCGAGCGGCGCGGCTGGGACATTGGCGAGGTGCCGATCATTTTCGAAGACCGGCGCAAAGGTGCGACCAAGATATCGCGCCGGGAAGTGCTCAAAGCCCAGTACACGGTATTCAGGCTCTTCGCCCGGCGCCTATTGGGTCGGGCCCCGCGCTACGTGGCGCCGACCGAAACGGCATGATCAATGTGAACTGCAACATCTGCGGACGCGATACGTGGCGAGTGCGTTTCGCGGCGACAGACCATAATCCTGCTCAGCCGGACGTAGATGCCTTTCGTTGTACCTGCGCCGGTTATGGCCAGCATTTGCAAATCGTTCAATGTGAGCACTGCGGCCACGTATACGCCAATCCGCGTTGGCCGGCCGACGAGCTACTGGACGCCTATGCGGCCGTTGAGGACCAGACCTATGTCGTGGAGCGCGCCGGCCGGGAAAAGACCTTCGCCCACCATCTGCGTTCGCTGGAGAAGTTCACCGGGCCAGCCGCCGGTCGACCCCTCCTGGACGTAGGCGCTTATACCGGCATCTTCGTCGAGGTCGCCTGTTCTCGTAATTGGCAGGCGGTGGGTGTTGAACCTTCGAGCTGGGCCTCTGGCCTGGCCCGAGACCAGGGTTTGCCGGTGATGCAAGGGACGCTGGATGCCGACGAATTGCGCGACCGGCGCTTTGACGTGATCACCATGTGGGATGTCATCGAGCATCTGATTGATCCTTCGGCCGAAGTGGCCAAGGCCCGCAGGTTATTGAACCCTGGTGGCCTTTTGGCCATACACACGATGGATATCAACAGCTCAATGGCCAGGCTCATGGGCCGCCGCTGGCCATGGCTGATGGATATGCACGTCGAGTATTTCTCGCGACGGACGTTGAAACGCCTGCTGACGCAGAATGATCTCGAGGTAATCTGGACTGGCGCCGAAGGTCGCTACCTGAGCCTGGGCTACCTGGCCTCGCGGGTCGCTGGACTCAGCCGGCCATTAGGCCGCTTGTTCGGCGGTGTGGTTGAAGCGGTCCGATTGGGCGACTCTACCATTCCGGTTAATCTTGGCGATCTCTTCACCGTCTACGCTCGGCGGCCGGTCCGCGACAAGTAATATCGTTTCAACCGCGCAGCGTCTTCATTTGAAGCTACTTTCCTATTGCCATAAACGCCATTTGGGGGATGATGGGGAAATAGGATGCCCCAGACCTGAATCATGTTGACCGTTCGCCGCTTGTTTGCCGTTTTGCTCTTCCTGGCCATATTCGTCATGGCCGTGCGCGAGACGTTGGATCCGGACATGTGGTGGCATCTGCGCACCGGTCAGTTCATTCTGGAGCAAGGCATTCCCCGCCAGGACGTTTTTTCTTTCACCGTGCCGGACCATCGCTGGATCACGCACGAATGGCTGTCCGAAGTGCTCATGTGGCTGGGTTATCAAGCGGCCGGCCTGTACGGGCTGATTCTGCTATCGGCGGCGCTGGTCAGCCTGACCTTTGCCCTGGTATATAAACGCTGTGCCGGCCGGCCCTATTTGGCCGGATTCACGATCCTGTTGGCTGCCCTGGCTACCGCTCCCTTCTGGGGCGTCCGGCCGCAACTGTTCAACATGCTCTTCTCGGCCGCCTTCGTTTTCCTGGTCGAAGGTTTTAAGGACGGCAAGATCCGCCGGCGCGGCCTGTTGCTGTTGCCCCTGTTAACGTTGCTATGGGCCAACATGCACAGCGGGTACCTGGTAGGTATTGCCATTCTGTTGGCCTATCTGGCCGGCGAAAGCATCAGCCTGATCATGGGGCGGTGGCAACAAAGGGGCCTGAACTGGCCTAAAGTGCGCTGGTTAGGCGTCATGACGCTGGCTTCATTCTTGATCGCGGTACTTAATCCCAATGGCCCGGCGCTGTGGATTTATCCCTTCTTCACTTTAGGCAGCAATGCCATGCAAAGCTATATTCAAGAGTGGGCCTCGCCCGATTTCCATCAGGTCATTTTCTGGCCGTTCGCCGCTCTGCTGGGCATTGGCCTGCTAGGCATGGTTGCCGCTCGTCGCCCGCTATCACTGACCGACGGCCTGCTGTTCGCCGGAACGGCCGCCGCCGGCTTGCTTTCGGCCAGGCACATTCCTATCTTTGCCATCGTCGCCAGCCCCGTCATTTGCCGCTACCTGTTGCTGGCATCGGAAGAAACGCGCCTATACGCTCTACTGAGCGGCCAGGTCCGTGAAGAGAAGGCCGGTCGACTAGCTGTTCTTAATTGGTTGCTAGTGCTGCTCGCCCTGGTCGCTGTGGCTGCCTGGTCACTTGCCAAGCTGGGCGGCAACGAAGAGGCCGTCGCCGGCCGCTATCCCGAGGCGGCCGTCGATTACCTGGTTGAAAGCGGGCTGGATGACCAGCCAGGCTACAACAGCTACAACTGGGGCGGCTATCTCATCTGGCGCGGCTTGCCCGTCTATGTCGACGGTCGGGCCGACGTTTACGGCGACGAATTCCTCCATTACTATCGTCGGACCTTTGACCTGACCAGTCGTTGGCAGCAGCCGCTGGACGAATACCAGGTGGTCTACGTGCTCATCGAGCGCCACAGTCCATTGAGCAACCTGTTAACCGCCAGTGATCGCTGGGAATTGGCCTACGACGATGCGCTGGCCTCAGTATTTACCCGATCTGATGGCTAGGCCATTCCCACTTTACCTCGACAGCCAGCGGGGCCGGCCGCTGCAACGGAGTTCTTGATGGCCGCTGCTGAACAAGGACCGTCGCGATTACCCAGAGTGGCCAAGATCGATTTGCTCCTGGTCGTCATCATTGGCCTGCTGATCCAGGCCGCCTGGGCCAGCCGGCTGAACGAACCAACCTATATGGACGCCTATTACTATGCCACCAACGGTCAGCGCCTGGCGAACGGTTACGGTTTCAGCGAGCAGATACTCTGGCAATTCCTGGACGATCCGGCCGGTTTGCCGGCGCACAGCCACACCTACTGGATGCCCCTGGCTTCCATCCTGGCCGGCATCGGCTATGCTATTAGAGATGATTTCAGAGGGGCGCAATCCCTCTTCTGGCTACTGAGCGGCTTGCTGCCGCTGCTGGCCTATGCCATAAGCTGGCAGCTGGCCCGGCAACGCTGGCAGTCCTGGGTCGCGGCGCTGTTCACGGTCAGCGGCGGCTTCTACGCCGCCTTCATGGTCCAGCCGACCACCTTCGCCCCCTACGCCCTGGCCGGAGGCCTCAGCCTGCTGGCCATTGGCCTGGCGCCGGCCCGGCGTGGCTGGTGGGCCGTTGCCGGAGTGACGGCCGGTCTGGCTCACCTGGCCCGAGCCGACGGCCTGCTGCTGCTATTGGTGGCCTTTTTGTTGTGGCTCGCGGACATCCTTGGGCGGCGACGAAAGGACAAGGGCGATTGGCGCCCTTGGCTGGTCTCTCTGTTCTTATTGCTGGGCGGCTATTTGTTGGTAATGGGCGGCTGGTTCCTGCACAATTGGTCCGTTCTGGGCCGGCCTCTGCCGACGGCCGGGGTTCAGAGCCTCTTTCTGACCACCTATGACGACCTATTTGCCTACGGGCGCAGTTTCAATTTGGTCACACTGCTTGATTGGGGTGTTGAGAATGTCCTTCGATCGCGTCTACAGGGGTTGTGGGTTGCCGGCCAGACCTACGTGGCCGTCGCCGGTCTGATCTTCCTGGTACCCTTTATCGTCGTTGGCCTGGTCTCCTTGCGTAAGCGGCCGGCCGCCTGGCAGCTGCTGCGACCGGTCGTGATTTACGCAATCGCCTTGTTTATTAGCGGCAGCCTGTTGTTCACTTTTCCTGGCATGCGCGGCAGCCTCTTTCATTCTTCGGCTGCGCTCTGGCCCTGGTTCATGGCCCTAGCTGCGGCCGGCATCGGCGTAGCTGTCGATTGGACGGCGGCCCGTCTTTCCCATTGGCAACCTGAACGAGCCAAGCGACTGTTCTCAGCTATGTTCATCGTCGTCGCCCTGGTGCTTGGCCTCTTTGTTTCTCAATATCGCCTGGCCCCGGATGAGGATCCCGAATCCTTCCGGCGCATTGGACGCACAGTGCCGGCCGAGGCGGTGGTCATGGCTGGCAACGCGCCGGCGCTGCATTATTACACCGGCCTATCCGCGGTCAGCGTTCCAAACGAGTCGCCCGAGATCCTGGTGCAAGCGGCCGAGCGCTATGGTGTAACCTTCCTGGCTCTCAATGGCAATCGTCCCCGACCGCTCAACGATCTTTACCTGGACCGCGAGCAACACCCGCGCCTGCGCCTGGTGGATAGCTTCGACGACGTGAGGTTATATGAATTGGTTGGCTCACCTTAGCCTGCCCAGCCACCTGGTCCGAGCCCAGGATCAGCCAGACGAGCCGGCCGGGGGTTACGATTCTGACCATTTGCCGCCGGCCGCCGGTCGCCGATCCTGGTCAGCTCGGCCAGCCATGCGTTTTGCGTTGCTGGTCTTTCTGGTCAGCCGGCTGGTGATCACCCTTTGGGCGGTCGTTGTCCTGGCCATACTCCCCTTGCCACAAGAAGCGGACGAGGTGTTGCGGCCGTATCTGGGCCAGCCGCCCATCGAGCGCGGCCTATCGGCATTGGTCTTAGGACCGTGGCAGCGTTTTGACGCCCTGCATTACTTGCGTATAGCCGAAGACGGCTATGCCGCCGAAGAGGACTCGGTCTTCCCGCCCCTGTACCCGGCGGCCATCAATTTACTGGGCCGGTTGCTAGGCTTACTGTTGGGATCGAACGGCAATCTGGCGGCCGCGCTGATAATCTCCAATCTGGCCTTCCTGGCCAGCCTGGTCCTGCTGTACCGGCTTACTGAAGCTGAACTGGACGAGCCAACGGCTAAGCGCAGTGTCGTCTATTGGACGATCTTTCCGACGGCCTTCTTCTTGCTGGCAGCCTACACCGAATCTTTGTTCCTGCTGCTGGCCATGGGGTCAATCTGGTCAGCCAGGCGCGACCGTTTTTGGTTGGCCGGCCTGCTGGGCTTGATCGCCCCCTTGGTTCGATTGACCGGCTGGGTGTTGGTGGTTCCCCTGGCCTATGAATACCTTGCCCGGCGCGACTTCAACTGGCGCCGTATCGATTGGACCGGCCTGGCGACACTGCTGCCATTGGCTGGCACGTCGCTCTTTCTGCTGTACCGTTATTTGATTGGCCTGCCTTCTCTGGGCGCGATCTACAGCGCCTATTGGTACCAGGAAACGACCTTTCCCGGCCATGACCTGTTCACGGCCATCCAACAAATGATCGCCGGCGGCGCTCCTTTTACCTTGTTTTTTGATTTTCTGTGTGCTCTTTTATTGCTGGCGACGACCTTGATCGCTTTGCGCCGATTGCCCAGGATCTACGGTCTATATTCGGCTATGCTGTTGTTGTTCATGTTGTTGCCCACATCCAATCTGAAACCGCTCTACTCGTTTTCGCGCTACACGCTGGCTTTTTTTCCAACCTTCATGCTTCTCGGCCAGGCCGGCCGCCGGCCATGGCCAAATCGTCTCATTGTATATCCGTCCGTTGCCTTGTATCTTTACTTCAGCGGACAGTTTTTTATGTGGGGTTGGGTTGCGTGACGGATGGGCGATATAGCGGCTCCAACTGACAATAGACCAGAACGGCAGGAAGTCCCGTCGACCGTGGAAGCTGTCCTGCCGGCCGGTCAGGCTACGTTGCCTGGGTTGCTACGTGGGCCAGGCGCCAGCGCCTATTGGCTCGTGGCGGCCGTCGCTCTGCTTGTTGTGCTGGCCTACGTCGGCCTGGCTGCTTTTCGGGACGAGACCGGCTTTCCGTTAGACGACGCCTGGATACACCAAACCTACGCTCGCAACCTCGCCCAATACGGCCGTTGGGAATTCAGCCCCGGCGAGACCAGCGCCGGTTCAACGGCGCCGTTGTGGACCGCCCTTCTGATCCCTGCGCATTTCTTGTCCCTATCGGCCCAGCTCTGGACTTACCTTCTCGGTTGGCTATGTTTGGTTTGGTGCGCCTGGGCGGCGATGATCTTGTGGCAAACACTCTGGCCAGGCCTGGCGACCAGGGCCCGCTGGGCCGGTCTGGTCCTTGTCCTGAGCTGGCCGCTGATATGGGCCGCTGGAAGTGGCATGGAGACGCTGCTGTTTGGTGCCCTGGCCGTACAGTTGATGTTGCTTTACAGCCGTCAGCTATTGTTTGGTCCATGGCGGCCGTGGTGGCTGGGTTTCTTCGCCGGTCTGCTGATCTTGGCCCGACCCGAAGGACTGGCCCTGTTGCTTCTAGTTGGCCTGGGCCTGCTGCTCGCCAAGGACAATGGGCACCAGCGGCTGAGCCGCATGCTGAGCTACTTGCTGGCTGCCACCCTGACGCTGCTGCCCTATTTCGCCCTCAATCTTTGGTCAAGTGGCAACCTGTGGCCGAATACCTTTTATGCCAAGCAGGCCGAGTACGCTTTTCTCTGGCGGAATTCCTTGCCAACCCGTTTTCTGCGGTTGTTCTATTTCTTACTTGGCGGCCCGGCCGAAGGCTGGCGAGGTATGAGCGGCGCACAACTCTTGTTGCTGCCGGGATTGCTGGTTGCCGCCTGGCGCTCGTTGGGCATTGACTGGCAGGAGCGACGCCTGCTACACGTGTTGCCGCTCCTGTGGGCGGCCGGACACGTGCTGCTGTATGCCTGGCGGTTGCCGGTTCTCTATCAGCATGGCCGCTATCTTCTGCCTGTCTTGCCGGTCATCATCCTTTATGGCCTGGCCGGCTGGTTTTGGCTGGCCAAACGCATCGGCACAAAGCTGCAGCCCGGCCCGCGGGTCACATTTGTTTCCAGCAGGGCGGCCGGACTTGTCTTTGGTGTGTTGTTGGCCATTTTCGTGTTGCTGGGTATGCAGGCCTATGCTGTCGACGTAGCCTTCGTCAATGGGGAAATGGTGACGGTAGCTCGCTGGCTAAATGACCATACTCCACCCGGCGCGCTGATTGCCGCGCATGACATTGGCGCCATTGGCTACTTCGGCGAGCGTCCCTTGTTGGATATGGCTGGCCTCGTTTCCCCCGAGGTCATTCCTTTACTCGGCGATGAGCCTGCCCTGGCCGACTATGTACGTAGAAGTGGAGCTGGCTATCTTGTCACCGCGCCTGGGTGGCCCTATGCGACTCTGACCGTCGACGAGGATGCCTTGCTGCTCTACACGACCGATCATGCCTGGACCCAACAGCAAGGTAGCAACAACATGACTGTTTATTCATTGATCCGCGAGTGAGTGTAAGAGTATGATAATGGTACTAATGGGTAATGATGGGCGCGGACGACGTATTGCCATGCCATTCTTCTTCATGGTTTACTGCGACGCTGTGCCCAAGAGGTATGCCAGGTGGTAGCCTGTTTGATTGGGGTGAAACTCGTGCCCTCGGAATCACCCGGTGACATCTCAGCGATATTTAATTTAAGGTGGAGAGTGAACCATGACCCAGACTAAAGTTGTGATCGTTGATGACCATCCCGTATTTCGACAGGGTTTGCGAGATGTTCTCGAGACCGACCCAGAAATTCAGGTTGTGGGTGAGGCGGCCAATGGTGAGGTGGCGCTCCAGATGGCTGAAGATGTCGAACCCAACGTCATGTTGATCGACATTAACTTACCCGATGTCAACGGTCTGCAGGTGACCCGGCAGATCCGGGCCAAGCAGCCAGACATCAAGGTGATCGTTGTCACCGGGTATGATGACGCGGAGCAAGCTTTCCACGCTATCAGGGCTGGCGCCTCCGCCTATTGCGCCAAGGATATTACGCCAGAAACTCTGATTCAAACCATCTATGCCGTTCAACAGGACCGTTATGTGGTCGGTGAGCGCAAGATGTCACATGATGAAGTCGTCGTTTGGGTCGAAGAAAAGGTCGGCCGCATTTCTGGTCGGCTGATTACCGACACCGAGGATTCATTCGTGCCCCTCTCGCCGCGCGAAATGGAGATCCTGGAGTACGTGACCCACGGACGGAGCAACAAGGAAATCGCTTACGCCTTGGGTATCAGCCACCAGACAGTGAAGAATCACATGACGGCGATCTTGCGCAAGTTGCAGGTGGACGACCGGACCCAGGCGGCCGTATATGCCCTGAGCCGGGGTTGGGTGCGGTTGGATAAGCCCTTGCGCGACTGATCTCCATAGGATTCTAGCTTATGACCGCGACCGAAGACAACGTGCGCTATGAAGACGACGGGCCCGAAGAGCCGACCCTGACCACGGCTGAGTTGACCCTGCCACGCTTTCTTGAGTTCACTTACCTGGCTTACGAAAAGACGCTCAAGGAGTTGGAAGAGATCGACGTTCTCATCAAGCAGAGTTCGGCCGAGGTAGAACGGCTGGCCCAACGCAATACGCGCGTGGCCAACTATGTTAACCAATTGCAAACTAACTTCGATACTATTCCCCGTGAAGACATCAAGGAAGGCTACGAAGCGTTGATAAACGCCCAACAGCGTCTGTTCACCATGCGTGGCCAATTGGAGAAGTTGCAGAGCAATCAGCACAATCTCAGGCGACTAGCTGAGGTTCAGCGCCGGCTACTAACTGTGACCGAAGGTTTGGCCGACCTGCCCGATGCGCCGTCCCGGGGCCGTGACCAACTTAATGTGATCCGGGTCATTCAGACCGAAGAGGCAGCCCGGCAGGTTCTTGTACGCCGTATGCATGACGGACCGGCCTCTTCCTTGAGCAATTTCATCTTGCAGGCTGAGATCTGTGAGCGCTATTTCGAAGTCGATTCTGAACGGGCGCGTGAAGAACTTCATGAGTTGAAGAGTTCGGCCACTTCCACTTTCCGGGCGGTGAAAGATTTTATTTTCGATCTGAGGCCGATGATGTTGGATGACTTGGGCGTTGTGCCAACTCTGCGCCGCTACCTTGAATCTGTTGAGGAGAAATACGGCATTGAGGTTAGTTTGACCGTGGCCGGCGTGGTCCACCGCCTGGCTGGGCACGTGGAAGTAACCCTGTTCAGGGCGGTTCAGGAGTTGCTGAACAACGCCAGGGTTCACGGGAGCGCTACTGTAATTGACGTGCAAATAAATATGGACGGCGACCAGATCACTATCATAGTCGAAGACAACGGCGGTGGTTTCAATGTCGACGATGCGTTGAGCGAGGAGGGCACCCGGGGGACCATTGGCCTGCCGTCACTCCGCGACCGGATAGCCATGCTTGATGGTCAATTGGCCATCGAAAGCACGCTCGGCCGCGGAACAAGGGCCGAGTTCATCATCCCGGTGGATAGCGAATTGAGCATGTTAGTCAGCTGACCGGCCCGAAGGCGAATTTCCTCAAAAATCGTTGCAAGCTGCGGCCGATTAGGTAAAATCATCTTTTATATCCAAATCTATAAGGAGGTTAAATCATGTTGTATCTTTCTAACGAAAGTGGTCAGGGTCTGGTCGAATATGCGTTGATTCTAGTACTAGTTGCCATTGTTGCAATCGCGATCCTGGCCATTCTGGGTCCCCAGATCGGCAATGTTTTCAGCAAGATCACATGGGTCCTAGACAACCCGCCGACATAAGCGCGGCAATTGCTAGAGTTTGAGAAATAAGGGCCCTGGTTTCCAGGGCTCTTATTTTTCCGCGAAGTTCCTTGTATGAATATTTCACGTCGCGAGTGGCTGCAGGCACTTGTCGTTTCCTTGGTGCTGGTGGCCATCGTTACATTGCCCTACATATTAGGTCACACACTGGCCCGGCCGGGGACCTTCTTCACCGGCTTAGTCATGAATCCAGAGGACTCGCAGAGCTACTTCGCCAAGATGCTCCAGGGGTACGATGGCCAATGGTTATATCGGATCCCTTTCACACCTGAAGCGCACCGGCCAGCATTCGTCGGCGGCTTCTACCTGGCCCTGGGTCAACTGGCCCGGTTCCTTGGCCTTTCGCTGATCCAGATATGGCACCTGGCCCGCGCGCTTGCATCACTTTTCCTCTTTCTCATTACATTCGGCTTCATTGCTAGATTCCTGGACCAGGCGCGCTGGCGGTGGACGGCCTTCATACTAGCCATTGTGGGCTCAGGCCTTGGTTGGTTGTTCTTGGTCTTGAACCAGGCCCAGTGGCTAGGCGCATTTCTGGTAGATTTCAGGATGCCCGAGTCCCACCTCTTCTTCACTGCGCTTACCTATCCACATGTGGCTGCTGGAACCGGTCTGCTATTGGTGGTCTTCTGGTTATTGCTTGAGGCTCTGACTGCGGATCGGCGAGCCTGGCTTTATGCGCTTGCCGCTGGTCTGGCCAACCTTGTTTTGGGGATCGTTTATCCATTTCTCGTTTTCCTGGTCGGGACAACGGCTGGACTGTACTGGATATACCTGTCGATTCAAAAGCGACGGTTGCTCTGGCGGCAGGCAGGACTGGCAGCCATTGCATTCGCCGTGCCGTTGCCGCTCTTCCTATACTATGCCTATACCTACCGGGTAAACGACGTGTATCGCGCCTGGGCCGAACAAGCGGCGACCCTTTCGCCGCCCTGGCCACATTATCTGATCGCCTACGGCCTACTGCTGGCGCCGGCCGTTCTGCCGCTACTTCGCAAATCATGGCGCGAACAAATCGACGATTCGCTCGCGTTTCTATGGCTGTGGCTGCTGGCGGCCGCGTTCCTGTTATACGGGCCCCTGGGCCAACAACGGCGTTTTGTGCAGGGTCTGCAAGTACCACTGTCCGTTCTGGCGACTGTCGGCCTCAAAAGCGTGATTCTGCCCTGGCTGCTGGCGACAAGACCCTTCCAGCGTCTGGCTTCCCGGCCGCGTTACTCTACCGATGGCCTGACGTCGTTGTTACTCTTCGCTTTCGTCGCGTTCACCGCTATCTCCAGCCTCTACTTGTGGGCCGACGTGACGGCCATGACCACCTTTGTCCAGCCTTACCCCTTCTTCCGCACACAAGAAGAGGCCGCCGCCGTGGACTGGCTGCGAGCCAACGCGGATCCACATGAGGTGGTGCTGACGACCTATGAGACCGGCAACTTCGTGGCGGCCAGATCTGGTTTGCCCGTCGTCATTGGTCATTGGGCCGAGACGATCAACTGGGGCCGGCGATTGGCCGATACAGATGCCTTCTACGACGCATCGGCCGGCGACGATTGGCGGCAAGATTATCTGAATGCCCACGACGTGCGCTACGTCTGGCATGGCCCACTGGAACGCGCCATTGGCGACTACGATCCCGGCCGCAGCCCCTATTTGCGCCCGTTTTACGATGGTTCCGAGACCCAGATTTACTCTGTGCAGCCTTAACGCCAGATGAGCCAAAGGCGGGGAGGTTTTCGCCACCATGGGTGAAGACAGCTCTTCTGGGGTCAGTAACGGATGGCATGAGCACTTTGCACCAATCAAATATCTCGCCGGTATTGCTGACCACAGTAGGGGAGGATTGACTATTGTTTGGTACCATGGTCTGGTTGTGAGCTGTCCACGCATGTCATATACTGGACGATAGGTAGCTTCAGCGAACCCGATAATCTTTGTTTGGGGTTCAGGAAGGTGTCCGGCTATTCGATGGGCAGAAACACGTTGATACAGAGAGCTGTGTGGTTGCCAGTACGCCCGGGTGTGGTCCTTGACTTTGTCCGGGATCATTGTAAGATGGCGGCGTCCTGTTGGCACAACAGAGACGCGATTCCGGTTGCTATGTGGAACACTGATTCTGTGCACTTGTGCTGAACTGAGGAATCCCCAGGACTCTTTCCCTTCAGGATGGCAGGACGTAATCAATTACTATGGCAGATAACATACGCATCCTAATCGTTGACGACATCCCAGAAACCCGGGAGAACGTTCGTAAATTGCTCCAGTTTGAATCTGACTTGGAGGTAATTGGTCATGCTGCCAGTGGCGGGGAAGCTATTGGCATGGCCGAAGAACAGCGCCCGGACATCATATTGATGGACATCAACATGCCTGATGCCGATGGCATTGCCGCCAGCCAGACAATCACCGAACGGGTGCCAGGCGCGCAAGTCATCATCATGTCGGTCCAAAGCGAGGCGGATTATTTGCGCCGCGCGATGCTTGCTGGAGCGCGGGACTTCTTGATGAAACCCTTCTCCGGCGATGAGTTAGTCGAGGCCGTTCGCAATGTTCATCGTACTCGGCCGGTGGCCGCCTCGCCGGCTATTTCTCTGGAGGCAGCCGCCAGGACCCGCGCGCCCGGAGAGGTTGCGCGCCCGGCCAGCCTGGGTAAAGTTCTGGCCGTCTTTAGCCCCAAGGGCGGCATTGGTTGCACGACCGTAGCCGTCAATACGGCTGTAGCCATGGCCCGAACCGGATACAACACACTGCTAATCGACGGCAGCCTGCAATTTGGGGATGTGGGCGTCATGCTCAATATGAAATCCTCGGCCTCCATCGTCGACCTGGTAGAAAGGGTGGGTGATCTTGACCAGGATCTAGTGAGTAGCGTCATGATGACCCACGAAAGTGGACTGCGGGTCCTTCTCGCCCCGCCGCGTCCTGAAATGGCGGAACTGGTGACGGCCGATGCCACCAGGACGTTGATGATAACCCTTAGGACGCTGTTCGACTTTATTGTCATCGACACAAGTACCAGCCTTGATGACTTGAGCTTGGGACTGTTGGATCTGGCCGACCGAATAGTTTTGGTCACGCATCAAAGCCTGCCAAGCCTTAAGAACGTAAGCCGTTTCTTCGATCTAAGCGAAGTGCTCGAATACGAGCGTGAGAAGGTTGTTCTAGTCATCAATCACGCATCAAAGCGCAGCAACATCACCGTCAAAGATATTGAGGATACTCTGAAATGGCCGGCCACGGCCGTTATCCCGGAAGATTCGGTTGCCTATGATGCGGCCGACCAGGGCCGACCGCTTGTGTCGGCGGCCTGGCAAAAGCGACCTATTAGCCAAGCCCTTGTCCGATTCGCCAGGCGACTTTCCGAGGAATTGGGTCGCGAGCTCAAGAACCGTTCAGGCGAAGAATCCAATGGTACCTCGCGCCTGGCTCGCCTGTTCAACAAGTAGTGGAGAACGATTGTGTCCCTTCTGAAACGTATTGAAAAAGGTCAGGATGTAGGATCCGAGATCCAGCCGTCGAAGCTGCAGGAGCTGCGGGTCAAGCGGTCTGCGCCTAGCACCGGTGCCCGCGATACCTATTCAGACCTGAAGAATCGCATCCAGCAGAAGCTCATTGCCGAGCTCGACCCGAGCATAGACATCAGTGAGAGCACCGAGGTGCAGCTTACTATCCAAGAGATGTTTGAGACGATGCTGCTCGAAGAGCAGATCGTCTTGACTCGTAGCGAGAAAAAGAAGCTGTACGAGCAAATCGTAGCCGAGATATTGGGCTACGGCCCTCTGGAGCAGTACCTCAATGTCGAGGGAATTACTGAAATCATGGTCAATGGGCCAAACCATGTCTACATTGAGCGCGCTGGACGGATCCAGCGCGTAAATGCGGGTTTTGACGATGACGAGCATCTAATGCGTATTATCGAGCGCATCGTCGCCCCGCTTGGTAGGCGAATTGACGAAGGCTCGCCCATGGTCGATGCGCGCTTGCCTGATGGTTCGCGTGTCAATGCCGTCATCCCGCCGATTTCGCTGATTGGCCCGACATTGACTATCCGTATCTTCGCCAAGATACCCCTCACTGTGGACAATCTGATCGAGTTTGGTACCGTTACCAACGAGGCCATTGAATTCCTTAGGGCGTGTGTGGTGTCCAAGGTCAATGTGATCATTTCCGGTGGTACCGGTTCTGGTAAAACGACGCTGCTTAATATTCTCTCTGGCTTCATCCCAGATGGCGAACGTATCGTCACCATTGAGAACGCGGCCGAACTGCAGCTGCGGCAGGAACATGTTGTGACCCTCGAGGCCCGGCCGCCGAACATCGAGGCGCGCGGCGAAGTGACTATCCGTGATTTGGTGGTCAACTCGTTACGAATGCGTCCCGACCGGATCATCGTCGGCGAGGTACGTAGCGGCGAGTCTTTGGACATGCTGCAGGCCATGAATACGGGCCACGATGGCAGTATGACCACATTGCACGCCAATAGCCCGCGCGACATGTTATCGCGCTTAGAAACCATGGTGTTGATGGCCGGCATGGATCTGCCCCACCGGGCTATCCGCGAGCAAATTGCCTCGGCCGTCGATCTTGTCGTACACGAGGATCGCATGCGCGATGGTTCGCGCAAGATCACCTCGATCAGTGAAATTCAGGGCATGGAAGGCGATGTCATTACCATGTCCGAGCTCTACCGATTCGAGCAGACCGGCTTCGAGAACGGGAAAGTGATCGGCCGGCTGCGACCTACGGGACTACGCCCGAAATTCATGTACAAGATCCAGGAGGCGGGCATCATGCTACCGCCTTCCATCTTTGGTATCGGTACTCGCGGACGATAGCCCCGGTTTTCGGCTCTAAGGGCTTGCCAGGAGGTAGATAGTGAATCCTTTGATCCTCTTAGCCGGATTGCTAGGCCTGCTTTTGATATTTGGCGCTGGCGTTGCCTTGCTTAGCGGCGGCCGCTCCGAAGTTGACGAGCGGATGGACCGCTATGTGGGTGGCGCCGCCGCGACCGCAGCTGTGGCGGTGGAGGAGCCAGTTTCAGCACGGCGGCCGGCGGTTGGCGATCGGGTCGATGCCGCCATTGGGGACCGTAGTTTTACCCGAGGAATTAGGACGCGCATCGCCAAAGCAGATGTCAAACTGCGTGTCAGTGAGTACATTGGCTTGCGGATTATGTTTGCGGCTATTGCCGGCGTTCTTGTCTACTTCATATTGGGCCAGGTCCTGCTCTTCGCCGTCTTAGCCCTGATTGCCGGCAGCTTCATTCCACCAATCTACCTGTCGGTTGCTGCCCGCCGGCGGCAGCGGGCCTTTGAGGACCAGCTAAGCCAAACCCTGAACTTGTGGGTCAATGCCTTGCGCTCCGGATATAGTGTGTTGCAGTCAATGGAAGCCATAGCCACCGAACTGCCGCCGCCGGTTTCAACCGAATTTGAGCGCGTCGTTCAGGAAGTTCGACTGGGCCTCAGCGTGCCCCAGGCGCTGGCCAATATGTTGCGCCGGATGCCCAGTGAAGACCTTGATCTCATTGTCACCGCCGTCAACATTCAGCGCGAAGTTGGTGGTAATCTGGCCGAGGTCCTGGACACCATCAGCTTCACAATTCGCGAAAGAGTTCGTATCAAGGGCGAGATCAGAACATTGACCGCCCAGGGACGATTGTCGGGCTGGATTGTGAGCTTGCTGCCTATCTTTCTGGCCTTCATTCTGTTGGGCATTAACGCCGACTACATGAGCCAGTTGTGGATAGACCTGCCGCCTCGGATCGGCTCCATACCTTGCGGTTGGATCGTCATTGGTATCGGTCTGATCATGATGGGCATTGGCATTTATGTCATACAGAGAATCGTCGACATTGAAGTTTAGCGCCAGTCCATTGGCTGTCTTGTGAATCGAAAAATGGCCAAGCGTAACTGTAATTGCGGAGGTAGCGTATGTCGGTCCCATTGATTGGTGCAGGTCTATTGGCTGTCGCCTTGGTGATTGTCAGTATACTTCTATTGCGTCGCGCAGAAGAGGATCCGCTGGCGGTCCGCATCGACGAGTATGCCTCTCGTGAGGAGGCGGTTTCTATCGAAGAGATCGAGCTGTCTCTCCCAGTCACTGATCGCATTGTCGTGCCCATTCTGCGCAGATTGAGCCAGATTGTGACCCGTCTAACACCCCAGTCGATGTTGGAGGATACCGCCCATCGCCTGGAGTTGGCCGGAAGCCCGGGCAACATCTCGGCCGCCGAGTTTTGGGTTATTCGTGGCTTTACCACGATTGGCCTTGGTGTTCTATTCTTTTTCTTTCTGGGTAATTTTGATCAGGGCACCGGCCGCCGGGTGCTATTTAGCTTCATTGTCGCGGGGCTTGGTTTCTATCTACCGTCCCTCTATCTCAGGTCGGCGATTAGTCGTCGACAAGAAGCTATCATCAAGAAATTTCCTGACGCCCTGGACCTGATGTCGATTTGTGTCGACGCCGGTCTACCTTTTGACGGGGCGATGGCCCGAGTGCACGAGAAATGGGATGATCCTTTGGCCGAGGAATTTGGCCGGGTCATTTACGAAGTTCAATTGGGTAAATCGCGACGGCAGGCGCTGCGCGATATGGCCAATCGAATGGAAGTCAACGACGTGAGCAGCTTTGTAGCGGCCGTATTGCAGGCCGAGCACCTTGGCGTCAGCATCGGCAAGGTGCTGCGCATTCAGTCGGAGCAGATGCGTATCCGCCGCCGCCAACGAGCCGAGGAAAAGGCCCACCAGGCGCCGGTGAAGATGCTCTTCCCGTTGGTCTTTCTCATTTTTCCATCGATGTTTATCGTGCTTTTAGGGCCGGCCGTCTTCCAGGTGTTGCGCAACGAGGCGCTGCGCGAGGTCGTCGGCTAGATCCGCGAACCACTTCCTTTCAGCTATTCTTTGGGTGACGAACCCGGTTAGCCGGGTTATCGTCATCCGGGCAACAAGCCGGTCAGGCAACCGGCAATAGGGTAGGTGGCCATTGTCTGGCGCACTCGAGCATCGTTTCGTAAGCTGGCGCCGCCAGGCCAGGCGGCTAAGCGGTACCCTGCTAACCACACTCCTTCCCCCAGCCTGCGCCAGTTGCGGCGAACCCGGCCATATGCTGTGCCTGGACTGCCGGGCCGCCATAGCCTGGATTAAGGAGCCGGTCTGTGAAACTTGCGGCCGGCCGGCCGCAAGTCGACTATGTTCTTCCTGCGACTCTGACCCGCCAGCCGCGCGGCCGATCCGCTCCGCCACATATTATCGCGATCCGATCAGGCGCGTCATCCACAGGATGAAGTACGAGGGTTTGTTCGCGCTCGGCCGGCCGTTGGGCCAGCTGATGGTTGACGCCTGGCCGTTGTGGCAGCGTCCGGTCGACCTGGTCCTGCCGATTCCACTCCATGACCGGAGGCAGCGCGAAAGAGGGTATAATCAATCCGAGCTTCTGGTGGCTGAATTGCGCCGCCATTTGAATTGGCCAACCGATACCAAGGCGCTGTTTCGTACACGGCCGACCAGGCCCCAACTGGGCTTGACGGCATTCGAGCGACGTGCTAACGTTCACGATGCGTTTGCCGCCGATCCGGCCCGGGTCGAGGGCAAACGTGTCCTTTTAATAGACGATGTATGCACAACTGGATCTACGCTGACGGCGGCCGCCGTAGCCCTGAAGGAAGCGGGTGCGAGGTCGGTCGCGGCTTATTGCTTGTGCACTGTTGCCGCGAACCAGGACATCTCAATCGCATAGGAGATAGGATGGATATTTCAATTAACACCCATAATGTCGAGCTTACCCAAAGATTGCGCGATCATGTCGAGCGGAAAACCGCCAGGCTCGACCGATACATGCCTAACCTTGCCGAGGTCCGAGTCGATCTTTCGTCTCAGAGCACCAAGAGCGCGGTACAACGCCAGGCAGCCCAGATAACAGTGCGCGACGATCGCGGCACCATTTTGCGCGCCGAAGAACGCGATAGCGACATGTTTGCCGCAGTGGACGCCGTCGTCGACAAACTATACCGGCAGATTAAGCGCTACCGCGGCAAGCAGATCAAGGGCCGGCGCGGCGGCGGCAGCACAGTGGAGGAGATGGCGCTGGGCGAGCCGTTGCCGCTGGAGATTGAGGCAGAGGACGAGATTGAGCAGGAGGAACATGTTATCGTCCGGCGTAAGCGATTCCCACTGCGACCCATGGCCGCTGAGGAAGCCATAGAGCAGATGGAATTGTTAGGCCATAGCTTCTTCGTATTTTTCGACGTCGACGATGAGATGGTCAATGTCGTTTACAAGCGGCATGACGACAATTACGGTTTGTTGCAGCCGGAATTTGACTAGCCACAGCGGGCAGGTCCATTTCGGGGCAGTCATGCGCGTCAGCATGATTGCCCCATTTTGTTTATAAGGATGGTTACCGCGGTTGTGATGGTCGGTCCGCCGCCCCTGGCGACCGATGAGACGCCTGTCCAGCACTCCTTGACCGAACCAGCCGTCTGGGTACAGGCTGCAAGAAGGGCCGCAACCCGTGATCTGCTGGCTCAGTTGGCCCGCCAGCCGCTGGTGGAGGACATTGTTGTCGTTTCGCCGCTGGCGGCCGATTTGGCAGGAGAGGCAAACTTCACGCACCTGGCCAGCCCGCCGGACCCGGTCCATGTCGGCCGGACCCTAGCCGAGGTCGTGGAGCGCTATAAGATCCGGCGACTGCTCTACTTCGGCGGCGGGTCGGCGCCGCTGCTGGACGACGAGACGCTGGGCCGGGTCATCGAACGGCTGGCGACCTCCGAATCGGGCTTATTCACTAACAATCTCTTCGCCAGCGACTGGGCCGGCATCGTCCCGGCCGCGGCCGTCGTCCAATGGCAAAAGCGATTGCCTAAAGATAATATGCTGGGTTGGGTGCTGTCTACAGAAGCCGGTCTAGTGGCTGAATCTTTGCCGCCGTCGGCCGCCAGCCGGTTGGACGTCGACACCCCAGGCGACCTGCTGACGCTTACTTTGCATCCGGCAACCCGGCCGCGCCTGCGCGAAACCCTCGAAGCGCTGGCCCTGGATACAAGCGCCTTGCAGTCGGCGCTGGCCGTTTTGGCCAGGCCGGCCAGCCATGTGTTCATCGCCGGTCGCCTGGCGCCCGAGGCCTGGTCGGCATTGAATAGGGTCACCAAGTGCTGGCTGCGCGTCGTCTCCGAAGAGCGGGGCATGGTGTCCAGCGGCCGGCTGGCCCGAGGCGAAGCGTACTCGATCCTCGGCGACTACGCCGAACGCATGGGCCTGCCTACCTTCTTCGACATGCTGGCCAAAGAAGCCGATGCGGCCCTAATCGATAGCCGGGTGCTGATGGCCCACCGCGGGCATTGGCCGCCAGACGCCGAGCGATTTGCTTCTGACACGGGTCTGGTCGATCAAATCGAAGACGACTGGTTGCGCGAATTCACGGTCTTGGCCTCGGACTCGCCAATCCCTATCATCCTGGGTGGCCACGGTCTGTTGTCGGGCGACTTGTACGCTTTATGTGACCTGCTAAGATAAGCTAGTGTTCGGCGGTAAGATCTTCGAATAACTGATTCTGAATCGCCGTCGATTGATGATCGAGCACACGATCATAGGCGGCACAGTTTGCGAGCATGCCTGGCTCCTCATTTGTGCCAACTTGGAATAGCCGCTCGATAAGGATTATGACTCATGCCTTATATCGTCATCGTTTGTACCGCCAACATCTGCCGCTCGCCGGTGGGCGAAGCCGTATTGCGCCAGCGTTTGGAAGCGCGTGAGAAAGCCACCGATTCTGGCGCTCGCTGGCGGGTCAGCTCGGCCGGCACCTGGGCCAACTACGGCCAGGCCGCTTCGACCTACAGCGTAGAGTTGATGGCCGAGCAGGAACTTGACATAAGCGAACATCGCTCGCAACCTGTGGACCAAGCGCTGATGAACGACGCTGACTTACTGCTTTGTATGGAGATCGGCCATGCCGAGGCCTTACGGGCCGAATTTCCACACCAGGCGTTTAAGGTCTACCTGTTAAGTGCGATGGCCGGTCCGGCCTACAGCGTCAGCGACCCCTATGGTGGACCACGAACCGAGTACCAGCGCATGGTAACCGAGGTCAGTGAGCTGATCGACGTCGGCCTGCCGCGTATCGTTGAGCTGGCGCTGGCCAACGAGCGCCGGCGGTAGGCCGGTGCCGGGGAAATTTCCGCAGCGACCAAACTTTGGGCCGACGCGACCGCTGAAGAGCAGGCGAGCAAGACCACGATCAGAATGTTTGGCGGCGGCCTGAAACAGGCCGCCCAAACGGTGAAAGAGGAGTTGCCGGCCGTGATCGACATCACCAGCCAGATAGTGACCATCGTCTCGGCTAACGCCGCGCTGTGCAGCTAGATTGAGTCAGGTTGAAGGGGATATGGCCGTTTACCAGCCAAGAATGAACTGTTCCCACTCCCCGTGAGATTCCAAATGCGTGCCGAAACGGTAGAGGGCCGACGGTTTGGGCTCGGCCGGCTGCCGGTGTAGCATCATATTGGCCTTTTCTGGCGTCTTGCCCCCTTTGCGGCGATTGCAGGGCGGGCAGGCGGCGACTACGTTGTTCCAGGTATGCCGGCCGCCCAGGCGGCGGGGCACGACGTGATCGATCGTCAGTACGCGGGCCTGGTAGCCGCAATACTGGCACGTATATTCATCCCGGCGTAGGATCTCGCGTTTGTTGAGACTGATGCCGACTCGCGGCCGGCGAACCATGTGGCCGAGCTTGATGACCGAGGGCATGTCAAATTCGGCCGTCGCGCTGCGGATCGTGCCCCGGCCGTTGAGGATGATCTCGGCTTTGCCAGAGATTATCAGCGCCAGGGCGCGTTTGGTATTACTAACGTGCAACGGCTCGTAGTTGACGTTAAGGATTAGGACCGGTTGACTCAGTTTCTTGACCGCATCCATAACGGCACGCAGTATAGCAAGGTGAGCGCCTAGCGTCAATTGCTCAAATTAGCCAGAGTTACCATCGGCGATCGAGCGGTAGACTACAAGAGCAAAATGGCAGAGAAGCTTAAAGCTAAGGGCTAGTTTCAGGAGGTGAGAGATGGATCGGGGTGAAATTATAGCGTTTCTGGATGATTATTTGCGGATCGGGGAAATCGAGGATTATGGACCGCAGGGTTTGCAGGTTGAGGCCGACGATGCCGGGATAGAACGGGTGGCGCTGGCCGTCGATGCTGCACCGCAGGTTATTGAGGCGGCCGCTGCCTGGCAGGCCGACATGTTGCTGGTCCACCATGGTTTATTGTGGCGGTCCGTGGAACCCATCGCCGGACCGCTCGGCCGCCGGGTGCGTCTCCTGTTAGCTAACCAAATCAATTTATACGCGGCCCACCTGGCCCTGGATGCTCATCCTGAGGTAGGTAACAACGCCATGCTGGCCAAGATGCTGGGCGTTGAGGTGCAGGAGTGGTGGTGCCCGCAGGGTGGGGTGATGATCGGCGTCTGCGGTCCGGTAACGGCCGGCACTTCGCTGCAAGATCTGGTAGGCCGGGCCGACGAAAGCCTGCAAACCACTGCCCGCGTGTTGGCCCATGGCCCGGCGGACGTGAGCAAGGTGGCCATCGTGTCCGGCTTTGGCGCCGACGAAGTGAGCGCCGCCAAAGCGCTCGGCGCCGACACGTTCTTGACCGGCGAGACGTCACACGCCCATTACTGGGCGGCGGCCGATCATGGCCTGAACGTGATCTTTGCCGGCCACTACGCCACCGAAACCGTCGGCGTGCGCGCCCTGGGCCAGCTCCTGACCGAACGCTTCGGGCTGGCCACCCGCTTCCTGGACTTCCCTACCGGCATGTAGCCCGGGCCCAGGCCAGCGATCCTTGACCCAACGGCCGCCATGGTCATGGTAGTCGAGCGCCTGCCAGGGCTACCTTTTCCAAATCAGCGTAAATCCGTAAAATCCGTGTTAATCTGCGTCCCATGCTTAGAGAAGACGACATGCGCCAAGGGCACACCGCCATGAATGAAGATCGCCAACGGCTGGAAGTCAAAAAGCTGATAGCTGAAAACTGAGGGCTTCTATTGAAGGAGATGTGATGAGCAGCAAAACCCAGTGGATAGACGAGCAAATCGCCGAATTAAGAGAAGCCGGATTGTTCAACGTCATCCGGACCATCGAGTCGCCCATGGACGCCTGGGTGACCATTGACGGCCGGCGTATGCTCAACTTCTGCGCCAACAACTATCTTGGCCTGGCCAACCACCCCCGGCTACGCCTCGCGGCCCAGCAGGCTATCGACAGCCACGGCGTCGGTCCTGGCGCCGTGCGCACCATCGCCGGCACCATCGACCTACACGTGCAGTTAGAGGAACGGCTGGCCCAATTCAAGAAGGCCGAAGCCTGCATCTCCTTCCAGAGTGGCTTCGCCGCCAACCTGGCCACCATTCCGGCCCTGGTCGGCCAGGCCGACGTCATTTTCTCTGATGAACTGAACCATGCCAGCATCATCGACGGCTGCCGCTTGAGCCGGGCCAAAGTCGTGCGTTATAACCACAACGACGTCGCCGATTTGCGGCGCAAAATAGAGGAGACCACCGAATACGGCCGGCGTCTGATCGTCACCGACGGCGTTTTCAGTATGGACGGCGACATCGCCCCGCTGGACCAGATCTGCGAATTGGCCGAAGCGTACGACATCCTGTTGATGGTTGATGACGCTCACGGCGAAGGCGTGTTGGGTGAGGGCGGCCGGGGCATCGTCGATCACTTCGGCCTGCACGGCCGGGTAGACGTGGAGGTGGGCACGCTCAGCAAAGCTTTTGGCGTCGTCGGCGGCCTGGTGGCTGGCAAGAAGGTGATCGTCGACTGGTTACGCCAGCGCGGTCGGCCGTTCCTATTTTCCAGCGCCATGACCGCGCCGGACACGGCCGCTTGTCTGGAGGCTGTCAACGTGCTGGAGGAGTCAACCGAGTTGGTGGAACGCCTGTGGGCTAACGCCGCCGTATTTCAGGAGGGGATGAAAGAGCTGGGGTTTGACACCGGCCACAGCCAGACGCCCATCGTACCGGTCATGTTGGGTGAGGCGCCACTGGCTCAAGAATTCAGCCGGCGCTTATTCGCCGCCGGCGTCTTCGCCATGGCCATCGGCTTCCCCACCGTGCCGCGCGGCAAAGCGCGTATTCGAGTGATGAACTCGGCCGCTCACAGCGGCCAGGATCTGGAGTTGGCCCTGGAGACTTTCGCCAGCGTCGGCCGGGATCTGGGCGTCATCAACTGATCAGTCGATCGTTTCGCGGAAGCAAAAAAACCGGCCATCCTCGCCTGACATGAGAATGGCCGGTATCTCGTTTTACTTGACATAATTATCGAGGACCAGACCTTAAGATATGGCTGGTCGGATATTTGACCTTGCGCTGGCGTTTCTGAGCAAACCACCAGGTCGGTTGGCTAATTCTTATTGTGAATCCTGGCTTGCCTAGAACGAAGGCGGGCTGACGATGAAGTAGACCAACGCGGCCAGTACGACCAAGGCCACGATGACCAAGAGTATCAGCACGATCTCGAGGCTGCGCGTTGAAGATTGTTTCTTCTTTGGCTTGGCCAGCGCGGGTTCTTCCTCGACCGGCGCGATCTGAACTTCTTCCTCATCGTCGTCGGCAGCCGCATCGGCCGCGAAGGCGGCGGCCTCATACTCATCTTCGTCTTCGTCAATCAGCGTTTCGTCTTCGACGATTTCCTCAACTTCAGGCTCGGGCCATTCCTCTTCCGGTTCGTCCAGCAACCAGTCGGGCAGGTCTCGAGCCGGTTCGGTTGCCGGTTCAGCTGGCGGAAACTCCTCGATAAGCGCTTCATCCGCCTCGGCCGAGGTATCTTCCAGAAGCCAGTCAGGCACGGCTTCGGCCTCGACCTTGGACCATAGTTCGTCGTCGGCTTCCTCTTCGAACCAGGCCTCGCCGGCCTGATCGACCGCGGCCGCGCCGGCGGCTGCGACAGCCAGGTCGGCCGCATCCAATCCCGGCTCGTCGGCTTCGGCAAGCGCTGCTTCGATATCTTGCGCTTCAAGCTCCGGCGCCTCGGCATCCGACACACCAGCATCTGGCGATGGTTCGGGCGATACCTCGTCCTCGTCGCCAAGGACGGCCGCCGCGGCAATGACCGTGGCCATTGCGTCGCCCTCGATGTCATCCGCTTCCATTTCGGCTTCTTCGGCGAACAACGCTTCCACGGCCACGTCTTCGGCCGACATCTCTTCGAGATACGGCGTTTCGGCGATCACCGTGTCGGCCACGGTTTCGTCGGCCATGGTTTCGTCGGCCTCGACTACGTCAGCAACTGCCTCGGTCACGACGGCTGCTTCGGCAACCATCGCCGCGCCTTCGTCGGCCGGACCTTCCTCTTCTTCTTCGACTTCGGGCGGGGGCTGCATTTGGTCCATCCGTTTGCGGGCTGCTTTGTGTTCCGGATCGATGGCCAGCGTCTTGCCGAGGTATTCTGCCTGCTGCGCTTCATCCTCGGACAGGATGCCGCGCAAGAACCAGGCATGGGCGTTGTCGGGATCGCTATCGGTGATTTCCTCGGCAATCGCCTTAGCCTCGGATAACTGACCGGCGCGCGCCGCCGCGATCGCTTCTTGAAGTCTTTGAGTTGTATCCTCCATATCAAGTACCCTCCGATCTTGGCCACCCCAAGTAACAGATGGAATCAACAAATGTCAGGATATGTGCCGGTTAATTGAACCTCCAGCGGTCGTCGGGCTGGTTGCCCGAACTCGCTTCCTAACAGAGTCATCGTCTATTGCACCGTACTTCTGGCGGACTGCGACTTCTCTACTTGACATATTGTGCCAGATTTTCTCTGTTCGCGCCAGTGTACAAGGGACCAATTCGTAAGACGGCCAAAGGAGGCTAGCGCGAGCTCAATAAACACCCTCTCTGATTCGATGTACAAGGATGCTAGGTAGGAGAGGCGAGGACTTCGATCATAGGGACGGTAGCGCCGATTGTCGTGTTCCAATTCATAGCCCATGAAACAGATTTGGGCACTAAGTAAGGGAGACTTACGTCCGATAATACTATCGCTGGCATGAAGGCTTACATGGCAGTGAGGAAATTCTCCAGTAGTCTTGATTTGATCTTGCTTGATGTGAATCTACCGCGTAGGAAGGACGGATTGGGTCCGATTAGTAATTTGCAGAGCATTTAGCTACATGAAGCACGACTACTATTACGTGACAGTGTTTATCGCCCGCTCCAGGGACAAATGCAACAATGGGTATATACCCTTGTACATGCGCTATGAATAGAATGGTCAGAAACCTCAATATCCGGACCAAAATGCTCATCGCCTTCATCGCCGTGGCCGTGCTGGCTATCGGCGTGAGCGGTTATATCGGCTTCTCCGTTGCCGGGGATGCCTTGCAAGAAGAATCGTTCAACAAATTGACGGCCGTGCGCGAAATGAAGGCCAACCAGATTGAAGATTACTTCCAGCAGATCAGCGGTCAGGTAGCGACCCTGTCATAAGACCGCATGATCGTGGAAGCGATCAAGGAGTTCGACGATAGCTTTCAGAATACTGATTCTGGGCCCGAAGACTGTGATGAGGAGCAGCGTCAGCTAACGAACCAGCTCAGGCGCTATGATTCGGAGGAGTATCTCTCACGGCTTATTCCTAACTTACAAAGAAGTGTTCAGCTAGATGAGTTTTGGCCCGAAGAAACCAAGACGCAACTCTTGCAGGACCTGTATATCTCGTCCAATCCCTTTGACGTGGGTGACAAACATCTTCTGGATAATCCCGGCGATGGCAGTCGATACAGTGAGGTTCACGAGTTGTACCATCCCATTATTCGCAACTTCCTGGAGACCTTTGGCTACTACGACATCTTTCTGGCCAATGCGGACGGGGATATCGTCTACACGGTCTTTAAGGAAGTCGATTACGGTACTTCACTACTCGACGGACCATACAGCAATACGAATTTCGCCGAAGCGTTTAGGTCAGCTTTGGATGCGGGAAAGGATGAATTCGTCTACCTGCAAAAAGCTCCTTCTTGGCCAATATGAGCCATGAGTTGCGCACGCCAAAGAACGCCATCATTGGCTATAGTGAGATGTTAGCCGAAGATGCAGAAGACGACGGTTACGACGAGATGATCCCAGATCTTGAAAAGATCAACACCGCCGGCCGGTACCTGCTGGGCCTGATCAACGACATCCTCGACCTGTCAAAGATCGAGGCCGGCCGGATGGATCTCTACCTGGAGAGCTTCGACGCGGGCAAAATGCTGTCCGAATCAATGTCCACGGTGCAGCCCCTTGTCGACAAGAACAACAACACGTTGAATACCGATTTTCCTGATGATTTGGGGGTAATGCGAGCTGACCTGACCAAGACACGGCAAGTGTTGTTTAATCTGCTGTCAAACGCGGCCAAATTCACCCACGAGGACAAGATCGTCGTGACCGCCAGGCGGGAAAGACGGGATGAAGGTAACTGGATCATCGTTGACGTCACTGATGCCGGGATTGGCATCCCAGAGGACAAGATCCACGATGTCTTCGAGGCCTTCTCCCAGGCCGACGATTCGACGACGCGAAACTATGGAGGTACCGGCTTGGGTCTGCCCATTAGTCGCCAATTCTGTCGCATGATGGGTGGAGACCTGTCGGTGACGAGTGAAGTTGGCGCGGGTTCTACATTCACCATTTCCTTGCCGGCCAAGGTTGATGCCCTGGAGGCGGCCGCGGCTACTGTGGAGGAGGGCGAGTCTGAGCCGCACGCGGCAATGGAGAATCCAATCCTGGTGATAGACGACGACCTTGATTCCCGCGACCTGCTGATGTGAACGCTGGAGTTGGATGGTCATGCGGTGGCGACGGCCGCAAGCGGAGAGGAGGGGTTAGACCTGGCGCGACGATTAAAGCCGTCGCTCATCACGCTGGATATCATGATGCCGGGCATGGATGGCTTCGATTTCGTGCTGGCTCTGCGCCAGCATCAGGAGAACCAGTCTATCCCTATTATCGTCGTTACCGCCAAGGATCTAACTGACGAGGATCACAGGCGACTGGATGGCGGTGTGCAATATGTCATTGCCAGGGCGCATTCACGCAGGATGAGTTGTTAGAACAAGTTCGGGACCTGGTGGCCTCCTCTACCGGATCGGACGCTTGAAGTGCGCTAACAGCCAGCCGAGCCATATCACAGCCAATTCTGGTATGCTATTCTGGATCGAGGGAGGGGTGACCTAATATCTTGCCGAAGATCGGGCAATCGTAATCGTGATGCGCCTGGCAAGCGCTGGCGATGTTCTCTCGCACGTCGACGCCGACCTGTGTAAGCGCCCGAGTCAGGTGGCACAGTGGCAGACCGACCACGCCGGCGTAGCAGCCGGTCAAACCAACTACCGGCCGGAATTCTGGATGCTGGATGGCGTAGGCGCCGGCCTTGTCCAGTGGGTCGCCCGTGGCCACATAGGCGACCAATTCGGCTTCGCTGTAGGCACGCATGGGTACTTCGACGGTGGCCACGTCGGTCACCCAGCGGTCGCTGTTCACATCCACGACGACGATGCCGGTATGGACGTGGTGGGTCCGGCCGCGTAGTTGCCGCAACATCTCGCGCGCTTCTACCTCGCTGCTCGGCTTGTTCAGCCGCCGGCCGTCCAAAACAACCGTTGTATCGGCGGCCACGACCACGGCTTTCTCCGACGCACGGCGGACCACATCGGCCGCCTTCAGCCTAGCGGTCTGGATCACGTCCTGAGCGGGATCGGGGTGGCTGATGCTTTCTTCGTCGACCTCGGCCACCACTACCCGCCAGGGTAATCCCAGAAGTTGAATCAACTCCTGCCGACGCGGCGAGGCTGAAGCCAGAATCAGTTCCATCGACTATGGTGTCCTAGGTTTTCCGGAAACGCCAAGGTTCGAAGGACAGTTTCCGGGAAACTGCGGTTGACAGGGAATTTTCAGCGAAACTGTTTGTGCTCTCACTCAGCCGGCGACAGTTGGACCAGGGACCAATCGTCCATGAACCAACCATTATTCAAGATGGCCCAACGGCCGACGAAGTGCACGCCCAGGTGCACACTCTTTGCCCGCTCGACGAAGAAGGCGTATTGATAATGGTTCTTCTGGCCGAAGGTGGGGAAATGCCATTCTTCCTCCGGCGGATCGACGAGGAAGCGCAATTGGCCTGACAGCTTATCCGGCGCCCAAATCTTGGCTCCACTGTCCGAGTATGAGTCGATCATGTCAGGGAAGACATTGATTGAGAACAGGTAGGAGCCGGCCTCCAGGAAAACGTCGGTCGTCAGGCGGAAGCTCAATGCGCCTTCACGTTTGAATACCTTGACCGTTTGGTTGCCATCCCAGATGAACAAGTCCCGCTCGTCGGCCGGTAAAAAATCGGCCGTGAGTACTCGTGTCTCCGGCCGGACAAAACGATTCCAGGGATCGCTGTCCAGCCAGTTGCTGCCCTCTTGCCATTCCAGTTGCCAGCCATCAGGCACCTGTAATTCAGGAACGCCGTTCTGATGGTGCCAGCTCTCTTCAAACGACGGATTCGGCAACAGATTGGCGCTTTCAACCGGGACCGCGGTTGCGGAAGCGGTCGGGGTGGCCGTGGGCTCCGGCGTATCGCTGGGCGTCGGCGTAATCGAGGCCGTCGGCGTGAAGGTGGACCAGGGCGTATTAGTAGGCACCGGCGTGAAGGACGGTAAACCGGCCGGGCTGGGCGAGGGCGGCAATCCGCCGGCCGGTAGCGTCCACGTTGGTGGTACCGTGGCCGTGGGCGGCCCGAGACCGGTGGCTGATGGGGTGATCGACGGCAGGAGCGCCGCCTCCGTTGGTAGTGGCCCGGGATCATTCTGGCAGCTGGCCAACAGATAAGCCGCCGCAACCAACAAAGCCAAAAGCCCAACGCGAGAGATTCGAACCATCATGACGGCACTTCCAGTGTCTCTTGTCGGCTGACTCGGCCGCCAGTCACCTGAAACAAGGCCGCCTTTGCCAGAAAATCTTGTGTGAACATGCCCGGATCGGTTGCTGTCAGCAAGGCCTGGGAGACGGACTGAACGGCCTCCAGCAACAGCGCCCGCCGCTGGCCGTCCAATTCAGCCACCACTTCGTCCAGCAACAGGATGGGCGTATCCCCCGATTGAGCGGCCATCCAATTGATTTCGGCCAGTTTCAAGGCCAGCATGGCCGTGCGCTGCTGGCCTCTCGAGCCGTAACTGCTCAGACTGCGCTGATCGGTCCAGAAGCGCCAGTCGTCACGGTGAGGTCCCAGGCGCGTGCTGCCGCTGGCGATATCTTGTCCCTGGTTTTGGGACATGTTTGCCGCGAAACGGTCGACGATGCTTTGCACATCGCTTTGCTCTTGCAGCCACTGGCCAGTCTCGGCTGCCGCCTGGATGGATGCCTCGTCGTTA
Source organism: Promineifilaceae bacterium (SeqCode) (assembly GCA_041570195.1). Lineage (GTDB taxonomy): Bacteria > Chloroflexota > Anaerolineae > Promineifilales > Promineifilaceae > UBA11865. Next base: position 30,052 of record JBFFWQ010000012.1, on the reverse strand, counting down.
CGGCCGTTGCCGGTTGCTTCAAGGCGAGGCAGGTAGCGCAGGCGCAACGTCTCCTGGCCCTCGGTGAGCCGTTCGTAGTGCAAGTGCTGGGCATCGGCCGCCAGGTCAGCCACGAAGCCGGCTCGGCGGGCGAAGATCTCGCCGGCCAGGGCGACTAACTTATCGGTATAGATAGGCAGCAGGTCGCGGCCGGCGCCGGTCTCGGCGATTTGCCGCAACAGGGCGTTACGCTGTTCCAGCACCTTGTTATAAGCTGACAGCGAGCGGCAGTAAGAGCGGTCGGCCTGGCAGAGGGTAATATCCAGATAGCGCCGCCGTTTGACCGGCGGGCCGGTGATGATCTGCACATCCTCGGGCAGGAATAGAGCCACCTGAAGGTTGCCCAACAGGTCCATCAAGCGTACCTTGCGGCCGTCAACCAGCGCCTCGCGCCGGAAGCTGGACTGACCCCGCTGTTGCTCTTTGACCAGGCGCATCTGCAACTCTCGCGGGCCGTCGACCGTCGAAATCTGGACCACCAGGCGGCCGGCGATGATGGGTTCTTCCGGCTGGAGGGCGGCCCAATTGATCAACTGCTGGTCGTTGTCAGCATGCGGCGAGCGGGTGGTGGCCAGGTAGTAAATCGCTTCCAGTAAATTCGTCTTGCCCTGGGCATTGTCGCCGTGCAGCAGCGTCGCCCCGGGCGAAAGCGAAAGCTCCAACCGGCCGTAATTGCGGAAGTTGGTCAACGACAAATGCGTTATGTACACCTGTCCATTGTAGCATAGCGGCCGGGGAAAGAAAGTGGCCAATAGTGGCCATTGGGGTGAGCGGGGAGCTGTTAGCTGTGAGCGGTGAGCTGCGAGCTTCTAGCCAGATTGCGCCTGTCAGTGGACCGGATGTGCCAGTTATGGGAGTATGAGCGGCGTTGTCTTTTCCTCCACTCCCTTCTGGCTCTACCTGGTTATCCCGAATCGCTCCTTGTCGGGACTGTGTCGTGAGTGAAGCGGGTCGTCTGGCCTGAGCTTCATTTTCCCTCTGGGCCGGCTGCGATGCTCCCAGCAGAGCGAACACGTAGATGACTATTCTGTCTTTTGCTTCTCTGCTCAATCCGGTCATTTGACCGCCCCCCCCATGTCTTAATCGGCCCGATATCTAGGGGCATTGACTGATTTCAGATGGGACGAAAATGACCCCTCTTTCGTCCGGAAAAGAACCAGGCGGCCGGGCCGCAGGCGATCGCGACCTGGGTAAGGACCAACATGAAGGCCAGAATGCTCCGCACCTGTTCTTCCCTCCGTCAGGCTCACTGGAAGGAAAGCTAGCTTGGGCGAGTTGCGGCCGTCAAGGGCGGATGTCGTGGGTAGTGGGCCTACGTTAGGGGTATCGGTCGATGGGGGCGCCGGTGTTGTCGTAGAGGGCGGCGGGGTTGGTTTGGCAGTTGCTCCAGATGTTGCGGCGGAGGTGCCATGTGTACATGGTGCGTTCGATGTCCACTCGGAGCTTCATTCGCTAGTAGCAGTAGGTGGAGACTTCAGCGCCGGCGTCGTCGCGGAGGTAGGCGCAGTCGCCGGTGTTGTCCCAAATGGCCTGGCGGCTTTGATAGTTGAAGTTGCAGGCGCTGGCGTTCCAGCGGTTGGTGTATATCTGGCAGACCTGGCCCGGCTCCATGAGGAAGGATGGGAATGTGAAGACGTTGTTGGCCAGGTCGCGCAGGGTCCAGTCTTTGAGCTGGATGGGCTTGTCGTCGAAGTTCTCGATCTGGACGTATTCGTTGGGCTCGAAGCGGCCGGTGCCGTTGTAGAAGATCTGGGTGATGCGCACATCGCCGGAGGTGGCCGGCCTGGGTGGCGGCGTGGAATCTGAGGTGACGACGGGAAGGTAGGCCATCGGTTCTAAGACGGGGTCAGCTGCGGCCGCAGCCGAGGCGCCCGCAATGGCGGCCAGGGTCAGGAGCAGTATGAAGGCTGGCATGTGACGCACCCGTTTTACCTCCGTCAGGCTCTGTGGAAGGAAGGTTAGCATGGGTGGGAAGCGGCCGTCAAGGGCGGATGTCGTGGGTAGTGGGCCTACGTTAGGCGTATCAGTCGATGAGGGTCCCGGTGTTGTCGTAGAAGGCGGCAGGGTCGGATTGGTCGTTGTTGCAGATGTTGGATCCAGAGCCGCAGTTGTAGCCGCCCTGGCCGGCATCCTCGGACATGGCCCAGATGCGGAGGATGGCGCCAGGCTGAATGACGGCCGCATCGAGGTCCAGGCAGGAAAGCAGCGCGGCCGGGCGAATGCTTGCGCTTGTTGGCCCGGATCTTCTTGACAGGTGCGGTAAGCGTCACCTATGATTTGGCCATGCGAAGAGGAGGACGGCACGGCGAATGAGGTGCATCCGGAGATCCTGAAGCAGGGGGTAGATGTTAGGAACCGGTGGCGGGAGGAGAATCGTGAGGTGCGGCCGCGGCTCCCCCATGGTAGTTCAGGTGGCCGCGCCAGTGTGATAGGCAGCGCGCTTATCGCCCAACATGAGCAACGCTCCCAGTGCGACCCAACCCATGCCGTTGGCCGCCAGCCACAGGGCAACGAAGATCCTATTCTGGTTGCCGAAGAGCAGGTTGGCGATGGCGACGATAAGAATCGCCAAGGCCAGGCCGCCGGCAACCAGCGGCAACGAATGCCACCGTGGCAGTTGACTGTGTTTGAAGGCACTCCAGCCGAAGATGACCAGGCCCAACTCGCCGACAGCCATAGCAAGGATCCAGATAGCCCACCAAAGTGTACTTTCGAACAAGATCGTCAGGATCCAACTGGCGCTCACGGTGACGCCGGCCAAAAAGGCCAGCCCCAGCCCAACTCTGCCCGAGGATTCATATTGACCCAGAACATAGAAACCGGCCGCGCCGATGGCTATGCCTAAACCGTAGACCAGCCCCAAGATCATGTACGCCAGTGGGTCAAAAACTCCGTCCAGAACAAATTCCCCGTAGACCAATATCAACAGCATGACCCCGCCCACGGCCGCTACCAGGCCGCTGATTCTCGTAAACATAGCCGTCGATGACATTTGATAATCCTCCGATAGGCGCTCGGCCAGCGCCGTCGAGAACAGATCCAGTAACGTCGCCAGCCACAGCGCCAGGATGCCCATTGTCCCCTGGCCACGTTGCGCCTGGCGGCAAGTATCGCGAAAGACCAGGGTCATCTCGCGTCCATAGTCGCGACGGAATCTAGCGGGATACAAGACCAGAAAAATCCGGAAAAGTCGCGTTGACCAGATGATCAGCAAATCATCTTCTCTCATGACGAAACCTCGTGCCCAACCATCGAAGAGCCGTCTAGCAACTGCGCGTCGCGAGCCAGGCGCACCATGCTCGCCAGTCGCCGCGCTTCTGCCTCGGCCACCTGCCGGCCGAGGCCGGTCAGACGATAGTAGCGACGGCGCTCGTCGTCCAGGTCTGGATCGGGTCGTTCGTTTACCTCCTCGATCCAGCCCGAGGCCAGCATGCGCTTAATTGAACCGTACAATGTTCCTGGTCCAATGCGAAAGCGGCCGTCACTATGGGTCTCGATATCTCGCATGATGGCATAGCCATGGCTCTCGCCTTTGGCCAGCGCCAGCAAGATATGAAACATGGCTGGGGTTAGGGGCAAAAACGATGCCGGTTCGGCCGAACCGGCGCCTGGGTGGCTCATGGGTTCTCCCGTCTGTCGCGCACTATATATCAGGCTCCGATATATCTACACTCGATATAATAGATCGCCCTCGGCGGCTTGTCAAGGGGCCAATATGGGAAGGTGAGGGAGGTCGGGAGGTGTGCGTCAGATCCTTTGATGGCTGGAGTGTGCCCAAATGCTCGGCCCAGGGAGTATCCAATGTTCTGTGTAAACACCTGATTTTATCCTAGAAGTCTATCCTATCCGCAAAGCATATCACCAACTGATTCAGTACCTGCGGCCAGTTCATGATCGGCCTGGTTCACCTTCTCTCGATAGACATAGCGTTAGCTATGGTGCTGTTGGTCTGCGCGCCATCTTCGGCCGTCGCATTGGCCCCGGCCATCTACATCGATCTGTTGAACCCGCCAAAGGATGGTCTACTGGAGTTTGCCGTTGGGGAATCGTATACGTTTGACATCGTAGTGACGAGCGAAGAATCTTTTACGCTAGCCCTGGCCATATCTTCGCCCGGGCCGAACGTTGTCCACGGCTGCTTGAAGGACGGGCAAATGACTGCGCCCCCGGGCCAATTCACCGGGGGCGCAGCGTCTTACTTAACTACAGGCGGTCAAGCCAATCGGCGTCCGAGCATTAGGGAATGCTGGCGCTGATCGGGCAACTGCCAAGCGGGTTGTTGAAGAAGTTATTGGCATCGTCGAGGTCGTGGTGCAGATCCAAGAGCGTGCCGTTGGCCAGCGCATCGGCCCACATCGCCTCAAGTTCAGCGGTGGTGTATGCGTAGGCCATGCCCCAAGAGGCATTGAGATAAGCCGCCGTCAGCGAGCGCGCTGCCTTATGGAAATCGTCGTTGACCTCCCACATGTCGGGGTTGACGAAGTGCCACATCGTCTCTGAAGGCGTGCTGCAGCCGCCAAAGAAGGCGCAGAAGTCGTCGTCATGATTGTAAGGATTGGCGCCCTCTCCGCCTGAGGCGATCCAGTCGGGGTCGCTGATGACATCGGAGAACAAGCCGTTCGTATCCCACAGCCACCGGCCGCCGGCCTGCCCACCAGCCGAGCCACCCTGCCAGAAGCCAGGCGTGCAGCCCTGGGTGGGGGTGTTGACGAAGGTGAAGGAGTAGGAAGCGCCGGACTGGGGCGGTGACTCGAACTCGTGATAGGTATCCGTTAAGGCGATCCAACCGGGCTGCGGGTCCTCGCCCACGTCATAGTAGCCACCCGCGGGCAATGGCCCCAGGTCCTCCCACGTGTAGCAGCCATCGGGCCCCGTATATTGGGTCGGCTCTTGCCGGACGCCAGTAATGGTCAGGTAAACCGGCCAACCGGGAGCCGGTGACTGGTCGTCGGTGGTCGCCAGGTAACCGTCGATGTCCTTCAGCTTGCAGGCGGTGACGTCGACGTTCTTGAAGTTGCCGAAGTCGTTGCCGTCTTCCACTTCACCGGAAACCAGCTCGAAGTCATATCCAAACGGACCGTGGATGGGGACGAAGAGGCAGTCGAGGTAGCCGTCGGCCGAAGGATAAGTCTGCGTCCAGCCAGGCTTCAAGACTTCGCAGACCGCGTATTGGACGCCAGGCATAAGCCCGGTGAATTCATACGTCCCATCCGGGTTGGTGAAAGTGGTGGTGTCTACATGCACCCAGGCGCCAGCGACCCACTTGAGCAGATGGATGTTCCAACCGCCAAGGCCGGGTTCACCATCATCTTTCTGACCGTTGCCATTGGTGTCTCCGAATTTCATGCCCCGTTTCTTGCCGGGCGTCCAGTCGGCGAAGCTGGCGTCTTTAACTTCATCGCCCAGGAAGACGTCGTCGCCGCTGTTCAGCACGATGCCGGTGTACTCACATGGAGTCGGATAGGAGCAATTGAAGCCGGCGGGCTCCACGATGGTCACGTTATAGGTTCCAGGCCAAAGGTCCTTGAAGGCGAACGAACCGTCTTCGGCGGTGGTGGTAGAATCACTGACCGCCCGCCCGAGGTTATCCATTCCTGAGAGATTCACGGTCACGCCGGCGCAGCCCGCGTGATTGACCGGATCGGCGGCGGCGCTTGGGCAGACATCTCCTTCATCGATGACGCCATCCGCGTCGTAGTCGATGACCTTCTTACCACGGATTTGGGCCAGAAGTGTGTTGCCGAAGCGAATTTCGTGCTGCTCTCCTGGCGCACTGGCCAGAACCGCGACATCCACCTTCTTCTGGAACGGATCCTGGTAGGTTCCATCAAGCCAGGACGCGGTCTGGCGCCACTTAATGTAGCCGCCGTTGTCGATGTCTTCGAAGTAGAATTCCTCGGCCGAATATGTGCCGGGGAACGCGGCCACATGGGTGAATGGCGTGTAGAAGGTGTCTGTCTTCGTTCCCCCATCCAGTGGTTCGGTGAAGTCGTATGGCCAGCCGCCTGGCGGACATGGGGTCACGAACGCCCCGTTCTTGTCCACGCACTGGTTGACCCCGATCTCAGGCTCGGTATCCATCTGCCAGATGCCGTCGCCGTTCAGGTCGTGGAACTTGCGCACCAGGATCTCGGCCGGGAACTTCTCCGTCACTTTGAAATTGTCGGTCTTGGTGTAGCGGTGTGACGGCACAAAGCCGGGATCGGCGGCCGCGCAGAAGTCAACGCATGGGTGCGGCTTCTGCTTGCCCTTTGCTAGCTGGTTGGGCACATAGTTCAGGTCGGCACCCTTGATATCATTATAGGCCTGGATGGGCGTCATCCACGCTTTGTAAACGCCACCCGGGTTGGGCGTCAAGCCGTAGGGCATCATCTGGACGACGATAGCGCCCACGTCATTGTGGTCCACATCCGGGTTCGTGTCGTGCCGCCCAACACCCGTGATATCTGGCGTCGGGGCGTATGTCCCCGGCGCTGAATCTGGATCGGGACCTGGCACATGGCAAGGCTCGCCATCATAGGCGAGTGCTTTGCCTTTGAGGGCGGCATCCTGCCAGTTGTCTGTGCCAGCGCCGGTGTAGCTGACGACGGTATTGCCGTCCGGATCGGTGACTGAATTGTCAGTCGGGACCATCAATTGATCGATCACCCCGGCCGCGTTAACGTGCACGATGCGGCAGCGGGCCGGATCCCGCGAGAGCAGGAGTTTGCCCGGCGGGTCTGTGATCTGGAAGACGTAAAAGCCTTCGTCCAACCCGGCCGCATGGGCCGGCGCGTTTTGCTTGGGCCCACCATCCAGGTACACGTAATGCCTGCCCTCGTAATGGACATTCTCGTTGACGATGGTGCCATCCGGGACGGTGGTGAAAATGGCGCCGGAGCCTCCGCCGGGCGGCAGCACCTCCGCACTGACATCCTGGCTCAAGGTAATCACAAACGCAGCCAGCAGGAGCAGACAGCCCACTGCAGCGAGCATGATAAACTTTTTCATTTCAGATATCCTCCCCGAGTTGTGGCGAAGGGTCGCAGTGCCCAGTTCGCCATCAGGAGCGCCGGGCGGGCCATGTGGCCGCGCGCCCAGGCGCCCCGGCCGTTCACAAAAGGTCAGGCCGGAACCGAGGGCCAATGCCGCGGCGATCCGGCAAGGCGGCTAAAAAAGAGTGTTCTTTCTTCTGGCTACTCACCTCCTTGATCGCTTATTCGGTTGTTCATCGGCGGTCGCGCAGCGAGGGTTGGCTCTACAGCTCAGCCCCTTCAGCTGGTCCCACGCCCGCGCCAGGCACACCCACGGACCAGCAGAGAGTTATGTTTCCCCGCTCCGATATGAACAGCGTACTATAGATTTGGGGCCCTTGTCAAGGGGTTTTGATAGGGTGTTTTAATAGGGGTTTTGACAGGGGTTTTGACACGGTTCGGACTTGATTCCGTCTAGACTCCGTCTTGACGATCTTGCACTTGATCGGTGTTTCATTATCTTGGCATCGGAGGAAGGATGAGGGATGAAGTGGCCAACTCTTGCCGGAAGCCAAAGGCTGACAGCTCACAGCTAGCAGCCAACAATCGTCCAACGCTGCTCGGGGAGCTATAATCGCGGGGAATCGACGCCAATTGAGAGGAAGTGGCTGGCAAACATTCGGTGGCCGCCATGGCTATTTTGGCCCACGAGCTGGGGTACGCCCAGCAACACGAGAATGGATGGTTGCTGATCTCAATGCACAACGTGCTGGTGCCGGCCGTGCGCTTCAGCCCCCAGATCGCCTACGTACTCATCCTGGTGGGCCTGATCTGCAACTTGACCGGCGCCTTTATATTGGGGGTGATCTTCTACGCCCTGGTAGTGCTCTTTTCCACCCTGACCTTGCCGGTGGAATTCGACGCCAGCCGGCGCGGGCTCAAGCTGCTGGACCAGGCCGGCCTGATGGATGGCGAGCAGGATCGAAGTGGTTCGCGGCGGATTTTGTTCGCGGCCGCGTCGACCTATGTGGCCGCGGCCATCACGGTCATCCTGCAGCTGCTTTACTACGTCAGCATCGCCTGCCGCCGGGGATAGGGGGCCACCTGCTCTCGGCCGCCGCAACTTGGTGCAGTTACGGCCGAGTAAGAACGCAGTTGGTAGACATCGATCGCCATTTCAGCATGCACCTTGAGCGGCTGGCGGCCGCTGGCAGGTTTAGGTTCAACATGCTATGCTACCGGTCAGCGGCCCCTTTTTACAGGACGCCTTTTTGTTCGAGGAGAAGGAGAGATGGCTGAGGAAAACAACGGCCCGGAGCGGCGGCGCTCGCCGCTGCAGATGATTATGACGTTCCTGGTGATCGTCGTTTTGCCGCTGGTGCTGGGCCTGTACCTGGCCCCCCGATTGGTTCCGGAGCCGAAAATTGGCGTCATTCGCCTGAATTACGATATCTTTGGCGATACGGCGGCCGAATTCGCCGCTCAACTGGCCTATGCCCGGCAAGATCCGGCCTTCAAGGCGGTTGTCCTGGCCGTTAATAGCCCTGGCGGCTCGGCGGCTTACAGCGAAGAACTATTCCTGGATGTACTGAATACCCGCGAGCAGATGCCGGTGGTGGCCTCTGTTGACCTCATGGCCGCCAGCGGCGCTTACTACGTGGCCGCCGCGGCCGATGAGATCTACGCCAAGCCGACTTCCAACGTGGGCAGCATCGGCGTCATCGCCATCCTGCCTGGCCCCGTCTTCCTGGACGAAGAGTTGATAACCACCGGCCCGTACAAAGCATTTGGCGGCACCCAGGATGGCACATTGCGCCAGATGGAGATGGCCAAGTTCGCCTTCCTGGAAGCCGTTACCAGCGGCCGGGGCGAGCGACTTCAGGTAGAGCCCGAGGTCCTTTCGCGGGCCGAGATATTTAGCGGCGTGCAGGCCGAGGAAATGGGCCTGATTGATGGGCTTACGTCGGGCGACCAGGTCGTGCGGCGGGCGGCCGACTTGGCCGGCCTGGCATCCTATGAATTGGTTGAGTTATTTCCGTTGACCTTTCCGGACCAGTTCGACGATGAACCTGCCGAGAGTTATGCGCCTGCGGCCGTTGACCCCAGCGCGCTGTGGGCGCCGCCGGAAGATCTGCCGGCCGGTCTTTACTTCCGCTACATTGAACCGCCGCCGGCCGGTTAGAGGCTGTATTCCTTAGCGAGAACCATCATGCGCCGAGCCGTCGTCTACTTCATCTATCTGGTTGTCTTCATTGTCTTGTTGTTGCTGCCGTCAGCGCTGCGCTACCTGCGCTATTATGGTCTGGACGGCGCCGAGCGGCAGGAGCCGCCGGTCTACGAGCCGGCCGGCGTGCCGGCCCGGGTGCCCACACCTGCTGCCAGCGCCTTTGTCGACGATCCCGAGGTGGGTCAGGGCTGGGTGCTGCTCGACGCGGCGCACGACAATCGTTTTGAACTGGCCGAGATCAGCTATCTGGACAGCCGCCTGGCTGCCCGTGGCTACGAGTTGTTGGCCTACAAAGACGGCGACCTGGCCACCGCCTTGCGGCCGGTCAGTGCCTTTGTTGCCATCGCGCCCATGGCTGCCTATGACGAAGACGAAATCCTGGCCCTTTCCGACTTCGTGGCGCGGGGCGGCCGCGTGCTGCTCGTCGGCGACCCCACCCGATTTGAGCTGACCTTTGACGAACAGGAGGATTTCGATCCCTTCAGCTATAGCATCGATACGGACGACATCGCCCTGAACAGCCTGGCCAACGCCTTCGACCTGGTCTTCAGCGGCGACTATCTTTACAACACCGTCGACAACGAGGGCAACTTCCAGAACATCGTCCTGGACCAGGCTGGCATGGCTGACTCCTCGCTGACCAAGGATGTGGAGCAATTGGCCTTCTATGGCAGCCACTCTATCCAGGTCGGCCCAGATGGCCGCTCGCTTCTTTCGGCCGGCGACGATACCTGGTCCTCGGCCACCGACCGCAGCGGCGGCCTGGCCCTGGGCGCTCTGGGTGGTGAAGATCAGGTCCTGGCCCTGGGCGACATCGACTTCCTGTCCGAACCTTACTACACCGTATATGACAACAGTCGCTTTATCAGCCAGGTGGCTGATTTCCTGACCGGCGCAGAGCGGGAGTATGTGCTTACCGATTTCCCGTTTTATTTCGGTGATGAAATTGACCTGGTCTACACGGGCGATCCGGAGCTGGGGCCAAATGCCTTCGACGAGGTCGTTGGTCTACAAGATGCTCTGGGCCGCTCCGGCCGCCAGCTTACCTTGGTCGACGAGCCCGGGAACCAGGCCGATGTGCTATATGCCGGTCTCTACAATCAGTCAGGAGAGCTGACCGAGGTATTAGAGGCGGCCGGCGTGAGCTTGCTCATTGATCCCCCGGTGGAAACGGAGCCAGCGGCCGGGGAGCCAGCGGCAGAAGAAGCTAGCGGCGCCGAGGAACCGGCGGCCGGCGAAGAGGCCGGGACAGGCGAGGGATCCGCTGCCGACGAGAAAGAAAAGACCCGGCGCATCACGTCTGATTTGGGCGATGTGCAGATGGCCGGGACGGCGTTGATCCTGTTTGTCGCAGAAGACGAGAGCCGACAAGTGATCGTCCTGGCTGCCAGCGCCGAAGGTCTCGACAATACGCTGGATCGCCTGATTCGACTGGGGCCGTTGGCGGCCGAGCCGGCGCTTGACGATTGTTTGGTACAGGAAGACATGGCTCTTTGCCCCACGGGCGTCGCCGACGAAGCTGTAGAAGCCGAGCTGATCACTAGCGACCTACCGGGCACTAGCGACCTACCGGGCACTAGCGACCTGCCCGAGGAAGAGCCGCCAGAAGATGAGCCGGCCCCAGATGAACCGGAACCGGAGGCAACGCCGGGCGGGCCGGGCGGGTCGGTGCTTGATGCCGACATTCAGGGCCCCATCTTTCTGGATGACAGCGTAGAGGAGACGTTGGACGCCGATCAGGCTCACGGCTGGATCTTCGCCGACGGGCCGGCCGTCGTCAATATCGTCCTCCAGGCCGGGGAGGATATGGACGGCATTCTGGAATTGTATGATGCCGACGGCGGGTTGTTGGCCGCGGCCGACTCCACCTTTGAGGGCGACGAGGAACGCCTCAACTTGATCGAGTTCGAGGCCGGGCAAGAGTATGCGATCGTCGTGCGCGACTTCTTTGACGATGGCGGCAGCTATACGCTGACTTTGGTCGCCGTGACGCCCGGGGAAATGGGCGCCGTCGAGCAGGGTGAGCTGACCGATGGCGAGCCGGTCACTGGCGCCCTGGCCGAAGACGAGACCCATGCCTGGAAATTCGCCCTCGACGGACCGGCCGAGGCGACCATCATTTTGGCCAGCGGCCCAGAGCTCGATGGCTTCTTTGTCCTCTTTGATCCGGACGGCACCGTCTTGGAGATCGTGGACGAGACCTTAACCGGCGATGAAGAGCAACTGGCTGACTACAACCTGGACGAGACAGGCGAGTATACTATTGTGGTTGGCGAGTACGCCGATGGCGGCGGTGAATATACGCTTACGTTAGAATTGAATTGATGCATCAACCGGACATCATTTTCATCGTTCTCGACACCCAGCGGGCGGACCGTCTGGGTTGTTACGGTTACGACGGCCGCCAGTCAGGGGACAGCATCACGCCTAATCTGGACCGCTTCGCCGGAGAAGGGACACTCTTTGAACAGGCCGTCTCGCCGGCCCAATGGACTATTCCCAGCCATGGATCGCTGTTCACCGGCCTTTATCCGACCGCCCACCAGCTCATCCAATCTGACCGGAGCCTGGGCCCGGACCGGCCGCACCTGGCCGAGGTTCTGAGCGCGGCCGGCTACCAGACGATTGGTTTTTGCAACAACCCGCTCGTAGGCATACTCAATAACGGGCTCAAGCGCGGCTTTCAGACCTTTTATAATTACGGCGGCGCTATCCCCAGCATGCCCGGACAATCAACGGGCTTGCCCTGGCCGCTGAACCGGTTGCTCGAGAGCTATACCCAATTCCTCCGCCGCATCTCTTATCCAATTCAGAACTTCTTCGGCCAGTCAGACCTGGCCTTCCGGGTATCGCTCAATGCCTGGCTGACGCCTATCTGGTCGCAGATGGCCCATTTCAAGGGCCAAAACGCCCGCTCGGTGCGCGATGTCTCGCGTTTCCTGGAGGCAAGAGAGCAAAGCAAAACGGAACAACCGATGTTCCTGTTCCTGAACTTGATGGAGACTCACTTGCCGTACCGGCCGCCGGGCGAATACGTCGAGCAGGTCGCGCCTTATATGCAGACAGACCGCGAGGCGCGGGACATCATGCGCCGCTGGAACCGGGAAGCGTATCGTTGGGCCGCGCCCTTGGAGGAACCGATGCCCGAGCTGGAAAGCCGGGTACTGAGCGATATGTATGACGCCGAGGTCGCCTACCAGGACGATTACCTGGGCCGGTTATTTGACGTGCTGAAGGGGCGAGACCGGGCCCGGGACACCCTGACGGTGATCGTTTCTGATCACGGCGATGGCCTGGGCGAGCACCAATACTTCGGCCACGCTTTCGTAGCTTACCAGGAACTGGTGCATGTGCCGCTGATCGTCCATTGGCCGGCCAGGACGCCGGCCGGCCGGCGCATCGAAGGCCCAGTCAGCACCCGGCGCGTCTACCACACGATCCTGGACGCTGCCGGCCGGTTGCCGGAGGGCCAGCCCAACGTCGATCCGGCCGAGGTGCATGGCTTGACGCTGATGGAAACCATCGACGGCCGCGATCCTGAGGGCTTCACCGCTTATGCCGAGGTCTACCCACCGCTCAACTTTGCCAAGGCGGTCCAGCATCGCCAACCCGAGTTGCTGGAGCGCTTCCGCTGCCTGGCCCTGCGCCGGGCCGTGGTCAAGGATGCCTGGAAGCTGATCCAGGTCGCAGACGTGGCGGACGAGTTGTTCGATGTGGAGCAAGATCCCCTGGAGCTCGCTGACCGGCTGGCCGAACGCCCAGACGAGGTTGGCGAACTAAACCAGCGGCTGACGAGCATGACCTTGGCCGCCGAAGCGCTGCGGGATAACCTGACGGCCGGAGCGACGCTGGATCCCGCGGCAGACGAGCAATTGATGCAGCGCTTGCGCGGCCTTGGTTATATTGAATAGAAGCGAGAAGATCTAATAGGTTCCAAAACCCACGAGGATGAATACCCGCGAAGGCGGGTATGACACCTGAGTCATAATGCAGAAAGAGATTGTTCGTTCGGAGGGCATAGTCAGTACATGTTAGACGGAATAAGCATAGACCCGGTAGCTTTCACTATTCCCATTGGCGACGGCTTCCCGATTCATTGGTATGGCATCATCGTCACCTTGGGTATCGCCATCGGCGCCTGGTGGGCGGGGACGGAGGTCAAGAAACGCGGCGGCAACCCCGACGACTTCTATAATGGCCTGTTGCTGGTCATCTTGTCTGGCTTTGTCTTTGCTCGTATTTGGTACGTCTTGCAGGAAATCATCGCCGGCCGGGGCAGCCAATTTGACTCCTTTGGAGCCATCATCAACGTGCGCGCCGGTGGGCTCAACATCTTGGGCGGTTTCATTGGCGCCGCGCTGGTGGCTTACATATATGTCCGCCTCAAAGGGTTGGATTTTTGGCTGTACGCCGATGTGGCCGGGCCGGCGCTGCTGATCGCCCAGGGTTTCGGGCGTTGGGGCAACTTCATCAACCAGGAACTGTACGGCCCGCCGACCGAGTTGCCCTGGGGTTTGCTCATCGACGCCCAGAACCGCATCGCGCCCTACACCGACATGGCCACCTACCCGGCCGATACCCGCTTTCACCCGACCTTTCTCTACGAGTCGCTGTGGCTACTGATTGGCTTCGCGCTGCTGGTATTTCTCAACAGCCGTAATCGTGGCAAGTGGAATTCGGGCACGATTTTTGGCCTGTTCATGATCTGGTGGGGCGTCGGCCGGGCCTGGGTCGAGATCTTCCGGCCCGACCAACCAAAATTCGGTGACAGCCCGATTTCCTACTCGATGGTCCTATCGCTGTTTATTGCCCTGGCTGGCGTGCTCGTTCTACTGTACCGCTACGACAAGCTACCCATCGGCGATGCTGCCAGGCGCCGCAGGCGGGTTCGCAAGCCCAAGCCCAAACGCAAGGCCACCGCCGACGAATAGATCCGCAGGCCTTCCTATCCTATAGAACTAATGCCTTGCCTCTTGTTCCCGGATGTGTCAATGCGTGCTGCCCACTCAGGCGGGACGCGCACTGCCACCGACGAAGGCAGGCCAAAACGATAGCGATTGTTCTCCATCCTGTAAATCCTGCGAATCCTGTCAATTCTTGAAGGAGGCGACGTGAACAACGAGACCATGCTTCAGCAAGTTGCCCTGACCTTTGACGACGTTTTGCTGACCCCGGGCTTGTCCGAGGTACTGCCGGCCGAGGTCGATTTGCGGGCGCGCCTGGCCGGCGATCTAAACCTCAACATCCCGGTCCTGTCGGCGGCTATGGACACGGTGACCGAGGCGCCCATGGCCATCAGCATGGCGCGCCTGGGCGGCGTCGGCGTCGTGCATCGCAACCTGTCGGACAAGGAGCAAGCGGCCGAAGTCGACAAGGTCAAGCGCAGCGAAGCGGGCATGATCGTCGATCCGATCACCCTGACGCCCGAGGCGACGTTGGCCGAGGCCGAAGCGCTGATGAGCCGTTACCATATTTCGGGCGTGCCCATCACCGACGGCGACGGCCGGCTGGTAGGCATCCTGACCAACCGCGACATTCGTTTTGTCGACCCGGCCGATCAGCCGGTCGGCGAATACATGACCAGCCAGGATCTGGTTACCGCCCCGGTCGGCACCACGCGGGAAGAAGCCAAGACTATCCTGCATCGGCACCGGATCGAGAAGCTGCCCCTTACCGCCGCCGACGGTACCCTGAAAGGATTGATCACCGTCAAGGACATCATGAAGCGCCAGGATTATCCGAATACCGTCTCTGACGATGGCGGCCGGCTGCTGTGCGCGGCCGCCGTAGGCGTGGGCCAGGCCGGATTATCCAGGGTCGAACGCCTGGTGAAGGCCGGCATTGACGTGATCGTGGTCGACACCGCCCACGGACATAGCCGTCTGGTTTTGGACATGGTGGCCGAGTCCAAGCGCCGCTACCCATTCTTACCGGTCATTGCCGGCAATGTGGCCACGGCCGAAGGGACGCGCGACCTGATCTCGGCCGGCGCCGACGCGATCAAAGTCGGCATAGGGGCCGGATCTATTTGCACCACCCGCATCATCGCCGGAACCGGTATGCCCCAATTCTCGGCCATCCGCGCCTGCTCGGCCGAGGCCGCCAAACACGATGTCCCGTGCATTGCCGACGGCGGCATCAAGTACAGTGGCGATATCGTCAAGGCCCTGGCCGCCGGAGCCGATGCGGTCATGCTGGGCTCCCTGCTGGCTGGGCTGGAAGAAAGCCCGGGCGACATCATCCTCTACGAGGGCAAGCGTTACAAGGTCTACCGCGGCATGGGTAGCCTGGGCGCGATGCAAGGCCACGGCGCCGATCGCTATGCCAGCGGCGCGGGGGTAGGCCACGGGGCTGGCCGTTATGGCATCGCTTCCCCTTCGAAACGTTCCGGCCGGCGACGCGATAAGCTCGTGCCCGAAGGCATCGAGGGCCAGGTACCGTACAAGGGTCGATTGGCCGATGTGCTGTACCAGTTGATGGGCGGCTTGCGCTCTGGCATGGGCTATGTAGGCGCAGCCGACCTGGCCGAGCTGCGCGAAAAGGCCCGCTTCGCCCGCATTACCAATGCCGGGCTGCTGGAGAGCCACCCGCACGGCGTACTGATCACCAAGGAAGCGCCAAACTACCAGGTGCCGCGTTAAAGAATGCGGCACCAGTATATTGGCGCGAATCACTCTGGTAATGAGCCCTACCGGGCCTTGTCTGAACGAGCCGCCAGAATCGCCAATTTGTGATATAATACCTAGGATGGCCGATGGTGGTGACTGTCCATCAGGCGCGCGGCAAGCATAAAAACCCAACGTGATTGAAGGTTTAGGAGGTTTTGACTATTAACAGTACGACCGCTCTTCGCGGGGGTCTAGTTTAAGCCTGTCAAGGCGATGAAGTTATCAGCTTACAGGGAAGACTTAGTATGGCCAAGCGAGAAATTAAACTTAGCAACGAACAGAAAAGTAAGAACGACCTAATCTTGGCTCGTATCGAAGCCGAGAGAGCCCGACTTTTCGAGGACACCAGAGCGTTGCAACAGCAGTTCCGGCGTAACATTAAGCGCAAGCGCGCCAAAGGCATGTCCGGCGGAGATATGCAGTTGGCTGACTAGCTGGTCAACGTCTGTTAGAGCCCGGCTCAAGAATTGGGCCGCAACGCTCGTGGGCACCGGGGGGATGCTCAAAAATCTACATTATTTCTGGCAGGTAGTGGATATCGGCTGTTTGCCACGTATGCCTGGCCGTGGTGTTGATACGTCTCTGGCCGTTACGCGTGATGTGGCGGTATGAGGCCCGACGTTATCTCTCTTATCAACCGACCTGTGTATCGTGCACGGCCGCTCGCGGCAGCAGCAGCGTGAAGACGATAGCGATCATCGGTAGAATGATCAACGCTTGCAGCGCTGTCACCAGGTTCACTTCGTCGGCCGCCACGCCCAGCAGATAGCTGCCAATCGCCCCACTGAAGAACATTAGGCCCAGCGTCAATCCCGAAGCGAAAGCCCGCCGGCCCGGCAGCAGCGACTGGACCATGATGACCAGCACGCTGTGGGGCATGCCGGCGAAGAATCCGGTCAGAACCAGCAAGCCAAAGCGCCACGGATCGCCGGCCGGGATGTAGAAGTACAGGGGCAAGATGCAACCGGCCATACCCAGTAGGATCGGCAGGCGCTTATTCAACCGATCGGCCATCGTCCCGCCAGTAATACCGCCCACGGCCGAGCCCATCATGTACAGACCGGCCGACAGGCCCACGTAAACCGGTGAATAGCCTTGATCGGCAAACAGCTTGGGGGCGAAATTGATGGTTGCGATGCCGATCGTGCTGCTGGTGACGATGATCACTGTCAGCGGAATCACGGTCCGCCAGGGTATCGGACGGCGCCAGGCCGGCGCTAAGGCCACTTCCAGTTGTTCTAATGCCGTGAATTGCCGGTCGCTGACCCAGCGCCAGCCGGCGACGACCGCGCTCACGGCCAGCACTGGCAAGACCAGGTAACCCGGCCGGCCGAAAGCTTCCAGCAAGATACCGGCCAGAATCGGCCCCAGGAACAGCCCGGTCTGGCCAGAAGCGAAGAAGAAGCCTGTGGCCTGGGTGCGCGCCTGGGTGCTGGACTCGCTGGCCACCATCGCCCCGGCCGGGTGCATGGCGCCCGATCCAAAGCCAGCCAGGGTGATGAACCCCAAAGCCGCCCAACCGCCCCAAATAGCGGCCAGGCCGTACATGACCACCATCCAGGCCAGCCCGCCGGCGATGAACCAGCGCGGCCCGCGCCGGTCGGCCGCCACGCCAAAGAAAGGCTGCGCCAACGCGCTGCCGACATTATAAAGCATCAAGGCGATGCCTACTTGTGAGTTACTCAGCCCCAGGGGCTGGGCCAGGAGAGCTACCAGCACCGTGCGACTGCTGTTCAAGACGTCGACGAAGAAATGCGAGCCCGACGCGGCCAGGTAGGCCCGATCTCGCAAGTAATCCGCGTTTCGTAGTGTCACCCTTTCCATAGCGGCTAAGTGTAACGCCATCCAACACCAGAGGCACGCAACGTCACGCCGCCAGAAAGTTCCCCGGAAACTCCTCTGAGAATAGACAGGATTAACAGGATTGACAGGATGAAGACAAGAGAACGGTGCAGACAACTGGTATATGCTCAAATTCAGCCTATCGTCTGCCCGCTCAAAAACATCTATACTCGGTGACGAAAGTCCAGTCAAGACAAAAACCGCAGTGAACGGACCCTAGCGTCCGAAAAGCATTCGGGAGGAGAATGATGAGCAATATACTCAGGATCGGCATCAGGATTGGAATAGTTGTAGGAGTTGCTGGGCTCGTGGCTCTGGTGATCCGACTTTTGCAGTTACGACGAGAAACGACCGATGCTGAGGTTCGACGTTCTTTGCCAGGCGACGATCTGGTGCCTGATCCCAAGTGTGGGTACTCGCAGGCAATCACTATCAGGGCCCCGGCTTCTGAGATCTGGCCCTGGTTGGTGCAGATTGGGTACAAGCGTGCAGGTTGGTATAGCCACGATTTTCTGCATCGCTTGGTAGGCATCGCTGGTTGTGTGGATGATGAACATCGTTCCGCAAAACGAATAATTCCGGAGCTGCAAGATTTGAAGGTCGGGGATGTGGTGGAGATAGCGCCAGGAATGGGTTATGTGATAATAGGTCTTGAGCCGGAGCAGGCGCTGATTCTGCATATGAGAGTGGACACTGGCACGTGGCAATCGTCTGTCAGCAGTGATCCTTTGCCGGAGAAGTATCTCAGTTCGAGCTGGGTATGGTTCCTTGAAGAGACAGATGAAAGGACAACGCGGTTAATCGTTCGAGTACGAGGTGATTACAGTCCAGACATGCTGAGCACATTGGGCTCGCGCATCGGAAATGAAATGGGGAGGTTGGTGATGCAGCCGAAGACGCTACGAGTGCTCAAGCAACGGGCAGAGATGGAGATGGCATAATTGGAGTCTGCCGGGCAGACTGACACCGGCAAAGCTGGAGCAGGGCGGCCGTCAGCGCCGAAAACTGGGATAGGTGGAAGTAGCGCAACTTCAATCTTGCATGATCTGGCAAAAAAAGGCGAAAGCGCAGTTGTGAATCTTCTTCAAGTTTCCGGGGAAGTGGGCTTGGACTATAATACCTCCTCGTCGGCCGCGATCACCAACCGCTCGACCAGCCAAGCGAACCCGGCACAGCACTCGTTACTTAGGACTGAGAACCGAAAACTGGCAATACAAGACTGATCACTCACTGCTCAAAGCTAACAGCTAACTCGGAGAAAACCCATGCTCAACCGAATCTTCGGCCGGCGCGAGGCCGAACAACAAATGCGAGCCGCCAACCGGCTGCCGCCGGGCCAATCTCTGACCGAGAAGTTCCCGGTCTTGCATTACGGCGAGACGCCCAGAACTTACCTGCCCAACTGGGATTTCCGGGTATTCGGTCTGGTGGAAGAGGAAGTGGTCTGGAGCTGGAAGGAATTCGGCCAGTTGCCGCGGACCGAAGTCACCATGGACATTCACTGCGTCACCCGCTGGTCGAAATTCGACACCGTCTGGAAAGGCGTATCCTTGAGGACGCTGGTCGAAGAGGGTTTTGTCACGCCCAAACCCGAAGCAAATTTCGTGATGCAGCACTGCGAGGGTGGCTATACAACCAACATGCCGCTTGAGGCGATGTTAATGGACAATGTGCTGCTGGCTACCCACTACGAGGGCGAACCGCTGCCGCAAGAGCACGGCTGGCCGCTGCGGGTAGTGGTCGGCTCCTTCGCCGGCCGCGATGAAGCCTACAACGCTTACTTCTGGAAAGGCGGCAAGTGGCTGCGCGGCCTCGAATTTCTGGCCAACGACCAGCCCGGCTTCTGGGAGCGCAACGGCTATCACAACGACGCCGATCCCTGGCGCGAGCAGCGATTCAGCTACTAGCGGCAGAAGCCTGGCTTTTTTGACTCAGCAGGATCCATTTGGCCGACAGTGAAAAGCCAGGCTTCCTGGGACGCAAGAAGGACGATATGACGACATCAATCATCAGAGAACCGGTCCGCCGCCGCATCAGCGGATCACTCTTCGCCGGCCAAAGCCTCTTCTCGGCCGCGACTATCCTGTCCTTCACCCTGACTGCCATTATCGCTGCCGACCTCAGCGGCAGCGACAGCGCCGCTGGGCTGCCGACCACGGTTTCCCTGGTGGCGCGGGCCGCTCTGGCCTATCCGGTTGGTTGGATCCTGGATCGATTCGGCCGGCGCCTGGGCTTGTCGGCCGGTTTCTTGGTCGGCCTGTTCGGTTCGCTGCTTGGCGCCTGGTCGATCATCAACGGCAGTTTCCTCGGCTTCCTGGCCAGCGCGGCCCTGTTGGGCGGCTCCCGTGCTTCATCCGAACAGAGCCGTTATGTGGCCGCCGAGGTCTATCCCTCGAGCAATCGCTCCAGGGTGATCGGCTGGATCGTCTTCGCCGGCACCATTGGGGCCATTGGCGGCCCGTTGCTGGTGGAGCCAGCCATTAACATGGCCGAAATCGCCGGCATCGCCGCCTTCGCCGGCCCGTTCCTGGCGTCTGGCCTTTTGTTGCTCGTCGCCGCCGTGGTGATCTTCCTCATGCTGCGGCCGGATCCTCAGCGGATAGGCAAGAAAATCGCCGCCGTCGAACGTGAACAGGTGGATGGTGAACCGGCGGCCGAGGCACCGGCCCGGCCGCTGCGCCAGATCTTCGCCGGGGCGCTGCCATTGTTGGCTGTGGTGGCTATGATGATCGGCCAGCTGGTGATGACGATGCTCATGGTCATCACCTCCTTGCACATGATCCGCAATGATCATGACACTGGCGCCATTTCACTGGTGATCATGGCCCATACCCTGGGCATGTTCGGACTATCGGGCTTGACCGGTTGGCTGGTCGGCCGGCTCGGCCGGGTACCCATGATCATCGCCGGGTCGATCGTGTTGCTGGTCGCTTGCCTGCTGGCCCCGCTGTCGACGGAACTGTCCTTACTGGCCCTGGCCCTATTTTTGCTGGGATTAGGTTGGAATTTCGCCTTCGTCGCCGGCTCGTCCTTGCTTTCCGACCAACTAGTGCCGGCCGAGCGTGGCCGGGCCCAGGGCGCGGGTGAGATGGCCGTGGCCATCGGCGCCGGCCTTGGCGGTTTGAGCAGCGGCATCATCTTCGACAGCGGCGGCATCGAGGCTGTTAGCCTGGCGGGCCTAGGCTTTTCCCTGGCCTTGCTGGTCATTACTGGCTGGGTGGCTCTGGTGCGCCGGCCGGTAGCCGCGGCCGCCGCGAGCCCGGATTAATGGTGAAACACGAATAGCCAACAACCGATTGGTAAGTCACTGATCTAAAGTTGGGACTTAGGCGCCAGGCGCGCTTTGCTGGCCTAAGTTCACATGACGCTACTTCTCGCTCAGCGCCGTTACTTTCTCCAGCAGATAGACAACCAGGTCGATGCCCTCTTGCTCGATATCTTGCGAGAGCGCCAGGGCGGCTAGCTTCTCCTGTAAGAGTTCATCGTCAGCTTCCTGGACCATCGTGCTGAGCTCCAGGAACGCGGCCATCGCATCTTCATTGGATAATTCTTCGCCCGAAAGAGCCAGATCCACGAAGACGCTCAGGATCTCAGAAGCCACGGCCGCCTCATCAACCCTGGCCTGCAAATCCGCCAATTCTGCCTGCGTTGCCTCCAGGTCGCTCTGTCGTTCGTTGAGCTGGGCCTCGGTCGCAGCAACCTGGCTTTGAGCCTCACGCTTCACGCTTTCGACCTCATCCTGGCACGCGGCCAGGTCGGCCACCACCTGATCGTGTTCCTCTTGCGGGACGGTGGCCCCACAGCCAATCGTCAACAGTCCCACCAGCATCAATATCATTACGGTCAGGAAAACTTTGCGTTTCATTTTTCTACTCCTCTTTTCAGGTCAAAGCTCGACGACTGTCGATGCGCTACAGCGTACCTATGATAAGTGTGAATGCCTTCATTGCTTCTTCCGGTTCACAATTCACCATTCAGAATTCACTATTAGCTATCTTCCAGCACCCGCAATGCTCTTAGCGTCACCCACTTACTTGGCTTGCCCTTTTCTTCCACGTCGACCCAGGTCTTGCCGTTGTAGGTGTACTCCAGAAGCCATCGGCCGCGCGCATCCCGCTTGCCCAACAGCATTTCCACGCCCGTTTCCAGCCGTGGATCGCCGCCATAGCCCAGAGCGGTCAGCACTTCCAGGTTCTGCAAGACGTCGGTCACGTAGCCGATGGGGTAGCCGAACTTGAACCAGCTGCGGTTCGGCTTATCGCTGTAGCCCATGGGATAGTCGGCCGCGGCCGGATCGCGGCTGAACAGGAAGTCGACCCCGACCTCGATCGCTTCTTCGATGGACGGCGTTCGGGACGCTTCCGGCACTTTGCTCAGGGCCAGCATGGCCTTGACCGCGCCCCAGGCGCAGGGTTGATGACCGTTGGCGCTGCAGGGGAAGCCCGGCCCGCTGTTGCCGCTGCGCAGATACCGGATGTCGGCCTTCCGGTCCTTGTTCGGCGCGATATCCCGGCCGGTGATGCTGCGCGCCAGCCAATCCAGCGCTTCGTCCAGCCGTTCATCGCCCAGCCAGCCCAGGTCGATCAGCGCCGCCTCCAGATTGCCCTGCATGCAGTGGATCAGGCCCGAGGGCAGGGCGGTGGCGCTCAGGCCACCGTATCGGGATCGCGTGTGCTCTAGCACATAGTCGCAACCGGCCCGTACTCGGGGATCGTCTACGTCGGCGCCTAGCTGGGCCAAGAAAATGATCTGCCAGATCGTGCTCCGGTATTTCGGCAAGTAACCCGGGCCAGGCTCGACCCAGAAGCCAGCCCGATCCTGGGCGTCCAAAATCGCCGGCACCGGTCCACTAACCATGACCGCTTTCTGAGCGGTCGCCACCTCCGGATCATCCTCTGCCTTACCCAATAACTCCCTTAAGGCGAAATAGCGCGGCCCTGGATTCTCCCGATCTTCCTCCAACAACCAGGCCAGCGAGGCCCCAAATTGATCAGTAAGCCCGTTCATCATTCCCCCGGACTAGTAACTACAGTCAATTGTTGTATGGTTAATGGTATATTACCTGCTCCTTATAGTACCACGCCGGTCAATCAGCCCTCAATTAACAATGAGGTATTCCCAATTTACTGTTAGCCATTAGTCACCATTGCTTCTGTGTACCAGGTACACGCCCAACAGCACCAGGAACCCGCCGGCGATTTGCCAGGCCACCAGCTGCTCGCCCAGCAGCACCACGGCGAATATCGCCGTGACCACCGGCTGGATCAGCAGGGTGGGGGCCACGATGGAAGCCGGCAGGTAGCCCTGGGCGTAATTGATAGTCAACCAGCCCATGGTCTGGGCCACGAGCCCCAGGGCCAGGAAATACACGTAGGTCCGCGCTTCGTAGCCGGTGATCGGCCGGCCGGTCAGCAAGTTGAACAGCAGGAGAATTATCGCCGCTGTAGCCGTGCTGATCCAGAAATAGCTCAGCGTACTCAGGTGAACCCGGCCGCGCTGGGTGACCAGATAATAGGCGCCGTAAAAAACCGCCGCCAGCAAACCGAAAAGCGTGCCCAGACCAAACTCGCTGGCCCTGAACGCGGCTGCACCCAGGACCACGGCCGCCCCGACCATGGCGATGACCAGCCCCAGCCAGAACAGCCCCCGCGGTCGCTCGCCGAAGAACAACATTGCCCCCAGGCCAACCCACAGCGGCGCCGTATTGGCCATCAGGGTTGGATTGGTGGCCCCGCTGATGGTAATGCCTGTCGCCCACAAGGCCACATCCACGGCGAACAACAGCCCGCCCAACAGGGCCAGCTTGACCCCGGTCGCTGGCAAGGCCTTGTCTTGGCGCCGAACCCGACTGGCGAAGGGCAAAGCGATCAGTACCGCGCCAACGGCCATGCGGTAGAAGGCGCTGACCGTGCCCGGCGCGCCCGCCTGCACGATGAAGATGGCCGCGAAGCCGATGCTGATCACCCCCACGCTCAGAGCCACAAAGGCCTTGGTCCTAGTTGACATAAAACCCCGAAGTTGACCGGACGAGCCAGTCCCAATCCGCGCCATCCGCGTTAACCTGCGTCCCTCTCTCTTGGGAGTGCATCAAGCTTGTTTCAGCCAAGCAGCGCCGCGCCTATTTGTGCCAAAACCATGTCTTCGGCCTCGGGCAGCCCGCTGACGCCGACCGCGCCGACCACCTGGCCCTGGTAGTGCAGAGGCACGCCGCCGCCCCAGCCAGTGTAGCGCAGGTCGCCGAAGTTCGTGATCGGGAATCCTTCCTCGCGTGAGGCCTGGCCGATGTTAGCCGAATCCGTGCCTTCACGGGCCGCCGTGAAAGCTTTATGGATGGCGTTGTTGATCGAGGGTAAGGGGCAACCGTCGGTGCGCAGGAAGGCCATCAGCTCGCCGTGATCGTCGACCACGGCCACGGCCGCGCCCCGGCCGTCCTTTTCCAATTCAACCCGGATGGCCTGGACAATGCCCATGGCCTCGTCGTGCGAAAGCTGGTATTGCTGGTGCATGTGGTGTCACTCCTGGCAGGTGCCAAACATTCATCTACTTTGCGCCGGATCGGCCGGCAGTCGTGAGGTCGCGTAGTGTACCACCATCCCAGGCGGCCGCCCCGTAGCCCGACCTGGCAAACCGGTGCGGGATACCATCCCGCGCTACGAGGCGAAGCGTCGGTTGGTCTCTTCGTTTAACACAAGAACTTAACATAAAAACGGTATCATCTGCGGCCATGCACCTGTTGGTTTATAATGGGTTTCATGGGTCAACACATGACTTCGCGCCGGCCGGAACGTAGTTCGCGCCGATCATCATACACCTGGCCCTTCTCCGGCCTCACGCTGCTACTCTTGCTGTTGATCGCCGCCTGCGCAGGGGGACCAGAAGGCGCCGATGCGCCGACCGTTCCCACGCCGTCCGGCATCTCTGAGGCGACCCAACCGGCCCCTGCGGCCACGGCCGAACCCACCCTGCCACCCGCCCCGACGATAACCCGGGCTTCTCCCCAGGCCACTAGCTCGCCGGCCGCCGAGCAAGCCTGCAGCTACGAATACTTCTTTGATCCGGCGCCCGAACCCTGTCCGGCCGGCTCGGCCGTCAACAGCGCCGCGGCCGAGTTACCCTTTGAGGGCGGGTTGATGATCTGGTTGGAGGAGACAAATTCGGTGATCGTCTTCTACGACGACGGCCGCTGGCAGCGCTTCGAAGACACCTGGTCCGAAGACCAACCCGAGAGCGATCCGGACATCATCCCGCCGCCCGAACGTTTCCAACCCATACGTGGATTCGGCAAGATCTGGCGCGAGCGGCCGGAAGTGCGCGAAGCGCTGGGCTGGGCCCTGGGCGTCGAGCTGGGCTTCCCGTCCATCTTTCAGGATCAGGCCGTCGCCGAAGATCAGCCTGAACTGACCTACATACGCACCTACAACGGCCAGGTCTTCGGTCTCGTTCAGCGCGGGCCAGACGAAGGCGACTGGGTGCTGGCGGCCGACAATCGTTGACTACCTATACAGAGACGCCGGCCGCTAATAGCCAGATAAGTAAATCAACGCCCACCATCCTCTTTGCTAGCCGATCCTGACCCACATGAGGTACAAATGGTTCGCACCCGGCCGAACACTCTTGCCCGGCCTTTGAACCAACTGAATCCTGTCCAATTCTTCAGGCAAACAGCATGAGCATGTGCTCACCGACAATGACCTAAACACTCCGGACTAGATAGAAGAATCCGTGTAATCTGCGTTCATCTGCGTCCCATTTTCCTAGGAGGACTTTCATGCCCGTCAAAAACGAACAAGCGACATTTGGTGGGGGCTGCTTCTGGTGTTTGGAAGCCATCTACCAGGACGTCATCGGCGTCCAGAAGGTCACGTCCGGCTACGCCGGCGGCCACGTCGAGAAACCCAGCTACGAGCAGGTATGCGGCGGCCACACCGGTCACGCCGAGGTCGTCCAGATCGACTACGATCCCGACGTCATCAGCTACGATGACCTGCTGACCATCTTCTGGAGCATTCACGATCCCACGACCCTCAATCGCCAGGGCGCCGACGTGGGCACCCAATACCGCTCCATCATCCTGGCCCACGATGAAGCCCAACGGGCGGCCGCCAAACGCTCCTTGTCCGAAGCGGCGGCAAGCTTCCGTGATCCAATCGTCACCGAGATCGAGGCGCTGGACACCTTCTACCCGGCCGAGGCCTACCACGACGACTACTACCGCCGCAACCGTTACCAACCCTACTGCCGGGCTGTCATTGACCCCAAGGTCCGTAAATTCCGCAAATCCTTCGCCGGCAAGATCAAGGAAACAGCCTAAAGTCCGCCCATCGCGCTTCTGCTCAGCGCCGAACGCTCGACTATCATAACGCGGTTTTGAATCGGCCTTGAGCTAGCCGACCTGCCAGTATTCTGGTACCATTTCAGCAGCAAAGTGCCTGCCGGGTTGCCGGCCGCTTGCCGACCTGAGATGGGCTTCAGGTACGCTGTGGGTGGGCGTTCCAGGCGGATGCGGAGCATGACCCCATGATGGATTGTATCGAGCTGAACACGGCCAACCACTACGTTCTTGCCAAGCAACATCTGGTTGATAGCCCGATAAGCGCGGCCATGACCAGCGTTGTTCGTGATGTCGTCGGGCTTCATGCGACGGGTAGCCGAACGCCGTACGTGTCCCTTCTGGCCAGGGTGCCCAATTTCGAAAAAGAGGACCTGGAAGAAGCCCTCTACGAATCGCACTCGCTGGCCAAAATCCGCTGCGTGCGCAAGACGATTCACATCCACAGCGCCGAGAATTTACCTATCGTCTACGCCGCCACCGGGGGCAACGTGGCTAAGGCTTCTGAGAACTACATGATATACCGCGGCGTTTCCTTGGCCGAGTACGAACCGCTGTCCGAGAGAATACTGAGGATGCTAGCCGGTAATCCACTCACGGCCGCCCAGATAAAGACAAACCTGGTCACCGACCTGGACATCTCGGCCGTCTTGTACTATATGTGCGATAGTGGGTTACTGATCAGAGGTCGACCACCCGGCGGTTGGCTCGACAAGCACCATCGCTACAGCATCTTCTCCGAAGTGTATCCAAACATCGACCTGGGCGCGTTGAGCGAGAAGGATGCCATCGTTAACCTGGTTCGCGACTACATCTCCGCCTTTGGCCCGGTTACTGATGCCGACATCGTCTGGTGGAGTGGCCTGGGCCGGATCCGGGTACGATCGGCCCTGCGCAGCCTGCGCGATTCTCTGGTGGCGGTGCGAATCTGCGGCCGGTCCGATGCCTATCACATGTTGCGCCAGGACTATGAAGCGCTGCACGACATGCAAACCCTCGGTCAGCCCAGCGTTAGCCTGCTGCCCGCCTCCGATGGCTACGTCATGGGCTACGCCGACCGCGACCGCTTCCTGGAACCCAAATACCGTGAGCGGGCCATTGATGGCTACGGCAATGTGACCAACACGGTCATGGTCGACGGCCAGATCCTTGGCGTTTGGGACATCGAAGAAGAAGACGTTCCGACCGTCAAGGTGCATATGTTTGAATTTGTCCAGCATATGGCCGGCGAGAAGATCTATGCCCAGGCTAAGCAGGTTGGCCGCTTTATCTGCGACCGCGACGTTCGCTTCAGGCAATGTGACAAAATGGAGCCGCTTGC
Organism: Promineifilaceae bacterium (SeqCode); assembly: GCA_041570195.1. Taxonomy (GTDB): domain Bacteria; phylum Chloroflexota; class Anaerolineae; order Promineifilales; family Promineifilaceae; genus UBA11865. Next base: position 2,673 of record JBFFWQ010000012.1, on the reverse strand, counting down.
CGCCGGCCCGGCCGGCCGCTTCATGTCGCCCCTCGCCACTTGCTAGACATGCTTCAGTTGACTGCCGCCTACCTTGGCCGAAGATATTGCCCGGTTTGAGCTGGGCCCAAATCCTGTCCATCCTGTAGATCCTGTCCAATTCCTTATCAAACAGCCCGAGCTTCAACCATGCTTACCATGAACCACGAATCATTCGCCGCCGCCCGAGCATATATCATGAACCACGGCCGGCCGGTCGACCAGGCGCGTTTCGCCTATCATTTCGAAAATGGCGATTCGATGCCGGTCGTCCGGGCGCTGGCCACCTACCAGAATGACGACGGTGGCTTTGGCCATGGGCTCGAGCCAGACCTGCGGACGCCGGCCTCCTCCGTCATCGCCACCTCGACTGGCCTGGCCATCCTGCGTGAAGTGAACGCGGCCGCCGGCGAACCGGTGGTCGCCGACGCCATACGCTACCTGCTTTACGTCTATGATCCCGGGATAGGCGTTTGGCCCATCGTGCCCGCGGCCGTCGAGGACGCGCCCCATGCTCCCTGGTGGACCTACGCCGATTCCGAAGTCAATTTTGGCCGATTTCTGGTCAATCCTCGGGCCGCGCTTGCCGGCCACCTCTATCATTTCAGCCCCGGACAGGAGATACTGGCCGGTGTTAGCCGTTCCCTCCTGGCCCACATGGACACCATACCCGACGACGACATGGGTATGCACGACCTGTTGGCATTCCTGGAGCTGGCCGAAGCCGACAACGTGCCGCCCGATCAACGCCAGAAAGTCGTCGATAAGGTGCGCCGCGCCGCGCGCCATGTTGTCGCTTCAGATCCGGCTCAATGGACCGATTACGCCTTGCGGCCGCTCCAGGTCGCTCCGACGCCCGATTCGCTCCTGGCGGCCGATATCGATCGCGCCGCCATCGATGCCAACCTGGATTACGAAATAGAACGCCAGTCGGCCGACGGCGTCTGGGACCTGACCTGGTCGTGGGATTTCGTCGACGCCGCCGCCTGGGCCCAGGCTGAAAAAGATTGGAAAGGTCACCATGCCGTCAACACCCTGCGCACCCTCTCCGCCTACGGCCGCCTGGCCCAATCCTGGCCCCAAAAAGCCACTCCCCAATGACCAACCCAGCCCCCGTTGACAGGCTCAGTTCCGTCCAGTTCGCGCCGCTTCGCTTGGTCAGTTTGCGCCGCTTCGCTTAGTCAGCTCCCCTCATGACCCCGCTCTACACAACCCTCCTCTTCGACGCCGATGGCACCCTATTTGACTACGATCGAGCCGAGACCTGGGCCCTGTCCGAGACCTTTGCTCAATACGGCCACGCCTTCAAACCCGGCTACAGTGATCTCTACCGGCGCGTCAACGGACCGCTGTGGGATGCCCTGGAACAGGGCGATGTCACCCAGGATCGGCTCAAAGTGCTACGCTTCGAATTGCTGTTTGACCAGCTGGGCCTGGCGGTCGATCCGGCCGCCTTCAGCGCTTCCTACTCGCGCCAGTTGGGACAGGGTACATTTCTGATCGACGGGGCCCTGGAAACCGTCGCCGAACTGAACGACGACTACCGCCTGTTTATCATCACCAATGGCCTCACCGACGTCCAGCGGCCGCGCTTCGGCGAATCGTCCATCGGGCGCTACTTCGAGGATTGGATCATCTCCGAGGAAGTTGGCTTCGCCAAGCCCGACCCGCGGATCTTCGACGTCGCTTTCGAGCGCATGGGCCGCCCGGACAAAGAGCAGGTGCTCATCATCGGCGACAGCCTCACTTCCGATATAGCCGGCGGCATCGCCTACGGCATCGATACTTGCTGGTTCAACCCCGCCGGCCGCAAGGCAGACGCCACGACGCTCATTACCTATGAGATCCAAGAATTAAGCCAACTACTGACCCTTCCGACCCGCGCTTGAGTTAGTGTAAGTCAACCCAGGAGCCGCCGGCGTATCCTTGAAACTTGCTGGTGGTGGTGTTGTAGACGATGGTGCCGTTGACTTGGGGTAGATTGTTGCGGTTGGTGGTGGTGATGCCGGCCAGGCGGATGCTTTCGCCGAGCAGGAACTGCTCGGCGTCCATGATGCCGCGGTCGTTTGCGCTGTCGAGGGAGAAGGTGAGCTTAGTACCGGCCGTGTAATTTTGGGCCACTACTTCGACATAACCATCGGGATCTGTTGCGTCTTTTCCTTTGCTGGTGATAAACATTTGGGCTACGTTGCTGTCGATGCGGCTGTAGATTTCGCCGATTGTTGTGCTACTGTCTTCTATGATGATCTTATTGCTGGTGCCGGTGCCGCCCTGGATGGTCAGGCCGTCGGCGTCTAGCACGACGTCACTACTGGCCACCTTTAGACCGTCTCCATCTAGCACGAGCTTACCTGTTACCGTGAGACCGGCCGAGTCGAGTACCACGTTGCCGCCGTCTATCTTGATGCCGCTGGCGTCCATAGTGGCCTCGTAGGATGGGCCGGCGCCGATCTTGATGCCGTCTGAATCGACCAGGACCTTGCCCGAGACAGAGAGACCGTAGTTGTTGATGGTGAGCTGGGTGGTAGGTCCTCCGGGGTCGGTGGCGGTGAGTCCGTTGGCGTCGAGGGTGACATTGCCGCTGTTGATTTTGATGCCGGCCGCGTCCTTGATAGCTTTGCCGGCGCCGATGTTCAGGCCGTCGCCGGCGAGGAC
>JBFFWQ010000011.1:0-81504 GCA_041570195.1 Promineifilaceae bacterium (SeqCode) | reverse complement strand
CTTCTCCGCGCACAATATGGAGAGGATTTTCGTAGAACAGGTAAGCGCAGGGACCCAGTAAACGACTTCGGCGTTCCAGTTGCACGGATCGGGTCTCTTTCACGGCCTTGTTTGAAGGGACCGACGCTTCACCTTCCCAATACCCACAAGCTCTGAAAAACCGCCTGGTGACCGCGGCCGGATCCAGGGCGCGCCAAGCCGCCATTCTAACCCACACCCGGTCGACATAGCCGGCTATGTATTCCTGGTTCTCAGGGTATAGGTTCACCCGCCACGACGCGATCACGTTCAACATGGTCAAGCGGGTTGCGATCAAATCATATATGAGAGACAGTTCGAGCGGTTCGAGCGGCAGGATGTCATGGTAAGCTGAGATGATCTCTAGGGCGGTTTCCAGGGGTTCATTCTGCATGCGAAACATGTGAGCGATCGGGGCGGCCAGGTCCATGACCAGGGGCGTATGGATCATGTCCCCAAAGTCGAGAATGCCAACGATATTCCCAGGGTCGTGCTCTGCCACCACTAAGTTATTGGGAGCAAAATCATTGTGAATGATCTGGCTTCTCAGTTTTGGGATCTCGGGCAGTACCAGCTGTTCGAATCGGTCCAAAAAGTAGCCGGCTAGCTGGCGGTGGCTTGGATCCGGGATATGGTGCAAATAACCTCTGAGAACTGCAGCCTGTTTTAGGTCCCACAGAAGTTCATAGTTGGCGGCGGGATGGTAGAAGCCGCGCAGCGCCAGGACAAGGCGCGCCAGGCAGGCGCCCAATGGTCGCAACAGGGCGCGGCTGGCCGATCCACGTGGCGGGTAGATGCCTGGCAGGTAAGTCAGCACATGGACGAAGTGGGGACGCCCGTCACTGGATTGGATCTGCTCAAGGGCAGCTTCGTTTCGAGAATACAGGACTCTCGGCACAGGTAGTCCAGGATCAACTTCGGCGATATGGGCCAGGCCCTCGACCTGCATCATGAGGATTGCCGGGTCCATGGCGCTGTTGGCGATCTTTATGACGAATTGGTCGCCTCTCAGCGTATCGATCCGGAAGTTCTGATCCCGCTCGCTTTCGAGCGGAGAAATGGCGCCGCCAAGCCCATACAACTCCCCGGCAAATTCCAGTACCTCAGCGACTGAAAAGCGCGGCGGTTCGGTACCTAATATTCTAGCCTGGTTGTAATTACCATCATAGTCCGACAAAATGGGTGTATTTGACATAATCTATCTCGGATTGTTCAGAATATGGGTGGTTTCTTTTAATGGTGTTCTTTCGCTTGTCCAGTAAAGTATTGTATCGGAAATCTAGGAGGAGCTTTAAATGACGGTCGGCGCATTAGGAATCTTGGGTTAATATCCTGACTATCCTGTTGAATGTCGAATGATTGAGCGGCTTGAGGGTCGCCTATCGCCGATTTCCTGGTTGCACAGCATGAATTTGAACCCGCGGACAGCTAGCTTTCTTTTCACCGACCTGGGAAACAGCACGCCCCTCTGGGAGAATCACGCTGCGGTCATGCAGGCGCTTTCCGCCCGTCACGACGCCCTCATCCGAGAGGTGATCGAGGTGCACCCTATAGAGTGTTTCGCCTATATTGCCCTTGAGCGCGGCCAGTACGAGCGTGCGTCCAGACTACTTGGCGCATCCGGAAATGCCCTCGAGCAGGCAAATATGAAGAGTGCGGCGCCGCACGAAATTGCCGAGCTGGACCAGGCGATGGAAAGACTCGCCAAAGCAATGGGTGAGGAGGAGCGCGACACGGTATTGGCCGAAGGGGAGAAGGAACGGCTTGCGGCGTGGCTCGGGTGATGACGAGGGAGAACGGTGATAAACCAATGGCTGGCAGAACAAGAAAGCATCCTAACGTCGTTTTTGATTTTGGTGGGGTCCTCGTAGATTGGGACCCGCGCTATCTTTACCGGAAGCTGTTTGACGGCCACGACGCGGCCGTCGAGCGGTTCCTCGACGAAATCAACTTTTACGAGTGGAACTTCCAACAGGATAAAGGGCGTTCTTTTGCCGAGGGCACGGCGGAATTGTCGGCCCGGTTCCCGCACTACGCGGAGCTGATTGCCGCTTACTGCGACCGATGGGAAGAATCGATCGCCGGCCCAATTCCGGAAACAGTGGAGATCCTTTATCACCTGAAAGAGAATCAATATCCGTTGTTCGGTCTGAGCAACTGGTCGGCCGAGACGTTCTATCGCATCCGGCCGAATCTTGACTTCATGAACTGGTTTGACGGCATCGTGATCTCAGGTGAGGTCAGGCTGGCCAAACCTGATCCGGCGATTTACGAAGTTCTGTTGGAACAAGCGAATGATTCTCCGCGAAATTGCCTGTTCGTCGATGATTCCGAAGCCAATGTAACGGCCGCCAGGGAGCTAGGCTTCGATACAATCCATTTTGAGTCTCCTGAGCAGCTGAGAGACGAGTTGTTTACACGGGGACTGCTCTAGCACAGCCGCAGGAGACATGCGCATTGGTCTTGCCGGCATATCCGGGGGCAACGCCATCTGGACCCGGAAGCCGGCCGGGGTTTGGCTAGAACACATCTCCAACGATGACCTGACCGCCGACGGTGACTTTCGTCTCCCTAATTGATGAGCAACTGCACATGACCTGCCGCCCTTGATCATTGTAAGCTAACAAGGTGACGCAAATATCGTCGCGAATGAAGGACGTTTTGGGGCGCCAGGCCTTTTCGTCGAAAATGGCATGGATAATCGAGTTCTGAAGACTTACGCGAGCAAGTACGGAGCCGCTATGGAGATCCAGAATATCACCGTTCCTTTTGTCTTAAACGTCTCTGTGAATTGCTACCTGGTCACGGTAGACGACGGCTATGTCCTGATCGATACCGGCCGGGGTGGCAAACGGAAGGCGATTGAGGGAGCGTTGGAGGAAGCTGGCTGCCGACCCGGAAATCTCAAGCTCATCCTGTTGACCCATGGAGATTTTGACCATAGCGGCAATGCCGCCTATCTGCGGGAGAAGTATGCGGCGGAAATCGCCATGCACGCCGATGACGCGGGCATGGTCGAACACGGTGACATGACCTGGAATAGGCGCAAGCCTAACGTAGTATTCAGAGCGTTGTTAGGTTTGCTTTACACTCTAGGGGAATCCGACAGATTCACGGCCGATCGATTTGTCGACGAGGGAGATGACCTCGGTCAATATGGCCTAAATGCTCAGATACTCAGCGTCCCCGGGCACTCCAAAGGTTCAATCAGTCTCTTGACTTCAGACGGTGATCTGTTCTGCGGTGACTTGCTGGCCAACACCAGCAAGCCGGACTTGTGGTCAATTATCGATGACCAGGGAGCGGCCGAGGCCAGCGTGGAGAAGCTGATGGGCTATGAGATCACAACCGTTTACCCTGGGCACGGCCAGCCTTTCCCGATGGAAGCGTTTACGAAGTATAGAACTTCGAATAGTTAGAAATCGGCGGAATTAACTTTCAGGCAACAGAACCTGATTCGCCGCCGATTACTTTGGTGAGTTGTCGACCAATCTCGCTGGCTTACGAAGGTTCTACCTGCAAATCACTTTAGACGTTAGGCGCCAGATCGTAGACGACGCCGACCACGCCGATAGCCACCAGTAGCACGCCTGAAAGACGGGTTAGCAGCTTGTAGTTGTTCGTCGTCCAGCCGGTGAAGCGACGCTGCAGGGGTACGGCTATCAAGGGCAGGACGATGAGCGGCCAGCCGAAGCCCAAGCCGAAAGCCAGGAAATAGGAAAGGTTATCGGCCAGTCCGGCCGCGCTGCCGGCGCCCAACAAAAAGGCGCTGACGATCAGCGGGCCCGTGCAGGGTAGGGTCATCGGTCCCAACAGCAGGCCGTAGGTGAAGGCGGCCGCATAGGGATTGCGCAACACTGGCGTCTGGATCGTGCCCAAGCGAGCGAACGGATTGCGGCCGCTCAACATCAGCACCCCCATCAAGATGACCAATCCGTAAATGACGGGCAGCAAGATGGGTAGGATGTCGCCAAAAGATTGCTGGAAGGCAAACAGCAACCAGCCGATGAGGATCATCAAGCTCAGTACCCCGGCCAGCACAAACAAGCCTAAGGAATAGGTAGCCCGGCGCGAGCGCTTGGCACCGGCCGTTCCGGCCAGGAAGGCGATCAGGCCCGGATACAGCGGCAAGACGCAGACGTTGGTAAGAATGGCCGTATTGCCCAACACAAAAGCCTGTAGTAGCTCATTCATGTGCCGACCTAACCTCGTGCGGCCTCGATCTGGGCCACGATCTGTTCGGCGGGCTCGATGCCCGTGATCAGGTCAGTGGTCGAACCGTCGGGCCGGATGATGAAATGGGGCGTCGCCGGCGGATTGGCGATAGTCTGGCCGAATTCACCGGCCAAGGCTTGCAGCATCTCCGGCGTAACCACGGCCCAAAGCCAGTCAAAACCGGCTCCATCAGCGTAGCTGGCCAGGGTCGCATCGGCGATAGTAGTTTCCACGCTCAAGCCGATGAAAACGACGTCATCGGCCGCCAGCTCAGCCTTGGCGGCTTTCACATTTCCTAGCTGCCGCCGGCAGTTTGTGCACCAAGTGGCCATCGGCTCGACAAACACTGTCTTACCGGCGAAATCTGCTAGGGTGAAGGATTCACCCGTGCGGACATTGGTCAAGGCCAGTTGTTGCCAGGCGGGCGCATCGGGGTTCATGGCGATCTCTTCGACACTCTCGGCCGCCATTTCTTCCGATCCTTCGACCATGTCGGCGTCCATATCGGCCGCATCGTCCGGATGATCAGATTCATTCTCGGTTTCGGCCGCCATATCCTCGGTCATATCCTCCGAGGCGTCAGTCTCGGCTTTGTCGACGGGGACCATCTCTTCTGAGGCATCGGCTTCGCTCTCGATTGTATCGCCGGCCACGATCGCCGGAGATGATTCGTTTGCGACTGGCGTTGCATCATCGGAAGCTGTACAGGCGGAAAGCAAGAACAGCACAGCTAGGGCCAGGGTCAAAACAACTTCTCTTCTCATGATCGTCACGCACTCCTTCGGAATTAACAGCTATTTGTGAACTTTAGGAATGGTAACCTGGGGAGATTACGTGCGACTGTCAAGAAGCTTACGTAAGTATTACGTTTTGTTCTGGGCGCTCTTTCACCTAACGTCAGCCGGCTGTTGGGCCAGGAGTACCTTGTCGACCCGCCGGCCGTCCATATCAGCCACTTCGTAGCGAAAGTCGCCGTGACTGAAGTAATCGCCGGCGGCCGGCAAGCTGCCGAACATGAATATCGTGAAGCCGCCCAAAGTCTGATATGTGCCTTCACCTGGCAAAGAGTATATGTTGAAGGTTCGTTTGAAATCGTCGACCGAGAGCATGCCATCTACCAGCCAGGAACCGTCCGCCCGCTGGGCGATGGGCGGTTGGCCGATTTCATCCAAGGTAGGGATGTCGCCGACGATGGCCTCCAATACATTGAAGGAAGTAACCAGCCCGCTGACCCCGCCATACTCGTCTATCAACATGGCCAGATGGACACCGGTCTCGCGAAAGCGCTCCAGAACCTGCAAGGCGCGGGCGTTTTCTGGCGCGAAGAGCGGTTCGTCCATAATCTGGCGCAGATTCAGCGGCGCGCCGCCCAAGCTCTCAGCCAAAAGGTCTTTGGCCCGGGCTAAACCCAGCGGCTTATCCAGTATGCCGTCGCAGACTGGAAAGCGAGAGTGGCTGGAACCCTCGATAACTTGTCGAATATGCTCCTCGGGCGCGTTCACGTCCAGCCAAACGATCTCCGAACGGGGCGTCATGATCGTCTCAAGCGGCCGGTCACCCAACTGAAAAACGCTCTCGACCATGTCCCGCTCCACGGCCTCGATGATCCCTGCCTGGGCGCCCTGCTCAACCAACATGCGAATCTCTTCCTCGGTCAGCGCGGTTTTGGGTAGGGCCTTCACCCGCAGAACAGACAACACGGCATCAGTGGCAAGCCCCAGCAGGCGAACGATGGGCCAGGTGACGACAGACAGGGCGCGCATGGGCCGGGCGACAGCCGAGGCGATGCGCTCCGCGCTTTGCAGGGCGATCCGCTTGGGCACCAGTTCGCCCAGCACCACTGTGAGAAACGTGATAGCGCCAACGACAAGGGCCAGGCTGATGGCGCCGGCATAAGGTTCTAGCACCGGAACCTCGACCAGAAGATCGGCTAGAGCCTGGGCGATTGTTGCGCCGCCAATGGCGCCGGCAAAGATGCCGACCAGGGTTATGCCCACCTGTACCGTCGACAGGAAGCGATTGGGCGTCTCGGCCAACTCCAAGGCCACTTCGGCGCCGTGATCGCCGTCCTGCGCCATTTGCTGCAAGCGCACGCGGCGCGAGGAGACAACGGCTAATTCGGACATGGCCAACAAGCCATTCAAGATAATTAACGCCAAAATGATGATTGATTCAAAGAGGATTTCGGACATAGGCTTATCGTATTATGGGCGTGAAGACAGGCTCCACGTTTGATTCACAAAACCAGAACAATGGTCTGACGTTTCCACTCTGGTAGCCTATATTATGAGCAAACATAGTAGAATACAATATCGTTTTCGTAAAGGAGTTCACATGTGCCCGCCTATTGCCATGGGCCGTACGCCACCATGGGCGAAAACCGTAGCGCAAACGATTCGACACGAGTTTTCCAGTTTGTGGATCAATCTGGAAGAATGATGTACTAGGAGCTTAACGATGGACTACGCTGCATACCGCAAGGCACACTTTGTGGATCCGGCACCCAAGCCTCGATTTGCTTATTCAGGCGTGTTTGACATCGCTCTGTATTTTGAGCGATACGATAAGGCGCTAGCTTTCTACAGCCGCGTCCTGGGTTCGCCGGCCTATGTCGAGGGAGATAATACCCGCGGTTGGCGGATCGGCGGCTCGTGGCTGACCTTGTTTCCGGCGAAGCAAGGAAATCCGAGCAACGCCGAAATCACACTGGTGATGAAGTCGCCGGCCGAAGCCGAACGCCTGCAAGAAGTGTTCATTGGAGCCGGGGGAAAGGGCGACGAGCCGTTCGACGACATGATGTACGAACCACTCAGATTTTGTCCTGCGGTGGATCCTTTCTGAACAAAAACCCTGATCGTGGCCCGACTGGAGGCTAATCGCTAGCAGGCGCCCCTGGTGCTGGCCTCAATCCGGTTCGGCCGCTGCCTCGCCGTCCATGTAATCAGCTTCAATCGCTTCTTCCTCCAGCGTCTGACTGTTTTGCCAGGACCACATGAAGAGGTCGGCCTCGGTTCGCTCGGGAAATAGATCGATCAGACCTTCCTCGCGGATAGCGTCCATGGCCGAAGTGTAGACCTCGTCGTGCCAGGCGGCGAAGGCTTGATCGGTTGGTACCGGCCGGCCCTTTTTGGCTTCCATTCCTAGACGATAAGCTTCGATCTGGCCGATCAAATCGCGATAGCAGCCGGCGCGACTGAACATGATCTCATCGGCCATCTGCATATTATTGTGGCCGACTCGCTTCAAGAAATCGGTCTTTTCAGCTTCAATCAATAACGTGTCGACATCGTCATCCGGGCCTAGCTCAAAAGGCGTGGAGCACTCGGTCACAAACGCTTCAATCGTCTCCATCCCGAGCTGGTGAGCGACAGAGACGCGGTGGTTGCCATCGACCACAAAGTAAGCATCGTCCACCTGGTAGACATCTATTGGCGGTGCCTTACCCGCCAGCAGCAACTTCTCGACATTTGTCCATCGGTCGTGCAAATAGTCCTTGCGCGGCAGAAAGGCAGAGGTGAAATCGTCATAGCGACCGACGCTGCCGCGAATCTGCTCCAAAGGGATCTGTTGCAGGCCCCTGTAATGGGGAATACCCAAGCGTAGTTTATTGCGTATTTCGCCGAAGGACATCATGTCGACCGAGCAATGTGTAACGGCGCAGACGACGCGCTGGTACAAGACTTTGCGGCGGGCTTTCTTCCAGTCACGATCGACCTGATCGGACACAGGATCGTATCCGCTGTCAAAATCCAGCATATTGGCTTCCTCCAATTGCTGCTGCCCCTGTTGCAGGGACTCGATCATTCGGTTCGACGGCAATTATACACGAATGGTCCAGTAGGTCAGGCTTCCTGGCCGGGTGGCCAAGTTAACCATTAATGCTCGATTGCCGTGATCTTCCCATTCCATGTATCATCTACTAGCCAATGGTGCTTTTGGCGGCCAGCGAGTCACCGCCTGGTAAGTTATGAATGGGATGTGATATATGACCCACCCACTTGTCAGCCAACTGCGTTTTACCCGCCACGAATGGCTGCGGGCCTTGCGCGGCGTGGACGAGGCCGACGGCCGCGTTCGCCTGGAACCAATGAACAGCATTAGCTGGATGGTTGGACACTTGGCCTGGCACGAGCAGTGGTATTGGCTACGCTATGCTCAGGGCATCAACCTGGTGCCGGAATTGCAGGAGTTGGTGGGCAGCGGCCGGCCGGCGACAACGCCCTCGCTCGAAGCGATGTCGTCGGCCTGGCGTGAAATTACGGCCGCGGCCGATCCCTATCTGGATACGCTGACCACGGAATTACTACAAGAACGCTACCAGTGGAAAGATAGGCTGATGCGCGAGACCATCGGCACAATGCTACTGCGGCTCACCTACCATTACTGGTTTCACACCGGCGAAGTGCTGGCCGTCCGCCAGCTCTTGGGTCACAGCGATTTGCCTGAGTTCGTAGGTGATATCAGCGGCAAGGGCCCCTACCGGCCGGAGTAGATAAGACAGATGGCTGGTGAAACGCGAATGGCGATCAATTGGCGAGGGATAGCTAAGACCGGCCTGGCCTATGGCGGCGGCCTGATGGCAGGCAACATCGTCTCCCAAGTCCTGTTTGGTGTGCTCAGTCCTGAGCCATACGGCATGCTTGGCGAGGCGGCCCGGCTGCTCATCGGCATCTTGATGGTCATGTTGATCACCGGGCTCGGAGGCGCGCTTGGCGGCTTCTTGGGCGGATGGACGCTGCCGGTCACCGGCGAGCCCAAGGGGAAATACGGCTATGCCTGGCGCAGCGCGATATCGCTTGGGATCGTATATGGCACATTTCTGCTTCTAATCGTTTTTGCTCTCTCGGCGCTGACGTTGCGCGATGCCGCTTTCATGCCGGCCGGACCGTTCATGAAAGTCTATCTGTTCATTGGCTTGATCAGTGGAGCACTCATCGGTTTACTGTTAGGGCTTACGACGGTAGGCTGGCGCCGCACAGGTTCAGTGATCATAGCCAGTATCGTCGGTTTCAGTTTCGGTGGTGTAGCTTTCGGCGCCGGAGTTTGGGCCTATATGCGCTCCGCTCCAGCAGGGGGAATACGTGAAGGCAATCATGTACTCCTGTTGCTGGCTCTGTTTGGATTTGGTCTGTTCGGCGGACTGGCCATAGGGTTTGCCTTTGATCGATTTGCGCGAAAGGATAAGGGTCATAGGCTTTCCCCAATGGGGCCGTGGATGCGCTATTCTCTGATCGTACTAGCAGTGCTTTTCGCCCTGTGGTTGCTGGTGCAGCTGCGGCCGGCTCTGGCTTTTGCCGCGGACATGTTGACGCCGAGGGCAGCGATGCAGACGGAGACCATAGCCTCGGATTCCGCTGGTAGCCACTGGCAAGAGAGTTCAGAGGTTACAACCGCGGCCAGCGAGATCGCGGCGCTAGACCTGAGCGTCGGCGAGTCGAGCGATCTGGCTTTGGTATGGTCGGAAGTGATCGGCGACGCCAGGGAGGTGCAGCTTCAAGCTGGGACAAGTAGTGCTGATGGGGGGACGGATTGGGCAGCGTCCACCAATGTCTCGCACTCGGCGACAGACTCGCAGTATCCCAGCGTGTTTGTGGACGCCGAAGGTGTCGCGCATGTCGCCTGGCTGGAGGGGGATTCTGGAATCGCTCATTACAGTCGTTGTTTGGACGGCGACTGTACGGATGCAGCGCCCCTGGCGGATGTGGCAGACGCCTGCCCATCGGGGGGCGGGCGCCCCGATACGCTGTCGATTGAAGTCGCCGCCAGCCATGATGGTACAGTCATGGTGGTCTGGTCGGACCCAAAGGGTGGACTGCACTATCGCATCTTGCCGGACGGCACGCAGGGATGTGTTCCTTCGCCACGTGGATCTACCATGGGAAGCTTCTCGCTCGACGGCGGGCCTTCGAGTGGCTTCTCAATGGCCCTGGATGACTCGCAAGGTAGCATTTGGCTCACGGCCTTCGAGGATGCCGGCTGGGATTCGACGGCTGTTGAGCTTGGCGCCGGAGTTCGGCCGGACTTACTCGTCGCTGAGAACGGGTCGCCGTTCGTCGTCTGGTGCGCCGGGGAGGGCGGCGTCGCCTTCTGGTCTGAGGGCCAGAGCGAGGTGATCTCGTCGTTCTCGTGCCAGGGCGGTCCATCCGTGGCAGTGGATGGCGAGGGCCGGGCACACGTGGTTTGGCAGTCCGATCAGGTCGAGGATGTGTTGGGCGAGGTTCGGCGGGAAGACGTACTTTACGAAACGATCGGCGACGGCGACTCATGGGGCGAGCCGATGATCGTCGCCAGGCTCGAAAGGTCGGCCGATCATGGGCTGGCTGACGGCCCGGCCGGCGATTTGCATCTGGCCTGGACCGGTATTGATCCGGCTATTCAATATGCTCGACAACAGTCTTATGAGTGTGACTCGGAAACGCTCTCGGGCGCGGAAGCCGAGTTGTACGAGGTGGCCAGGATGGGCGGTTACCGGCCGGAGGGCGATGTGATCCCCTTCTGCCAGAATCAGTACCAGATGATGCTTTTCACGCCGACAGTCGATCCTTCATTCTCCGCCGCGGATCCAACCCTGAATGGCGGGTACGACGACTATGCTGAACTGTTGCAGACCGCGGATTACGAAGCGCTCTTTACGACCATGGCCTACGAGAAGGCCGTCAATCAGGATAGTCCGGGGGCCGTCCTCGCGAGGGGCGTGATGGATCTTTACGAGAAGGTAAAGGCCAATCCCGAGGATTATCCGCGCGGGATGCTCGTCCGGATCCTTTTGGGTAACTCGCCGTCTCCAAGCTTCGAGTTATTGGAATTGGATGGGGGGCTATGGTATGTGCTCAACGATCTGCAGGAGGCCGGCCTAGAGAAGATGATAGACCCGGAGGTGGGCTGGCGGGTTGAGGTCGCCAATTTCGCTGGTCGTTGGCCACACAGTCATGTGAAAACCATGATCGTCGACGGCAAAACGGTGGTTGCCTCCGGTTTTAACCACGAATACAAGCCTTTATCAAAGGATCACCCATCCGGCAAGGGTCTTGGAGATACAGATACAGGTCTGGTGATTACCGGACCGGTCGCGCAGCATTCGCGACTGATTTACGATCAGTTATGGACCGGAGCCATACAGCGCCACTGCCCGGACTTGAGCGCCAGCGAAGTCGAACTGCGCTTGACATGCGAAGATTCACGCGGAGTCCCGGACCATGTACCGGAAGTGATGCGCTATTGGCTTACGGATAATGAAGCGATCGCTTTCTCGATGTTCAGGAACCGGATATACGACGAGGCCGACCAGCAGTTGCTCGAGGCCTACGGCGCTGCGCAACAGAGCATTGATCTGGCCCAGGCGATGTTCAGCATGCCGCTGATTTGCAACCTGAACCATTTTTTTGAAGTATGTAATTTCGACCAGGCGTTGCCCTACATGGAAGCGCTCATGGACGCTGCCGACCAGGGGGCCAGAGTGCGGATTTTGCTCACGCCGTACCCCATTCAGAACGTCGAGAACGTCATCGCCATGGAAATCTTTAACAAGGAAGCGATCGAGAGGGGCCTTGCCCACAGCGTCGAGATTCGGATGCTCGACGACTTGCTGCATTCCAAGAGTGCCTTGATCGATGGAGAGTTTGTGATTGTCGGCAGTCAAAACCTGCATTGGAGCGCTTTCGGCGTGGACAATGGATTGAGTGAGTATAGCCTGGGCGCGGGAGATCCCGGCGCTGCCGAGCAGTACCAGCGTTTCTTTGATTATCTGTGGGAGCGCGCGCCAAGTCACGCCGAAACTGCCAACTGACCTCCCATGGTCCCATCTGTCGAAGATCGTTCTTAGTTGGACACAATCGACGTTGTTCGCACACGTTCAGGCAGGAGTATCTTGCGACTAGCACCTTGGTGTGTATAATTGGACGAGATCATACACATTTAGTACCTGGAGTCAAAATGCGAACGAATATCGTCATCGACGATGAATTAATAGCTGAGGCCATGAGGCTTACTGGAATCCGCACCAAGAGAGAAGTTGTCGACACTGCGTTGCGGACACTGGTACGCCTGCGCAGGCAACGGGATGTGCTGACGCTGGAGGGGAAGATCGTCTGGGAAGGCGACCTCGAGGAAATGAGGCAAGCGCGATACGTTGCCGAGTCAGACGAGGATTATCGTGCCGACTCTAGTTGATACTTCGGTCTGGATCGACTTTTTTGTAGCTCGGCCGACGCAAGAGGTTACTCGATTGAAAGGGTTGATCGGCCACGAAGAGCTATTGATCGGCGATTTAATTCTGACTGAATTGCTGCAAGGCGTTAGGACTGATCAAGAGACCGTTCTGATCGAATCGGCCTTTCGGGCCTATCCGGTCGTAGCGCTAGTCGGCGAACAAGCAGCGCGCAAAAGCGCCTTTAACTATCGCGCTCTGCGTCAACCGGGCATCACCGCGCGAAAAACAATCGACTGTCTGATCGCCACCTGGTGCATAGAAAACCGCGTGCCTTTGCTGCACAATGACGGTGGCTTCCGCCCATTTGTCCGACTTGGACTATTAGAGGCTTAGATGCGCTTCTCCGAAGTTGAGATACGACGAGCGCTGGAATTGCCGACCTTTGACGCCGAGACGGCACAGCAAAAGATGATTCCCAGGCCGCGAGGCGCCCGGCCGCCAGGCATGGCCGGCCAACCTCGCGAAGGGGCAGTTTTGATCGTCCTCTACGACAAGGGTCTTGCTACCCATCTGGTTCTGACTCGCCGTCGCGACGACTTGAACGATCATGCCGGTCAAATCTCCTTTCCCGGCGGCCGGCGTGAGGATGGCGAGGCGTTACAAACGACGGCCGTGCGCGAGGCCGAAGAAGAAATCGGTCTTGATCCTGGGGCGTTCACCATGCTGGGACGGCTCACTTGTCTGTACATTCCGCCGACGGACTATGAAGTCCACCCGTTCGTGGTCTGGCATGAAGGGCTACCGCTGTTTCGGCGACAGGCGGCCGAAGTGGCCGAGATCATCGAGACTCCCCTGTCGTTCTTGCTGGATCCGGCCAACCGTTTTGAGGAGCCGTGGGAGTATCGCGGAATGACGGTCCAGGTGCCGTTTTACCTGGTGGCAAGCCACAAAGTTTGGGGCGCTACGGCTATGATGTTGAGCGAATTCTTGGAGCGGCTTCGGATCGTCCTTGGCTAGAGAAGTCAAGCTTTTCGTGACTGATGCCAAGCGTTGACACTTGCGCGAAAAAAGCTTGACTGCTAGCGATATTTACCTTACCAGGGCGATGGCCTCGATCTCCACCAGCGCGCCGAGGGGTAACTGGGCCACTTCTACCGTGGAGCGGGCTGGGGGTTGGTCGCCGAAGTAACCGCCGTAGACGTCGTTCATGGCCTTGAAATGGCCCATGTCTTGCAGAAAGACGGTGGTCTTCACCACTTTGTCCAGGTCGGTCCCGGCTTGGCGCAGCACTTCCCGCAGGTTACGCATCACCTGGTGAGTTTGGCCGACGACGTCTTTGGCCATGATTTGCCCGGCGGCTGGATCGATGCCTACCTGCCCGGCGGTGAAAACGAAATGGCTCACGCGTACGGCCTGGGAATACGGGCCCACAGCGGCCGGCGCTTTGTCAGTCGCGATAATCTCTCGTTCCATCTGGCGTCTCCATAGGATTCAATGAGCAGCTAGGGGTGAGCCGGTTG
Organism: Promineifilaceae bacterium (SeqCode); assembly: GCA_041570195.1. Taxonomy (GTDB): domain Bacteria; phylum Chloroflexota; class Anaerolineae; order Promineifilales; family Promineifilaceae; genus UBA11865. Next base: position 67,602 of record JBFFWQ010000011.1, on the reverse strand, counting down.
GGACTCAGGCTGCACTGAGTGATTTTTCGTAAATGCGATAGCGTTTGTAAAGCTCTGTCTGGAAGAGTTCGATCGACCGGTTCATGGCGTCGTTGGTCTCAAGGATCTGTGACATTTCGACCCATTCATAGCCGTTGGCCACGGCTGCCTTAATCGTCTCGTAATACATTATGGCATCCACGCCTTTGCCACGATACTCATCCAAGACGCCCAGGGCAAAGACTCGCAGGCGATCGGTTTTGCGCCGGTTCAGTAACAAGCGACCGGCTCCGGCATAGGAACCAACTAGTGAGGGGCCGGGCCGGATTTTGTGGAGCACCTGGTTGACATCTGGCAAGGACAACGAGAAGCCGACCGTTTCGCCATCAGCTTCGACGGCGAAAACAATAGCCGGATCGAGGATCATTTTCAAGCCCGCTGCGATATAATCGATCTCAGCGCTAGTCAACGGCACGAACCCCCAATTCCTCTCCCAGGCGCTGTTGTAGATCTTCTTGATGCGCATGACTTCGTTATCCCAATCTTTCATATTGACATTGCGCAAGGTCAGCCCATAACGCTTCTTAACCTTGTCAACCACGCGCACTAGCTTGTCAGGCAGGCTGTCCGGCTTAGCGGTCTCGACTGCGTTGCCATTCCAGGCGTACAGGTCCATTACTTTCGCAAAACCGGCCGCCTCAATGAAATCGGCATAGTATGGAGGGTTGTAGGGCATTAGAATGACCGGCGGGCTGTCAAAGCCTTCGATAAGCAAACCGTATTCATCATGGGCCGAGAAATTGGCGGGACCATGGATTTTGTCGACCCCTCGTTCGCAGGCCCAATCACAGGCAGTTTCCAAAAGCGCCTCGGCTGCCTCGGCATCTTCCAAGAGTTCAAAGATGCCGAAGTGGGCCGTATTCTCCTCCTGGAACTCGTTATAGCGATGATTAAGAATGGCGCAGATGGTGCCAACGACTTTCCCGTCACGCCGAGCAATGAAGTAATCGGCCTCGGCATGTTCGAAGAACGGGTTCTTGCTCTTGTCAAAGAATTCCAATCTTTGGAAGTATAGCCAGGGCACCCAATTGGGATCATCTTCATAGACTTTCCAGGGCATTTTGATGAATTCCTTAAGCTGGGCTTTTGTTTTTACCCGCTCGATCTCCAGGCTCATACTTGTTCCTCCATAGAAGGCAGTTGTCAGCTTTCAGCCGACGGCCCTTGTCGGTTAGCAGTTAGTGCACGCGTCTAAAATCATATCTGACGTTCCATGTGGTCTGCTCACAAGAAGAATGCAGTATCTCGGGACCAGAGGGCCGTATCAGAAGCTGCCTGCTGGCAATGTCCATAGTTCTGGCTGGCCGGTTTCGATGCGGAAGTCAAGCGCCTTGAGCCAGTCGCGGCGCCGGGCTTCGATAGCCAGTACGATGAATTCCAGCAATCCTAGCGCTTCCTCCGGCGTTACCACGGCCGGCGTCATATAGGCGGTTGGCGGTCGTTCGATGGCTTCGGTGGCTGGTTGGTGCTCGATCAAGCGACTGCCGACTTCCTGGGCCACCTGCATGGACATTTCCCAGGCCGGCACATACATAAGCAGCGGCTGGGCCCATTGTCGATCGGATGCCTCGCGATCGGAACGACCTTGCGTGTCGCGTTTCAGAATTTGAACCTGGCCCTCATAGACCCAGAAAGGTAGCCAATGTTTCGTTCGAGCATCGCTCTTTGGCGGCAGCGCGAAACGAACATCGACGCTCTGCAATCCGCCTTCGTTTAGAGACACGCTCGTAAAGCAATTCGTGCACATGAAGACGACGTCATCATTCTCGGGCGTCAGAGGCCGGGCACAATTCGTGCATCGCAAGAGGACGAGTTTCATGACCCTATCGTCTCAGTGTTGAGCAGGTGAGGGCGTTCGGCCGGCGGCCGGATTCCAGCGGCGAATATCATCACATCTTGTCCAATTCAGAGAGTTCCTCAAGTAAGTCGAAGCCGGTTGACAACAAGCCCTTTGGGCGATATGCGCCAGCCAGCGGCGCTTTCTTGGCCGATTTTTGTACCGACTCGACCTCTTCACCGTACCGAAAACGGCGATAACCGGCGACGATCAAGCCAATACCCAGGCCAAGGGGAATCAGGATGAAGCCGCAGCCGTCGCTATCGCTGCTCTCGACCAGGAGCCCTCCGGCCAATATCGTGCCGTTGACCAGAAGAAAAGTACCTGTGGCCATGCCGCCGACAAGCATTGCCGCCCGGTAGAAGATGTTTCCCGGCGCTTTGCCGTACAGTATCTCGCCCGAAACGCCATCGACGACGATCTGGTAGCTGCGGTCGCGATATTGGTAGCGGGCAACCCACAAAGGATAGTAGACCAGCGACAGTCGGCGACGGAGCATGTGGAACTTCTCGAAGTATTTCTGTTTCAGGCTGCGCTTTTGCCGGCCGCGATGGATGAAGTGTTGATCGGCCTCGTCTATCGCTTCGCTTGGCGATTCAACTGGCTCGAAAACCATGGCCCGGGCATGCAGTTGCTCGGAATCGAAGGGTTCCAGGTCGTTTGGCCGGACAGCGACGCGGTGGACGCCAAACTCGGAGACGTCGACCGCGGCGTCATTCCAATGCATGTCTTCCAGGATTTCGACTTCGACGGGCTTGGTGCTCTTGTCGCCCGACTTGACCCGGCCGAACATCCAGCCGGCGACGAAGGCGGTCACCCGCCAGTAAGGCAGGTAGACCAGGAATAGATCGGTTATCTTGGCCTCGCGCTTCAGATCGCGGGCCTTGTTGAGGCCTGAGAAGAAGGTCTTGACCACTTCCAGGGCCTGTGGTCGTTCAAGGCGACTGCTGACTTGCCAACGCCGCACACCACGGTCGCCTTGTACCAGCGAGCGCATGTCGCAGTAAGGGCAGGTGACGATACGCACGCCCTCGGGTACAGGCACCACGCCAGCGCAGTTTGGGCAGACCAGTCCTTGGGACTTACCGCGAGCGCTCAAGTTCGGATCCTCTTGTAATTCGGGCCTTGTCGACGAATCTGCGTGCTTGATACAGGACGAGTGGGCGCACGTGTCAGGCCTTGGCTGAAACGGCCGCCGCGGCCGAAAACAGCGGAATAGCTAATGCGGCCACGACACCGGCGTAGATCAAAATGGCCACGCCCAGGCCGCTCCCACCGCCTAACAAGTAGCCGCCGAGCGGGATGAAAGCGGCCAGAAAATAGGCAACAAAGGCTGCGGCGCCAATGGTTAAATAGGGCACTTCCCACTTGGCCGGGAAGATGTTGGCAAAAACCTTGGCCGAGGCCGCGTCGACGACGGCCGAATAGCGACGATCTTTGTACTCATACGTGAAGTGAAAGACAGGCAGATGGACTAGCGCGACCTCGTGGATCTCGGCCGGTTTCACGGCGTGCTCCTCTTGCAGCCAGCCCAACATTGCCTTGTAGGGGACGGTCGCCTTGACCACGGCGCCAGTCAGAGCTTCGTCGAAAGGCGTCAGGTCGCCAGCCGGAATAGTCAGGTGCTTCAACTCGCTGACTGCCAAGGCGGCGGCCGGTTCCAAGAAGACCGTTTCCTGATCTTCTCTTCGACTCCGTACCAGCCACATAGGAAAGTGCTCGAAGGACGGCCGCTCGATATTGGCCGCGCGGTCGAGGCCTTTAATGGTTTCGTTGCCGGCCATCCAGCGCCGCAGGGCGGCCGTGGCCTCCGCTTCGTCCACTGTAGCCTGCACCGCATAATGAAAAACGGTCTGGCCCTTCTCGACGACGTTGGTCGTGCCGCAGTACTCGCATTCGACGAACTGGGAGCCCTGTTCGATCGGCAGGGCTGCACTGCATTGGCGGCAGAGAATTTGGACTGGGGCCGGAACGACATCCATGGTGACATTTTAGCATCAAGTAAGGAAAAGTCATGGTCTGACAGGCACAAGGGATTATGATACACTTCCAGGCTGCCCGCGGAGCGGTAGCCCGAGTGATAATAGTCAGTGGAGCGCGCTACGAAGCGCCACTGCGAGCGACAAGTGCTAACCGCCAACGGCTAAAAGCTATGGTCTAAGGAGAACAGTGATGATTGACGTGAATCAGCTACGCCGCGGCACCGCATTCTTGCACGGCGGCGAGATACTTAAAGTGACCGAGTATTCGCATCACAAGCCCGGCCGGGGCAAAGCGACTATTCGAGTCGGCGTTCGCAACGTTCGAACCGGCGCCAACCTGCAGTTGACTTTCAACTCGGGCGACCGAGTAGAGGATATTCGCCTTGACAAGCGGACGGTCGAATACCTGTATGACGACGGGCAATTCTATGTATTTATGGACACGTCTACTTACGAACAGCCCCAGGTGGCTCACGCCGTCATCGGCGACGACGCCAAGTGGCTAAAGGAGAATATGGCCCTTGAACTGCTGCTGTACGAAGGTGAGGTGATCGACTATAACCTGCCGCTCAATGTTGAGTTGAAAGTTGTGGAGGCTGAGATGGCCGTTGCCGGCGATACGGCCACCGGCGCGACCAAGGAAGTTATCACTGAAACCGGCGTGAAGGTGCGCACCCCATTGTTTGTCGAGGAAGGAGACACTGTCCGGGTTGACACGCGCTCGGGAGAATACATCACCCGCGTCTAATCGGCCGCTAGTCGCCAGCCACTCTCCTCGCGTCATGAGGTACGCCCCACGGGCGGGCCTTGTTTGTTGCGGCTAGCCCTGCCCAAGATCGAGGATATTTTTGACCCCGAAGAGCGATCTAGCCAGCGATAGACGAAACCGGACCGCCAAATTCTACCGGCGGCCCGGCTTTATGACCTGCTAAGTGAAGACCCTAGCCCACCGGGACGACGACGATTTCTAAGTCTGTGGCTGGGTTGCCTCTGGTGATTACGGGGATACTGGTGTCGTTGATGAACAGCAGTTTCCCCTGGCCATCAGTTATCCTGGCCGACATGGTATAAGTGTGATTCTCCACGATGGCGTTGGGGTTGTAATTGACTGAATATGGAATCGGTACCTGCCGGCCGTTGGTCTCGATGATCTGTTCGCCGATAACCTCGGCCGGGGCATCGGCCCGCGATGTGTCCTGGATCTGCACGGTCACAACCGCATCTTCGGGCAATGCGATTCGCTGCCGGTAGGTAACTGTGCCAGTTACGGCCGCGCCGGCCGCCGCACCAAAGCGTAACGTCCCTGAGTCGGCAAAGAGGTCCATATAGAGTTTTCCATCCAGGAAGAAGGGGATGGCCGCCGCGCCCAGGGCCTGGATGAATTCGCTGCTAAGCGACTCCGGCCCGCATTCGGCCAGGGTCACCGGTCCAAGATCGATGGCGAAGCCGCTCTCATCGGCCGTGTAGGCGCCCGTGGCCATGTTGCAGTCGGCCTTTACATTGACTGTGTCATTTTGGCCGAAACGGACGGTGTATTGTTCCGGGCTCGGATTCTCGAAGCTTTCGAGCGGGGTGACGACGTTTTCCCATTGCCAGACGGCGCCGGTCAGTTTCGGCGCGGCGAAGACCATGTTGCCCGCGTCGGCCCCCAGATTCAGGATCAGATCGCCTTCATTGTTGACGTAGGTTGCGGTATTGCCTAAGAGAGCCAGATACTGCTGATCCAGCGACTCCTCGCCGCAAAAAGCCAGGGTACTAGGTCCCAGGGTATTGAAAGTAAGGTTGTTACCTTCCAGTGTATAAGTCCAGCTAACCATGTTGCAGTCAGCTTTGATGGATGCGGTGCCGTCGGGCCGTAAAGTCAGGGTGTAGTCGTGGGGATTTGGCACGTTGATGTCGTTTTCCTCGGCCTGATCGGCGAAGGATAACCACAACCAGCTGACATTGGTGATCTGGATCTCGTCAGCCACCTCGGCGACAGACTCTTCGGCGGCCGGGCTTAGGATTATGTTGCCGGCATCGGCCATCAGGTTCAGGATCAGGTTGCCTTCGACGGTGACGTAGGTGGCGGTATTGCCCAAGAGGGCCAGATACTGTTGATCGAGCGATTCTTCGCCGCAGAAGGCCAGGGTGCTGGGTCCCAGGGAGTTAAAGATCAGGCTGCTGCCCTCCAGGGTGTAGGTCCAGCTAACCATGTTGCAGTCAGCCTGGATGGAGGCCGTACCGTCGGGCATCAGCGTCAGAGTGAAGTTCTCCGGATTGGGTACGTCGATGTCGTTCTCTCCAGCCTGATCCATATACGCTCCCCACAACCAGGTCACGCCGACGATATCTGCTGCAGTTTCTTCAGGTAACTCGTCGAGTACCGGTTCCTCGGCCGGACCGCCGTTGTCGAAACCCATAGCGCCGGCTTCATCCGCCAAACCAAGCTTCAGTCGGCCGTCCTCCAACGTAAATGAAGCTATCTGACCTAGAAGAGGCAGGAACTGCTGGTCCAACGAATCTTCGCCGCAGAAGGCCAGGGTTGACGGACCGAACATGTCGAACGCCAGACTACTGCCGTCGACGGCGTAGGATACATTTAGGTAGTTGCAGTCGGCCTGCAAATTGGCCGAGCCGTCAGGCCGGAAGATGATCGTATAGTTTTCTGGCTCAGGCACAATGGATTGGGCGGCCGGATCGGTTTCTACCAGGTCGGACCACTGCCAGATGATATTGACGATGTCATCGACGGAAACTGGCTCCATAGCCGGTTCCTGGGTGGGCTCTTCGGTGGGTTCGTCAGTCGCCTCGGGGGCCACTGTCGGTTCCTCCGTTGGTTCGGGAGCTACGGTTGGCTCGTCGGCCGGTTCTGAACTCGCGCAGGCCACGGCGAACAAGGCCAAGGTAGCCAGCACTAATAGGGCACTCATATTTCTCATCAACTTTTCTCCTACTCTCTTCATGTTGACGGCCGGTCAAGACATCTGTAATGGGCCCCAGGGCGCAGTTCGCGCTCCGAATTGCCCATGCCACAGGTGAACTCGCCGATCATTTCGCTGGCGAGCGAACCGAGACGGCCGTCCTAAAACGACAAGTCACATGAAGTAACGTCAGATAGGTTGATTTGGTTCCCGCGCGATTTGAAGGAATCTTTTCGCATTCAAATCGCGTGCAAAATAGTCGAGGCTATTGTTTCAGGATCTTGGCCCAGGTATCGCGCAAGGTGACCGTCCGGTTGAAGACCGGTCGTCCTTCTTTGCTATCCACCGGATCGACATTGAAGTAACCCTGGCGAACGAACTGGAAGCGATCACCCGGCGCTGCTTTGGCCAGACTCGGTTCAACCAGGCAGTCACTCAGTATCTCCAGGGAATTCGGATTCAAGTGGTCGACGAAGTCTGCCCCATCGGCGACGCTTAGCGGGTTGGCCTTGGCGAATAAGGTATCGTACAAACGCACCTCGGCTTTCAGGGCCTGGGCGGCCGAGACCCAGTGCAATGTACCTTTCACCTTGCGGCGGTCCGGCGTAGATCCGCCGCGAGACTCGGGATCATAGGTGCAACGCAATTCGACGATCTGACCCTCGCCGTCTTTCACGACGTCCACGCAGGTCACGTAGTAGGCGCCCATGAGTCGCACCTCCCGGCCGGGACCCAGGCGAAAGAATTTCCTGGGCGGCTCCTCCATAAAGTCTTCTTGCTCGATGTAAATCACACGTGAGAAAGGAACCAGACGCGTTTCTTTGTTTTCCCTGTCCTGGGGATAGTTGGGCACCGGAAACTCCTCGACGAGGTCTTCGGGATAGTTCTCGATGACGACTCGCAGCGGCCGCAGAACGGCCATGGCCCGTGGGGCGAACTGGTTCAGGTCGTCGCGCACGGCATGCTCCAGCAGACCCAATTCCACCGTGCTATTACTCTTGGCTACGCCATGAAGGTCGTTAAACCGGCGGAGAGCTTCCGGTCGGTAGCCCCGACGCCTCATAGCCGAGACTGTCGGCATTCGCGGATCGTCCCAACCGCTGACGTGCCCTTCCTGGACCAGGCGCAGCAATCTGCGCTTGCTGGTCACGGTATAGCTCAGGTCCAGACCGGCAAACTCGATCTGCTGCGGCCGGTAGATGTTGAGTTCCTCCAGGAACCAGTCGTACAGCGGTCGGTGATCCTCAAACTCTAGCGTGCACAGCGAATGAGTGACGCCTTCTATCGAATCTGACTGACCGTGGGCCCAGTCGTACATTGGGTAGACGCACCATTTGTCGCCGGTTCGTGGATGAGTGGCGTGCAAGATGCGATACATGACCGGGTCGCGCATATTCATGTTTGGCGAAGCCATGTCGATCCTGGCTCGCAGCACGCGCGACCCGTCGGGAAACTCGCCGGCCTTCATGCGCTCGAATAAGTCCAGATTCTCCTCGACCGAGCGATCGCGATAGGGACTGTTCTTTCCCGGTTCGGTGAAGTTGCCACGATATTCGCGGATCTGTTCCGCGTTCAGGTCGTCGACGTAGGCTTTGCCCTTTTTGATGAGCTGAACGGCGTAATCGTATAGTTGCCGGAAATAGTCTGAAGCAAAGAGAAGCCGGTCTTCGAAATCGGCGCCCAGCCAGCGAACGTCCTCGATGATGGCGTCAATGTACTCCTGTTCCTCTTTGAGCGGGTTGGTGTCGTCAAAGCGCAAATTGAACTTGCCACCATAGGCCAGGGCAGTGCCGTAGTTCAGCCAGATGGACATGGTATGGCCGATGTGCAGGTAGCCATTGGGCTCTGGTGGGAAGCGCGTATGAACCCGGCCGTCGAAGCGGCCGCTCTCCATGTGCTCGTTGATGATGGTCCGGATGAAATTCGAAGTCGGTTCGGCGTTATCGCTCATGTTTGTTGCTCCAATACGTGGCCTACAATAAGCTCCGCAAGCAGACATCTACTTACTTAGCCCCGATATTGTGACCTCCCGGCAACATTTCGCCAAATTGCCCAGTCAGCGCAACGCTTTGCAGCTGAAATGCCTGGCGTATTTCGGGCCATAGCCCTCGACCAGTCCAAAAGCTTCGTAACTGTGACATACGTAGAAATCGGGCGCCTGACGGCTGAAAGTTTCAACTATTGCCAGCCGGGCGCCGCGTTTCTGGCTGGCCTGCTCAAGGCCCAACTTATGTTGAACGCCTGCAGGTTTCCGCAACCTCTGCGTATCGGCCGGGTCTGGCGGCGCCTGCAAGCGCCAGTCCATTCTGGAGAAACTGCCACTCATAGGGCCTTGACCATGTGTATATCTTCTGGCTCCAGGGCGAACAGCTCTGGATGAGGCTGATCCACCAGGGTAAAGCCCAGGCTAGTGTACAGGCCTACGGCCGAATTGGATGGTGTGGCCGACACATACAGTGATCTTGCGCCGTCGGCTCGGGCCAGCCGGCAAACTTCCTTGGTTAGTTGGCTGGCAATGCCCTTCCGCCTGTAAGGTCGACTGACGTGCAGAACCGCCAGTTGGGCCGTACCTTCATCCAGCCGGTAACGAAGCATGGCGAAGCCGGCCAGCCGCTCTCCGTCCAGCGCACCTAGCAAAACACCGCCTTCGTCCAAGATCGGCCGCCATTGCCTAACTTTCGCCTCGACGCTGAACTCGTCTCCCTCGGCGTGCCAGGCCGGCACGGCCATGTCGACTTCCTCGGCGACCAACTCGCCCTCACGAGTATGGTAGAGGACCGTGACATGTTCACTTCTGTCGATCTCGGCGATGCGGTCAATGGCTGAAGCGGGCAGTTGTCTGATGATGATGGTCATGATTCTCCTAGAAAGATAGCCTTCAGCTTTCAGCCTTCAGCCGTCAGTGAAAACTTGCCTGCTGAAATAGGCGGCCATCCTTTCGGACGTGATCAAGGTGGATGAGGTGGCTTTTTGGGTGCAGGTGAAGCGGGCGGCGATCTGGCCGCGGCGAACCGAATCTTCAAGCGAGTAGCCGTCGAGTACATAGCTGGTCAAGAAACCCACAGCCAGGCTGTCGCCGGCGCCATTGGTGTCGACGACAGGCGCCTCCATGGAGAAGGGCTCGAAGTAGCGCTCTCCGCCGGCCGTGGCCAACATGCAGCCCCTGGGACCTAAGCCGACGACGATGATCTGGTCTGGATTCTGGCGCAGATAAGAGCGGGCGAGCGCGACCGGCTCGACCTGATTGGTGTCTGAAAAGAATAGAATGTCGGCCCATTCCACGAAATCGCGCCGGTAGAGATCCTCGGCCGTGATCACGTCTTGAATGTCGCAGGCGATAACTGCGCCGGCTTTGCGGGCGACCGGCAGCAAATGCCGGGCCCAGTTCGGAATGCTGAAATGGGCTAGCTTGCTGCCTTTCAAAATAACCTCGCAAAGGGCAAGTGGAGGCTGCAAAGTCATGTGCCCCTTGCCGTCGTAGAAGTTTTTGCGCCGGCCGTCTCGGTACATGAAATTGATGCTGCGGCCCGTTCCGGCTGGATCGATAAGCACGCCCTCGAGATCAATTCCGTCTCCGGCTAGTGCCTGGCGGACGAAGCGGCCGTTATGATCGTCGCCAACATAGCCGATGAAAGCTGTTTTCTTGCCCAGCTGGGCGAACCCCCGGGAAGAGTAGCCGCCAGCCTGGCCTATATAGTCAAGGTTCTGGGTGAAGTTGGACTCCACGTTGAAGTCAATATCGGCTCCAGGCGAATAGACATTCGTGTCCACGCCAACGTTGCCAACGACCACCACGTCATACATTGTGCTAACCCTCAAGAAATGGGCAGCGGATTGGCGCAGATAATGAGGATGAGGATAGTTCTGGCGACCAATGATCGTACATTGTATATGATCGTGCGTTTATTCTGGCTTGTTAAGAATAGCCAACGCCTCGCCCAGACGGCGTTGCACTCGGTCCCGACCCATGGCCAACATCGATTCATAAAGCGGCGGCGATACCTTTTGACCGGTCACTGCCAGACGCATGCGACCCAAAAACGGTCCGGCCTTGCCGTTGGTCGTATGTCGCTCGCCAATGTCAACCAGGCCCTGGCTGACATGATCCAGATCGTAGGGCTCGACAGATGTCACAAAGGCCTTGGCTTCGGCAAAGGCTTGCCGCGCGGCCGGCAACTGCAGTTTCTTGTCGGTCAGTTCGGCGACCTCCAGTTTCAGCGGTTCGTCGACGTACAGAAAGCGCAACATGGGCACAGCGTCCGGCAGGCGCTTCAGGCGAACGCTCAGGGCGGGCGTCAGAAACACAAGCTTCTCCAGGCTTACTTCATAGCCAACGGTTTCCAGGTAGGGCTTCAAGGCCTGGGCCAACTCCTCAGGGGACATATCCTGGATATAGAGCCCGTTCAACCAATCCAGCTTCTCATAGGGCAATCGCGTTTCAGCCGGATTAATGTCGGCCAGGTCAAAACGCGCGATGGCTTCCTCTATGGTGAATTTCTCGCGGTCGTCGCCAAAAGACCAGCCCACGTTGGCCAGAAAGTTGACTAGCGCTTGCGGCAAGTAGCCGGCTTCGGGGAATTCCTCGACCCGCACCAGAACCTGGTGCCCGGCATCGTCAAATGCCTGAGTGCGCTTGCTCAACTTGCCCTTGCCGCTCGGACTGAGGATGAGCGGTAAGTGGACGTAGATTGGTAACTGCCAGCCAAATGCCTTGAAGATGTTGACGTGTAGCGGTGCAGTGCTGATCCATTCCACGCCCCGGGTGACGTGGCTGATCTCCATGAAGTGGTCGTCTACCGGATGGGCCAGGTGGTAGGTCGGCAAGCCGTTAGATTTGAGCAACACATAATCGGACACTTGGCTGTTCTCAAAGACGATATCGCCTCTCAGTAAATCGGGCACCGTCGTGCTACCTTCGATAGGCATTTTGAACCGGATCGCGAAGTCCAGACCATTCTCTTCTCGCTCTTTCTTTTCGGCCGGAGTCAGGAAGCGGCAGCGCCGATCGTAGCCTGATGCCGTTTCTTTGCCGCCTTTTGGGGCTTTGCGCCGCTCGGCCAACTCCTCGGCCGTACAGTAACATCTGTAAGCATACCCTTGCTCTACCAGCCAATTGGCCCACTTCTGGTAAAGCTCAGCGCGCTCGGTTTGGATGTAGGGCCCATACGGACCACCCACATCAGGCCCTTCGTCCCAATCAATGCCCAACCAACGAAAGGATCGTTTGAAATCCTCAATTGCGCCCTCGCGGGTACGTTTGGTGTCGGTGTCTTCGATGCGCAATATGAAAACGCCATCGAAGCGCCGGGCGTACATCCAGGTGAATAGCGCGCTTCGGGCGCTGCCAATGTGTAGGTAGCCTGTGGGACTCGGAGCGAATCGTACTCGAACTGTCATGTAGCAACCTCAAATGATAGCCGGGAGGCCCTTGCCTTCATCGTAACGATGTGATTCGAAATTGAATACGGGCCTGAGCTAGAAGCGGACTATCCGAACTCTTGTTTACGATGGCGCATCAACACCGATTGGACTATGCCAATGGCCATGAATAGCGTGATGAGCGAACTCCCGCCGTAACTGACAAATGGTAAGGTGAGACCAGTGACTGGTAATAAGCGTAGATTCATGCCGACACTAACGACGGTCTGGAAAAAGAGAACGGCGGCGATGCCGACGACGATGAAGCGCCCGGCCGGATCTCCGGTCAGAGATGCGACACGTACGATACGAATCAAGATAAAGGTCATCAGGCCCAGGACAACCAGGGCGCCAAAGACGAGGCCCATTTCCTCCGTAATGACCGAGAAGATGAAGTCCGTATGCTGGACGCGCAAGAAGCCAAGCTGGCTCTGGGTGCCCTGCAGGTAGCCCTTGCCCCACCAGCCGCCTGAGCCGATGCTGATCAGTGCCTGTTCGATGTTAAATGACTCTTCTGGCAACGCTTCGGGATTTAGCCAGCCGATGAAGCGGAGCTGCTGGTAATCAGCCAACGATGGAAACAGCACAACGGCGGCCAAGATGGCAATGGCCGACAAGAGGGCAAAGTGAGACAGCGGCAGCCCGGCCAACCAGATCAATACAAACCAGACGACGAAGAATATGATGGACATGCCCAGGTCAGGCTGCAGGAAGATGAAGGCAACAGGCAATCCAACGTAAGCCAGAGTGACCAATGTGTTTGAGAAACGCCCCATCAGATGCTGACGGGTGAGCAGAAACTGGGCTAAGGTGATGGCCAGGATGATGCGGCCAAACTCCGACGGCTGAATCTGGATGACGCCCAAGTCGATCCAGCGCCGCGAAGCGTTGTTGATGACGCCAACCAGGTAGACAATAACCAGCGAGGCTATGAAAAAGGCGTAGATATACCAATGGGACGAAGTCAGGATGCGATAGTCAATGGCAGAAAAGATCAGCATCACGGCGACGCCAATCAAGGCGAACAGAACCTGGCGCTCAGGATAAGTCTCAAAGGCCGGGGCTCCAGTCACCGCGCTGTTTATGGCCAAAATGCCGTATGCGGTTAAAACAAGAACGGCGGCCGTCAACCAAAGGTCAAAGTGCCGCCAGACAGAAGTACTCTTCATTTCTGGATCTCAGATCTACGATTTCAACCCTTCGATTGTAGAATATCGTCTGGGATATCGCAAATCCTACCAGAGGTCAGAACGCATAAATTCTGTGGGAGGTTACGGGGGATTGAAATACACTCAGAGCACACAACCGGAATGCTCAGATGTGCGTCTCATCTTGCTTTAAGCAACCACGAGCCTTAAACCGAGATCCTTCAAATGCCTGAGGCTTCTAGCGGCGACGGCCGTTCGTTTGGATCGGGATTTCGGCCACCAATCTACTTTCCTGCCGGTTCGTGGATAAGTTGACGACCACATGATCGCGGTCAATATCCAACCGCTTGGCGATCACCTCGATGATGTCATCCTTGATCTCGTCAATCAAGCCAGGAGAGATGCTGCTTCGGTCGTGCGTCAGCACCATCTGCAAACGTGTCTTGGCGACGCTACCGCTCTTCTCTTCTGATTTGAACAGCTTATTTAGCCAACCCATCACCTTCTCCTCAATTCGGCCGGCTGCCGACCAGGTCGCGCAAGCGAGTCAAAAAGCCATTCTTGGCCGTCAAGTCAATCAGCGGGACTTCTTCGCCATCGAGCCGCTGGGCGACGTTGCGGAACGCCTGGCTGGCGCTGGAACTATTAGTGGCGTTGAGGGCTACCGGCATGCCGCGATTGGTCGAGACCAATATCGCTTCATCTTCGGGCACGACGCCGATTAAATCGATGGCCAGAATCTCCAGAATGTCGTCGATGGACAGCATGTCGCCGCGAGCCACCATCGCCGGTTTCAGGCGATTAATGAGCAGCTGAGCTGGCCCTTTCTCCTCGGCTTCGAGCATACCGATGATGCGATCCGCATCACGGACGGCCGACACTTCCGGATTGGTGACGATGATTACCTGGTCGGATGGCGCGATGGCGTTACGAAAGCCACGCTCGATGCCGGCCGGCGAGTCGATCAGTACGTAGTCGACGATTTCTCGCAACTGGTCGCAAACCAGGACCATATCAGACGGGCTGACGGCCATCTTGTCCCTGGTCTGGGCGGCCGGAATCAGCGAAAGTTCGGGCAAACGCTTATCCTTGATCATGGCTTGCTGCAGCCGGCAGCGGCCTTCAATCACGTCAACCAGATCATAGACGATGCGATTCTCCAGGCCCATCACCACGTCCAAATTGCGCAGGCCGATATCACTGTCGATGGCCGTTACTTTGCGACCCTGCATGGCCAGGGCTGTGGCCAGGTTGGCGGTGACCGTGGTCTTGCCCACGCCGCCCTTACCGGACGTAACCGTTATCACTGTCGCTGTCATCCTTTTCTCCTTAGAAGATAGCCTTCGGCCGTCAGCTTTCAGCTGGCAGTCGCCGGCGATTGGCCCTTTGTGGTTTTGTTATCAGTGGGCCGCAGTTATGCTTCATTCAATGCCTGGTATCCCAGGCTTCGGCCACGATTTGGCCTTCGATCAGGCTGACTTTCTCGGGTATTGGCCGGTGGCGTTGCTCGCCTGGCGCAATCGCTATCTGATCGGCGATCCGAAGCTGAGTGGGGTTCAGGGCCAGAGCGCAAATAACAGCCGCGGCATCTCCATGAGCACCGGCATGTACCAGGCCTCGCAATCTACCCCAGACGATGACGTCACCGGCGGCGATCACCTGCGCACCCGGATTGACGTCGCCGACGACGACCACATGGCCCTCATGATAGATCGAGCGACCAGAGCGCAGCGTCTCACGCAGGAGCAGGCTATTGGCTTTCCCATTTGGTGATGCGGCCATCGCCGCTTCAGGCTGCCCGGCTGGCGCCGGGCGAAAGTTGCCATTCAAGTCGGCGTTGCTGCCTGGCAGCCTGGTCGCCAGGCCCAATTCACGCGCCGCTTCGCGAGATGACTCCTGATCTGTCAGTAGGGCCCATAAGGTCATCTCGTTCTCAGCCAGCAGTTCCTGGAATGGCACCAAATCGTCGGCAACAATCATTCTTTTGCCGACGGCTAATATAACCCGGCTGCCGCGCAGGAAACCCTGCTGAGCCGACAATTCGTCCTCCAGGGCGTGCAGCGCATCGTTGAGGCTGCAGTCTGGAGCCAGATTGACCAAGATGCCGTCGCGAACGCCTTTGATGGAGATCTGTTTTGTCTGTTCTGCCATGATCATAATAATATGCGGGATAATACAACAAAACTCTTGTTGAAATGCTACAACAAAACATAATGTTTTGCAAACGTTGATTGGGGCTGGGGATCAGGGGCTGTCAAGCAGAAGCTTGCTCAACTGCCCGGGGTCGGCTAGGAGCGCTAGTACGTCACCCGTGGAGATGCGTTGATCGGCGGCCGGGTGAAAGTTACTCTTGGAGTCGCGCCTGATGAGAACGACACTCAGCTCGTATGTTTGTTCGATCTCGCCCACCGTCTGGCCAACCAGCACTGATCGGGATCCAATGTCCAACCGGCATAAGCTCAGGGTCAGTCCTTCAACGGCAATCGGCCGGGTGACGTCGACACCGGCGGCGGTGGCTGCGAATTTTGGGGCGGCCGTTCGGGTGGCGCTTAAGGCTCGAAAGCCAAATTGCTCCTCAAGATTTTCGGCGAAATCGACATCGAAAATGCGGATGACGACGCGCATGTTCGGATTCAGCTTCCGCGCATTCAGGGCTATCTGAAGATTCAGATTGTCATCTTGGGTGCAGATGACGATAGCCCGGGCCCGATCCGTGCCGGCGCTGCGCAAAACCTCCGTTTGCGTGCCGTCACCGTGAATTACGGGAATGCCCATCTTGTGGGCCCCGGCGATCAAGCCGGCTTCCGGGTCTAGCTCGATCACGACGACATCCAGATTCAGTTCATAGAGCTCTGTTGCGACGCGAAAGCCCAAATGGCCCAGGCCAATCAAAACGATGTGATCGTGGAAGGTTGAAGCGACGGCCATGGCCCACTCCTTGCTGCGCGTGCGACGATTAAAGAACATCCGGCCAAAGTCAGCCAGCCCGGTGGCCAGGATACCGATGCCAATGATGGGCATGATGAAATAGAAGATCTGCAAATACCAAACATTTGGGAAGTCTCCTAGAGACTGCAGGAAGGTCAGCGACAGAACAATATAAGCCGCCTCTGGCAAGCTATTAGGAGGTTGGCTGGCTCCTTGAGATAGGACTAGGTAGAGGACACCTCCACCGAAGATGATTATGCTGAAGAAAAGCAGTGGCCAGGCGAACTCGCGCAGCAACAGGATCGAATCGCGCCAACTGGCCTGCAAATTACGTCTCCAGCTACGAAAACGGCGGCCGAACCTGGTATGTCTAGCCAAGACGCTCTCCTGAAGGGCGGGGAAGATACGTAATCGCAAATCGTCGCCTAGCCAATAGGGCGGTCGCCGGTCGGCTAGGCATAGAAACTGGCCAGATGGACAGGTTGCCGGCGCGCGCCCCAGTTACCGGGTCGAGGGTCAAATACGCCCTCACACTGCGTCCGGCAAAAACGGCAGCGGCCGTCTTCGCTCAGGTTCCAGGCGGTAAGGACGTACCAATCACGGCCGATCAGTAACTTGCCGCAAGCATGGCAATAGGTGCTGTCACCTTCCCGGTCGTGAATATTGCCGGTATAGGCATAGCGCACGCCGTTCTTCAGGGCGATCTGGCGCGCGCGGGTCAAGGTCGATCCCGGCGTTCGTGGCCGGTCCAGCATCTTGTAGTCAGGGTGAAAGGCGGAGAAATGCATAGGCACATCCGGCCCTAGTTTCTCGACGACCCACTGTGTCATTGCTTCCAATTCTTCGTCGGAGTCGTTGGCGCCGGGTATGACCAGGTTGGTTATCTCAAACCAGACATCTGTTTCGTGCTTGAGGTAAAGCAGAGTGTCCAATACCGGCTGTAGCTCACCGGCGCATAATTGCTTGTAGAAGCGCTGGTCGAAGCCTTTGAGGTCGACGTTGGCCGCGTCCATGTGGCGATAGAACTCAATACGCGGCTCGTCACACATATAGCCGGCAGTGACGGCCACAGCATTGATGCCCACCACATGGCAAGCCTGGGCAACGTCAACAGCATACTCCAGGAAAATGACGGGATCGTTGTAGGTGAAAGCGACGCTGCGGCAGCCCAGTTCTTTGGCGGCGCGGGCGATAGTCTCTGGTGAGGCGACATCGGCCAAGGTGTCAATTTCGCGCGATTTGCTGATATCCCAGTTTTGGCAGAATTTGCAGGCCAGGTTGCAGCCGGCCGTGCCGAAAGAAAGAATCGGGGTGCCGGGTAGGAAATGGTTCAGGGGTTTCTTTTCAATGGGATCGATGCAAAAGCCACTGGAACGCCCATAGGTCGTCAAGACAATTTGGTGGTCCTGGCGGGCGCGGACGAAGCATAGGCCCCTCTGTCCCTCGCTTAACTTGCAGGCCCGCGGACACAGGTCGCACTGTACGCGACCATCGTCCAACTTGTGCCAGTACCTGGTTGCCACGACCGTGTTCATCAAACACCTCGCCCAGTAAGTACTTTGTTAATTTATCGCATCATTTCCGCAGAAATTCGACACCGGCCTAACTTCTCTATCTCAGATCGCGGCTTCCGGGGTCGTTCATGGATTTGTGTAGTTGCTCATAGATCGAGTTCGGCCGGGCCGATAAATGTATAACCGGCCACGCCTTCTACGGTAGAGAACGTGCCAGTAAGCCACACCCGGCGAATGGTTAGGAACGGGGCGATGGCCTCGTGCTCATTGCGTGACAAGGGACGGGCCGCGTAATAACCGGCGAAGAATGCTTCAGACAAGTTGCTCGGCCGGCGCATCAGGTCGGCATTGAGCAGAAAAACGGCGATGTCATAGGCTCGCCAGCCGAGGCCGCATAGGTCGAAACTGAAGAAGGTGGGTTCGTCGCTACCATCGAAATGAGTGTTATAGGGATGAAAGTCCCCGCCGATTGCCCCCCAACCATCTTCGGTTTCTTCTTCGTTCTTCAGGAGGGTCTCAATCTGTTCTTTGGCTTCCTCGGCCGACGTGAGCAATATGTCCAACTTCGCATCACGTTTCCTGGCCCAAAATCGCTCAAGCCGGGCTACCGGTTCATCCACCAGGAAGCTGAGACCCATGCGCCGGCGCTCGTGAGACGGTTCATAATTGTTTGAAGCCAGATGGATCTGGGCCATCCGACGGCCCATGGAGAATAGTTGGTCTTCGTCATCTGCCACCATGGGCTTACCCCGTGCGAAGCTGAACACGGCATAGTAACGACGACCTTCCGGCGCCTCCAGTTGGCCCAAAAAGCCGCCATCGCGACGGGCAATCGGGTAGGATACCGGCTGTTCTTTGGCCTTGAGGAAGTTGAGCCAATCCAATTCGTACAAATAGTCTGATTCTTGGCGTTGTAGATGTTGACCCAACTGATAAACCCGAGCCACGTATTTGACGTCGCCTGATCGGACGAGATAGTGTTCATTGTCCTGGGTTCGCAGCATTTTGCTGATCAATTTACAGTTCAATGGCGCGCCCAGGTCATATTCTTCGGCTATGATTTCGCCCAAGGCATCTGCAGCAACGATAGATCGGGTAACGGCTATTGGGGACACCATGTTCCTCCTCAAATAATTGGGACGCGTATTAACGCGGATAACGTTGATTAGAACCGGCTTGATTCACGTCGTTTCCTCTTCTGAGTGTGCACGTTAGGGTATACTATACTAAAGAGTGCGCCGATAAACTAGGCGCCTATGAATCAGGGCGTGAACGAGTCTGCTGCCTGGCATGTGTCTGAGAGGTCGGCAAAGGGGTGAACCATGAGCGCTATAAGACGGCCGGCTGTGGCCGGTCAATTCTACCCGGGAGAAAGCGGGCGCCTACGCCGCCAGGTGAGCGACTATCTGAACGCAGTCGGTGATGTTGCCGGGCCGCCGCCAAAGGCGGTCATTGCCCCCCACGCCGGCTATATTTACTCTGGGCCTATTGCTGGCACGGCGTATGCCCACCTGGCCCGCGCCAATGGCGACGTGCGGCGCGACGTGCGGCGAGTGATCTTGTTGGGCCCGGCCCACTGGGCGTCAGTGCGTGGCCTGGCAGCCAGCAGCGCCGAGGCCTTTGCCACGCCGTTGGGTACCGTGCCGATCGAACGGCCGGCGCAAGAGCGGATTCTGGCGTTAGAACAGGTCCAGGTGGCTGACCAGGCCCACGAGAGGGAGCATTGCCTGGAAGTGCAACTGCCTTTCTTGCAGGTGATCTTCGACGACTTCAGCGTGGTGCCGTTGGCTGTAGGCGCCGCGACGGCGGCCGAGGTTGCTGAAGTTATGGAGTTGTTGTGGGGCGGCCGCGAAACGGTCATCGTTGTAAGCTCTGATCTGAGCCATTACAACGACTACGAGGCGGCCGTGGAGTCGGACAAGGCCACAGCCAAGGCTATTGAAAGGCTACAGGCGGTCGGAGAGGGGCAGGCTTGCGGCCGGCGGGCGATCAATGGCCTGCTGCACCTGGCTCGCGATCGGCGATTATCGGCCAGTACGGTCGATTTGCGTAACTCGGGCGATACCGCCGGGCCGCGCGACCGCGTCGTCGGCTACGGCGCGTTTGTATTTCGCCAAGAAACTAAAGCTGTAGTTTGAGCCTTCCATCTGGTATTCGGCCGGCCCGTATGTACAGCCTAACGCTTAACCCGGCGTGCCACGAGGAGTGGTTACGAAGATTCAACGAATCGCGGTCGCATGGGCAGCGATTGGCGTTATCCTCGCGCCGCCGTATGAACTGATACCGATCGAGAACGTCCGGCCAGCCGAAGACAGTGTTGAAACCTTTACCGAGCTACCCACGGAACACGACGATGCCCTGGTGGCGTTGGGCAAGTACTTGTTCTTTGATCCCAGGCTGCCAGGTGACTTTGGCCTTGGCTGTGCCACGTGTCACCAGCCGGACAACGCCAGCAGCAACCTGGAAGCCTTGAGCCCAGGATATACAGGTACGCCGTACTTCCGAAATGCTCCCACGATCATGAATACCGTGTTTCAGGACTTCCTTCATTGGGATGGTCGTATGGACGGGGCTGATATGTATGCCCACTCTGGTTCGAGATCATATCATGGAGGCTCATTTCATGAGCTGTGACGGTCGGCTCATGGTCGAGCGTGTCAAATAAGTGCCCGAATATGTCCAGCTTTCCGAGTAAGTATTCGGTTCGGGACCGTCTTTCGGCAAGGTTCTGGGAGCTACTACGGCCTATATCCAATCTATCAACTCTGGCGTCACGCCCTACGATCGGCACCTGGTCGGCGATCAGACAGCCGTTTCACAAGATGCCATTGCCGGATTAGAGTTGTTCACAGGCGAAGCAGGCTGTGCCGATTGCTATATCGGTTTGACGCTCTCCGATAGCGCTTTCTGCGCCCACTAAGTGCTGGTGAACGACGATATCTGGGATGATCCGCTAGGGCACATCACTTTCCGGCAGTTAGGCGTGCCTAATTACGGGGTCCTGGTTGAGGATACGGGTCTTATTGCGGTGACCAAAGAAGATCCCGATTGGGGTGCATTTTCGTACCGCACCCTTACGCGAAGTCGGCCGAACGGCGCCCATATGCACAATGGCATTCTTGCAACGCTGGAAGAAGTGATCGCCTTTTATGACGCACGCGACGACCTTGGATTGACCTCGACACAGACAGATCAGCGTGTCGCGTTCTTGGAAAGCCTGAGCAGCGAGCCTGTCGACGTCGAAATCCCAATCCTTCCGGATTATCAACTCCGCACCCTGGGAGAGAACCGATGAGTGAACGAAGTAACGGTCAAGAAAACGTGGCTTGGGCAGAGAAGCCGGTAACACTTCGGGGTAAAGCCGTATTCGCCGGGATTCTAGCCGTCACAGGCCTTGTTACTGGCGCTCTATTGTATTACGTCCTGACGCGACCGCAGGACAGCATGGCAGAAGTTGAGGCGACACCCGCATCGCCGTCCGAGCAATCAGTCGAAGAAGAGGTGGTCGTGGAATATCCGCCATTAGCTGTGCTGCCACAGGTCTCTTTTCCTCCCGATAGTCCGTATTCACTGGAAAAGGCCGAGTTAGGCGAGATGCTGTATTTTGATGGGCGCATGTCGGCAGATACCAGCCTATAGTGTAACTCTTGCGACGGTAGTTGGGGCATCGCCGCGCCGATTTCTCTTGGCTATCCTGGCTTTACCCATTGGCACAATGCCAGTACCATCATCAACTTTGCTTACGACACTTCGCTGAAATGGGATGGCGGCAAAACCAGCACTGAAAAACAGAACAAAGGCGCCTGGGGCGGAGCCGTAGCGGACAACCTGGATTCGGGTCTGGTTGAGGAGCGATTGGCTCAAATTCCCGATTATGCCCGCCGGTTCAAAGGGGTTTTTGGCACCGAGTATCCATTGTTCAGCGACGCGCTCACGGCCATGGCCACTTATGAACGCACAATCGTCTCTCAGATCGTTCCGTTTGATGCCTTTTTGGCCGGAGATGAGATCGTGATTTCCGAGGAGGCCAGGAGAGGCTACGAACTATTCACCGGCAAAGCTAACTGCATCGCCTGTCACAACGGAGCGCTAATCAGCGACAATTCCTTCCACAACACAGGCGTACCGACATATCCAGCTTCGAAGACGACTCCTTGAACCAGATCACCTTTCGTTACGAACAATGGGCTAAGGGGGGTCAGTGAAGAGATTTATGACATGGTTACGGTTGACCTTGGATTGTACTATGTAACCAGGCTAGATGGCGACAAGATCACTGCTGACGCGCCAGAACTACCTCCATATGTGCCTTGGACAGCGATAGGAATATATTGGATGACGGATAAAGAGTGTGACCCCACGGCCGGTATCGTTTACCGTCGCAGGTTTCTGCAATTAGGCGGCACCACCGTTGTGACCCTGACATTACCGGTTTACCTGCGCAAAGTCGGCGCGCCGACTGTGTTTCGAGCGCAACGGGTAGATTATCCACGACAGGTGATCGGTCGCTTGAGTGAGCTGACGCCTGGCGTCCCCGTGAGTTTCAAGTACCCATGGGATCACCCATTATCGGCCAACATCCTCATTTAACTTGGAGAACCGGCCGGCGGCCTTGAACCGGGGGGACGATGTAGTGGGGTTCAATACTTTCTGACCCCATCAGGGCAGTCCCCCGGTCGATCAGTTCCACGGCAACATAGGTATGGCAGGCCGTGCCCGCTGCACCGGTCAACCTGTGAGCGGACCTGGCATGGCATAGTGGTGAACGGTCATTCTACTCAAGGCTCAGCGCAGATTATTTTGGAAACCGATGGCGATGAAATTGCTGCTACCGATGTTATGGGTTTGATCTTCGGCTACTACGACAATCAAGTGGATCCGAACGCATGAATAGGGATCAGGGATCGGGGATTGGTGATGGGCAAATTAAGGAGTGCCGATCGTCCGGTTCCAGACTCTTGGTGTCCAGGAGTGAACAAGTATATGGCAGACGATAATCATGTACCCCAGGACAACGTACCTCTACCGCCACCGGATGCCAATGTCCATACGACGGCTTGTGACTAATGTATCATGGCCTGCGGCTACAAGGCGTGCACTTGGCCCACAGACTCACAGAACGGCGGGCCGGGCGCCTACGAAAATGCCTTGGGCAGCGATCTTCCGGGTGGAACGTTGACACCTTGGATCAGCCCAAATCAACACGTTACTGTTAGCGTGGATGGCCGGCCGCATCATGTAGTCATTTTGCCTGATTTCGATTCCAGCGTGGTCAATGTAGGGGGAAACCACTCGATCCGCGGCGACCATCGCGACTATTTCGTGCTTGTCCGGCGAGCGCGGCAGATAGGCAAAATAGCACGCGAATTACTACGCGAGCTCGGAACCCATGGCATCATTGAGAGCAGCGACGAGGTGCGGATGTGGAACGACAACATCTTGGTGCAGACCGGCAGCTGGAGCCGGGTAAAAGGCACTGATGCCGCCTTCACGGCTCTGGACAAACATGGCCTCATCCGAGTCGGTAAGGGCAAGGCCCAGGCGGCAGCAATCGTCACCGATGATGTGCTTCCTGATGTGATTTTTGCCAACTTCCTGCACCCATCCAGCCCGGCTAATTCATGGGTCCATCATGTGCCGAATCCGATCATAAATCGTTATCGCTTTGAATTGGGCAAGGCGCAACTTGAGAAGATTGGCGAGTCACCGTACATGCATTCATTAGAGGAGATGAGCTTCAAGCCACGGACTGTTACCGCGGCTCGTAGCGGGGATGGCCGTCAGAGCAGCCCAGGCTCGATGAAGCGTGTCAGGCGGCAGGATTTGGAGGTTCGGCCGACCAGGGATGCTACTGAGATTGGTGCGGGCCCATGACACGCAAGCTGACCATGTCTACTCGGGCATTGTGAGCCCAGGGATGATCACTTTGTCGTCGACAGCCTGACCATCGTTATTAACGACCGGAAGCCGGCGTAGCGTCTCCAGCAAATACCAGCCAACGTACAGCTTGTATTGTCCCGGCGGTAGCTCTTCTGCAAGCCGCACCAGGTAGGGATCTTCGATAATCTCGCCGGCCGTCCACTGCCCGGTTGGATAGGTGCCCTGCAAAGGCCAGGCGTCCACCTGACCCACAATCCGATCACTGGCATCCAGCACCTGGACGAATACGGTGTAATTCTCGCTCATGGGAGCCAGCGCCTGCCAGGACAGTGTGAGCGGTAGTTCTCCGGCTGGCCGCAATGCCCTGTCTGGTACATCGACCGCGAGCAAGGCGATCTTATCTCCGAAATTAGCAGCACCGGCCGGTAGGGCAAAGTTGCTCAGATCGACCTGGCCAATGACGCAGTTGTCCGTCCGCCGGGCCAACCAACCGCATGATGCGGGTTGGGCGCCATGAGCGGCCAAGATGTCGTAGCTGCCAACTGGCAGCCCAGCATCAAAGCGACCGGTCCAGCTTAGACGATGCCTGTTGCCCGATTGGGCAGGATCGCCTGGGATGATGACCGGGTTCACCAGCTGCCAGTCGGCGCCCCCTGGATCGCTGCCGGCCGGTACGATTGCCATTAACAGTGAATCCGGGGTGTTGGCGTAACCGGTGAGCTGTACCTTTGTTGATCCCTCGCTGCGGGCTGGCTCAACCATGGCCGCTCCGTCAAGATCGAGCGGCCCCAATTGCATGCGCAGCGGGTCGATTATGAGCGCCGGTTCGCTCGCTTGCCAATCGACTGTCGTGATCGTTTGCCAGTCCAGCTCTTCGGCCGGCGTAAAGGGCGCCGCCAGGGCTGCTTGCAGGGCAACCCGTTCCGATCCGGCGAGAAGCGGTCGGGGTAACTCGTGATAATCAGGAACCACCTCGCCGACTTGCCAGGCCACGGTTGGATAAGTGTTGCCGGCCGGATGTTGGCTCCTGGATGGGCCAACGAATGATTCTCCGGCCCAGCGCATGTAAACATGCAGTTGGTCATTCAGGGGCTCAGTTGCCTGCCAGAATAGAGTAATCGCCGATTCACCCTCGACGAAGGGCGACGACAGCGCCAATTGATAATCAAGGAGCTGAATGGCACCGAACGAGACGTCTGGAAGCTCTTCCCCGGCCGGCGCCGGCGTGGCCGGGGTGAGACCAACTTCGGTCAACGGTCCGAGGGAGCGCAGATGGTATATGCTTTCGAGTCCCGGCAAGAAGCGGGCCAGATAGACCGGCTGTCCGGCTGCTGTCCGGGCCTCTACCTCAGCCCGGTAGGCGCCCTCGTCGGGCAGGACGACGATGTCCAGGTCTGGTCGTTTTCCCTCAGCTTGTTGCAGGTAGTATAAAGGCGGAAACTTGTCGCTGTCGGCTAGGATGGCCGCCCCGGATGGGATGGGTAGATCTAGCACGTTTCTAGCCCAATTGGAGCGGCCGTCATCGCGGGAACTGTCGACGGCCGGCCATGTTTGTCCAACGGCCATCAAAAAGGCCGGAGTAAGCGCGATTAGGACGACTAGCGCCTGTAGCAAGGCAACGAAGTATGTCCCGGCAGTCGGTATCAGCCGTGGGATGGAGGCCATGATGGCCACCAGGCCAGCGGCCCAGAACAAGGTCATGATCAGATAAGCGGGAATGAGAAACACGGCCAGATCGGGGACATAGTAGTTGAGGGCGTAGAAGCTGTAGCCTATCCAGGTGATGGCCAGGATTAGGGCGTAGCGCCATTGGCGGAAGAAGAGGAATATTGACCCTACCACGATGAGTAGCAGACCCCAGGCGACCGGCCATTCGTCTAGCATCAGCCGGCCGACAATCTGGTAGCGGGCGCTGTCCCTGAGCCAGGCGTTGAGCTGCAACGCTCCCTGGAAACGGCCGCCGATCACCCAGTCGACGAAGCGCTCCAGTCCCATTGGTTCACCATTTACTGCCGCCCAGCGAATGGGCAAATAGGTATACAGCAACAATGGTAAACAGAGTGCCCCAACGATGGCGATGACTGACCAGAAACCGGAAAATGGCGCCTCTCGGAACCGGCCGGCCCGCCAGGCAAAGAAAACCGCCAGCGCGGCGGCCGGCAACAATATGACCGTTGTCAAATGATTGGCCAAGCCGAGCCCAAGCGTGAGAGCCAGCAGCACTGTGAAATAGAAGGGATGACGTGCACGTGATTGACCATCCGTAGTCAGTGGTTGGTGGTTGGTAGTTAGTACATAGCTGCCGCCGTTTTGCGTCCAGCGATCACTGCCTACTGCCCACTGCCCACTAAACACTAACCTCCAGTTGCCAATCTCGCGCATGAGCAGCAAGACAGTGGCTACGATCAGGGCGTGCAAGGAGTAGACTTCGGCATTGATAGACTGGCTCCAGAAGGTGGGCGCCAGGCCAAAGGTGACCGCGGCCAACAGGGCTGGAATGCTCCAGCCAAGCAAGCGCCGACCAACGGTATACAACAAGCAGACGGCGGCCAGGCCGAAGAGCAGCGTGGCCAGATTCACGCGCCAGGCGACCTCATTCAGCGGCAGCCAGGTGAAGGGCTTGGCCAATAGCAAGTACAGCGGATAGCCGGTGGGATGAACGATGCCTAGTTGGGGTACGATCACCTGGAACTCGAAGGTATCGGCCGTACCTACCGTTTGACCCATCGTAGCCAGGTAAACCGGCAACAGGAAGCCGATGATCAGGATATAGGCCAGCCAGCGCCAGGTAGCCGGCTGGCTGAGCAACCTGGCCAGAAAGACGGCCGCCAGCCACAGGCTAGCCAGGAAGAGAAGGCGACTGCGCTGAAGATGAACGGCCGGGTCGAAGAGATAAGCGAGGTTAAGAATAAGGGGCAAAAAGGGAATCAGTGCCGTCCAAACGGACTCCTTTTGAATGTCTGGAGGCTGCTCAGATCTGCGCTGCGCCAGAGATCGGGCGAGCCACCGCCAAAAGAACCAGCCTAGCAGCGCTATTCCTGCCGCGACCATCAGGCCAGGTAATGGCCTGCCCAACCATAGTAGCGCTGGAAATAGCCACTCATACAGGATGCGGCCGGCCGACAGGCCGCCGACAAAAGAAAGGGTGGCCACCAAAGCACCGGCCGCGAGCGGCGCCAGGCCGACTAGGCCGTTGTCTACCGTTCCCTCTGCCGTCTCGACATTCGTGGTCATGAGCACATTCCGACCAACGAATAACTCGTTTGGCTGATTCTGTCCAGATTGGGGGGCGCGTCTGTTGGCCGCCACGTATCGGCTGGCTGCACGGTCGGGGCGTATCCGCAGCCTGACTGTTTGCCCGATTGACGCTTTTTTTCCGCTCGTGATAAACTTCGACATTGGTAGACGGCGCGATCTGGCATTGAGCCGCCTATCCGACAAGGAGGAACAGAGTGTTTCTGATCGCCGATTTCAGTGTACCGTTGCTGGCCCAGCAAGACTTTCTTGATTTCTTTTCGGCATATACTCGCTAACTTTCTCCTGCATTGGTCTGCTATTGTTCGTAGCTTACGTTGTGGGATGGTGACAGGTCTTTGTTAAGGCTGGCGAGGCCGGATAAAAAGCCATCATCCCGATTTACAATATCTGGGTTCTGCAAGATAGTCGGCCGCCCGGGCTGGTGGATCATCCTAGTACTTCATTCCCGGCGTCGGCCTGGTCATCTGGATTATCATGAACATCGACCTGGCCAAGTCCTTTGATCGTGGGATCGGATTCGCGATTGGACTGATCTTGTTTACATTCTTGTTTGTGCCGTATTTGCGTTTTGGCGAGGCGCAGTATTACGGGCCGGCGGCCAAGTCGTAACCCATCAAATAAGCGTGCTGGATCACAGCTATTGCCGGCAGCCCAATAGCAAATTGGGCTGTTTGCCTATAGCCGCACATACTCAAGGCTGAAGTGTATGACCAAGGGCGATGACTCTCGAGATTATCATATTGAAACCCAAGCTGTTCATGCGGGCATAGAACCTGATCCAACAAGCGGCGCGGTCATGACGCCTATCTACCAGACGTCAACCTATGCCCAGGATGACGTCGGCCGTCACAAGGGTTATGAGTACTCACGGACAGACAACCCAACCCGCACGGCTCTGCAGCAGGCGATGGCGATCCTCGAAAGAGGTCAGTATGCCCTGGCTTTCGCCTCAGGTATGGCGGCCATCGACACCTTGCTGCGCCTTATCAAACCGGGTCAGCACGTCATTTGTGGCGACGACGTCTACGGCGGCGTATTTCGGCTGTTCGACAAGATCCTCTCTGGGTATGGCATTGAATTTACCTTTGTGCATGCCGCCAACGCCGAAGCTTTCGCCGCGGCCGTACGATCCAATACGAAACTCATCTGGTTGGAGACGCCGACCAATCCAACGTTACAATTGATCGATATCCGCCGGGTTGCGGCCATCGCCAAAGAGGCTGGGGCCTGGCTAGGTGTAGACAATACCTTCGCTTCGCCTGCCTTGCAGCAGCCGTTAACCCTAGGGGCTGATTTCGTCGTTCACAGTACGACCAAGTATCTGGGCGGCCATTCCGACGTGGTGGGCGGGGTGATTGTGCTCAACGATCCGGCCGCCTACGAGGAATTGAAATTCCTGCAAAATGCCGTCGGCGCTATTCCCGGACCAATGGACTGTTTCCTAACGCTACGTGGTATCAAGACCCTGGCTCTTCGCATGGCAGCCCATAGCCGCAACGCCGGGCAAGTGGCCGACTTTCTCGTCGAGCACCCGGCAGTCAAGAGCGTCATTTACCCAGGGTTGGAAGATCATCCACAACACGGGCTGGCTCGTAAACAAATGAAGGAGTTTGGCGGCATGGTTTGCTTCCTGCTCCATGACGGCGAGGAAGCTGCCCGGGCCATTGCCACGCGAACGAAATTGTTCACCCTTGCCGAGTCTTTGGGCGGCGTCGAATCGCTTATCGAATTGCCGGCGCCAATGACCCACGCTTCGGTGGCAGAATCGCCGCTGGCGATTGACCCAGGACTCGTGCGCTTATCAGTTGGAATCGAGAATCCGGAAGATTTGATCGCCGATTTGTTGCAGGCATTGGAGTAAGTGGCGGGCAGCTGGGGGAATGAGGCAGGTGGCAGGTAGGCTGTAGCGCGCCTGCGCTTATGTTATACTGGGCCTGACATGGCGAGAGTGAAGAGCTTCGCGACGTTTTTCGTCGATACCTACCAGAAGTGGCTTGAGGATCGGGCCATGCGCATGGCGGCCGCTCTGTCCTACTATACGCTGTTTTCGCTGGCGCCATTGCTATTTGTCCTGACCGGAGTCCTGGGTGCGCTGGCTGAAAGGTTCGTGGTGGAAATCGGCATCGGCGGCGAGTTGGGTGACCTGCTCGCCGACATTCTTGGCCCGGAAATGGCCGATTTTATCCTGAGCCTGGTTGAGGACACGTCCGAGAGCACCGCTATGAGTTCGTCGTTGCCTCTCATCTCGATCGTCGGCCTGGTGATTACGCTGTGGGGCGCTTCCAATATATTCAACTACCTTCACGAAGCTCTTAATACGATTTGGGGTGTCCGGCCGATCGCTAAAGGCGGCATCGTCATGGAAGCCAGGCGCAGAGCGTTGGCCTTTCTCATCGTCTTCATTGCCGGTGCGCTGCTCGTTCTTTACCTATTGGCCAATGCGGCCGTTTCTATCTTTGTACCGGTGATCACCTCATTAGTGCCCGAAACGCTGGATATATTACCGGATTTTCGTGTCTTGCAGTTAAGCCAGTCCATCTTGCTGTTCTGTATCACTACCTTGCTATTCGCCGCGTTCTATCGCATATTGCCAGACGTAGAGATCACCTGGCGAGATGTATTTGTCGGCGCGGCTTTTACCTCCTTGCTGTTTGGCGTCGGCACGGTGGTTCTTAGCATATACTTTCGCTTTTACACCAGTAGTTTTGCCGGGGCGGCTGGCTCGTTGATCGTATTGTTGCTGTGGTTCTATTACTCGTCGCAGATCTTCATGTATGGGGCGGAGTTCACATACATGTACGCGACGCGCTACGGTTCGAAAATCACGCCGGCCGAATACACGGTGGCGGTCAACAAGACCCTGCTGGAGCAAGATGATGACCAAGAGGAAATGGGTGAGCCGGTGCAGGAAAGGAAGCTACCTGGTCACACGGAGACGGACAAGGGCCTGAAAGAGGAAGTAGTCGACGAGTCAGAGGCTGAACCGGAGGCTAGTTGAAGGGAATGGTAACACTATCTGGATAGCCCTCTGTGGTTTAATTGCCGGCCGGGGCTTTGTGAGCCACATAAATCGTCCACTCTGGCGCGTCGTAAAGCTCTAGCCCGTCCCAAGCTGGCAGTACCTCCACAGTCGAAAATCCCGCACTCCTCATCAACTCGACCATTTCTGATGCTGAATAACTCTGATCGCACAGGATGACCTCGTCCATGGCCCCGCTTTCCAGATCCAGGGTGTAGAATCGCTCGACGATGATCTGCTCTTCTTCTAACCAGAAACGCTCGCCCAGGTGCAGGAAGGGCGCATCGCCCCACAATCCCTTGTCGTCAGTGAACCACCAGGAACCGTCCTTCTTGTCCAGGCGGTCTGGCGTTAATAACTCAACGACAAGTCGCCCGCCCGGCCGCAAATTGCCGGCGATCTTGGTCAGCAAGGCGCCCGCCTCGTCCACCGTGAAGACGGACAATTGACCGTATAAGAACAGGGCGTCATCGAATTGACCGTCGTCGAAGGCCATTTGGCGCACATCTACTTCGACGAAGTCACAGTGCTCGGTCACATTCCTCTCTTCGGCCAATAGCCTGGCATAGGCTATTGATGCCGGACCGAAGTCGACCCCTGTCATCTGGCAGCCTCGTTCGGCCAATGCAACGGCATACAGACCTGGGCCGCAAGTCACATCTAGCACCCGAGCGCCTGGAGTAAGGGCTAGCCTCGACCAGAGCCACTCAACTACCAGCCTGCGTTCAGGCTCCTGACGCGAGGCGGCTCCATGGGATTCATCCAGGTGCTCGCGTAACATCCGTTCAGAGAAGGCCGGATCGTTCCACGGCAAATTGCCGCCAAAGGCCCAGGGGATTGGGCGTTCGGGCCGTCGATAAAGGCGCCACAAGGCGTTCGTCAATGATCTTTCATTTTGCGAATTCATGTTTTTTTCTAGCCTATTGTAGCTGATTAGGGACCAATGAACCGGGTGGTGCCGGCTGTTGATCCACGATACACTGGTTGCCGAGCACTCGGGAGAACGCGATCAACTTGCCTATGTTCGAAGCTCTGCAAGACACACCAATAGAAGGCCGCTGGCGTCAGCAAACGATGCCAGCGCCAATTGCTATTGCCATCATTCGCCGGCCAAAGATCGGAATGGTCGAGCAATCTGAAGCCAGTTACTTGCTCATCCGGCGCGCCGGCGCGCCTTACCAGGGACGCTGGGCTCTGGTAGGCGGCAAATGGGAATTCGGCGAGACACTGGTTACCGCCGCTGTTCGCGAAGTCAGCCAGGAGACCGGACTCGATGCGGAATTCGTGGCCCTGCACGGGATTGTGAGCGAGAGGTTGGGGCCAGCCGAAAGTGAAGGATCCGGCGCGGCCCATTTCTTGCTGTTCGTGTGCCAGGTTGATGTCCAGGACGGAGAGGCCCGCGAGCAGCAGGAAGGTGCGGTGGCCTGGTTTACTAGCCGCCAGATCGACGATTTACATCTGAAACAGGCCATTGTCGCCAGCGACTACGTGATGCTGCAGCGATTTGCCGGTGCAGCAAGGATACCTTATCACGAAGCCGATCTGCTACAACGGCCGGTTGCTGGCGACTCCGGACCTGCTTCGGAGCGACTGGCGCGATTTGAAGAGGCCGGTTGACAATGCCCCTTCTACCCGGCGAGATTCTGAACAAGCGTTATCGCGTGGTCAACCTGCTGGCCGAAAGTGCCAACGGCGCCGTTTATCGCGCCTGGGACTTGAATGACCGGCAAGATGTGGCGATCAAGGAATATCTGGATCCGTCGGCTGAGACCCAAAAGCTCTTCCGCGCGGAGGCCGTCCGTTTGAGCAATATAAAGCATGACCAGTTGCCGACTGTGCGGGATCACTTTTGCCTGGATGATACGGGCCAATACCTGGTCAGTGATTTCATAAGTGGCGTTGACTTGCAGGACCTAATGAAACAATATGGTCCCTTGCCGTCCGATTTGATCATTGCCTGGCTGCAAGCCGCCTGCAGGCCGCTGACCCATTTGCACCAAAAGAAACAGCTTCATTTGAACATCAAGCCGGTCAATTTGCGACTCAGGCCGGATGGCGAGCTATTCCTCGTCGATACCGGCTTGCCTGGACTGGGTCTTAGCGCCGGTAGTGGTGGCTACACGGCGCCAGAGCAACAGATGTCGGGTGTGGTGACCACGGCAAGCGACATCTATGGATTAGGCGCTACGCTGTATAGCCTGTTGACAAACAAAGCGCCGCCTGATGCCTTGCGGCGAGAGAGCGGCCTGGAAACACTGGTTCCGGCTCGCGAAGTAAATCCAGATGTCGAACCCTATCTTTCGGTAGCTGCTAGCCGGGCAATGGATCTGCGGCCCGAAGTGCGTTTTGAAACGGCCGGCGATTTTGCCAAGGCGTTAGAGAGGCCCGTTGGCCGGCCGGCCCTGGCAATAAGCGAGCCGCGGCGTACTGCACGGGCCTACGCCCAAGCTCAAACGCCCGTGCGCCAACGGTCACGGCGAAAGCAAATTGAGCAACGGACTATCTTTGCCCTAGTCGCCATACTGCTTATCGTCGGTGGCGTGGTAATCGGTCTGAGCCTGGCCGGCAGAACGCCGGCCGTGCAGGAGCAACAGGTGGCGGCGACGGCCACTTTGCGGTCTCAAATTGTCGCCGCACTGACGGCCATTACAACCGTGACCCCGACGCCGGCCCCGAGCGCCACGCCAATTCCCACACCCGCTCCTCTTATCGACGAGCAAACCGGCGCCAAAATGGTATACGTGCCAAGTGGTTCGTTTCGCATGGGCAGCGACGAAACGGAGCCTGACGAAGCGCCCTCCCAGATCATCCGCGTAGATGCCTATTATCTTGACGAGACGGAGGTCACCAATGGCCAATATGCCCAGTGCGTAGAAGCCGGCGAATGCCAGTCGCCGGGCCGCACGGGCGCAACCTATCATCCGTCTTACTACGGCGATGTGGCCTATGACGACTATCCGGTTATTTTCGTGAATTGGAATGATGCCCGCGATTTTTGCAGTTGGCGGGGCGCCAGGCTGCCATCAGAGGCTGAGTGGGAGAGGGCGGCCGGATTTGACCCGGTAATGGGCATTAAGCACACTTACCCGTGGGGTGACATCTTCGACGGCACCCTGGTCAACTTTTGCGATGTCAACTGCCCTGCAGACGATCGCGATACGACGTTTGACGACGGGCACGTTGATACGGCGCCGGTGGGCAGCTATCCAAACGGACGCTCGCCACTGGGCCTGTATGACATGTCTGGCAACGTCATGGAATGGGTCAGTGACTGGTACGATCCGCGCGCCTATGAAAGCGCGGCAGACACAAATCCATTAGGGCCTTTGGATGGGGAGTTTAAATCATTGCGCGGTGGTTCCTGGCTGTCGAGCGAGGATCAGGTTCGGGTCAGCGGCCGAGGCTCCTATGACCCTACGGTGCGCCGGGCGCACCTGGGTTTCCGTTGCGCCATAACCGCACCGTAATTAGCGATAACCGACCTGGGGGAAGTTGGTCGTCGCATCAATTTGAGGTGGGAGCGACAGCCAAAATGAGTGCTCGGTAAGCCGAAGATGGCCTGGTTGTACCTGTGGTCAAAGCCATGCTTTGTGGTCGGTCGTATTTTTCATGTGAGTTGGCACTCTGTTAAGGCAACTTGCGAATTCATCGCGTGGAACCATACAAATGTACTACCAAAATTCAAACCGGTTTGCGCGCATTTGGAGTATAGTAGGGTATGGGTCTTACCACTGACCGACTGCCACCTCTTTCGGATGCAGCCACTGAAGAAGGCTGGCCAATCAATATGGCGCGTTCGGGTGGGCGAGTCAACAATAAGGAGAAACGGGTGGCATTTGCCGAACTCCAAGGTGATCAATTATACGAAGCCGACAAGCGAGTCGACGGTCAGTTTGCCGTTGGCGATTTTGGCCTGGGACTTGGCAGTCAGGCCGTACTGCGGGGACTGGACGTTGTCCACCAGGTAGGTCTTCAGTTGCAGCGCCGGCGATCACCTGGCGCCTTGGCTCAGGAAGTTATTCAGATCCTGGAAAACACACTAGGTTACGACAACACGGTTATCTTGCTGATTGACCGGTCGGCCCGCCAGCTCAAACCCTTTGCCTTAAGCGAGACGGCTTTTGGCAAGGATTTCAGCCGAGCCTATGAAGAGTATGTCGAGACACATGATATGCGAATGGGTGTTGGCGCCGCTGGGTGGGTCGCTCATCACGGGCGACCACTGCTCTACGGCGATGTGCACCGCGAAGCACGCTTCGAAAGTGTGCGGAACGAGATTCGATCGGTGCTCTTTGTTCCCATACGTGTTGAAGGAGTCGTTATTGGCACGATTGGTGTGGAAAGCAAACTGGTTGACGCTTTTACTCCGCTGGATCAGCAACTATTGGAGACAGTAGCAGGACAGATCGCGATTGCAATACAGAATGCCCACCTCTTTTCCCGGGTTCGACTGGGCGAGATGGAATCGATGACAACACAAAATACGCGACAACTGGAAGCCGTGGAAAAGACGACGGCAGAGAGCCTGGAGCCCGGCGAGAAGGAGACGGCTGTGGCTGAAACGGCCGTTCTGACGCCGGTTCTGGATACGGGTGTAGATGGCGATCTCCATGGCGCGGTGGCCGAGCTACGAGCCCAGATCGAAGAGTTGGATGCCTTCAATCACACCGTCGCCCACGATCTAAAAAACCCGCTGTCCATTCTCTTGGGTTTTGCCGAAGTCCTGGCCCACGATTATGTGCCAAGTGATGATGAAATCCTGGATCAGGCTATTCGGGTCATCATCGAGAACGGTCGGCGCATGGAGATCATTATCAACGAACTCCTGCTTTTGGCCGAGGTGCGTACGGTAGAACAAATTCCGCTCGAAGCGCTTGATATGGCCTTTGTGATCTCAGAGACCTGCAATCGACTTGACAATCTCGTCAAGGAACATCAGGCCGAAGTTCAATTACCCGAGTCATGGCCGCGGGCCATGGGTCACCAGCCCTGGGTTGAAGAGATCTGGGTCAATTATCTGAGCAACGCTATCAAATATGGAGGACCGTCCCCCACTGTGACCTTGGGCGGCGAAATCCACGATGAGACCATGGCTCGGTTCTGGATCCGCGATTACGGTGAGGGCATTGTCCCGGTCGATCAGCAGCGGCTATTTATCCCATTCACAAAGTTGCAGCAGGCGAACACCCAGGGGCATGGCCTTGGTTTGTCAATTGTCCAGCGTATTGCGAAGAAGCTTGGGGGAGATGTGGGCGTCGAGAGCAAACCCGGCGAAGGGAGTCTCTTCTGGTTTACGTTGCCCCTGGCAACCTGGCTCAGGGATAAAGATCGAATCATCCGGTAGTCGACAATTCCGTACCGACAACCTCCGGTAGCGACAACCGTCCGGCCAGGTCCCAACGAATGACGATGGACCTGGCTTTTGCTTTGGTTCAACATTGACTTGGCGTTGAAAGCGACAGGGCAAGTCAGTGCATTCTGGGGGGAGTGTTGGCAAAAATGGCCTCCGGCTGCGAATTTCCCCACCAGATCATATAATCAAGGCTATCTTGGCCGACATGCTTTCTGCAGTTTGGTGAAACTGCTGGATATTCTCGAAGCGATCACAGTATCGACAAGAATGGTTTCGATTGGCGAACACGGCCGTGACTAACGGAGGTTTGATGCAGCTATATAATGTCCTGACCCGCCAGCTGGAGGCGTTTGAGCCGGCTGGCGATCCGGT
This sequence comes from Promineifilaceae bacterium (SeqCode), assembly GCA_041570195.1. GTDB lineage: Bacteria > Chloroflexota > Anaerolineae > Promineifilales > Promineifilaceae > UBA11865. The sequence goes on along the minus strand of JBFFWQ010000011.1, from coordinate 31,951 downwards.
GACAGTTTATGTGTGTGGGATAACGCCCTACGACACGACCCATCTAGGTCACTGCTTCACCTATGCGTCTTTTGACGTCTTGATCCGCTACCTGGAATTCTTGGGCCGCGACGTGCGCTACGCACAGAATGTAACCGATATCGACGATGATATTTTGCGCAGGGCTCGCGAGGTCGGTGACGATTGGTTGGCATTGGGCAATCGCTGGACGACTCACTTCATCGACGACAGCCACGCGCTCAATATCTTGCCGCCCGATCATTTCCCGCGAGCAACCGACGTCATCGACGGCATCCTGACCGCCGTCCAGGATCTTCTAACGTCCGGCGTGGCCTACGAATCGAATGGCAGCGTGTATTTCCACGTGGCTTCCGATCCAGAATACGGCAAGCTGAGCCGTCTGCCCTATGATGAGATGTTGCCAATAGCCAATGAACGAGGTAATAGACCGGACGATCCCAACAAACGCGATCCACTTGACTTTGTATTATGGCAGGCAGAAGCTGACGGTGAGCCAGCCTGGGAAAGTCCTTGGGGCTCAGGGCGACCTGGCTGGCACATTGAATGTTCGACAATGTCGGCCAAATTACTGGGTCGACCGATAGATATTCATGGCGGCGGCGCCGATTTGATTTTTCCACATCACGAGAGCGAAATCGCCCAGGCTGAGTGCGGTTCGGGCGAAGGACCTTTCAGCCGTTACTGGATGCACATCGCCATGGTCCGCTACCAGGGTGAAAAGATGAGCAAATCGTTGGGCAACCTGGTAATGATTCGTGACCTCTTGCAAGCCGGTTTTCATCCAGATGCCATCCGGCTCTGTATGGTCGCCCATCATTATCGCCAGCCCTGGACCTATGAAGATGCCGATATTGAGAGGTCAGCTGAAATCGCGGAGAATCTGCGGCGGGCAGTCACTGCCTCCAGCGGCGAGGGCCAGGCGATGGATCCAGCCCTGGCCCAGGTAGCGTTTCGAGCTGCCATGGACGACGATTTGGACACACCGGCCGCTTTGGATATCATGATCCAGTTGGCGGACGATATTCTGTTGTCTGCCGAAGAGGGTGGCGATGTATCATGGGGGCAGAAAGCCTTGCGTGAGATGAGCGGGATAATGGGCTTGAGGCTGGATGCCGACCGGCCAGAAGAAAGGGTGGTTGAAGGCTGGCGCCGGCACAAGCAGCGTTTTGCCGGAGTTGAATAAGTAACTTCGATCGAAAACTGCATCAAGCTGAGCAGATTCTCCTCTGTAGAATCAGGCAGCCTGATCGCCTTGGCTGCCGTTTGGCGTTTAGTAATCAGGCGCTGATCGCAAGGCGGCAAAGTGGGAATGTTCCTGCTTAAGCGCGAATCGCTCAAGATTCTCCCTAATGAAGCCAATAAAGGTCAGTCGGTCTGGAGATAGACGACTCGAAGGAGTTGAACATGAGGTCGGCGACAAGTAAGCCCAAAGTAATAGGAATCACTCTTTTGTTGTGCATACTCGTGGCGATTCCAGCTGCCAGTATGGCCCAGGACCGGGAACAAACCTGCAACCCGGCCGCCGCCCGGCTGGCCGAGGTCATGGATCGTGACTGCCGGGACCTGCTTGATCTGCGGGCTGAAGGCTATGGCCTGGGTGAGATCATGAAAGCCTGGTATCTGTCGCAAGACCTAGAAGGCATTGGCGATTGGCAAGACCTACTGGAGAAGAAAAAGGGCGAGGGTATTGGCTGGGGGCAATTCAAAATGGCTTATCGCATCGCCGGCAAAGACGGCGACCCGCAGGCACTCCTGGATCTTAAGCAAACAGGCGTGGGTTGGGGTCTAATCAAGAAGGCCCAGGCGATGGAAGAAGCACGCTTAATGAGTTTCGACGAGGCACTGGAAGCATTCCAAGGTGGCATGGGCTGGGACGAGATTCGTGACAAACTTGGGTTGGAAGAAGGACCTCCTCCCTGGGCCGGTCCGAAAAATCGGGTGAAGAACCAGGACAAGGGCGGCAATGGACCACCACCTTGGGCGAACAACGACAAGGATAAGGACGACAGTCAAGACGAGTAGTCGTCTGGCTATCCAGACGGCACATAGCTGAAAATATGGGCGCACCACGGTGCGCCCGTACTCTTTCTGGGGCGGGTTTCTGACATAATCGGGCCTGGCTTAAGAACCACTTACAGTATAGAGTTCCCGGTGCAGGATGCCCTTGACCAGGAATAGCACCAGGAATGAGATGACCACCATGATGGCGGCCAGAGTCAGGGCCACATTCAGGTCCAGCTCAAAACCAATGTAGATCGCCAACGGCATGGTCTGAGTTCGGCCAAGGTAGTTGCCGGCAAACAGAATTGTCGCCCCAAACTCACCCAAGGCTCTGGCCCAGGTCATCACGGCGCCGCTCAACATGGCCGCCCAGGCCAGGGGCACGGTGATGTGGCGAAACGCCTGCCAGCTACCGGCCCCATCGATTGCCGCCGCTTGCTCAAGCTCCGTATCCACAGAAGCAAAACCTGTGCTGGCCGCCTTGACGTAGAAGGGAGCAGCTACGAAGGTCTGGGCCATAATGACGGCTGTCTGGGTAAAGGCGATCTGGATGCCCAATTCAGATAGCCAGGACCCAATAAGCCCCTGCCGGCCGAAAGCGATTAACAGAGCAACTCCAGCCACGGCTGGCGGTAAGACGATGGGCATATCAACCAAGGTGTCGAGGATGCGGCGAAAGCGAAATCGGCGTCTGGCCAGGACGTAAGCCAACGGCGTTCCAAATAGGATCGTCACTGTGGTAGTGATCAAGGTCGTCTTCATACTGATGACGATCGCCTGTCTCACTTGGGGCTTGGCCAGATTCTCCAACAGCTGGGCTGGCGAAATACTGAGAATCAGGGCCAGTAGCGGCAAAGCCAGAAACAACACCAGGGGCAAGCTGGCCAACCACCAGGGATCGCGCCATAAGCTCCGGCCGTTTCGGGTTTGCTTCTCGTCCGGCGGTCCGGATCCGGTATCGACGCTCATCATTCGGTCTGGGCTGGGCTGAAGCCGTTCGACTCAAGCAGTTCCTGGCCACTCTCGCCAAGCAGATAATCGATGAATTGGCGGGCAAGAGCGGGTTGCTTGCTATCGGCCACTGGAGCAATTACGTAGCCGGCTTCGATGTTCAGGTGCTCGGGGACCGGCAATTGATAGATGTCATCCACGTTCTCGGATGCCACATCGCTGGAGTAGACGATGCCTACATCAGCCTCGCCCAGCCTAACTTTGCTGAGCACGGCGCGGACATTCTCTTCGTAAGACACAACGTTGGCCAGGACGCCATCCCGAAAGATCGGGCCGTAGCCAGGATCAGTGCCGGCGCGGTCTAGAAACAGCGCGGCGTAGCCGCCGGCGGGCACCTCCGGCGCGGCCAGGACAAATTGCAATCCTGGACGGACCAAATCGGACAAGGTGCGTAAACCGGCTGGATTGTTTGCTGGAATGATTACCGCCAGGCGATTGTTAGTGAAAGTCTGCTGGCTGCCCGACTTGACCCGACCGGCCTCAATGGCTGCTTTGACCTGTTCTTCATTGGCGCTGGCAAAGACATCGGCCGGCGCTCCCTGGCTGAGTTGGTGGGCCAATTGCTGCGAACCGGCCAAGTTGAGCACAACGTCGACGCCCGGGTTGTCCAGTTCAAATTGGCGGGCCGCCTGATCGAATGCCTCGGTCAATGAAGCCGCGGCGAAGACAATCAATTCGCCGCTATTCTCCTCGGCGGGCGAAGGACGCGACCCACAAGCGGTGAGAACCAACCAGGTGACGACGAACAAGGTGAAGCAGGCCCCTCTAATGGGACGAGAATAGACTGGGCAGGCTTTTAGACTGGCTACTCGCATATATGCTATAATCGCAATTCTGTATCAAAGCGAATTAAGTCATGCACAGCCGCCAACCCGCCTCTGGAGTTGGCGGCTGATGGCTGAATAGGAAATGTTACAAAGGATGTTTATGGCTGACAAACTTAGCTTTCAGGAAATCATTCTGCGGTTCCTGGAGTTTTGGAAAGAGCAGGGCTGCCTGGTTTGGCATCCGCATAATGTCCAGGTTGGTGCGGGCACGATGAACCCGGCTACCGTACTGCGCGTTTTGGGACCCGAACCCTGGAATGTCGTCTATATCGAGCCCAGTATCAGGCCTGACGACGGCCGCTTTGGCGACAACCCAAACCGCATGCAGCAGCACTATCAGCTGCAAGTGATCCTAAAGCCAGATCCCGGCAACCCACAGGAACTATATCTTCGTAGCCTTGAAGCCGTAGGTATCGATATAAGTGAGCACGACATACGCTTCGTGGAAGATAATTGGGAGCAGCCGGCGTTGGGCGCCTGGGGCCTGGGCTGGGAAGTGTGGCTGGATGGTCAGGAGATCACCCAGTTCACTTATTTTCAGCAGGCCGGCAGCGTCAACCTGGATCCGGTCTCGGTCGAAATCACCTACGGGCTAGACCGGATCGCCTTGGCTTTGCAAAACGTGAACAGCGTTTGGGAACTCGATTATGGGGCCGGAACGATCTATGGGGACTTACTGCTGCAGGCCGAGATCGAGCATTGCCGTTATTACTTTGATTTGGCCGAGGTCGAAACACTGAAGAACGTTTATGACGGATACGAAAATGAGGCCAAGCGTGCTCTGGCGGCCGGCCTGGTTGCCCCGGCGCATGATTTTAACCTGAAATGTTCCTGGCTATTCAATGTTCTAGATACGCGGGGCGCTATCGGCGTTACCGAAAGGGCCAACTACTTCCGGCGCATGCGTACCATTGCCCGGCAAGTGGCCGAGGCCTATGTCGAACAGCGCCAGCGCCTGGAAAACCCATTCCTTGACAATGAGAATTGGCAGAGTAGCCCGCCATTGCCAATGCCGGAACTTGGGCTAGAAGTCGACGGCGATCGAGCCCGGACATTTGTGCTCGAGATTGGCAGCGAGGAATTGCCGGCCGCCGATCTGAGTTCGGCGATTCGCCAACTAAAGGCAATGGCACCCCCATTCCTGGAGAAGTTGCGCCTGAGCTATGATCGCCTGGAAGTGCGGGGAACGCCGCGCCGCCTGGTAATCATCGCTCACAACATGGCCGGCCGGCAAAGTGACCTGGAATTGGAGGTTAACGGTCCGCCGGCTGATCGCGCCTTTGACGACCAGGGGAAGCCGACTAAGGCCGCGCTGGGCTTTGCCCGCAGTAAAGGTGTCAGGCCTGAAGATCTCAGAATTGTGACCGAAGGCGATCGGCGTTACGTGGCTGCCACCGTACGTGAAGATGGCCGGCCGGCGCCCGAGGTTCTGGCAGCGAAGCTACCCGACCTCCTTGCCAGCCTCAAATTCGAGAAGAGCATGCGCTGGAATAGTAGCAATGTCAGCTACAGCCGGCCGTTACGTTGGCTGGTGGCCTTGTTTGGCGATCAGGTGATCCCTTTCGGCTACGCTGGCGTGAACAGCGGACGCATAAGTCGAGGATTACGATTGCATGGCTCGCCAGATATCGAGATCGCCAGCGCCGGCCGTTACGCCGCTCTCATGGCCGAAAACTCCGTTGTCATCAAGGCAAAAGAACGCAAGGCGGTCATCATGACGGCCGCTGCGAACCTGGCCGAAGAGCGAGGCGGTGCGATTCGAAAGGACCCAGAGTTGCTCGAGGAAGTGGCCAACCTGATTGAGCAGCCCACATTGCTCCGGGGGCGATTTGAAGAACGATACTTGAAGTTGCCGCCGGAAGTCCTGGTGGCGGTCATGAGAAAGCACCAGCGTTACTTCCCAGTCTATGCGCCTGACGGGCATAACCTGCTGCCATACTTCATCACGGTGCGCAACGGCGACAGCCAGCATCTGGATGTGGTACGAAATGGCAATGAGCATGTCATTAGGGCACGCTTCGCCGATGCAGAATTCTTTTACGACAAGGACAGTCAAAAGACCCTGGACGATTTTTTGCCCAGGCTAGATACGCTTACTTTCCAAGCCGACCTGGGCTCCATGCTCGACAAGGTTCGACGCCTGGAAAAGCTGACGCCGGCGGTGGCCGAGATGTTGAGTCTCTCTGAAGAGGAGGTCGCATTCTCTACCCGGGCGGCCGCGCTATCTAAGGCCGATCTGGCCAGTAGCATGGTCGTGGAAATGACGTCGCTGCAAGGTATCATGGGCGGGCACTACGCTCGGCTTTCCAAAGAGCCAGGCGCCGTCGCCGAGGCCATTGCCGAGCAATATCAGACGGTCAGTCGGACCCGACCGGGCCTGGCATTGGCCCTGTCTGATCGACTGGATAGCCTGATGGGCCTGTTCGCGGCCGGCCTGGCGCCCAAAGGTTCTAATGATCCGTTCGCATTGCGCCGGGCGGCAATACAGATTATCGAGAACCTGATCGGCAACCAGATCGAATTTGACCTGCGCGAGGCGTTGCGTGTTACTGCCCCTCTTCTGCCTCTCTCGGCCGGTGATGAAACCATCGCCCAGGTACTGATCTTCATTAACAATCGCCTCGAAACATACCTGGTTGAGAAGGGTATCCGCACATCGGTTGTCAGGGCGATTTTGGCCGCGCAAGGATACAATCCTTACGCGGCTGACCGGGCGGCGGTCGAGCTGAATGAGGCTATCAAAGAGGCTTCCTGGCCCCGCTTGCTGGATGCCTACGCTCGCAGTGCTCGCATCACGCGTAGTGAGCCTGCCTTTGAGCTTCGACCAGCGAACCTGAGCCTGCCCGAAGAGCAGCAGCTATGGGCCGCCATAGAGCGAGTACAGGCTCGTCTTGACGGCTCGATCACAGGTCTGGTTGCGGCTCTCGCCGATATGGAGCCGGCGATCACCATTTTCTTTGACAAGGTGTTGGTCATGGATGACGATGAAAACGTGCGACAAAACCGAGTGGCCTTGGTGCGGCGGATCGTCGGCCTGGCCGATGGTTTGGTCGACCTTTCTTATCTAGAAGGCTTTTAGACCATTTGTTTTAGTTGGGGTATAATCGGCTTCTGGGAAGACCTTGAGGTTTGAGCCAGGCCTGTTGATACCCGTTGAAGCACCATATTTGAGCGAGCCTACCCGCCGATGCGTGACTCGCCACCGCCTTAATCAAGAGCGACGATGGAAGTTACCGACGAGATCAAAAGCCGCCTAGACATCGTAGAACTCATCTCTGAACACGTGCCTCTGCGCAAGTCAGGCAGTTCGTTCAGCGGGTTCTGTCCCTTTCACCCAAATAGCAGGACGCCGGCTTTCGTCGTATTCCCTAATACGCAGACTTGGCGATGCTTTGGCGCTTGCGCCGAGGGGGGCGATATTTTCTCGTTTGTCATGAAGAAGCAGGGCTGGGATTTCAAAGAGACCCTGCGCTACCTGGCCGACCGTGCCGGGGTAGAACTGGCGCCACCGACGCAAGCGAACAAGGAAAAGCTGGCCTTAGAGGATAAGCTAGGCGACCTGCTGGAAGCGGCGGCCGATTACTATCACCAACTTCTGCTCTACGCGCCGCAAGGCGAAGTCGCCCGGGATTATATCACTGACCGGGGTTTGAGTGAGGGGACGCTGACTACCTTCAAGATCGGCTACGCCCTCGATTCCTGGGATGCCTGCCGCAACCATTTCAACGCCCAGGGTTATTCTGATGATCAGTTGCAGGATGCTGGCCTATTGACCTTCAATAAAGAGAAGGGAAGTCGCTACGACCGCTTTCGTAACCGGCTCATGATCCCTATTCGCGATGCCGGCGGGCGCATGGCCGGCTTCGGCGCCCGAACCCTCGACCCTGACGGTATTCCAAAATACCTTAATTCGCCGCAAACGGCCGTTTTTGATAAGAGTCGCTTGCTCTTTGGCCTGGATCTGGTCAAGCGTCACATCCGGGAAGCGCGTCAGGTGATCATTGTTGAAGGTTATATGGACGTCATGCAGGCCTGGCAGCAAGAATTCAAGAATGTGGTTGCCCAGATGGGAACGGCTTTGACCGAAGAACAGTTGCGACTGGTAAAGCGCTATACTAAACGCTTTGTGCTGGCGCTCGATGCCGATGCCGCCGGCGCCAGCGCCACGCTACGCAGCCTGGAAGTGGCCCGTGGCGTGCTCGATCGCGAGCCTGACGCCCGCTTTGATGCCCGAGGGCTGGTACGAAATGAAGGGCGGCTCCAGGCCGAAATTCGCATCGTAAGCCTGCCTGAAGGCGACGACCCGGACAAGATCATTCGTCGCGATCCGGCCCTGTGGTCGAAGCTGATCGAGCAGGCCAAGCCTGTCGTCGCTTATGTAATCGACGTAGCTGTGGAGGGCTTGGATCTGGACGATCCCAAGGCTAAAACGGCGGCGGCACAGCAAGTCCTGCCCTTGATCAACGATGTCGAAGATCCACTGGAGCGGGAACACTATCGCCAGATGCTGGCGCGCAAGCTTGGGGTGGACGAGCGGGTCCTTCGCAAGGTTAGCCTGCCCGCCAGACCGAGGCGCCGTCCGGTAGTCGCTCCGGCCGCAGAGGATCGGCCCCCGGCGCCAGAGGAGCCGGGTCGGGCTGAGGCGATCGGCTTGGCGACCATTATGCATGGTAGCAGTGATGCCAGTGAACGGCGCCGGGCCTATTTCATGCGCCAATGCCTGGCTCACCCGCATATCATCCGCCAGATAGATAAGAAGCTCGCTCTCAACCAGCAGGCGACTCTGTCTGAGGATGACTTTAGCCGGCCGGACGACCGCGCGTTGTGGCGCGAGGTGCGACTTGCCAGCGACCGCCGAACTATTGCCAGCCCAGTAGATTTGTGGGATAGTCTTGAGGAAGAATTCCTCCAGGCAAGAGTTAAGACGCTCTTGTCGTTGCCAGAATCGCCGGAGACGGAGCTTGAGCGACTGCCAGAGAGGTTGGTGCTGTCGGTCCTGGATTGGCGACTGGAGAAAGTGAAGCGTCTGATAGCCGAAGTGGAACAGCTCTTTCTTGAGAGTCGAGCACAGAACAAACTGGATATGTTAGAGATGTACAGACAGCAACTTCGCGAGTTGCCGCTGCAGGTTCGGCGCATCAATCGAGCTCGCGAGGCGATGTCGGCCGTTGGCCGTCGCAATGCCGGCTCGGCAACCGGCCAATACCGCAACCAACATCCTGTCGAGGACGCACTGGGGGACTAGAAGCCGACCATGGATCTTGAGCAAACATTCGACGACGCCAGCCAGCCGGAAGTTGAGGGAAACGACCAGGAGTTTGTCGACATTCAGGCGATGCTTTTGGAAGCTCGCCGCTCTCGACAGATCAATGAAACGGATCTGCAAGCCATTCTGGCCACGGCTGATGAGGATCAAGCTGACCGCCTTTACGAGCAATTGCAGCGTATGGGCACGCGAATCGTGTCCGAGAATGGCGAGACTGTCGACGATCTGGCTGACAACAGCGGTCTGCTGGAACGCGAATTTGAGGAACAAGTCCAGGAAGGCATAGAAAGGACATATGCGGCCGATAGCGAAGACGACCCGGTTCACACCTACCTGAAAGAAATCGGCCAGGTGCCATTACTGACGGCCGAACAGGAAATCTGGCTGGCGACGCAATTGGCCGCCGCCTCGACGCTGGAACGCCTCACGGCGCAGGTGATGGACAGCAATAGTCATAACAACCTCCATGGCCAAATGATCTTGGCCAATTACGAGTCATTGCTAACCAGTTGGAGCCGGGCCAAAGAAGCGTCCCAACTCATCGACGTTGAATTGCCGGACCTTTCGCTAATCATCCGCGAGGCTCAGCAACTCCGCCAGGGTTGGCAGTCAAGCTCCCCCTCATATCTACGCCATTACTTGAATGATGGCGACTGGGCCCAGCTTATAGAGTGGAGCGATCTCGCCAAATCGGTCTTCGCGATTTTCGCCGCACTATATTTGCTGCCTGTCGATCTGTCGGATCAACTATGTGACTGTTATATTGAAAACCACGATCTTCCTTCAGACGAGGATTTTGAGCGCTGGCTGGAACGAGATGAGCATGGACTGAAGTACAATGAGTTCATGATTTATCACCTGGCCGAAGAAGCCAAGGATTACCTGACTCGGGCAAACTTGCGGCTGGTTGTCGCCGTGGCCAAGAAATACATGGGCCGCGGCATACAGTTTCAGGATTTGGTTCAGGAAGGCAATGTGGGTTTGCTACGGGCCGTGGAGAAGTTTGACCATACTAAGGGCTACAAGTTCAGCACGTATGCGACCTGGTGGATCCGCCAGGCGGTCAGCCGGGCCATCGCCGACCAGGCGCGAACCATCCGTATTCCCGTGCACATGGTCGAGACCATCAATCGGATTATTCGCGCCCAACGTGATATGACTCAGCGTCTGGCCCGCGAGCCTACTGACGAAGAACTCGCACATGAGCTTGGCTATTTGACAACAGAGGAATTTGGGCAAATCAGCAACTACTTGAAGACGGCCGAACCCATTGACCCTCTTCTGTTTCGTAAATGGCGACAAGCCACGGGCAAAATCCGGAATATCAGGCGCGTGTCGCAGGATACCGTGTCCCTTGAGCAACCGATCAGGCAGGGTGATCCGACGACGCAATTTGTCGATATCCTTCCCGATGACACGATTCCAGAACCCGAAGATATCGCTTCTAAACAACTTCTTCGCGAGCAAGTGCGCAACGCGCTTGAGTTTCTGAGCGATCGCGAACGACAGGTGCTGGAAATGCGCTTTGGCCTCAAGGATGGCAAGGATCACACCTTGGAAGAGGTCGGACGGGAGTTTGGCGTTACCCGCGAAAGGATTCGCCAAATAGAGGCAAAAGCGCTGCGCAAACTACGCCATCCCAGTCGCAGCCGAGTGCTTCGCGATCACCTCGGCTAGGGGTAGCGTTTCTGGAAACAATCTCCAGCGATAATCCTGGCTCCTTTGACATGATAAGTCTAATAAAAATAACACTATAGTTGTTGCTGCCTTATTTGATTGTGATAAAATGTACAGTCATTGCGGCTTAAGTCGAAAATTGGCCGTTTTTGGGCGGATTCCGGACCAAGAATTGATGCCGGCAGTCGCTCGGCTCCGAAACATACAAACAACTTCGCCCTGAGATGCGTCCGCTGACGATTGCTTGATGCGGGATTGCACCTTCGGCAAGATGCAGGTGTTTCATTAATAATGTTCTTGTGCCGGCCTGCATTGGCCAAACAAAGTGACCACATCATCATTCAAGGCAATCACTAATGCCAGAAGACCTCCTCGCTCAATACATCCCCATCTTCGTCCTATTTGGCATCGCTATGTTCTTCGCCATCTTGTTGCCGGTGCTGTCGGTCAGCCTAGGACCGAAGCGACCGAATTACCGCAAAGAATCTCCCTACGAATCGGGCATCACGCCTATTGGCCCGGCGCAGCGCCGCCTGCCGGTCAAGTTCTATCTCATCGCCGTCTTATTCATCCTTTTCGACATTGAGATAGTGTTTCTCATGCCTTGGGCGGTAACGTTTCGCCAGCTGGGTCTTTTTGGCCTGGTCGAGGTATTGATCTTCATAGCCATCCTGGTCGTGGGTTTCATCTGGATATGGAAAAAAGGTGCTCTTGAATGGGAGTAGAACAGAAGCTTGGAAACATGGGCGTGGTAACAGCACGCCTCGAAGATTTGGTCAATTGGGGACGTACAAATTCCATGTGGCCCATGCTATTCGGCTTGGCCTGCTGCGCGATTGAAATGATGTCGATGCAAGCGTCACATTACGACGCGTCTCGATTTGGCATGGAATTGATGCGCCCATCTCCCCGCCAATCGGACGTGATGATTGTCGCCGGCCGGGTTTCGCGCAAAATGGCGCCGGTATTGCGCCGTCTCTATGATCAGATGTCTGAGCCCAAGTGGGTGATCTCCATGGGTGACTGCGCATCTTGCGGTGGTATTTTCAATAACTATGCCATCGTCCAGGGCGTTGACGAAATTGTGCCGGTTGATGTGTACGTCGCCGGCTGCCCGCCACGGCCGGAAGCCTTAATCGATGGCATCATGACCCTGCACGAAAAAGTTCGGGGCGAAGGCCTGAAGGATTGGGCCTAATGAGCGACGTGTCCACTGGCGATCTGTTTTATCAGAAGGTGAACCAGGCCTTTCCCGAGGCGGTTGAGGAGAGGGTTGAATTTCGCGGCGAACACACACTCGTGATCAGGCAGGAGTTCTTGAAGGATGTTTCTCTTTTACTACGGGATGATGAGGATCTGCGCTGCGACATGTTGGAAGATATCGTCGCCGACGACATGTTGCCTGACTTTCCCCGCTTTGCAGTAAACTACCATATCTTCTCCATTCCAAAAAACCACCATATCCGGCTGAGAGTGCCGGTAGAGGATCCTGACGACGGCCCGGAGACACTGGAGGCCGTCTGGTCCGTAGCCAGCTGGCTCGAGATCGAAGTCTGGGACCTGATGGGAATCACATTCAAGGGCAACAATAAATTACGGCGCCTTTTCCTGCCGGAAGATTGGCAAGGTCACCCTTTACGCAAAGATTACCCGCTAGGCTACGAGGAAGTACAGTTTTCCTTTAATTGGCAGGCGATTGACGCCAAGAAGCCGTACGCGGAAGAGTAATTAGACTATCATTTTTCCTGAGACCGAGCAGACCAGGGCGAAATGACGGTATGAGGTTGTCATGGCAAGTGGTGTAGGAATCGAAGACCCCGGCAGCGACAAGGTCAAGGAGTTGACCGTCGAGGAACTGCGGGCCAAATACGGGTCGGGCCTGGAGCTGACTTCAGAAGATAATATGCTGCTGAGCATGGGACCGCAGCACCCGAGTACTCACGGCGTGCTTCGCCTGCTGTTGGAACTGGACGGCGAAAACGTAATAAACCTGGCGCCGGACATCGGCTTCTTGCACACCGGTATAGAAAAGACCATGGAGTCCAAGACCTATACCAAGGCGCTGGTCATGACCGATCGCATGGATTACCTGGCGCCGCTGTCCAACAACCTGGGCTACATCATGGCCGTTGAGAAGCTACTGGACGTCGAAGCGCCGCCAAGAGCCCAAGTCATCCGCGTGATTCTGACCGAACTTACCCGCATCGCCAGCCATCTTGTCTGGTTAGGTACCCATGCCTTGGATGTGGCTGCGATGACGGTTTTCCTGTACTGTTTTCGAGAGCGCGAGTATTTGCTAGATATCTTCGAAATGTGCTCTGGCCAACGCATGATGGCCAGTTATTTTCGGCCGGGCGGCGTCTGGCGTGATGTGCCCGAGGATTTTGAACCGGCTGTGCGCCAATTCTTGGATTTTTTCCCAGATCGCATCGCCGAGTACGAGGCGCTTTTAAAGGAGAATCCCATCTTTCTACGCCGCACGAAGGGCGTTGGAGTCATTTCGTCCGCGGAAGCGGTGTCCATGGGCATGACTGGGCCCGGCCTGCGGGCAACAGGCGTCGATTGGGATATTCGTAGATCGCTACCCTATCTGACTTACGACCAGTATGAGTTCGAGGTTCCCTTGGGCGAGAACGGTGACGTCTATGATCGTTATCGCTGCCGCGTGCGCGAGATGAGTCAGAGCCTGCGCATCGTGCAACAGGCTTTGGATTCTTTGCCTGAAGGCCCTGTACTGGTCGACGATCGAAAAATCGCGCCACCGCCGCGCTCGGAACTCGGCCGAAGCATGGAAGCGGTGATCCATCATTTCAAGTTATGGACTGAGGGCTTCAGCGCACCAGAAGGGTATGTGTACCAGCGGATTGAATCCCCGAAAGGCGAATTCGGTTGTTACTTGCGCGGCAATGGCACGGCCAAGCCGGCGCGGGTTCATTTCCGGACGCCGTCATACGTCAATCTGGCCTCTCTGCCGATTCTGGGCCGCGGGCTTATGGTGGCTGATTTAGTGGCCATCATCGGGTCTATCGACATCGTACTGGGTGAGATTGACCGGTAGTACTCGTTATCATTTGTGACTATTAGGGCAAGTGGTTTGTCGCGTTTCAGAACCATTGGCCAGATCTTGATTTAGTTGCTAGTTAGGAGAGGATGGTGCTTGCACAACGGTACCCAAATGAGATCCAGGCCATCCTGGCCAAGTATCCGGACCAACGCTCGGCTGTTCTGCCAATGATGTATCTGGCTCAGGAAGCGTACGGCTTTATGAGTAAGGATGCGATGCGGGATGTGGCGTCAGTTTTGGGGTTGGATGCGACGGAAGTGCTGTCTCTAGCCGGGTTCTATACCCTTTTCTATGAAGAGCCGGTAGGCAAGTATGTGCTTGAGATATGCACTGACCTGCCTTGCGCCCTGCGCGGCGCCGAAGAGTTCACCGAGATGGCTTGCCGCAAATTGGGCATCGAGGTGGACGGCACGTCGGAAGATGGCTTGTTTACGGTCAAGAAGGTCATGTGCTTGGCGGCATGTGATAAAGCGCCGATGCTGCAGGTCAACCTTAAGTATGAAGAGAATCTAGACGAGGAGAAATTTGACGCCCTGATCAGCCGCCTGCGTCAGGAAGCGGCCGATGGTCGGGCGCACTACTACGGCGTCGAGGTTCTGAAGAATTCGCTAGGGCAGGATTAACCATGGCCCACATCTTATTACGTCATCGCGACGTAGAGAACTTCCACCAATATGACGTTTACGCCAGCAATGGCGGCTACGAGGGGCTGAAAAAGGCCTTGCAAGAGCTGTCTCCCGACGAAGTTCGCGATATCGTCAGGAAAGCAAACATACGCGGCCGAGGTGGAGCGGGCTTCCCGGCCGGGATCAAGTGGGGCTTTATCCCGAAGGCTGAAGGCGCCAAGTATGTAGTCGTCAACGCCGACGAGTCGGAGGCCGGCACCTTCAAAGATCGTGAGCTTCTGGAATGCAATCCTCATCAGGTTATCGAAGGCGCGTTGATCTGCGCCTATGCCATTGGTGCGGAAGCCTGCTACATATATTTCCGGGGCGAGTTTATGCACGCGGCGTCGGCTTTTGGGCAGGCGATTAAAGAAGGGTATGCCAACAACGCCATCGGGCAGAGGATTTTCGCTTCCGAATTCAGTTGTGATTTCTACACCCATTTCGGCGCCGGAGCGTACATCTGTGGTGAAGAGACGGCCTTGCTGGAATCGCTGGAAGGTAAATTGGGCCAGCCAAGAATCCGGCCGCCTTTCCCGGCTCAGGAAGGCCTTTACGCCAAGCCAACGGTGGTTAATAACGTCGAGACATTGGCCAACGTGCCGCCGACCATCGTCAATGGCGCTGATTGGTACCTGTCGATAGGCACGGATCAAAGCCCCGGTCCGAAGATCGTTTGCCTGAGTGGGCACGTCAACCGGCCGGGAAATTACGAAGCACCTATGGGAACGACGTATCGCGAGTTGATCTTTGGCGACGACTATGGCGGCGGCATACCTGACGGCCGCGCTTTCAAGGCCTTGTTGCCCTCTGGCGGGTCGGCGCCAATAGTGACGGACGAAGCGCTGGATGCGCCCATGTCTTTTGAGGGCCTAGACGAGTATGGTTCGTTATTAGGCTCGGCCTCACTGATAGTCATGGACGATACGGTGGACATGGTCTGGGCGGCCATGAAGCTGATCCATTTCTTCAAACATGAGTCGTGTGGCAAGTGCACGCCCTGCCGTGAAGGCACATTCTGGCTAGAAAATATCTATCACCGGCTGTTGGACGGGCGCGGTCGGGAAGAAGACATCAAGCTCCTGGAAAGTGTGGCGAAGCAGATGCAGGGTGAGACCCTGTGCGCCCTAGGTGAATTCGCTACCAGCCCGGTGCTGTCGACGATAAAACATTTCCCTGAGGAATATTACGCCAAGCTTTCTGACACAGAATCCGGCAACGGCCAGGGCCAGCCAACCCCTGTTGAGGCGGCGACCGGTTGAACCGAATCACATGTATTGGCGGTTGATGCGCGATCCGTAAGAGTAACTTCTAATTTGTTATGAGCGATCAAGTAACTGTGACTATAGATGGGGTCGACGTATCCGTTCCTAAGGGTACGTTGGTGGTCGACGCCGCCAAAAAGGTGAACGTTGACATCCCCGTATTTTGTTATCATCCAAAGCTAGATCCGGTTGGTATGTGCCGGATGTGCTTGGTAGAAGTGGGAACGCCTGTGCGTGATCGCCAGAGCGGCGAAGTGGTCACCGATGAGGATGGCCAGCCCCAGATTCGCTTCGCGCCGGTCTTGCAGACGGGCTGCACCGTCCAGGTTAGCGATGGGATGGTGGTTCGCACGGCAACCACGGGCGTCAAGGAAGCCCGCGACGATACCATCGAGTTCCTCTTGACCAGCCATCCGCTAGATTGCCCGATTTGTGACAAGGGCGGCGAATGCCCCTTGCAGAACCTGACCATGCGCTATGGACCGGGCACCAGCCGCTTTTACTTCGAGGACAAACTAAAGGCGCAGAAGAATGTGCCCTTGGGTGAATTGATTTTTCTGGATCGGGAGCGCTGCATCCAATGTGCGCGCTGCACCCGTTTCCAGGGTGAAATCGCCGGCGATCCGGTGATCGCCTTTCACAACCGTGGCCGGAGCCTGGAAATCGTCACCATGTCCGAGCCGGGCTTCGATAGTTACTGGAGTGGCAACACGACTGACATCTGTCCGGTAGGGGCGCTGACCACGGCCGACTTCCGCTTTGGCGCCCGGCCGTGGGAAATGACGCCCGTGGCCAGCCTTTGCCCGCACTGCCCTGTGGGATGTAATACGACATTGAATACGCGGCGCGAGGCCAAGACGGGCGGGCGGACGGTGATCAAGCGCGTGCTACCACGCCAGAATGAGCGGGTCAACGAGATTTGGATATGCGACAAGGGGCGCTTTGTCCACCACTTCGCCGACTCGCCTGAACGACTGACCAAACCATTGATCCGGGAGAATGGACAGTTGGTCGAAAGCTCCTGGGATGAAGCTCTGGACATCGTCGCCGGCCGCCTGCAGATGGCCAAGGATTCCATGGCCGGGCTGATCGGTGACCGTTTGAGCAATGAGGATCTGTATCTCTTCCAGAAACTGTTCCGCCAGGGGCTGGATAGTCCCGATGTGGATTTTCTCAATAGATCCTTGGCCGGTGGAGACGTCGTGGCCAAAGTTGGCATTGCGGCCGGTAGCAATTTAGGAGAGTTAACGGCCGGCGATGCGCTACTGGTCGTGGCCAGCGATCTGCACGAAGAAGCGCCTGTGTGGTGGTTGAGGGTCAAGCAAGCGGCCGAAAGAGGCGCGACGCTTGTCGTGCTCAATCTTCGCCCGACACGGCTAGATGACCTGGCGACCCAGGCAATCCACTATGAGCCTGGTCAAGCCCTGGCGACTGTTCATCAATTGCTGAATGCGGCCAAGGTGGATGCCGGTGGGCAGAATCACGGGCCGCTGCAGGCGGCGGCCGATGCTCTCATCGAAGCTAATAACCTGGTGATTTTCTACGGCGGAGAAGGGCTCAGCTATGAGGAAACAGATACGCTGGCCCGATTATTGGCTAACTTGCTTTTGATTAAGCGGGACAATGGCGATGGTGGAGCTCACGCCGGCCGGATTAACAACGGTCTTATCCCAGTCTGGCCCCATGGCAACACCCAGGGCGCCTGGGATATGGGCGCTGTGCCTCATTTGGAGCCGGGTTATGCGGCGGCCGAGAAGAAAGGCCGCAATGCGGCCGAGATTATGGCCGCGGCGGCCGGCGGTGAATTGAAGGCTTTGTATGTGGCCGGGGCGGATCCGGCCGGTGATGGCATGCTGATCAAGCGTGATCGGCTGGAGTTCTTGGTTGTTCAGGAACTGTTCATGACTGACACGGCCAAGATGGCCGATGTCGTCTTGCCGGCTCAAAGTTGGGCCGAAAGGGAAGGCAGTTACACAAATGGCGAACGCCGCATCCAGCGTTTTTATCCGGTCATCCCACCTCTGGGTGAGTGCCGGGCCGACTGGCAGATCTTGGCCCAGGTGGGCGAGCGTGTCGGTTTGGGCAAGCCGCCATTTGCCGCCAGCCTGGTCTTCCGCGACATAGCGTCGAGCGTGACTATTTACGCGGGCCTGGATTATCGTAAGCTGGCCTGGAGCGAAGAGCAGTGGCCTCAGGTCGGCGGTGAAGACGTATACTACGGCGGTACGTCCTATAAGAATGAGTCTGGTTTGGGCTTGCAATGGGCGGCCGTTGCCGAATCGGAAAACGTATCCACCTTTGAGTTGCCCGAAATAGCGGCCGGCGCGCCGGATGAGCTGACCGTGGTGAGTACGGCCGCTCTCTACCGGCAAGGTACATTGATCGGGTTGACGTCATTGTTGGCTGACAGAATAGCCAACCCGACCTTGTTACTTGACGCCGGCGATGCAGAGCGTTATGGGATCTCCGACGGCGATGCTCTGTCGTTGAACCTGGATGGCTTGCCGATTCAGGCCCAAGCTCAGGTGAACGGCCATGCCCCGGCCGGTGCGGCATTTCTGCGTGGTGCGGGACCAAGAGGGTTTGTTGGGCCGGCGGAAATCACCAAGTTGACGGACACTGAGGAATAGCATGAGCGCTGGTGAAATTGCGTTAGTCGCACTAATCGTTGGCTTTGTCGTCAGCCTTGTGGCGATCACCGGGTTTGCCTACCTGACCCTGATGGAGCGCAAGGTCTTGGCTCGGATGCAGCATCGGGTCGGTCCTAACCGGGCCGGCTATATTCCCATTCCGCGCCGGGGCAAGAAACAATTGCGCTTATTAGGCGGCATCATGCAGCCGGCGGCTGACGCCGTCAAGATGTTCTTTAAAGAAGATCATAGGCCAGTCAAGGCTGATAAGTTTGTTTACACGTTGGCGCCGATGTTGGCAGTTGTGACGGCAATCATGATCTTCGCCGTCATACCCCTGACTGGTGAAATCACCATTTTTGGCTACACGTTCAGCCCTTATTTCGCCGTCGCACCGGGAGTGAACGTGGCCATGATCTTCATTTTGGCCATCACCTCTATCGGCGTTTATGGCGTGATGCTTGGCGGCTGGGCTTCAAATAGCAAGTATGCCGTCTTGGGCGGTATCCGCGCCTCGGCTCAGATGATCAGCTACGAACTAGCCCTGGGCCTGGCGGTTATTCCGGTCATCATGCTGGCCGACTCCATGGACCTGGGGACGATGGTGGAAGGGCAACGAGGGATGTGGTACGTCTTTCTGCAACCTCTGGCGGCGCTGATATTCTTTCTGGGCGCGCTGGCCGAGTTGGAGCGGGCGCCATTCGATCTGCTAGAAGCCGAGCAAGAGCTTTCTTCGGGTTACAACGTCGAATATGGCGGTATGCGCTTTGGCATGTTCTTCATGGCCGAGTACATGAAGATGATCGCCTTCAGCGCTTTATTTGCGGTCTTGTTCTTGGGCGGCTATCTCGGCCCCTTTGTGGATGAGTTGCCGGCGTTGGGCTTCGTATACACTGTAGTGAAGATCATTTTGGTTCTGTTCGTGATGATCTGGATCCGGGCGACGTTACCCAGGCTGCGCTATGATCAACTGATGCAGTTTGGCTGGAAACAATTATTGCCGATTGGCCTGGCCAATGTGGTTGTCACGGCTTTCTTCATCATCTTGGTCGAAGAAGGAATTTTGGATTTCGGGCGCATCTTGTCGAGCTTTGGGTTCTAGGACAGGTTACTTTGAACGATTCTCCCGGAAACCTATCGACCTGATACTTCGGGACATAAGCTTTCGAGTTTCCGAGAAACTGACAGCGAGTGGTATTTCTATATGATTGGACCGATTTTTAAAGGCATGGCGACTACGCTGAAGCATTTCTTCAAGCCGCCGGTGACGATCGAGTATCCAGACGTGAAGCGGCCGGTCAGGAATCGCTTCAAGGGCCGCCATCACCTGGAGCGTTTCGACAACGGCCTGGAGAAGTGTATTGGCTGCGCCTTATGCGCCGCGGCTTGTCCAGCTGACGCGATCTTCGTCGAGGCCTCTGAGAATAGCGATGACGAGCGTTACTCGCCAGGCGAGCGCTACGCCAGCACCTACGAAATCAACATGCTGCGCTGCATCTACTGCGGCTTCTGTGAAGACGCCTGCCCAACCGAAGCGATCGTGCTAGGCCACGATTACGAAATGAGTTTTACCGATCGGGCCGGCGCCATCTATACCAAGGACATGCTGCTGCGGCTGTTGCCTCCGGACGCCGAAGGCACACCGCAGCAAGTGCCGCCAGGCTCGTTCGACCGCTCCATCCCTGATATGGAGGATCCGGATTAATACGTAAATCGGCGGCCGAGTTCGCGCCGCTCATTTAAGGCGACTTTCCATGGGCAATCCAATCGTTTTTTTGATACTGGCGGCAATCGCCATCGCCTCGGCGCTGGGCATGTTATTCAATCGCAACGCCGTGCATAGCGCCCTGTTTCTGGTTTTGAATTTCGCGACGATTGCGGTTTTTTTCCTGATCTTGAACGCCCCGTTCCTGTTTGTGATTCAAATTACGATCTATGCCGGGGCTATCATGGTCTTGTTTCTGTTTGTCGTCATGTTGCTCGGCGCAGAGCAATTGCGCGGAAAACCGACGGCCGCGGTGGGCAGCTGGCAATTGCCGTTGTCTGTTATCCTGGCCCTGGCTTTGCTTTTCACGTTCGGTTACCTCATCGTCACTGGCGCCGTGGAATCTGGCACGATAACCGAAGAGGCGATCGCCAGCGGGCCGGTCGAGATCGGCCTAGCCCTGTTTGAGTCGTACGTCTTCCCATTTGAGGTGGCCTCCGTTCTGCTGCTGGTAGCCATGGTCGGCGTCGTCGTCTTGCGCACGAAGCGAGGTGCAAATGCCTGAAGTGACAATTGGCTGGTATGTCGCCTTGAGCGTGGCCCTGTTCGCCATCGGCGCCTTGGGCGTCTTGGTGCGGCGCAACGCCATTATTATATTCATGTCGATCGAGTTAATGCTCAACTCGGCTAATCTGGCTTTCGTGTCTTTCGCCCGGCATCTGAATGACCTGGACGGCCAGATATTTGTCTTTTTCGTCATCACCGTCGCTGCGGCCGAAGTGGCGGTCGGCCTGGCCTTGATCGTGGCCATCTTCCGCACGAAACGTAGCATTAATATCGATGAAATGCACTTGCTTAAAGGGTAGAAACCTAATCTTAGTCGCGGAGTGAAGGGCGGCCTGACAAACGGCCTTCACTTATAAGATCTCGAGCTTGAAAAACTTTTGGAAATAGCATGAACGCTTTTGGCTTGGCTCCACTCCTGCTGATATTTCCAGCCGCGGGCTTCTTGTTCAATGCCCTGGTCGGCCGGCGTTTTGTCGACTCCGACCGGCCGGTGGGTGAGAAGTGGACCGGATGGCTGGCCAGTGTCATGGCCCTGTCGGCCTTCGTCATCGGCTTGCTACTGGCCTTCTCGCTGGTTGCCAACGACTTCCACGGCGAGACCGTGGTCTTGTTCGATTGGATCGTCATCCCGGCGGCTGACTTCGCGGTGCAATGGGCGATGCAAATCGACAGCCTATCAATCGTCATGATCCTGGTGGTAACCGGTGTCGGCTCATTGATCCATATCTACGCCATTGGCTACATGCATGGCGACCCCGACTTCTCGCGCTTTTTCGCTTATCTCAATCTGTTCTTATTCTTCATGCTCATCCTGGTCACCGGCAACAACTACCTGATGTTGTTTGTCGGTTGGGAAGGGGTCGGCCTGTGCTCGTTCTTGCTAATCGGCTTCTGGTTCGACCGGGTGAACGGCAAAGGCGAGTGGATGAACGCCAACGCTGCCCGTAAAGCCTTTGTGGTTAATCGTATCGGCGACTTTGGTATGATCCTGGCCATCATTTTACTCTTTTGGACTTTTGGCACATTAAACTTCAACGCCATCTTCGAATCGTCGTTTGAGTACTTCATCTCTGGCCACGAAGTCAACCTATTGGGCGTGGAGATGACTATCGGCGCCGTCTTGACTATCGTTACAGCGCTATTTTTATTGGGCGCGGCCGGTAAGTCAGCCCAGATCCCGCTCTATGTGTGGTTACCTGATGCGATGGCTGGCCCCACGCCGGTTTCAGCCTTGATTCACGCGGCGACCATGGTCACCGCCGGCGTGTATCTCATCGTGCGCAGCGAGGTCTTGTACGAGATCGCCCGGGTAAGCGGCGAGACTCTATTCGCCCAGGTTACCTCGGCCGACCTGGTTGCCTATACCGGAGCGATCACGGCCGTCGTGGCCGGGCTTATCGCCTTTACGCAATATGACATCAAGAAGGTCCTGGCTTACTCGACCGTCAGCCAACTCGGTTTCATGATCGCTGCGGCCGGCATGGGGGCTTATGTGGCGGCCATTTTCCACCTGGTGGCCCATGCTTTCTTCAAGGGGCTCCTGTTCTTGAGTTCTGGCTCCGTCATTCACGGCATGGAGCACGGACATCACCATCTGCATGAGAGCGATCATCACGAGGGTGAGGACAGCTTCGATCCCCAGGATATGCGCACCATGGGTGGCCTGCGTCACAAGATGAAGACGACCTTTGTGGTCTATATGCTAGGTGCCCTGGCTTTGGCCGGTATTTTCCCCTTGGCCGGTTTTTGGTCCAAGGACGAGATCCTGGCCCATGGTTTCAATAACGAGGGCACGGATTTCACCCTGATCTATATCCTGTTGACCATCGCCGCCTTCTGTACGGCCTTTTACATGGGCCGGCAACTGCTGATGGTTTTCTTTGGCAAACCGCGCCACGAAGCGGCCGAGAACGCTGTGGAAAGCGCGCCGTTGATGACCGCGCCGCTGATTATCCTGGCCGTTCTGAGCGTCTTTGCCGGCATTCTCAATTTCCCATTCTTGACCGCAGCGTCGGCCGACCGTGCGGAGGAGGCCCACGATCTGGGATACCGGGTGCTCATCGAGCAATGGCTGGAACATTCGCTGCCGGTCTTTGAGATAGAGAAAGAGCTTGAGGAGCTGACCGGCGTCAACGTGCCGGACACGCCGCTAGCCCTGACTTATTTGGTGGCGGCCATGTCGACTGTGCTGGCGCTCTCGGGCCTACTCTTCGCCTGGTTGGTCTATCGCAACCGACCGGAAAAGGCCGAAGATCCCGATCCTTTGGAAAGGACACCTATCTGGTGGATGAGTGTGCTGCCACTGAACACCCTTTATATGAAAGTCTTTGTGCCGGCCTACAACTGGTTGGCCCAATTCCTGGCCGATAAGGTGGACTGGGCCTTCTGGCACGATTGGTTTCACGATCGCGTCATTCGCGACGGCTTCGTCGGTCTGGCTGGCTGGCTGAGCAGCAAATTTGACTTGCGCTTCATCGACGGTTGGCTGGTGAACGGCAGTGGACAGGCAACGCGCTGGCTGGCCGATCAACTGCGACTTACACAAACTGGATATGTGCGCAACTATGCCCTGGCTGTATTCTTGGGCGTGATCGCGTTGTTAGCTTACTTTCTGTACGTTGCCTTATAGATTTAGGAATCGGTTCGCGATTTGAGAACCAACAACGAATCTCTACGTTGGAGATAAAATGGACGGTTTTGGTCTTCTGTCACTGGTAACATTTTTCCCGCTGGTCGGCGTGTTGGCACTGCTGTTGCTACGGCCGTTCAAGGTCGAGTCGGACAAGCTGATCAAGCAGATCGCTATCGGCACGGCGGTGATCACCTTGATCATCTCGATCGTGGTGCTAATCGAATTTGAACCGAGCGATCCTGGACTGCAGATGGTCGAGAAGGTAACCTGGATCCCTTCGCTGGGCATCAGCTACTACATGGGCGTGGATGGTACTAGCATCTTGTTTGTCATGCTGACGACCTTCATCACGCTGTTGGCCGTCATTTCATCCTGGTCGGCGATCAAGAATCAGGTGCGACAATATTACATCTTCATGTTGTTGCTGCTGACAGGTATGACCGGCGTATTCCTGGCCCAGGATCTGTTCCTGTTCTATATATTCTGGGAATTCACGCTGATCCCAATGTATTTCCTCATCGGCATGTGGGGCGGCGAACGGCGGGTTTACGCGGCCATCAAGTTCTTCCTCTACACGATGGCGGGCTCGTTGCTGATGTTGTTGGCCATCCTGTACCTGGGCTTGAGCACAGGCACCTTTGATCTGCCTGATCTCATCGCCAATCGAGACGCTTTCGCCGCTGTCAATATCCAGCGGCTGCTGTTCTTGGGCTTCGCCATCGCTTTCGCGGTCAAGGTGCCAATCTTCCCCTTCCACTCCTGGCTGCCAGATGCCCATACTGAAGCGCCCACGGCCGGGTCGGTGATCCTGGCCGGCGTCTTGCTAAAGATGGGTACGTACGGCTTCATCCGTTTCAATCTACCCTTGTTCCCAGAGGCGTCAACCTACTTCGCGCCGGCTATTGCCATCCTGGCCATCATCGGCATCATATACGGGGCGATCGTCTCCTTCCCGCAGAAGGACGTCAAGCGACTGGTGGCCTATTCCAGCGTCAGCCATCTGGGTTTTGTCATGTTGGGTATTTTCTCACTGAATGAGGCCGGCTTGCAGGGCGGCATCTTGCAAGGTATCAACCATGGTCTGAGCACCGGCGCCTTGTTCTTCCTGGTTGGCATCCTTTACGAGCAACGCCACACAAGGGCCATGTCGGCCTTTGGCGGCATCTGGCGGGCCATGCCTTTGTTCACCGCCCTATCTCTGGTGGTGATCTTATCCAGTATGGGCTTGCCGGGGCTGAACGGCTTCGTGGGCGAGTTCACCATTCTCCTGGGCTCCATGGGCGCCGAGGAGGCTCTAGGACCAAATCCCTGGATCTACACCGCTTTCGCCGCTTCGGGCGTGATTCTGGCTGCGATTTACCTGCTGTGGATGTTCCAGCGGGTGTTCATGGGGCCGTTGGACAAGGAGGAGAACCGGCGGCTGCGCGATGTGAATAGGCGAGAATTGGCTATTTTCATCGCCTTCCTGATCTTTATCGTCTGGATCGGCATTTACCCATCGCCGTATTTCGAATTGATGGATACTACGGTAGCCAAGTTAGTCGGCTCTCTGGAGACGGCGGTGGCAGCATTGCCGTAGGCACCTCGTGCCGGTAACTGTTGCCATTAGACGCGATATCTATCCAGAAAATCAGCGCCGCCCTCAGGCCAACTGGCCTGAGGGCGGTTGTACGTAGAAGGCGAACATCGCAGTGAGGGCGAGTTAACCAATGCCAGACGAGGTTGTCTATTTCGTCCACATCAGCGACACGCATTTTGGCCCGACGGCCGATTATAGTCGCCATGGACATTACCCGGTGCCGTGCGCCCGGCGCGTGGTCGAAATCATCAACCACCTGCCTCAGCGGCCGGATTTTGTCGTTCATACCGGTGATGTGGTCACCGAACCCGATCCGGCCGCTTATCGGCTGGCCGCCGAAACGCTGGCGCCATTGGACGCGCCCATCTATTATGTCGTTGGTAACCATGATACGGCGGCCGATATTCGCCGTTACTTGCCCATGGGCCACAAAGAGGATGTTGACCATGATCCAGACCGATTGTCGTATGCTTTTGCGGTAAAGGGTTATCGTTTTCTGGTGCTCGACGCCCGCGGGCCAGACGAAATTGAACCCAATGGGCTGCTGCCAGATTCTCAATTCGAAGTAGTGGCCCGAGAGGCCGGGCCGGAAGGTCCGCCGCTTACCATCTTTTTGCATTACCCGGTCTTGACCATGAATTCGATCTGGATGGACAAACATATGCCAGTGTTGAATGGCGAGGCTTTACACCAGGCGCTGCGGCCGGCCCAAAGTCGGTTGCGAGGCGTCTTTTATGGACACGTACACCAGCACATGCAGAACATCCGCGACGGCATTCGCTACACGAGCACAGCCAGCGTCTTTTCTCAGTTTGCCGCCTGGCCCGGCGATGCAGACGTGCGCTATGATCCAGATGAACTACCGGGTTACAGCTTTGTCCATTTGTTGCCTGACCAGACCATCATCCACCATCATTCATTTCCCAGGCCGGCAGTTAGCAACTCATGACTAACGGCTTGAAGCTCATACACGGCGCATGCCCACATGATTGCCCGGATACTTGCGGGGTAATAACTGAGGTACGGGATGGTCGGGCCGTGGCTTTTCGCGGCGATCCGGACCACCCGATCACCCAGGGTTGGCTGTGCGCCAAGGTGCGGCCTTACCTGGACCATATCTACCACCCGGACCGCCTGACCCGGCCGCTGCACCGCGTTGGGCCTAAAGGCAGCGGCAATTGGCGGCCGATTTCCTGGGAGGAGGCCCTGGCACAGATCGCCGAGCGCTGGGGGCAGATCATTGCCGAGCATGGGCCGGAAGCGATTTTGCCCTATAGTTACAGCGGTACGCTGGGACTGGTCCAGTTGACCGTGGCCAACGGCCGTTTCTGGAATCGCCTGGGCGCCAGCCAATTAGAGCGGAC
Source organism: Promineifilaceae bacterium (SeqCode) (assembly GCA_041570195.1). Classification (GTDB taxonomy): domain Bacteria; phylum Chloroflexota; class Anaerolineae; order Promineifilales; family Promineifilaceae; genus UBA11865. The sequence continues at coordinate 5,677 of JBFFWQ010000011.1, read as the reverse complement.
TATTTGCGACGCGGCGGCCAATGTGGCCGTCATGACGACGCTCGGCGCCCGTCACAGCCAGGGTTATGCCGATGTCAGCCACAGCAAGCTGGTCATTGTGTGGGGCCATAACCCGGCTAGCACCGGGCCTCATTTCATGCCCTTTTTGCGTCAGGCTCAGCGCCAGGGGACGCGGCTGGTGGTCATCGACCCGCGCCGCACAAGGACGGCGAAAGGCGCTGATCTGCATCTGGCCCCGCGACCGGGCAGCGACGGTGTGTTGGCGCTTGGCCTGGCACATGTCATCGTCGGCGAAGGGCTTCACGATGAAGCCTGGCTGGCCGAGCATACGGTTGGCTGGCCTGAGCTTCGGGCTAGCCTGGCCGGCTATCCGCCAGAGCGTGTGGCGGCACTCACCGGGCTGGACGAAGAGCAAGTTGTGAGCCTGGCCCGGCTGTACGCATCGAGCCGGCCGGCATTGATCAAGATCTCGGACGGCATCAATCGTAACCTGAACGGCGGCCAAAACGTCCGGGCTATCTGCGCTCTGCCGGCCCTGACCGGCCAATACGGAATTCGGGGCGGCGGCTTGGCCTATACCGCCGGCGGCTATGTGACCTGGGACAGTGAAGCGGTAAACAAATGGCGTCACAGTCCGGCCCCAGGCCGCCGGGTGAATATGAACCGGCTGGGTGCGGCGCTTCTAGGCGAAGCCCAAGATCCGCCGATCAAGTCGTTATTCGTCTTTGCTGCAAATCCGGTCGCTTCGTCGCCCAATGCCGGTCGTATCGTAGAAGGACTGCAGCGCGAGGACCTGTTTACCGTAGTCCACGAATTGTTCATGACCGACACGGCCGATTACGCCGATATCGTTTTGCCGGCCACTTCGCAATTGGAGCAAACGGACCTGAACAAGGCCTATGGCCACACCTACCTGACCTTTAACCGGCCGGCCATCCCGCCGCTGGCACAAAGCAAGAGCAACTGGACCGTCATGCGTTTGCTGGCCCGGGCTATGGGCTTTGACGATTCATGGCTGAAACAAGACGAGGACGAAGTTATCGCCGAGGTCCTGGCGGCGACGGCCGAACGTAATCCGGCGTTGCAGGGCATCACGCTGAAGCGACTGGAAGAAGAGAGAACGGTCCAGCTGGCGTTAGAATCAGATGTGCCCTTTGCCGGCGGCCGCTTCCCAACGCCCAGCGGCAAGGTCGAGCTGTACAGCATGGCCTTTGCCCGGCTAGGATTGGGCCCGCTGCCGGCCTTCGAAGCGATAGCAGCCGACGACGGCGGCCGGGATCCAGACGACGCCCGTTTTGACCCGGCGATGTCGCTGATGCTGCTGAGCGGCGCGGCCCATCACTTCGTCAGCAGTAGCCTGGCCAACCAGCCAGGATTGGTGGGCAGGGAAGGATCGCCATTTCTGGAAATTCATCCGGCCGATGCCGAGGAGCGAAACATCGGCGATGGGGACCGGGTCGTGCTAGAAAATGGACGCGGTTGGTTAGAGCTGCGAGCTGTAGTTACCGACAATGTGCGGCGCGGTGTGCTGGCTTCGCCGAAGGGTTATTGGCCCAAGCTCAGCGGCGGCCGCAACGTCAATTGGACCACACCGGACACTCTAGGCGATTTGGCCGGTCAAAGCACATTTCATAGCAACCGGGTCTGGATCCGGCCGGCCAACGGAGTTGACTAAACGTGTTGTTCGGCTGGAATTGCTTTACGGGATTGCCCAGGGTTGAAAGGCCCCGTCTGTGCGAAGCAAACGGGCTCAAAGCCGTTTTATGAGCCTGTCTTGACGTGGCTGGCAAGGTCAAATCTGGTATCATTGTGAAAATTGGATCGAGTGAGGGACTCTGACCATTATGTTCCAAGCGCCAACGCTAAATCTGCTTCTCATCTTGCCCTGGTTGCTCATCGTGGGCACGGCCGTTGTCCTGATGCTCCTGGATCTGATTGTTCGTAGCAAAAACAAGACCTGGATCGCCTGGTTGAGCCTGGTTGGCATCGTCCTGGCTTTCATTCAAACCATCGGTCTGTGGGGAGTACAAAGGGGCACCTTTATTCCCGAGGGTGGAACGCCGATGGTCATGGTCGACAACTATAGCCTGTTCATCAACGCCATCATTCTACTTACGGCGTTCATGACGGTCTTGATCTCCCTCGACTATTTGCGAAAAGCTGATCTTGAGCGCGGCGAATACTACTACCTGATGCTATTCTCGGTCAGCGGTATGATGTTAATGGCCATGGCCAATGACCTGATACTGATCTTTCTGGCCCTGGAGCTGCTTTCGATTCCATTGTACGTTCTTTCTGGCTTTGCCCGGCCGCGGCTTGACTCAGAAGAGTCGGCCTTGAAGTACTTCTTGCTGGGCGCATTCGCCTCAGGTTTTCTGGTCTTCGGCATCGCCATGGTATATGGGGCTACGGGTACGACGGCTCTGCCCGAGGTTTTGGACAGCGCGGTCGCCGGCAGCGAATTGCTGTTCGTCGGTGCGGTGTTGATCCTGGTTGGCTTGGCCTTCAAGGTGGCTGCCGTACCGTTCCATATGTGGACGCCCGACGTTTACGAAGGCGCGCCGACGTCAGTCACTGCCTTCATGTCAGTTGGGGCCAAGGTTGCCGGATTCGCGGCCCTGATTCGCATTTTCATCTACGCGCTGCCTGACATCAGCGAAGCCTGGGTGCCGGCTCTGGCGGTAATTGCCGCATTGACCATGATCACCGGTAACGTCATCGCTCTGGTTCAGCGCAACGTCAAACGCATGCTGGCTTATTCCAGCATCGCCCATGCCGGATTCATCATGATGGGTGTGGCCGCGGCCGTGGATTCCCAAGAGGGCATGAGTGCGGCCTTGTTCTATATGCTGGCCTACTTGTTCACAAATCTCGGCGCCTTCGCCATCGTCATCGCCGTGGAGCGCAAAGACAATCAGGGCGTCATGCTGGACGACTACAAAGGTCTCTACAAACGCAGCCCGCTGCTGGCCCTGGCTTTGGCCTACTTCATGCTGTCGCTGACCGGCATCCCGCCGACCGGCGGCTTCACGGCCAAGTTCGGCGTCTTCGGCGCGGTGATCAACGCCGACATGACCTGGTTGGCCGTCATCGCCGTGATCACTAGCGTGGTCTCGGCCTACTTCTACCTGCGGGTGGTGTTCTACTCATTCATGTACGATGGAGAAGGCGAGGTGGTCGTTAAACCGGCCATAGCGGCCGCGGTGGTCGTGGCCCTGGTCCTCACCTTCCTGTTGGGCGTCTACCCCGAACCGTTCTTTGACGCCGCGCGTGAGGCGGTCTTCTCCGGGACCCAGGTTCTGGCTGGGGGATAGATAGCCAACTCTGAATTCCATCAGAACCTGCTACCCGTTTAATCGAGAGGGCGAACACCTTTCTCGGAGACTTGCAATCGTTTTGCCGATTCCGCGAGTTCGTTAGTTTCCGGGAAAATGGCGAAGTGTTACTGAACGCAACCTAGTTGTGGTTGGGTTTAGTGCGGGGGTCTTGGGTCTTGAAAGCGCTGCTGCCAGGACCTGTAGCTTTCTAATTGGGGCCGAGACCATGTTGAATCAGCGCTTGGAAGTACCAAAGTAACACAAAAAACTTGAAAATTCGGAGTCTTAATCCGAGTTTTCAAGGTAGAATGTAGCGGATGGTATCGAGATCGACTTATCTGCAACGGCTGAACGAGGCAACTAGACGTTCGCCGGTAACAGCCCTGCTAGGACCCAGACAGGCAGGCAAGACGACGTTGGCTCGGGCCTTCGCTCAGCAGTCGTCAGGCGACCTAGCCGTCACTCATTTTGATCTTGAATCACAACCAGATGTGCGCCGTTTACAGAACCCGGAGCTTGTACTTGGATCTCTTGGGGGGTTGGTTGTCATTGACCAGATCCAGGTTGCACCCCAGCTGTTTAGTACACTTCGGATTCTGGTGGACCGTCCGGAAAACAAGGCCCGATTCCTCGTGCTTGGCAGCGCATCGCCTGAAATCATCAAGAATGTATCTGAGACTCTAGCCGGTCGGGTGGAAGCCATCGAACTTCAGGGATTTGACCTGGGCGAGATTGACCCTGAACAGTGGCAGACACTTTGGGTTCGAGGCTGCTTCCCCCGTTCCTATCTGGCTGACTCTGACGAAGACAGCCTGGCCTGGCGCGAGGGCTTTGTCCGCACTTTTTTGGAGCGTGATATTCCGCGACTGGGCATCGCGGTTCCAACGCCCAATATGCGTCGTTTCTGGACGATGCTTGCCCATAACCATGGCCAGACCTGGAATGCTTCGGCGCTGGGACGAGCGATGGGTCTGTCCGATAAGACTGTCCGATCCTATCTGGATGTTCTTACCGGGACATTCATGGTTCGTCAACTGCAGCCCTGGTATACGAACATCGGCAAACGTCAGGTCAAATCGCCAAGAATCTTCCTGCGTGATACGGGCTTGCTGCATGCTCTGTTGGACCTTCCAAACCGCCACAGCTTGATGGCTCATCCGCAGGTTGCCGCATCATGGGAAGGCTTTGTGCTGGAGCAAGTTCTTCAAGCCGTGAAGCCAACACAAGCCTATTTCTGGGCCACCCATAGCGGGGCTGAGCTTGATCTACTCTTTTTTCACAGAGGCCAACGCTATGGCATCGCGATGAAGTTGAATGAGGCTCCCGACGCCACGCGCTCCATGCGCCAGGCTATCAAGGATCTTGAGTTACGCCATGTGTGGATCATTTATCCCGGTCAGCACTCGTATTCAATCGACCACAATTTGACAGTTTACCCGCTTCAGGCGGTCACAGAACTCGTTAGCGATTTGGACTGATTCGGCCGGAAAGAGGGACTCACCTATGGCAATCTACAGTTTCGCCGATAACGAATTGGAAAAAATAGAAGTGACAAGCTTCAGCAGCGAAGGGATTCTGGAAAGAAATCACCTTCAGTCAGCGTTGAAAGAACAGATCGAAATAATCGCACCCGAAACCCTTGTAATTGCTGAGGAACTCTCCGAGTGGTCGGGCAGTAAACGCAGAATCGACCTTCTGGCTGTCGACACCAATGGCAACCTGGTCGTCATTGAACTGAAGCGCAATGAGACCGGTGAACATATGGATCTGCAGTCTCTGCGTTATGCGGCCATGGTGTCTACACTTACCTTCAGGCGCGCTGTTGAGATATACCAAACGTACCTGGAAGCGACCGCTCCAGAAGAAGATGCCCAGACGCTGTTGCTAGAATTTCTGGGTTGGGACGAACCTCAAGAGGATGACTTTGGGGTTGACGTTAGAATCATTCTCGTATCAGCAGATTTTTCCAAAGAGCTAACTACGTCGGTAATGTGGCTCAACGATAGAGACCTGGACATTCGCTGTGTGCGCCTGATTCCGTACAGATTTGAAGGCAAATTGCTGATAGATGTCCAACAGGTCATTCCCCTTCCGGAGGCAGAAAGTTATCAAATCAAGATAAGGCAGAAATCTGAAGAAAGGCGGGAAGCAAAAAGGTCTCAGAGAGACCTGACTAAGTATCGTTTCAATGGACATGTCTTCAATAAGCGAAGGCTAGTGCTGGCGGTGGTGAAAGAATGGATTAGGACCAACAGACCAAATAGCATTTCAGATTTAGTTGTAGCTTTTCCTCAGGAGCTTCGGCGGGGCAACCCCTTTGTCAAGGTCTCGAATGCGGAAGCTATCTATGAAAGACAAGG
>JBFFWQ010000010.1:0-82528 GCA_041570195.1 Promineifilaceae bacterium (SeqCode) | reverse complement strand
GCCACATAAGAAGTTCATGGGCGAGGTATATGTGCTGCGCAAGGACGAGGGTGGACGGCATAAGGCATTCTTCCCCGGCTACCGGCCGCAGTTCTACATCCGCACGATGGACGTAACCGGCGAGATCACGTTACCGGAAGGGGTGGAAATGGTCATGCCTGGCGATAACGTGAATCTGAAAGTTGAGTTGATAACACCCGTGGCGTTGGAGCAGGGCAGCACCTTCGCCATTCGCGAGGGCGGCTTGACCGTCGGCGCCGGCGTTATCACCCAAATATTGGACTGACAAGTAGAGAAGCAAACCGACAAGGGCGTTGGATACAGAACAACGCCCTTGTTAACGAGGCGCGCATGGCACAAAAGATTCGCATTCGTCTAAAAGCATACGATCACCGAGTACTCGATCAGTCGACTAAACGCATTGTCGATACGGCCGAGCGAACGGGCGCCCAGGTCATCGGCCCAGTTCCGCTCCCGACGCGCGTCGAGCGCTTCACGGTTCGTCGCAGTACCTTCATTGATAAGGACTCGCATGAGCATTTCGAGATTCGTACGCACAAGCGTCTTCTTGACGTGGTTAATCCTGACTCGAAGACGATAGACACTTTGATGCGGCTCAACTTGCCGGCTGGTGTCGACATTGAGATATCGATTTAGAACGAAGAACTAATTGCCGAGATTGGAAGCCGGACCAGATGGAAATGAGGCTTTCAATCTCCAACCACACGGATGATGCGGCTCTGGCCTGGTAGCTGGCAGTCCCGGGAGGTTGTTAATGAAAGGTTTACTAGGCGTAAAAGTGGGCATGACCCAAGTAATTGACGACGACGGCGTTGTGTCTCCGGCGACGATCATTCAAGCAGGGCCGTGCTACATTACACAAGTCAAATTGAGCAAGCCGGATGGCTACAACGCCGTCCAGCTTGGCTTTGGGGAAGTTAAAGAGAATCGCCTGACGCGGCCAGAGCGAGGTCATCTCGGCTTGCTGAAAGCAAACGCCAAGCACCCGCAGCGCAAGGAGTCGGCGGGAATACCGGCAGTGCGTCACTTGCGCGAAATCCGCACTCGTAGCGCTGCCGAGTATAAGGTCGGCCAAATACTGACTGTTGCCCAATTTGAATTCGGCGATCGAGTCGATATTGTCGGTCGCTCTAAGGGGCGTGGTTTTGCCGGCGTAGTAAAACGCCACGGCTTCAGCGGTGGGCCAAAAACACATGGTCAGTCGGATCGCCAGCGCGCGCCTGGCTCGATCGGGGCAACATCTGGTATGAGCCGCGTGATCAAGGGATTGCGCATGGCCGGCCGGATGGGTAACGAGCGAGTAACGTCTCAGAATTTGGAAGTCGTTCGCATTGACCCAGAACGCAATCTCATTGCGGTGAAGGGCAGCGTTCCTGGCGCGAAGGGTGGATTGGTGATGATCCGCGACGCGGCAAAGGGTTAGTGGAGAGGACGCGATGAAAGTTTCAGTTCTCAACATGTCCGGCAAAACAGTTGGCGCCGTCGACTTGCCGGCCAGTATATTCGAAGCAAATATCAACCGAGATTTGATGCACCAGGCATTGGTACGCCAGTTGGCAAATCGGCGGCGCGGCACTCACAATGCCAAGACGCGCGCGGAAGTCAGGCGAACCGGGGCCAAGTGGTACCGGCAGAAAGGCACCGGCCGTGCCCGACACGGCAGCCGCCGTGCGCCGATATTCGTGGGCGGTGGCGTGGCTCATGGTCCGCGACCAAGATCATACGAGCAGGACATGCCGCGTAAGATGCGCCGGGCAGCACTGCGCTCAGCGCTTAGCGCAAAAGCTCAGAGCGGCGATATTGTGGTCCTGGATGCGCTTGAGATGTCGGAGCCCAAGACGAAGGAAATCGTCGGGATTCTAGATGTGCTGACGGGACAGACCAGCACACTGGTTCTCATCGGCGAGGCAAATTCAAGCGTGGAAAAATCGGCTCGCAATTTAGCTGACGTAAAGACGCTAGGAGCCGGATATCTTAACATTCGAGACCTGCTCGGCCATCAAAAGATCGTCATGCCGCTGGCGGCCCTGGAAGTCATTCAGGGCTATCTTGGTCCAGAGGGCAGCGTTCCGGCTGTGGCCGAGTTTGACGAACTACCTGATTCTACGGATGAGGAGGAGTAGTCGATGCATTGGCGTGAAATCATTCGCCGGCCGGTGATTACGGAAAAGAGCAACCTGATGGCCTCAGAGTTGAATCAATATACGTTCGTGGTCAATAACCGGGCCAATAAGATGCAGATCAAAGAAGCGATAGAGTTGGCCTGGCCTGAAGTCGAGGTGGAAAAGGTACGTGTATCCAACATGCCGGCCAAACGTGCCCGGCGCTGGCGACGAGTTACCGTTCGCCGAGCGGGTTATAAGAAGGCTATCGTTACCCTGGCGCCGGGTGGCCGAATTGATCTATTTGAGGGCGTGGGATAAGCAGGGATGAGGTGAGGGCCGCCGGCCTGGGGTACGTTCCCAGGCGCAGGCCACGCTAACGTCCGTCTCTGGAGGAATTATGCCGATAAAGGTATTTAAGCCAACGTCTCCAGGCCGCCGCGATATGAGCGGCCAGACGTTCGAGGAAATTACACACGCGACGCCGGTCAAATCGTTGACGGCGGGCTTGCGTAAGCGCGCCGGCCGCAATTCTCGCGGAAAGATTACGGTGCGCCATCGTGGCGGTGGGCACCGGCGTCGTTATCGCCAGATTGATTTCCGGCGCGATAAGTTTGATGTTCCTGGCACGGTTAGGTCAATCGAGTATGACCCCAATCGTTCTGCGCGTATTGCCCTGGTGGTTTACGCCGATGGCGAGAAGCGCTACATCATTGCTCCTCTGGGCATGAAGGTAGGCGACTCAGTGGTGAGCTCGCAGCAAGCCGAGATCCGGCCAGGAAATACGCTGCCGCTACGCAGCATTCCTCAGGGTACGATGATTCACAATGTTGAACTACAGGTTGGTCGCGGAGGTCAATTGGTGCGCTCGGCGGGAACTTCGGCCCAGCTGCTGGCCAAGGAAGGCGCCGAGTACGCCATTGTCCGGCTGCCGTCTGGCGAAGAGCGATTTATCCGACAGGACTGTCTGGCGACTATTGGCCAGGTAGGCAATGTCGAGCACGGCAATGTGAAGCTGGGCAAGGCCGGTCGCAAGCGTTACTTAGGTATTCGACCCACCGTGCGTGGATCGGCGATGAACCCCAATGACCATCCTCACGGTGGCGGCGAGGGTCGTTCACCAGTCGGTATGCCCGGGCCAAAGACGCCCTGGGGTCAGCCCGCGCTTGGAAGACGAACCCGTCGCAATAAGTCGACCGACAAATTCATATTTCGTCGTCGTTCGAAGAAGCGTCGGTAGGAGACAGCACAATGTCACGTTCACTAAAGAAAGGGCCGTTTGTCGACCCGAAACTGCTAGCAAAAGTAGAATCCCTAAACCAATCCGGTGGACGGCAGGTTTTGCGCACCTGGTCACGGGCCAGCACCATTTTCCCGCAGATGGTTGGACATACGATCGCCGTGCACGATGGCCGGCGTCATGTTCCTATTTACATCACCGAGAACATGGTAGGGCATAAGCTGGGCGAATTTGCGCCGACGCGCACTTACCGAGGGCACATCTCAAGAGCAGAGAAGAGAGGGCGTCGATAACCATGGCTGAAGCATTTGAAGTCAAAGCAGTCGCTCGTCATATTCCCATCTCGGCTCAGAAAGTGCGATTGGTTCTGGATACCATCCGTGGCAAGGATGCCGCCGAGGCGCTGGATGTCTTACGTTTCATGCCAAACAAGGCGGCCGAACCCGTATTTAAACTCGTGCAATCGGCTGTAGCCAATGCCGAGCAGAATTATGGACTAGAAATCGATGAGCTGTTCGTGAGCCGAACATTTGCCGATGAAGGGCCGCGGCGACGGTTGGCCCCCTATGGAGGCCGTTTTGGCGCCCGCGGTCGATTCAAACCGATATTGCGGCGATCATCGCACATTACGGTTATGTTGGCTGAGCGCGAAGTAGTGGACTATACACTCTAAGGAGTAGAGACGTTGGGACGTAAAGTACATCCAGTTGGATTTCGTCTAAAAACAATACGTGATTGGAACACCCGATGGTATGCCGAGGGTGATCGATATCGAGAGCTCCTGCACGAGGACTTCGCTATCCGGCGGCTCATCAGCAAGGAATTGCCGCGGGCCGGCATTTCCCGGATCGAAATCGAGCGTTTTCCGAATCAGATTCAGATATTGCTCTATACTTCCAAACCGGGCATTGTTATCGGTCGAAAAGGGGCCACGGTGAAGGAATTACGCAGCAAATTGCGCGATTTGACCGGCAAGTCTGTCAGGTTGGACGTCGAAGAGATCTCCATGCCAGACTTGGACGCCCAACTGGTAGCGGAGAATATCGCCGGGCAACTGAACAGACGGATCTCGCACAGCAGAGCCATGAAGCGCGCGGTCCTACAGGCGATGCGCCAAGGCGCGCAGGGCATACGTATTGAATGCGGCGGCCGGCTTTCGGGCGCAGAAATGGCGCGGAAGGAGAAGATCTGGGACGGCCAGGTGCCTAGAAATACGATTCGAGCCGATCTTGACTACGGCTTCTCGGAGGCCCTCACGACATTCGGCCGAATTGGCGTCAAAGTCTGGATCTACAAGGGCGAAGTTCTTCCGCAGAAGAGCGAGGCGACAGACGTCTACGTCAGCGGCTAACGAGGATTGGAGAGATTGTCATGTTAATGCCAAAACGCGTGAAATACCGCAAGCAGTTTCGTGGTCGCATGCGAGGTATGGCCAAGGGCGGCACGCAGTTGATGCAGGGTGATTATGGCCTGCAAGCCACCGAGGCCGGCTGGATCACTAGCCGGCAAATTGAAGCCGTGAGGCGGGCAGTTGTTCGCCAAATGCGTCGCCGCGGTCGTTATTGGATTCGCATCTTCCCGGACAAACCCGTGACGGCCAAACCGGCCGAGACCCGGATGGGCAAGGGTAAAGGGACGGTAGATCACTGGGTGGCTGTTGTCAAGCCGGGCCGGGTTATGTTTGAAGTTGCCGGCGTGCCGGAAGATGTGGCCCGGGAGGCCTTGAGGCGCGGCGGATACAAATTGCCGATCAGAACCCAAATAATATCGAGAGAAGAGAGTATCTGATGGCTAGCATTGTTGAACTACGAGACATGAGCGACGATCAAATCGAGGAGTTGCTGGAGAATGCCCGGGAAGAGATATTCAACCTGCGCTTCCAGCACGCTTCGGCCCGGTTGGAAGATGTCATGCGCGTACGGCATGTCAGGCGTGAAGTGGCCCAGTTGAAGACCGTCCTACGCATGCGCCAACTGGCCATCGAAGAAGCGGCGCAGGATCCAGATGTCGTCAAGGTTATAGACGATAAGGAGTGGGCGGCCGAAGCGTATTTCGACTATGAAGAAAGCATGTGGCTGGTATCTTTCGTCGACGAGAACGACGATGAGCTTGCCAAGACGCGCGTGAATTTGAACAAGAAGAAGATCCGTGGCCGAAGGGCCCGGCGGAAGGCTCGCGGATAACCGCAGTGAGAGCCGGTGAATCGAGGATGGACGGTCGATGAGAGAACAAAGAAAACGCCTGATAGGTACAGTGGTTAGCGACAAGATGGACAAAACTGTCGTTGTGTCGGTGGCTACGACCAGGCGCCACAAGCAGTATGGCAAAGTGATCAGGATGGTCAAGAAGTACAAAGCTCACGATGAGAGCAATGAGTGTGGCGAAGGCGACCGGGTGTTGATTATCGAGTCGCGCCCTGTCAGCCGGCACAAGCGCTATTCAGTAGTTTCCATCCTGGAGAAAGCGCGTTAGGAAGAGGCAGCAAGAATGATCCAGCAAGAGAGCAGGTTAGTTGTCACGGACAATTCCGGCGCGCGCGAACTCCTGGTCATACAGGTTGTTGGCGGGACAAGCCGAAAGTATGGCGGCGTGGGCGATATTGTCGTTGGTACGGTAAAGAAAGCAGTGCCCAACTCGGCCGTCAGAAAGAGCACTATTGTGAAGGCGGTTATTGTCCGTACCAAGAAGGAATACAAGCGTGAAGACGGCAGCTATATCGCATTCGACGACAATGCTGCCGTGCTTCTCGACGCGGAAGGCCGGAATCCGGTAGGTACTCGCGTTTTTGGGCCGGTGGCCCGCGAGCTCCGCGACAAAGGTTTCGGCCGGATCATGTCGCTGGCGCCAGAGGTGCTTTAACAGACGTTTGAAGAACCTGGTCTTGGCCAGATTTGGTTGATTGATTGAAGCTGTTCGGTTCAGCCGATGATCGCTCCGGTGATTACGGCGCAGATTTCAGCGGACAGCGTGCAGGATATAGGTTGGTCATTATGCGTATCAGAGAAGGTGATGAAGTCGAGGTAATATCGGGTGAAGACAAGGGCCTGCGCGGCAAGGTACAACGCGTCGATCCTCGGACGAACCGCCTGGTCGTTTCAGGCGTGAATGTCGTCAAGAAACACCAGAAGCCACGGCCCTCAGGTGGTCGGACGCCGGCTCAAGGCGGGATCATTGAATTTGAAGCGCCGATAAATGCCTCGAACGTGATGTTGATTTGCCCGCAAACCGGTCAGCTCACCCGAATAGGAATTCGGCGAGAAGATGATCGCCGAATTCGCTACTCAGTGAAAAGTGGTGAAGATATCGATTAGGACTGGCGCCCACATTACCAGGTTTGTTGACCAGGCCCAATTGGCAAGTTGAAGAAAAGGAATTGAGATGGCTTTGAAGCCGCTGCAAGAGCAATATAAGGACGAGATTGTCCCAGACCTGATCAAACGGTATGAGTACCAGAGTGTCATGCAGGTACCCACATTGAAAAAGATCGTGGTGAATGTCGGTTTGGGTGAGGCTCTGGATAATGCCAAGGCAATTGACCATGCGGTCAACGACATTGAGCTCATCACGGGTCAAAAACCGGTTGTGACTCGCGCCAAGAAATCTATTGCCAGCTTTAAGCTGCGCGAGGGACGGGCGATCGGCGTTAAGGTGACACTTCGCGGAGAGCGGATGTGGAGTTTCTATACCAGGCTTGTCCATGTCGCATTACCCCGTACACGCGATTTTCAGGGAGTGTCGCCCGATTCTTTTGACGGCCGTGGAAACTACTCACTTGGTTTGACTGAGCAACTGATATTCCCGGAGATCGACTACGACTCGATTGACAAGATCCGGGGCATGGAAGTGAACATCGTCACTTCTGCCCAGACAGATGAAGAGGGCCGCAGTTTACTGGTCCAGCTTGGCATGCCGTTTCGCCAACACGCTGAGTGACGGCATTGACGAACTGACGGTCTGAGAATTTAAGGAGAAAAGCATGGCGAAGAAGTCAATGGTAGCCCGCGAGAAGAACCGCAGGTACGAAGTGCGCGTTCGCAATCGTTGCCAGTGGGTAGATCCCCGGTCAGGCAACGTGTGTGGCCGGCCGCGTGGCTACATGCGCAGATTTGGACTGTGCCGGATATGTTTCCGCGAACAGGCCCTGAACGGCAATATCCCCGGTCTGGTCAAATCTAGCTGGTAGAGGTGCAATAATCATGTCAATGAGCGATCCAATTGCCGATATGCTTAGTCGTATTCGTAACGCTACGATGCGCGAGCATGAAACAGTCTCCTTGCCTTCATCCGGCATAAAGGAGAAGTTGGCTGTCGTATTAAAGGATGAGGGTTACATCGATGACTTTCAGGTGTTGCCCGAACAGCCCCAGCCAGTGCTGCGGTTGAAATTGAAGTATACCGGTGATCGGCGTAACCGCCGGCCTGTTATTTCCGGCCTCAAGCGAGTAAGCAGTCCAGGGCGCCGTGTTTACGTGGCCAAGGATGAGATACCCTGGGTGCTTAGCGGTATGGGAATTGCAGTACTGACTACGTCCCGGGGCGTGATGACCGGACAGCAGGCGCGCCGCCAGGGAATTGGCGGCGAAGTCATCTGCAAGATCTGGTAGAAGGAGGTTTGGCATGTCACGAATTGGAAAGATGCCAATCGTTTTGCCGGACGGCGTCAAGGTAACGATCAACGGTAGCCATGTTGTCGTGTCGGGAAAGAAAGGAAAACTCGAACAGAGCTTCCGGCCGGAAATGGCTATTGCAGAAGATGATGGCGTGCTGTCGGTCGAGCGACCGACTGATTCGAACCAGAATCGGGCATTCCATGGCTTGACCCGAGCGTTGCTCAACAATATGGTGGTTGGCGTGAGCGAAGGCTTTGAGCGCCGTCTCGAGGTTGAGGGCGTCGGCTATCGCGCGGAAATGAACGGCAATAATCTGATACTCAGTGTTGGTTATTCGCATCCAGTGGAGATGGAAGCGCCGCAGGACGTTACGTTCGAGGTTGAGAACCGCGGCAAACTGATCATTGTGCAGGGAATCGACAAACAGGTTGTCGGCGAGATTTGCGCCCAGATTCGCAAGGTGCGACCGCCTGAGCCTTATAAGGGCAAGGGCATTCGTTATCAGGGAGAATATGTCCGGCGTAAGGCTGGCAAGGCCGGCAAGGTTTAGGCAATCGCGCTGACAAGTGGCGGACTCCGTTCGCCGAGCGCGGCAGGTTTTTTGAGGAATTATTAGGATGTCAGTCAAGAGCAGAATTGCACGCAAGAGACGTCACCGACGGGTACGGGCGAAAGTTTCTGGCTCGGCCGCACGACCGAGGCTGAATGTCTTTCGTAGCTTAAACCACATTTATGCCCAGGTGATCGATGATAGTGTAGGTCATACGTTGGCCGCCGCTTCGACGCTCGACAAAGAAGTCGCCGTCGAAGCAGACGGCAAAACAAAGAAGGAACAGGCGGCGTTGGTTGGCAGCGCCATCGCCGACCGGGCCAAGGCGGCCGGCATAGGCCAGGTGGTCTTTGACCGTGGTGGCTACCGATATCATGGCCGAGTCAAAGCTCTGGCCGACGCAGCCCGCGAAAGTGGACTGAAGTTCTAGCCAGGTTGTGGCAGCACGGCTGCTTTCGAACGTTTTTTAGCTGTTAAGTGGAGTAAAGAATGGGTCAGAGACGACAAAGTTACGGAGATCGCGACGAACTAGACGAGCGGATTATCGATATCACGCGTGTTGCCAAGGTGGTTAAGGGCGGACGTCGTTTCGCCTTCCGGGTCGTGGTCGTCGTAGGCGATAACAAAGGTAAAGTGGGGTTCGGTATGGGTAAAGCTCGCTCCGTTCCTGATGCTATACGCAAGGCGCTGGATGCGGCTCGTAAAGACATGAAGCCGGTATCAATGGTTGGCAGCACTGTACCGCACGAGATCGTCGGCCGCCACGGCGCAGCCAAAGTATTGCTCAAGCCGGCGTCGCCCGGTACCGGCGTAATCGCCGGCGGTAGCGTTCGCGCGGTGATTGAGGCGGCCGGTTATCGGGATATCTTGGCCAAGTCGCTGGGCAGCAATAACGTCCTGAATGTTATTCGGGCGACGATGAACGGACTGCACGGTTTGCGCAGCGTGCGTGAAGTGGCCCGTGAAAGGGACAAGGACGTGGCTGCCGTCGCGCCTTTCTGGACCCGTAAGTAGACGCCGTCGTTGGCGTGACGGTCGAATGCTGGAGTTTTGATTCCATGGCTAACAAATTACGCATCACATACACGAAAAGCTCGATAGGGTATCGAAAGAGTCAACAAGGCACCATTCGGGCATTGGGTTTTCGTAAGCTCAACCAAACTGTTGAGCACGACGATAATGAAGTTATTCGCGGCATGGTTAAGAAGGTAAGTCATCTGGTGACAGTGGAAGAGGTCACCAAGTGACCGTGGGAGAAGTAGACTAAAAATGAAATTGAACGATCTGCGTCCAAATCCGGGCAGCAAGAAGAAGCGCAAGCGAGTAGGTCGTGGTATCTCGGCCGGTCAGGGCAAGACGGCCGGACGCGGTACCAAAGGCCAGGGCGCCCGCAGTGGCGGCGGTAAAGGACAATACTTTGAAGGTGGTCAGTTGCCATTGGTACGGCGCCTGCCTTTCAAGCGTGGGTTCACCAATATCAATAAGGTTTATTACCGACCGGTAAATGTAGGCAGCCTGGAGCGTTTCGATGTTAACACAGAAGTGGATCCTGACTTGATGGCTGACGCAGGTTTGCTGAAGAAGCCGACAGACCCGGTTGTGATTCTGGGTGATGGTGAGATCTCCATCGCGTTAAGTGTCAGGGCCCACCGATTCTCGGCGGCCGCTAAAGAGAAGATCGAGGCGGCTGGCGGTTCTGTGAGCGTCATTGAACTTCAGTGAGCGCCGTGGCTTCTCTATTCAGCGGGTTCTTGATGGAGAGTTCTGAATGATCGACTCAATGCGTGCAGCCCTGGCGCTGCCGGACCTACGCCGCCGGATCCTTTTCACCATATGGATCCTGGTGGTCTATCGCCTGCTGTCGAATATTCCAGTACCTGGCGTTGATCTCGAGGCCTGGCTGACTTTTGTCGAGAGCTCGCAAGTTGGCGGCTTGCTTGGCGTTCTCAATCTGCTTTCAGGTGGTGCAGTGCGGAACTTCTCGGTCATGGCGATGGGCGTTTACCCTTATATCACGGCGTCTATTATCATGCAGCTTCTGACGCCCATCATCCCGCAGCTCGAAGAGTTGCAGGCTGAGGGTGAATCAGGCCGCAATAAGATCAATCGCATCACCTACTACCTGACCGTTCCCCTGGCCTTGCTGCAGGCGGTCGGCCAGATCCGGTTGATTGGCTTTAGTATCCCGGGCGGCTTGGAGACTATCATGCCCAGTTTCGGCATGAGCCCCGAGAATTTGCTACCGACCTTAACAACGTTGCTGGCAATGACAGGCGGCACGATGTTCGCTATCTGGCTGGGTGAGCAGATCACGGAAGACGGAATCGGACAAGGCATCTCGCTGATCATCTTCGGCGGCATCGTGGCCCAGATACCTTCAAATCTCATCGGTCTCTTTAGCTTGCCAGACCAAACAGCCCGAATCTTCACGCTGGTGTCGTTCGTGGTCATCACCGTGCTAACGGTGCTAGTGATTGTCATCGTTCAGGAAGGTCAGAGGCGAATACCAGTGCAATATGGCCGGCGCGTGCGCGGTCGGAAGGTATATCAGGGACAAAGCACATATATCCCGCTCAAGGTCAACACGGCGGGCATGATCCCGATCATCTTCGCTCAATCGATCCTGACTTTCCCGGCGCTCATCGCCCAATTCTTCATCAACAACAGCGGAAGCTTTGTCGACAGGGGCGCCCAGTGGTTGAATCTGCAGTTTGGCTCGCAGACAACATTTCTGTACTGGTTTATATACTTCCTGTTCGTATTTGGCTTTACCTTTTTCTATACCGACGTGATGGTTCAGCAGCAGCGGTTGTGGGAGACTCTACAACGTCAAGGTGGCTTCATTCCCGGTATCAGGCCAGGCAAGAAGACCCAGGAGTACATCATGTCTGTTGTCCGGCGCATAACCTTGGTCGGCGCCCTATTCCTGGGCATCATCGCCATTCTACCGGGTATACTGCAGTTTGTCGGCCGTATCCTGCGCATTCCGGGTATTGAACAGAGCGCCTTGGTAATCAGCGGCGCTGGCTTGATAATCGTCGTCGGCGTGGTTATTGACACGATGCGCCAGCTGGAGGCGCAGCTGATTATGCGTCACTACGAGAGCTTCATATAAATCCAAGATGGCCTATGTGGTTCTGATGGGTGGTCCAGGCGCCGGCAAGGGAACGCAGGCGCGTAGATTAGAGAGTGAGCTAGGCCTGCCGCAAGTATCGACAGGTGACTTGTTCAGGCAGAACATTAAGAATGAAACGAAGCTAGGCAAGCTAGCGCAACACTACATAGATGCGGGCGATCTGGTACCCGACGAGGTTACCGTATCCATGGTTCGTGAGAGATTGTCCAGGAAAGATTGCACAAGAGGCGCGCTTCTGGATGGTTTCCCGCGCACCGTTGCCCAGGCTGAGGCTCTAGACAAGCTTTTGGCTGAAAAGGGTGCCCACATTGGCGTCGTGCCCTTTATTCGGGCCGGTGAGGATGTGTTACTTGAGCGTTTGGCCGGCCGGTGGACATGTACCAAATGCGGTCATGTTTTTCATCTGCTGTTCAAGCCACCACAAGTAGAAGGTGTCTGTGATTTTGACGGCAGTCCTTTGTATCAACGTGAAGATGATACCGAGGAAACACAGAGGCGACGCATTGAAGTGTACTTTGAAAAGACAGCGCCTTTGCTCAACTACTATCGAGAGCGTGGATTGTTGGCCGAAGTGAACGGCGAGCAGTCCATCGAGGAGGTTCAACAAGAGTTGGCCTCCACCATCCGGAAAGCCGGGTGCGCTTCGATAGGATGAATTGGAGAAATGAATTATGAAGGTAACAGCATCAGTCAAACGTCGATGCCCGAAGTGCAAGATTGTAAAACGACACGGGGTTGTCCGCGTGATTTGTGAGAATCCTAACCACAAACAACGTCAGGGCTAGACGGTACGGAGTTTGAGTGGAGAGACAAACCAGACGGCGGGTAACTTGCTGAGGTTGACCGGCCGATCGGAAGTCTGAGGTTAGAGTGGAGAAAAAATGGCTCGTATTGCAGGTGTAGATATTCCTCGTGACAAGCGGGTAGAAGTTAGCTTAACTTACATCTATGGCATAGGTCGTAGCGCGAGCAACGATATCCTGGCCAAGGCGGGTGTGGACCCCGATACCCGCGTGAAAGATCTGGCTGAGGCAGAGGTTTCACGGCTGCGGCAGATCATCGATCAGGATCTCATAGTGGAAGGCGACCTTCGACGCCAGGTACATATGAATATCAAGCGACTGACAGAAATTGGCTGCTATCGCGGCCTCCGGCATCGCCGTGGTCTGCCCGTTCATGGACAGCGGACCAAGACGAATGCCAGAACGCGCAAGGGACCGAAGAAGACAGTTGCTGGTCGCGGCCGGCGTCGTGGCGCGAAGAAGTAATAATCGCGGCGAGAAGAGATAGTAGGAGTTTTGAATGGGACGAAGAAGACAACAAGGGCCGCGTAAGCCGAAGAAGATGGTTTCGCAGGGTGTCGTGCATATCTACGCTACCTTCAACAATACGATTGTAACCATCACGGATAGAGAAGGGAACACCATTTCTTGGGGCAGTGGCGGCAGTGCTGGTTTTAAGGGCTCGCGAAAGAGTACGCCTTATGCAGCGCGGTTGGCCAGCCAGAACGCAATGCGGACTGCAATGGACAACGGTCTGCAGGAAGTGGACGTTGTCGTCAAGGGCCCGGGTCCGGGCCGCGAGGCGGCGATACGCGCCCTGTCCACTATGGGCGTGAGCATACGTTCGATTAGCGACATGACAGCCGTTCCGCATAACGGTTGCCGGCCGCCAAAGAAGCGGCGCGTTTAGATTTCGGCCTCTCCGTCGAGGTGTAGGCTGCGCTGGACGCCATTTTGATTAGCAGAATGAATGTTATTGGAGAGAGGGAAGACCGGTCGCCAAGCCCGTAAACCTCTCGTTGAATCTTGAAAAGCTAGGAGGCTTAAGTTGGCAAGATATACTGGACCTGTATGTAAGCTTTGCCGCCGCGAAGGCGAGAAGCTGTTTTTGAAGGGCTCACGTTGCCTGACGCCCAAGTGTGCCATTGAGCGGCGCTCATATCCGCCGGGGCAACATGGCCGCGAAAGCCAATTTCGGCGAGGACGCGCTTCTGATTATTTGCTGCAGTTGCGCGAAAAGCAAAAAGTTCGCCGGATCTACGGTGTATATGAACGGCAATTCAGCAACTATTTCAGGAAGGCAGAGCAACGCTCTGGTCTGACTGGCTCGAATCTATTGATCTTGCTTGAGAGCAGGCTAGATAACGTCGTCTACCGGCTGGGTCTGGCTGATTCGCGGGCCCAAAGTCGCCAATTGGTTCGTCATGGGCATATCATGCTTAATGATCGCAAGACGAATGTACCATCGGCGCTGGTCAAAGCTGGTGATTCTGTCTCGGTGCGGCCCCAGAGCGTCAGGCTGAATTACTTCAGAGCTCTGCGACAAGTGCTAGACGATGGGCAAGTTCCGCGCTGGCTCCAACTGGATGCGAATAATATGTCGGCAACGGTATTACAGTTGCCGATTCGCGAGGACATTGACGTCTCACTAAACGAGCAGTTGGTTGTCGAGTACTACTCCCGTTAAGGATTGACTTCTCTGGATGGTGCAGCGCCGATTCTGGGGTCAAAGAGTCTGGAAACGACGCGCAACTGTAAATGTAGCTGATAAGGTTGGGGAGGTATTACCTTGACAATAGCGAATTTAGTTTTACCAAAGATTGAAAGCACGGCTATGTCGCACAAGTATGGAAGGTTCGTGATCGGGCCTCTTGAGCGCGGCTATGGCACGACATTAGGAAACTCTCTGCGTCGCGTTTTGCTGGCGTCGCTACCTGGCGCGGCCATCACATCGGTTCGCGTAACCGAGGTGCCGCACGAGTTTTCGGCAATTCCTCATGTTCGTGAGGACATGATGGAGTTCATCCTGAACGTAAAGCAGATCCGTCTGCGCCTCCATGGCGCCGACAGCGCCCGGCTCAGGCTAGAGGTTCGTGGTGCCGGCGTCGTCACCGCGGCTGATCTGGCGGTACCACCTGAGGTGGAGATCATCAACCCGGATCTATACTTGTTCACCGTCGATTCGGATGAAGCGTTCCTTGAGGTTGACTTGATGGCCGAGACAGGCCGCGGTTATTCGCCGGCCGAAGAGCGTGGCCGATTGCCTATTGGTGAACTGCCGGTGGATGCTTTGTTCAGCCCGATTCAGCGCGTCGGCTATGAAGTAGAGAAGACCCGCGTGGGTCAGGTGGCGGATTACGATCGGATCATCATGGAAGTCTGGACTGACGGCAGTGTTAGGCCCGAAGAGGCTCTAGCACAGTCAGCACAGATCATGGTGCAGCATCTGCGGCCGGTGGCCGGGATAAGTGAGGAAAGTCTGTTACCAGTTGAACCGGAAGAGGTTGTCGAAACGATTCCGAACGAGCTTTACGATACGCCAATCGAGCAGCTGGATCTAAGCGTCCGCGTTTTCAATTCCTTGAAGCGCACCGGCATAACCAAGGTCGGTGAATTGCTGGACATGCTTGACAAGGGTGAAGAGACCATGCTGGCTATTCGTAATTTCGGCGACAAATCACTTCAGGAACTCAAGGTCCAGCTTGAAGAAAAAGGCTTCCTGGAAACAGACGAATCAGAAGCGGAAGCCGAGTGAGAGAGTAACGATGCGACACCGAGTACATGGACGAAGATTGAGCCGGGACACCGCGCATCGTCGCGCCCTGCGCAGAAACATGATCGCAGACCTGTTCACCCACGAGCAGATAGTGACGACTGAAGCGAAGGCCCGCATGTTACGACCGGCCGCTGAGAAAGTAATCACGGTGGCCAAAAGAGGCCTAGCTAATAGAGACGATAATCCGGCCGCTGTGGTGCACGCCCGACGCGTAGCAGCAAAGCGGGTTTCGAGATTCCACACCTACGAAGATGACGTTGGTGACAGGATCGAGATCGACGTTCTGCAGAAATTGTTTGATGAACTGGCTCCGCGTTATGCGGAGCGCCCGGGTGGATACACCCGGCTAGTGAAGATCGGCAAACGGCCGGGCGACAACGCCGACATGGCCATGCTTATGCTGGTCGAAGAAGAATGATCGCGAGGTAGATGAAGCCGGCAGGCGGCGAGACCGGCGCAGATAAGCGAATGCGCTACAAAGCGCTTGTCGAGTATGATGGCACGGGCTACTGTGGTTTTCAGCGCCAGTCCCATGAGCCGACGATCCAGGGCCAATTGGAAACGGCTCTAGAGGCTATCGCCAACCAGTCGGTAGCCGTGATCGGCGCGGGTCGGACCGATAGTGGTGTTCATGCGACGGGTCAGGTAGTGGCCTTCGACGTCCAATGGCGGCATGGCCATGAGGCTTTGCAGCGAGCGCTGAATGCGAATCTACCTGACGATATAGCTGTTCGTGATCTGGCAGAAGCGGCCGAGGAATTCCATCCTAGGTTTAGCGCTCGGCGTAGAGCATATGTTTACCGGATTCACAACGCCGAGATTCGCAGCCCGCTTCATTGGCGAACGGCATGGCACGTGCCACACTCGCTGGCGCTGGCCGAAATGAATCAGGCGGCCAATGTCATTGTAGGCCTGCATGACTTTGCTACTTTCGGCCAGCCGCCGCAAGGGCATAATACCGAGCGCGAGGTCTTTAGGGCCATGTGGCGCAAGCAGGATGAACTTTTACTCTTTGAGATAGAGGCAAATGCCTTTCTCTTCCGCATGGTGCGCAGCCTCGTAGGCAGCATGAAAGCGGTGGGAGAGGGTCGCTGGGCGGTGACTGACTTCGTTGCTGCGCTAGAGAATAAGGATCGTGGAGCGGCCGGGCAAACGGCCCCGCCCCATGGCTTATGTCTGATTGGAGTCACTTACTGAAGGGATTTCTGGATGTGACAGACGTCGCCATTGGCAATCATCTCAAAGAAATGCTTTCAATTAGGAGAAATGACGATGCAGTATAGGACTTACGTTACAAAGCCGGCCGAAGTCGAGCGGAGCTGGTACGTAGTCGACGCCGATGGGCAGACGTTGGGACGACTGGCGACGCAGATTGCCACCGTCCTGCGTGGTAAGCACAAGCCGACCTATAGCCCGTCGGTGGACTGTGGCGATTTCGTAATAGTCGTCAACGCTGAGAAAATTCATGTAACCGGACGGCGAAAGGACCAGAAGAAGTATTATCATCATTCTGGGTACATGGGTGGCTTAACTGAAATCACCTTGCGCCAGCAGTTGGAGAATAATCCTGATCGGGTTATAAAGTCGGCCGTGCGAGGTATGCTGCCCAAGAATAAGCTTGGTCGCAAGATGTTCAGCAAGCTGAAGGTCTATGCCGGTCCGGATCATCCGCACCAAGCCCAGCAACCAGAGCAGATGGTGCTATAGTCTGTACGACTTAGGAGAAGAGTGAATGGAGATTGAAGATCGCCAATACTATGAAGGTATCGGCCGCCGCAAGCGGGCCTCGGCCAGGGTCAGGGTCTACCTTGACAGTGAGGCAAGTGGCGAATTCGTGGTCAACGGCAAGGATGTCAAGGATTTCTTCCCACGTGAGGGGGATTATGCGACATTAAGCGGCCCATTAGCAGATACGGACCTGGTGGGCAAAGTTGACATAAGTGTTCTCGTCCAGGGTGGCGGTATTACGGGCCAGACGGCCGCGGTGCGTCTAGGCATAGCCCGCGCGTTGGTAAAATTCGATGAGAATATGCGGAATTCATTGCGCGGTGGCGGTCATATGACTCGCGATCCGCGTATCAAGGAACGTAAGAAGCCCGGGCTGAAAAGGGCGCGCAAGGCGCCGACCTACACCAAGCGTTAGGCAAGAAAGCCAAATATCGGCCGGCAGCACGACCGGTCGCTTGATCTGTTGCCAATGCTTGGGCAGACCAAGGTGAACATAGTTCAATTAGGCGAGACGGAAGTGCTCGCCTTTTTACTTTGAGGACGTCACGATGGCTATCACAATAATCGGCCTGGGCCCTGGAGATGGCCGCCACCTGACACGAGAAGCATGGCGCTTGCTTAGTACAGCCGAGACAGTTTTCGCGCGTACAGCGCAACATCCGGCCGTCGACGACTTACCCGAAACGGTAGATGTGATTAGCTTTGACGATGTCTATGAGGCGGGCGGAAGCTTTGACGAAGTGTATGTCAGCATTGTCGACAGGGTGCTGCAGTTAGGCCGCGATGCGGCGAGATCGGCAAGCGAAATCATCTATGCCGTTCCCGGCCACCCCATGGTCGGTGAAGCGACGGTTACAGCTATCTTAAGCAAAGCCCGTGCACAAGGCCTGGCGGTGAGGATCGTCGGCGGCCTAAGCTTCGTGGAGCCCACGCTTGAAGCACTGGAGTTGGATGCGCTGGAGGGCCTGCAGTTGCTTGATGCGCTTGAAGTCGCTGGCTATAATCACCCGCCTCTTAATGGTGATCTGTCTGTACTCCTTGGACAGCTTTACAGTCGATTGGTGGCTGGCGCAGTGAAGTTGGCTCTAATGACTCTGTACCCGGACGACCATGAAGTAGCGCTGGTACACGGCGCCGGAACCGACAATCAGAAGGTGGAGCGGGTTCCTCTTTACCTTATTGACCGCAGCGATCAGATTGGTCATTTGACCAGTCTGTTTGTCCCGCCACTGCCGTACGCCGGTACGCTGGCTTCACTAGCAGAGACGGTGGCTCATTTGCGCGGACCGGAGGGTTGTCCCTGGGACCAGGAGCAGACCAGTCAAAGCCTGAGGGCCGGATTCCTCGATGAGGCAAGTGAAGTACTGGAGGCGATTGACAAAGGTGATTATGCCGCCCTTTGTGAAGAACTGGGCGATATGTTCTACCACCTGGTAATGCAGGCGCAGATAGCGGCCGAGCAAGAGGAATTCAGGCTTAGCGAGGTCATCGGCGGGATCGTAGGCAAACTGAAGCGGCGCCATCCGCATGTCTGGGGTGACCAGGAAGTAAGCGACAGCGGAGAAGTAGTTCTGAACTGGGAGCGAATTAAGGAGCGAGAGAATCACGGATCGGCGAAGGCTGAATCTGTGTTGAGTAACGTGCCCTTCGCACTGCCGGCGCTGGCTAGAGCGCAGAAGGTGCAGCAACGCGTGAGCCGAGTGGGCTTCGACTGGCCCGAAGTCAGTGGCGTCGAGGCCAAGATTCAAGAGGAAATTGGCGAAGTGCGTGCAGCCGGCAACGAGGCCGCGCGGCACGCAGAGATGGGTGATTTACTGTTTGCGATAGTGAACTGGACGCGTTGGTTAGATGTGGACGCTGAGAGCGCCCTTCGTGACGCTATTCGCCGTTTTGAGCTACGTTTTCGACTCGTCGAACGTTTGGCGGACGACCGGGGACTGGAACTGGCGGATCTATCAATAGAGGCGTTGGACGAGCTCTGGGATGAGGCCAAAGCAACATTGAAGATTGAAGGCGGAACGGAGCCCAATGGCAAGAACCTGGAGTCAGAAACGTGACCTTGGCCAATATCGTAGTGCTGTCGCTCACAGGCATCTGCGCCTTGGCGGCGCTATTCTTCCTGGTGCGGGGCCTACAGGCACGACTTAGCAGCCAGCAGCAGCCATACGGGGTGGCCCAACAAGAGACTCGCCACGATATGCAGGTCAATTTCTTGCGTGCCGGCTTCATGCTAGTAATCACGCTCATTCTGCTGGGCGTTTATGGGCTGATTCCGGGCGAACAGACGGATGGTAACTCGTCGACGCCGACTTTCGAGACTGCTGCAACTACGGCGGCGACGGCGACAACAGACTTTGCCATCGATTCTACCGTGACGTTGCCACCGGCCAGTCCCTTGCCAACCCGGACTGCCCCCGCCGCGACCGTGACGCCTACCGCAACGGCGACGGTTGAAGCAACTAGCACACCAGCCGTTGCCACGGCTGTAGTCAATAGCCCCAACGGTTTGTGGCTTAGAGAAGCGCCCGGGGGAACACAGGAAGTAGAACTTATTGCCCATGAGACCGAACTGGTGATACTGCTGGGCAGGCAGACGGCCGAGGATTTGGAATGGCAAGAGGTGCGTACACCAACTGGCAACGAGGGCTGGGTGGCAACTGATTTCCTGATATTCCCTTGAGCCAAGTAGGGGCCGCGACCAAGCTCAGAGGATGCGCTGTCCCAACTAGGCAGCCAACTCTAAGGCCAATTCCGAGGTCTGGTTGCTCCTATCCAAAATCGGATTGATTTGCATCAAGCCCGGCGAGCATAGCAGGCCGCTATCGCCCAAGATCTCCATAAGCCAGATTAGCATACCATCTGCGTCCATTGCTGGCTAACAGCCGGCGAACGTTTTCAACTGATTGCAGCCTTGCCCGCACATTCCAGCTCTCTATAATCAGGTCATGGACTCATTTTCACTGGAATTGTACCGGCTGCCTTGGCCAACCGATTGGGTAAAGATCTTTGCTCGGCCGGCTCCTGTGGTGATAGAGATCGGCTTTGGCAATGGTCAATTCCTGCTGGGACTGGCTCGGTCTCGCCCCGAGATTAACTTTCTCGGCCTGGAGATCGCCGCGCCATCTGTGAGAAGGACTGAAGACAGGGTGCGATCTGCTGGTCTCACGAACGTGCGCTTGATAAGGGCCAGGGCGCAGAGTGTTCTGCAAGCACTATTCGAGCCGGCAGGAATCCAAGGCGTGATCATCAATTTTCCAGATCCCTGGCCCAAAGCGTCGCACCATCGCCGCCGTTTGATAACAAACTCCTTCCTTGATCTGTTAGCCAACAGAATGGAGGCCGGATCTGACCTTGACATTGCAACGGATCATGCCGACTATGGCCGTTGGATAGCGGAGCGACTTCAGGACAGCCCGTATTTCAACAGCCGGCTCGACGCGCCATATGTTCACGATGATCCGGATCGGAATCGAACCAAATATGAACAGAAAGGGCTTGACGCCGGCAGCCATTGCTTCTATTTCAAGTGGCGAAGGAGCGCACGTCCATCGCCCGATAATCATCCCCCTATGCAGGAGTGGCCCATGCCCCATGTGGTCGTCAGATCGCCGTTGGCCCCCGATGACATCGTCGAACAGTTTGTGCCCCAGGACTGTGCCCTGGAATCTGGTTCGATTAGACTTCTTGACATCTATCGTTCTCGAATACGGCCGTCGCTTGTCGTCGACACGTATATCGCGGAGCCGCCGGTGGAGCAGCGCGTGATGCTAGAGATATATCGCCGGCCAGACGAAGATTACGTAATTCGCCTCTTTCGCACCGGTTTCCCTCGTTCCACGGACGGCGTGCACAGGGCTATAGATTGTTTGTCGCGCTGGCTGTGTGGACTGCACGCGAATGCGGTTGTCATACGCCACAACCTGCGGGTTTGAATTCGCGCATGGTGGTAAGAAACGAAAATGCGACCGATTGTCTTCACAAATCGGCCGCATCATCTAAGGCGTATACCCCCTAGCAACGTCCCCGGCACGCTCCGACCCATTTGTGCTAAACATCAGCACAAAACTTGTGGCGCCGAGTCTTCCCTAATCCTCCACCACAAGTTGTCGCAGAACGACAAAGGCGGCCCAACCAGAGATGCCCACGACACGGGCAAGCCCAGTGTTATCGGCATACTACAGTGGTCGCGCAAGGTAGTTAGTTCGCGCTTGACCCTATACTATCCTAATCTAGCCACAAATGCAGTAGGCAAAACGCTCACTTATTCATCATCAAGATAGATAATGCCTCGCTGCAGCGCGTAGCGGGTGAGAGCAGCCGCATTGTGCAATCCTAGCTTGTTCATCAAATGGCCACGATGGGCGCGCACCGTCTTCTCACTAATGAATAGTATCATCGCGATTTTGCCGACATCATTGCCTTCGGCGATCAACTGCAGCACCTCCCGTTCGCGCTTTGTCAACGAGGCATAGCGATCATGTTCGGTCTCGCGCTGCGCACGGTAGATCAATTCGCTTATATCGTGACTTCCCACCTGGGGACTGACGTAGACTTGGTCAGCCATTGCTTTGTCAATGGCCTGGACCAGTTCTCTCGGCGCTGATTGTTTAACCAGGTAACCATGAGCGCCAGCGCTCAAGCTCTGCAGGATATACTCTTCGGCGAGATGCACGGTCAAAATGACTACCTTCATCGCCGGATATTTGGCCTTTATGCGCCGGGTGGCCTCCAGGCCGTTCAATTGAGGCATTGAGATGTCCATGATGACCACGTCAGGCCGAAACTCTTCTACCAGCGCTAGCGCCTCATGACCATCCTGAGCTTCGCCGACAACGTCAATGTGATCGGCTTCGTCTAGCAACGCCCTTAGTCCTTTGCGAACGATTGTATGGTCGTCGGCCAAAATCACTTGTACCACATTCATCCGATCTCTCCGCAAGGAATGGTTGCCTGGATGCAAGTGCCTTCACTGGGCTTCGATCGAACCACCAGGCTACCGTCTAGGGCGCTGATCCGCTGGCGCATCATCATCAGGCCGATGCCTGAACCGACGGATTCGCCATCAAGCACGAAATCAGGATCAAAGCCACAGCCGTCGTCTTCGACGGTAATCTCGATCTGGCCATTGTTCTGGACGACGTGTAGCTCCACCTGAGATGCCTGCGCATGGCGGTCGGTGTTGGTTAGTGCTTCCTGAACTACTCGATAGGCCGTGATTTCTACGTTTTCTGGCAAACGGCCGGAGATATCTTCTATTTCGAAATGTATTCTCGTGTCTCGTCTTTTGGCGTAATTGCCGGCGTACCAGCGTAGAGTCGATGCCAGACCCAGATCATGAAGCATGGCTGGTCTCAACTCCAGCGAAAGCGATCGGACCTGGTCGCTCAAGCCATTCACGAGCGAATTGGCGTCCGCCAACCGGCCGTAGAGAGGATCGTTGCCATCCGGCGAGAGATTTCGTTCTATAGAAGCTAGGCTCAAGGAAATTGCAGTCAGGATTTGTCCCATTTCGTCGTGGAGCTCGTGAGACAGGCGCTTGCGTTCAGTTTCCTGGGCAGTGATCAATCGTGCGGAGAGCTTCTGCAATTCCCTGCTGTTCTTGTTTACCGCATCCCTGAGGCGTGCGTTGTGGATGGCCAAGGCTACGGAGGTGGCCACTTCTTCGACAACGGCGATATGCGACGACCTATATGAGTTGGGCTCGTCATTTGCAACACTTAACGCACCAAAGACCCTGCCTGAAGCCATCAGCGGAACGCTGACGACGGCGCGGATGCCACTTGGCGCCATGGTACTGGCCGTTTCAGAATTGGCCACGAGTTCCTGCACGTCATCGCTGACAAAGCGCCGACCCTGCAACAGCGCCTTGTGGGCAGGCAAGGCAGTCAGCGGTATTGTGTCGTCCTTGGCGATGATGCTTGTACCACTGCCCTGGGCCGCAAGAACTCTAAGTTTACCCTGGACTACAGCGCCACCGATCCTGTCTGTAGCGGCTTTGTCCGATTCAAAAAGAAAAACGCTAGCCCTAGAGCACGGTAGCAAGTGGCAGACGCCGGCAATGGCGGCGTCTGCGATCTCGACCGGTGAGCCAGCGGCCAGGATCGCTCGATCAATTTCGTGTAGCAATGCAAGGCGTTTGGACTGACCAGCTAATCGCGCTTCTGCCTCTTCTCGAGTGGAGAGCTCGCGTGAAAGGGCATCGAAGAGTCCGCCGCTCTCGATGGTAATTGCAACAAGCCCGGCTAGACGTTCCAGTAGATCGACATCGTCTTGCGAGTAAATGCTGTCCGATTCGCGCCGACCGAAGAACCAAGCGCCGGTCGGCCGACCCTGGACGCGCAGGGGCACCACAAGACGGATCCAGTTCAGCCGACCATTGACCAATTCAGCTCGCGAGGCGTAAGAAAGACGAAGATTATCTGCATCATCCAATATGGCTTGCGTTTCGTCCCAGGTGCGCGGTCCATCATCCGGGCCAACACCTTGCCAATAGACGGTTGAGACGGAGGAATCATGGCGGATAAAGAGTGCCGACTGTCGAATTTCTAGTTCGGGAGCGAGTTCGTACTTCAGAAGGCGAACCAAATCCTGCCTGTTAACGGCCGTTGGAATGCGTTCGGCAAATTCTGCCAGGATCTCGCGACGGGAATATCGTGTCCCATAAGCCAGGCGATCAACGACCGCCTGAACCGGCCGGCGGACCGGGAGTAGGGCGAAGAATACAGCCAGTAGTAGCAGCGCCAGCATCGCCTGTATCTCGCCCGCAGTCTCGATCCAGTAAGTCATGATTACAAAGACCAGCGCTAGGAGGATGAGATAAAGGAGAAACAGCGTGTACTGTACGAGTAACCGATTGACGCGGTGTTCGCGCAGACCTAACTGATGCTTGTATATGGCATAAGTATAGAATAGCGGCAACATGGGCAAGGCTAGAATGCTTAGTACGGCGCCAACGATGTCGGATGTTCCGAGGTCAAGGATGAGGGGAACGGCGCTTAAAATGAGCCCTGGGGCAAATGCGAGGACGATGCCGACCAGCATCAGCCGCGCCGTGAGCTTCTCAAAAGGCGCACGCGGCGTCATGAGGCGAAGCAAAAGTAAACCGACGCCTATTACGGCCGCGACCAGGATACCGCCCAGGTAAGCGAACCATGGCAGTACACCGGTTACCTGCAGCGCCAATAACATCGCGGCCGGTAGATATAGCGTCGGCAGCAAAACTCGCCGGTGACCGCTCACAAGTGCACCAGGAGCGATCAGGTGTAAGTGAATCATCACCGGGACCATGAGCCAGCTTATTATCCGTAATAGGTGTGCCGACTGGGCAACGTTGGTCGAAGCCGGAAGACCGACTGCCAGCCAGATGGTAATGAGATAGAAGAGCGCGATGAGTAGAGTCCAGGTCAGGTCGGCCGGCCGCATATATAGGAGTACAAATGTGCCGGCAAGCCAGAATGCGCCGTATACAAGCAGGGAGATGATGACAAAGCGGGCAACAGTGGCCGGCTCCACAGGACGCATCGGCCATTCCACTTCCATGGTCTGGCCGTCCCTGAGCACGGTCAAATGTACTACGTCGCCCGATCCGTATCCACCAAAGGGAATTAGATTCGGGTTTTCTACGTAATCGTCAAAGGAAACACCGCCAACTTGAACCAATCGATCGTGAAGCTGCAGATCCCCGTCATCAGGGCACAATTGAGTATTTGCATCGCAGTCTTCGATTACTGTGACTTCCCAGCGGGCATCGTAGGTGATTCCGGGATTGGGATTCGCCAGGACAATGTAGATGTTGTAAAGCAGACATGCCAGCAGAAGCGCAAAAGCCCCGGCTGCCAAGCCCATTCTCACCGGCCGTTCTTCACTATTAAGTACGCGTAACATTTAGTCTCACGAAACGCTCATTTTGCTATGGGTTCATTGCTCTATGATAACCTTTCCGTCTTACGAGGCAACTGCATTGGACCCGATCGCCAAATGAGAACGCCGACCATTGCCTGCACCAGGGTCAGGCTGGCTGACTGACATCGGTCTTTGGCTTTTGGCCGTTACAATAGAGTCATGAAACCCGGGCCAAGGAATCTACTGGGCTTGATCGGCATCCTGCTGGCTTTGTCCGTCGTGATGTGGTTTCTGATGCCGCGCATTGTAGATGCCCTGCCAGGGCAGATTCGAGTTCGCCTGCCTGAGGAATTCTTGGAATTGGTCACGACGCCGTTGCCGACAGCCTTGCCCGCGCCATTACGAACGATTAGCGATACAAACGTTGCCGGAATCGCCCTGGCAACGTCGACTCCTACTCGGACCGCAACGCCAACGGATCTCCCGCGGCCTGAACCTACAGTGGGTCCGGCCAGCACACGTCGGCCGCCAACGCCGACGCCTCTACCACCACCATCACCATCGCCGACACCTTCGCCAACGCCGCTGCCCGGCGTCATTCGGCTCGAAGGACTGGAAGTGACGCCGCAGAAGTATAATAACTGTGGTCCGGCAAATCTGTCGATCGTGTTGAATTACTATGGGCATGAGGTCAATCAGCTCGAGATCGGCGAGGCGCTCAAGCCCAACTACGAGGATCGCAACGTCTCACCTGACGAATTGGCAGCATATGTGACGTCGGAAACAGAGCTGCAATCCGATATTCTCTACGGACTGAACTTGACAGTGCTAAAGCAGCTCTTGGCAGCCGGCTTCCCGGTCATCGTCGAGAAGGGTTTACTGCTTGAGGCGTCCCATGGCTGGATGGGCCATTATCTGACGCTCTACGGCTACGATGATAAGGAAGAGGTTCTATATGGTCTGGATACCTTCCTTGGACCGTGGGATAGTACCGGTCGGTCCTTTGATTTTGCCTCACTCGACGAGCTGTGGGCCCAGTTCAACCGTGCTACCATCGTGGTCTACCCCCAAGAACGCGCCACCGAGCTAGCTCTGGTACTGGGTCCGGACATGTTGGACGAGAAGACCATGTGGATGGCGGCTGCCGACAGCGCGCGCCTGGCCATTGAGCAAGATCCGAGTGACGCTTTTGCCTGGTTGGATCTGGGTGCCAGCCTATATCATTTGGCCGTGGTTGAGAGTGACAGCGCCTTATTCGAGCAATCGGCGGCTGCTTTCGACCAGGCTCGTGAGATCGGCTTACCATGGCGAACTCTTTGGTATCAATTTGAGCCGTACTTGGCTTACATCGGAGCTGGTCGCTTTGACGAGGTTCTGGCTTTGACGGACGCGGTCTTGACGACGTCAGGCGGTCGCAATATTGAGGAGACGTATCTCTATCGGGGCCACGCACTGCTGGCTAGTGGCGACTCCGAAAGTGCAGGAAAAGCCTACGAACGAGCCCTTCGTTTAAACCCTGGATTGGATCAGGCCCGCGAGGCGCTGCAGGCCCTTAGCGACCAGTCGTCCGTCAGTGACTAGCACGGGCGCCGCATTTGAGTTGTTGTTCAATGACGGCGTCTAGTGATAGCATCTAATGACGGTCGAAGAAGGCGGTCGTGCGCTGCATCAACAAATCGTCGCTGGCGCCTCGAAAAGTGTGGGGCATTCCATTGTAGCTGTGACACTCCACCGGTTGCCGCAGCAGTTGCAGGCGAAGGCACAAATCCTCGGACCACTCAGGAGGCACTACGTCGTCAACCGAGCCATGGTGCAAACTGACCGGCGTCTTGACGCGATCCAGATGATTGATCGGCGAAATGGCCCGTAATTTGGCCGGCGGCGCGGCCAGTTCGAAGTCGCCTACCGTGCCGTCGCTCCACTGGCGGATCTTCTCGTAGTTCTGAGCTTCGTCGCCGCTCATTGCGCCGTAGAGGACGGCCGAGCGCAGGTAGGGGTCGTTGTTGACCGTGATCACCCTTAGCGTCACGCCCCCGCCCATACTGTGTCCCCAAAGATTGATGTCATCCGTATCGGCCCGCCGTAGATGGCCTGTAGGGTCCTGGCTTTGCTCGCGGATGATGGCGATGAGATTCAGGACATCAACAGCCAGGCCGACTCGAAAGGGATCGGGTCCACCATCAGACGGCGGAAATCCGCGCAAATTGGGATGGATGACGAAATAGCCCGCTTCGGCCAAGTGATCGGCGTAGCGGGTCGTGTAGTCTAGGGTCTGATACTGACCCGGATCGACGTACCCATGCAGCATGATGGCTACCGGAAAGCGACTGCCCTGATTGGGGACGTTCATGAAGCCGTAGATCGTCAGACCGTCGCTGGGATAGGTGAATAGATAGCGAGTGAAGCGATCGGTGATTTTCATTGTGTCAATGATTTCCAGCTGACCGCCACCGTAAGCACGGCTTATCAGATCGGCGACTGATAGACCTGCGTATGGATCCGGCGCTGGCGAGGGTAGTGGTTTAGTGGGAGTGCCGGTCGGAACCTGGGCTTGTCTGGGTGCAGGTTGGTCAATCTCATTGGTGACCGCGGTGTATGTTGGCGGCGGCACGACCATACTGCCATCGCCGATACTGGGCTTACCTGTCGCAGCAGACGGCGCGACTGTTGCCGAGGCCGGTTCAAGAGCCTGGCCGGCCGTCTTAATCGTGGGCGCATGGGTCGGGTAGTCCTCTGGAGCCGAAGCGCAGGCTGAAAGAAGCAGAAGTGACAGCAATAGCGACACAATCCACGCCACAGGTGATGAGTGTCTGATTGGGCGGCGAATAATGGGCTGGGCCGAGAGCAGCTGCCTGATTTTGAGCAAGAGCGAATAGAGATCAGCCACGGCCGCCAGTTTAGCCGATATGAGACAAATGCGCACGAGTTGCAAGATGTGAGAGTTGGCAGCAAACTATGTGACATTTTTCACTATTGATTTTCAGCATAATCACCGTATTATTACCATAGCCGTATCGCGTGCGTTAGATTTGGATGTTGGGCGAGCGGCACTTTAGTGGAAGGAACGACTCTCAATCTCTCTGAGGAGGACCCATGAGCAATATGAAACGCAAATTCCCCGTACCTTCGGATCTGGACATCGCCCAGGCAGCCGAATTGAAGCCGATCGTCGAAATCGCAGATCAGCTCGGCCTGGACGAGGAAGACCTGATCATGTTTGGTCGATATAAGGCCAAGGTGCATCTTGATGCCCTCAAGAAAGTGGCTGACCGGCCGCGAGGTAAATACATTGACGTCACGGCCATAACGCCAACTCCTCTGGGTGAAGGTAAGACGACCACCGGAATTGGCCTGGTGCAAGGCCTGGGAGCCATTGGTAAGAAATCAATCGCCTGCATCCGGCAGCCCAGTCAGGGCCCGACCTTCGGCATCAAGGGCGGGGCGGCCGGCGGTGGTTATAGTCAAGTCATCCCGATGGAGGATTTTAATCTGCATCTGACCGGTGATATCCACGCCATAACGGCGGCTCACAACCTGGTCGCGGCAGCCATCGATTCGCGCTGGTTCCATGAAGGCCGTCTCAGCGATGATAAGCTGGCCGACATGGGACTGAAGCGGCTGGACATCGATCCCTACAATATAACGTGGAATCGGGTCATCGACGTCAATGATCGCTCCGTCCGCAATATCATCTTGGGCCTGGGTGGCAAGTGGGATGGCCGTCCGCGTCAGGGTGGCTATGATATCACCGTGGCCAGCGAAATCATGGCTATCCTGGCTCTGGTTAGTGGCGAAGACTACAAGTCGGCGCTGCATGACTTGCGGGAACGCTGCGGCAAGATCGTCATCGGCCAGAGCACGGCGCGAAATCCGATTACGACCGAGGATTTGGGCGTTGCCGGCGCCGTGACCGTTCTGATGAAGGACGCGATCCATCCGAACCTTATGCAGACTCTCGAAGGCCAGCCAGCCTTTGTCCATGCCGGTCCATTCGCTAACATCGCCCATGGCAATTCGTCCATCGTGGCCGACCAAGTAGCCATCCGTTTGGGCGAGTACGTTGTCACCGAATCGGGCTTCGGCGCCGACATTGGCATGGAGAAGTTCTTCAATGTTAAGTGCCGCTATTCGAACCTGATCCCTGACTGCGTCGTTTTGGTAGCTACCATCCGGGCGCTGAAGATGCACGGTGGCGGCCCAAGGGTTGTGCCTGGCCGGCCGCTTGATTCGGCTTATACTGAGGAGAACTTAGAGTTACTCGGGGCTGGCATGGCCAATATGCAGGCGCACATTCGTAACGCCAAGCGCTTTGGTATCCCGGTTGTTGTGGCCGTCAATCGCTTTTCCAACGACACTGACGCCGAGGTGGCGCTGGTTCGCGAGGCGGCGATCGCGGCCGGGGCCGAGACGGCGGCCATGAGCGATCACTGGACCAATGGCGGAGACGGCGCGGTTGAATTAGCCGAAGCGGTGGTTGCGGCGTGCGAGAAGCCGTCAAACTTCGAGTTTCTGTACCCGCTCGACATCGGCATCAAGGAAAAGATCGAAACCATCGCCGAGAAGATCTACAGCGCCGGCGAGGTTGTGTACGAGCCGCTGGCCAACCGCCAGATCAAGTTCTATGAAGAAAACGGCTTCGGTGGACTGCCGATTTGTATGGCTAAGACTCACCTTAGCATCAGTCACGACCCGGCGCTCAAGAATGCGCCATCGGGCTACACTTTGCCGGTACGCGAGGTGCGGGCCTCTGTAGGAGCCGGATTCATCTATCCGCTCATCGGCGCGATGCGAACAATGCCAGGACTTCCGAGTAAGCCGGCATTCATGAATGTTGACATCGACGAGAACGGCGAAGTGGTCGGCTTGTTCTAGACTTTCAGCTCTGGCCTGGCATATCGCGGTCGCCAAGCCACAGCGATAACATCAAAAACAGCCAGCAGTCGGCCCGACTGCTGGCTGTTTTTCTGTCAATCCCAGATCGTTTCGCTGTTCGCTTGAAACTATTCGCCTTCGTCCGTGTGCTGCGGCTTGCGGCGAACGTAATCTTCAACCAAGAGCAGGTTGTCGCCAGCTAACTTAATGGTCTGCAAGAGGGTGCCCATCGTATCGATTTCTTCCACTTGCTCGGTCACGAACCATTGCAAGAAGCTATTGGCGGCATGATCGCTCTCCTGTATGGCGATATCGACCAGGTTGTTGATCTGGTCCGTTACTTTACGCTCCTGGTTCAAAGCAAACTGGACCGCGTCACCGGGGCTGTCAAATTCGTTGCGCAATTCAGGCACGCCAGGAATCAGCGGCTTAACCTCCGACTCGAGCATGAAGTGAACGAACTTCATGGCATGTAGCCGCTCTTCCTCCGATTGACGATAAAAGAAATTTGCCAGCTCGCCAAGCCCCATTTCGTCGAAGTATACCGCGATGGCGATATATTGGGCCGAGGCGCCGAATTCGCTCCTAATTTGAGCGTTGAAGGGATCGATTATCTGTGAATTTAGCGGCATTGCGTTCTCCTTAATGGTCTAATATCTTCTGGCCGATAATGGCCATAGCTATGCAGTATAATAGCAAAAAAGACCGACCCGTGATAGCCATCTTGGCCTATTCCACGGGCAGCAGGCCTACTGACAAGGCGCCCTCTGCCGAGATAATCAGCAATGTAGGATCTGGCCGGGCACTGATGGTGACAACTCTGGCCCGGGTAACGCTGCGAATGTCTGTACGCGCCTCTTGTAGCGCCTGGCCCACGGTCAGATCGTCGACCGCTACGTGTAACCTGGCTATTTCTGCACCAAGCGACAGGTTGCTGTGACTCTTGTAGCGTCGAACCGCGGTGGCGATAGACAGTAGCGCCTGGCCGATTTGAGAGGCCTGCTTATCAACCCAATGCGGCTCGGCTGTAGGCCAATCGCTGATGTGAATAGAGGCCGGATTATCGTTGACTTCAAAGAGCCCCCGGTAGATCTCCTCGGTGACATAAGGCAAAATGGGCGCGAGCAACTTGATAGTCGCCAGCAGAGCGTGGTAGAGGGCATAACGAGCTCCGGCGCTGGCCTCTATGCCGTTCACTATCTCGGCGCTGTCATATAGTCGCTTCTTGATCATTTCTAGGTAGTTGTCGGCCAGGTCGGTCCAGAAGAAGTTTTCGACGATACTTTTCGCTGCGGCATAATCAAGTTCGGCAAAGTGCTCGCTGGCGCTGGCGATCACTTCATGGAGCCGACTCAAGATCCATCGGTCCGAGAGCAATAGCGTGGGCGGGCTAGTGGGCGGCCGATAGTCCGCCAGGAAGCGCTGGCTGAATCGGGCTACGTTCCACAACTTGGTGACCAATTTGGAGCCGGATTGGATCTTCTTCTCACTAATGACGGCGTCCTTACCCAGCCCGCTGCTTGCAGCCCAGTAGCGAACCGCGTCAGCCGAATAGCGCTCAATCATTTCCAGAGGAGAAATCGGCCCGCCGCCGCGACTCTTGCTGATCTTGCCGGTTCCTTCCGGGGCTAGCCCCCAACCAGATATGGCGACCTCGTTCCAGGGCCTGATGCCAAAATGGTGATACGCTTTGACAAGACTGTAGAAGGCCCAGGTGCGGATGATTTCATGGGCCTGTGGCCGCAGGGACAGAGGCTCGAAGCGTTGTCCGTCAAAGCCGCTGGCACCCACTAGCTGACCAACTCGTTGAGGAGTGATGGAAGAGGTGGCCCAGGTGTCCATGACATCGGTCTCTGGCCTGAAACGTGTGTTGCCGCAGATGCAGGGACCCGAAGGCGAGGCATCTGCAGGATCAACTGGCAGTGCACTGGGTTCGGCGGTGATGATCTCGCCGCATTCATCGCAAAACCATATTGGAAAAGGCACGCCGAAGTAGCGCTGACGGGAAATGCACCAATCCCAGTTGAGATTGTCTACCCATTGTTTGTAGCGGTTTTTCATCTGCGCTGGGTACCATCGAACCCGCTCGCCGGCTGCCAGTAGCGCCTCCTTGTATTCCATGACGCGCACGAACCACTGCGCGGCGACGACATATTCGACCGGCGTATCGCAACGTTCATGAACGCGTAGTGACTGAGTGGTGGGATATCTTTCTGTTAGCAACTGGCGCTCGGACAGAGCCTGCTTGATCAGTTCACGGGCGCCGGGGACGGTCTGACCGGCGAAGTCGCCGGCCGCGCTAGTCAGACGACCGTCGCGACCAACGGCCTCGACTAGATCCAGGTTGTAGGTATACCACCAGGCCACATCACTTGTATCGCCGAATGTGCAGCACATCACCGCGCCGGTACCCTTGTCAGGTTCGGCGGCCGGGTCATCCAATACACGTACCGCCTGGCCAAATAGCGGCACGGTCGCCTGGCGGCCAACTAGTTGTCGGTATCGGTCATCTTCCGGGTGGACAAAGAGAGCAACGCAGGCCGGTAGGAGTTCAGGCCTTGTGGTGGCGACGAGTAGTGTGGAAGCATCGTCTAGCTTGAACGGTACAGTCACAAACTCGCTCTCGCGTTCCAGGTCATCCAATTCCGCCTGAGCGATCGCAGTCTGGCATTCTGGGCACCAAATAGCTGGCGCTCTGCGACGGTAGGCCAAACCCTTCTGGTAGAGGTCGAGAAACGATAGCTGGGACAGGCGCCGGCTATCGTCGTCTATGGTGCGGTAGGTGTTTTGCCAATCGACCGAGAGGCCCAAGCGCTCCCAGAGTTCCTGGTAATTACGTTCAGTTTCTTCGCTGATCTGGAGGCATTTCTCGATGAAGGCCTGCCGGCCAATGTCTGTGGCCCGAACTCCGATAGTTTTTTCGACCAGGCGTTCCGTCGGCAAGCCATTGTCATCGTAGCCCATTGGATAGAGCACATCGTCGCCAATCATTCGCCGATATCGGGCAATGAAATCGGTCTGGCTATAGGAATAGACGTGGCCTAGATGCAACAGCCCTGACACCGTTGGGGGCGGCGTGTCGATGGCGTATACGGGCCGCCCATCGCGCGCAAAGCGGTAAATACCCTCTTCCTGCCAGCAAGTACGCAGAGCGCGTTCCACTTTAGCTGGTTTGTATCGCCTTGCTAATGGCATCAACGTACCCCTTCTAGGCCCCAACCGGGCCAACAAAAAGACCCTCTCGTCCACAAAGAGGACGAAAGGGTCACTAGGACCTTCAGCGGTACCTCCTCATTTCGCCGCCCATTACTGGCCAAACGTGCTCCTTTCCTGGCCATCATCAGGCGCAACTAAAACCGGCCATCCCGTGCCGTTCTACTCTCACCGGTCGCAAGTTAGGCGACTTGCGATTTCTTCAGCAGTCAATCCGGGCGGCGTTCAGTGGGCCATGTCCTGGCAAGTGTTTGCAACCATGCCCTCTTCTTCTCTCGCAGAACGGTGTCAACTTACTCCTCCCAGTGGAGAGTACCATGAATCACCAGCATTATAATCGATCAGACAAACAGGCTCAAACTCCTTGACCGCCAGACGGCGGGCGCGGACAATAGATCTCCATTGATTATCAGCATATAATGCGTTTCCGAACTAACCATGACCCCCTGCTGTTCTTACTTGCCATCGGCGTGATGATCCTGGCTGCCTGCCGGCCTGCGGCCGGCAACGTGCCTGACACGACACCTGGCGGAATTCTAGTCACGGCTGAAGCGACGAGTGCCGTACGGCCGACGATCACGACAACTGCCTCACGTCCCGCGACTTTGCTACCCAGCCTAACGGCGACTGCTCTTCCGCCGCCAACGGCCACGACCCGCCCGACGTCGACGCCTACGGCGAGCTTCACGCCCAGCCCAACTGTGGCTGTCAAGCCTTCGCCCACCGTTGATATCACGGCCACGGTAGCTGTTCTGGAGGCCAACGATCCGGTAGACCGTACCTGTCCAGATCCGCCGCCTGCCAAGCCTGACTACCGCCATTTCTACCTCGATGCGCGGCGTTGGCCGGCCCCGGATGCTGAGCCAGAGAAACATCTCTGGCTGGATAAGCCCTTGCCGGGAGGCGGGCGGCTCCTCTACACAGATTGGTTGCCATACGGCTACGACGCCGGGGGACGCTACTTGTTGCATAATGGTATCGACGCAGCTGAGCCGCTGGGCACGCCGGTCCTGGCAGCGGCTGACGGCACAGTAATCGTCGCCGGAGAGGATGCCTGGCGTTTGTTTGGCTGGCGCTGTGATTGGTACGGGCATCTGGTAGTCATCGAGCTAGACCAGCGCTGGCGGACCCAACCGGTCTACGCAGTTTATGGTCACGTCCTAAATATGACCGTTCGACCAGGCGAACGGGTCAACCGAGGCCAGCAAGTGGCCGAAGTCGGCTTCGGCGGGGCGGCGCGGCTGCCGCATTTGCATTTCGAAGTTCGAGTTGGATCAAATGAGTTTGGCGCGACGCGTAATCCGTTCCTTTGGCTGCAACCGCCGGCTACGCGCGGCTTGATCGCCGGGCGATTGGTCGATCCGGAGGGCCGACCATGGCAAGGCGTGACGGTAACCGCGGTCGGCCGCTCCGAGGGCACTGAGTCCCAAACCAGCTGGACGTACCTTGGCGATCCTGAAGACCTGATTAACCCGGATGAGTCCCTGGCCGAGAACTTCGTCCTGGCCGATTTGAAACCAGGCGAGTACGAGTTGTACGTAGAATTGCAGGGCACAGTCTATAAACTACCGGTCAGCGTTCAGGGTGGTCAACTGATGTCCGTCGAAATCGTAACTGAACCCTTCAAGACACCAACCCCGGGACCGCCGGCCGAACCGACTCCTGAGATCGCCGAGACGGCCGTCACGCCTGATTCATAGCTTTCCAACACGCCGATAGGAATGGCCCACTTCAGACAAATGGGACTGCAATGAAGATTGCTCCGTTACCAGCGAACGCGGTTGCTGGCCTGGACATTGCCGTATCCAGGGCGTTTCACGTTGCTGGGGCGTGGGCGGGGTGGTCGCCGGTTGACCCTGGTCGGCTGTCCGTTGCCCTTTGGTTTGGCGGCCGATGGCTTGGTGGCGCCTGATTCGAACGGCGTCGGCTCCACAGCGGTCTCTTTACTTTGCTGGACGGCCCCGGCTCGCGTGGGTGCTGGATGCGGGCCTTGTTGCCGTCCGGCTGGCTTCTGCGTCTGGCCGGCGATAGATTTGGGCCGGCCCCCCGAGTTGTCATGGCCGTGCAAAAGCCGTTCGCCGGCCATCGTCACAGCGCCAATAAAAAGGATTCGCGTAAGCCAAACCAGGATGGCGACAAATACGGGGACAATGTGCAATAGCTGCTCGCGGCTCAGTACTTCATTCCCCAGATCGTGGCCAAGCAATACGGTGGAGACGGCCCACCAGGTCATGACTGCGTTCATGGTCGCGCCCAAAAGCCAGGCGCCGGTGAGATACCACATCTCCTTTGGTTCGTCGCGGCCCCTTTCGGGAGTGAACAGCCGACCCAGGCCGGCGAAGTCTATGGCGCAAAATGCAATGGCCAGGATAGTGGCCCAAGCGATACCGGCAAAGCGTACATCGCCCAACAAGCTTTCCAGGGCAAAACGGGTTGTATCGAAATTGAACATCTCGAAGGCCAGCAACGCGAATATCAGAATCAGGCCAAGCAAGAAATGGCGCGGCATGCGCAGCGCCGTTCCCGTCAATTTGCTCAGATCTGGACCTGGTACACGGGGCATCGAATTGCTATTTCTCATGTTGTTTCTCCTATTCGTCTAGCAAATATTGTCGAGCGAAACTCTGGCGGTCATCTTCTAACGTAGTAAAGACCAAAATAGCACATATGTTCTATATTGTCAAATCGCTGCCTCGCGCATAATGTCGCCCCTGGACTTCTCTCCACGTTGCTCAATGCCTGTCCTTGGACGGGCCTGACAGTTCAGTGCTAGAATAGAATCCCGTAGAATCAACCGGGAGGTGTTTCAGAGTGACTGTAGAGCGAACAATTAACGTCCTGTGCCTGGCCAGCTATTTCAAGGGCGCCGATTTCATGATCGCCTGCAAGCAGCAGGGTTGTCATGTCATGCTTCTCACCAAGGAGAGGTTGGCAGACGAGGATTGGCCGAAAGATGTCATAGATGAGCGCTTCTTGATGCCCGATATCTCACGGCAGCCCGATGTCACGCACGCCGTCAGTTACCTGGCCAGGGAACGCAAGATCGATCGGGTCGTCGCCTTGGATGATTTCGACGTG
Source organism: Promineifilaceae bacterium (SeqCode) (assembly GCA_041570195.1). Lineage (GTDB taxonomy): Bacteria > Chloroflexota > Anaerolineae > Promineifilales > Promineifilaceae > UBA11865. The sequence continues at coordinate 46,578 of JBFFWQ010000010.1, read as the reverse complement.
GAGACGGCCGCTTCGCTGCGGGAGCATCTGCGAATACCTGGTATGGGTGATACCACCGCGCGCTATTTTCGCGATAAGCTGGCGATGCGCGTGCAGGCGAAGGATAAAGGTATCTTGGTGCCAGAGTTCACTGCGGTCATCAATCACCAAGAGATTGGCGCCTACATCGCCGATAACAGCCCGCCCTGGGTCCTGAAACCCAGATCCCAGGCTGGCGCCATGGGAATTAGCAAAGTGTACTCCGAGCAGGAATTGTGGCGGCTACTGGATGGGTTGGCCGACAAGGCCTCCTACTATGTCCTCGAGAGATTTGTAGAGGGCGATGTCTTCCATGTTGATGCTATTATTTCCGAAAGAGAGGTAGTTTTTGCCGAAGTTCATCGATACTGGCAGCCGCTGCTGGCCGTTTCACACGAAGGCGGCGTTTTCATCAGCCGCACGATTGAACGCGACTCAAACGAGGCGCGCGAGCTGAGGGCCCTAAATAAGGATTTGATGGTGGCGCTGGGTATGGTCCGGGGTGTAACTCACACAGAGTTCATCAAGGGCGCGGATGATGGCCGGTTCTATTTCCTAGAGACGGCCGCACGGGTCGGAGGCGCCAATATCTCCGAGTTGGTGCTGCATGCCACGGGTGTGAATCTTTGGGCCGAGTGGGCGGCAATCGAGCTAGCCGATATCCTGAACATTGCCTACCAGCCGCCTTCGGCCAGTCAAGAATACGCGGGCGTTTTGATTTGCCTAGCCCGCCAGGAGTATCCGGACACTTCGGCCTATGACGATCCGGAAGTCGCCTGGCGGCTGAACAAGAAGAACCATGCCGGCATCATCGTAGTTTCGCCCAGCCAAGAGCGGATTGAAGCGTTGCTTGAAGAATACGGCCGGCGGTTTGCGACTGACTTTCTCGCCTTTGCGCCGCCATTAGATGAGGCGCCGACTTAAACACAGGCCGCCCTGCTGGAGTCTTCCTGGAGGCATGAAGGAACTCGCCAAGTCGGGCAGATATTTCAGGTCTCGGATCCAACGTTACTCCGATTTGATGATCATAGGCAAGTATAGGGGTCGCGCCACGACCAGCCAGGCCCGGTCGATATTATTGGCCAGGCTAGCTTCGGTACCACTGACCGTAATGGTGGCAGTCAGAGGGAAGCTGTGGGGGATGCTGACCGAGTCGCTGACTATAACCTCCACGCTGAATGATTCATGCTCCAAGGAACGCAATTGCGGAAGATTCCAGATGACGTCGGATCCTTGAATGCTAGGTGCTATCGGAGCGTTGTCAGACTGATAGGTCAGGCCGGGATCAAGGGCAAGGGTAATGGCGAGGTTCGTGCCGGTCACCACGCCCAAGTTGCTATAGTTGATATCAAATTCGGCCGCCTGGCTGACGCCGCCGGTGAACCTTGGCGCATCCAAGGCAATGGCTGCGTCGATGTAGATGCGCGGGGCGCTGCCATATCCCTGAAGCCCCGTGGATAACTCGTCGTCACCCGGGGCGTTCTGATGGAATACCATTGGATACGTGTCCAGTTTGCGGTTGCCGTCTATTAGTGCGTAGTAGAGTTTCTGTCGCTTCTCGGTATCCCTGGCGGCCCTGTCCGTCCAGGTTAGAATAGCTCGGCCCTCATTGTCCGCAACCAGAGAGATACCCTCATCTCCTCCCACGGCCACAATAGTTGGCTCACCGACTTGCCTGCGAGGGGGCAGGCAGGTTGGAGGTCCGGCCCGATTATAGTTGGCGCCTTTTATGATAGCGTAGCGAAGCCTTGGAGTATCGGCCGGGTAATCTTCACATCCATACGCCTGCCAGGCGGCGATGAAGTCACCATCTGAGAGTTCCACGACATCGAAGTTCGACCAATCAACCAGTCCATTTTCGTTATCTGACTTACCAGATAGTTTGGTAGGCGCCTCGATCGTCGAACCGCTACTGTCAATCACTGTAAAGAAGATATCGTCGCCACCCTGCTCGCGTGGTCTTCGCTGATTCCACGATAACAGAATACGATCAGCGCCGGCGCTTGAAACGGCCGGCCTGATGGAGCCCATGTCCTGCCCAAGCACATTACTCGTCAAATTGACCACGTTGGTCGCCGTTAAGCCGTCAGTGTCGTAAACAGTATAGTAAATGTCATTTAAGTCGACCGGAATTGTTATAGACCCCGTATAGCTCATCACCTTGCTTTCCCAGGCGACCAAGAAGTGATTGTCCCGAGTGGCGGCGATGCGTGGCGCTCTGAAGCGCGGAACTTCAATAGCAGGTGAATTCTGGCTCCACCACTCATGGTTGCGGGTGAGATTGATGGATTCAGTGATCGGATTGCCGGCCGGATCCAAAATGACCAGGTACACATTGTCGTTCTGGGCCCGGTTCTCAGTGAGCTCATTTTGCACGATGCTTCGATACCAAGCAATGCCAATTCTTCCGTCAGGTGCCACGGCCACGGCCGGCGCCTCGTCATATGTATTCAAGCCGGCTTTAGAATGGTCCGCCACCTTTGTCAACTGGGTTTGGTTCAAGCCGGCCTTGTCGGTGAGTGTATACTCCACCTCGCTTACCCAGAGGGTGCCTGGAACCCACCAGCGAGTCCATGCATATACATAGCCTGAGAAAGTCTCAGCCACAGCTAATTCGGGAAATCGATTTTCTTCGTCAAACCATGAATCAGGGGTTGTCTGTTGTTGCCATGCGCCATTCGGCTGCGACATGATCAAACTCATGGCCTCGTTGGAGTGCTCGTACAAGGTCTGAACGAATGGCGCCGGTATGGCCCCTTGCATGACGGTTGTTGTGATCAAAGACGGGCTGATGGACGAGGTGATGGTCAACTCGACCATGTTTTCGTCGCCGATGACTTCATCCGGAGGTGTTTCAACCCTGGCCTTGATCGTAAATGCCTGGCCGGATATTACAATGCCGGTGTCCACAGTGCCGCTGCCGTTGGTATCAATCAGGGGCGTGCTACCGTCTGGACCGTAAAGCACGGCCGGCCAGGTGGAACTGGCCTCGAGTTCATAGGTATCTGTTGGTGAGCTGCCTGTGTTGACTACAGTTACTTCAAATTCGGCGGTCTCGCCCGCTTGAGCGAAGCGCCCCTGGATCAGTGGATCAACCGTGAAGGAGACGCCAGAAGCAACCGATTCTTTATCGGCCGGCACCGGCGAACGGCCAGCGATTTCGACCTGAAGCTGGGCAGCCTGGATCAGGCCAGAGACCACCATCAGACTGAAGGCGATGATTATGACTGGCAGTACCTTTCTCTTCACGTATGGAACCTCACGAAACGAGGTCTACGCCAGCGGACAAGTAGCGATTTCTCCACGATCTTGATAATAACTTAATTCTACTAGATCTGCCCATTCCGGTCGATTGACATGGCCAAATGCCTACCGTACAATCGCCCCTCATATCGGCCTTGTAAGGGAAGTACATGAAACCGCTCAATAGCGCCGAAGCGCGCCAAGCATTCTTAGATTTCTTTGAGGAGATGGGCCACCGGGTTGTGCCCAGTTCACCTCTACCCGTATATGACAATCCGACGCTACTCTTCACTAACGCTGGAATGAATCAGTTCGTCGACACCTTCCTTGGGCGCGAAATGCGCACCTATAGTCGGGCCGCATCGTCGCAGAAGTGTATGCGCGTGCAGGGCAAGCACAATGATCTTGAAAACGTCGGTCCGTCGCCGCGGCATCATACGTTCTTTGAGATGCTCGGTAATTTTTCCTTTGGCGATTACTTCAAGGAAGGCGCCATTCGTTACGCTTATGAATTCCTAACCACCGTCTGCGAAATACCGGCCGATCGACTGTACTACACAGTTCACGTGGACGACGAGGACGCATACCAGATATGGGTTGAACAAATCGGCGTCCCTCCCGATCGCGTAGTACGCATGGGCGATAAGACCAACTTTTGGATGATGGGTGATGTTGGCCCATGCGGGCCTACCAGCGAAGTCCATTATGATTGGGGCCCGGAACACTGCACTTGCAAAGAGGATAGTTGCAGCGTTATGCTGGACAATGATTGCGGCCGATGGCTGGAGATCTGGAACTTGGTGTTCATGCAGTTCAATCAGCATGAGGATGGCAGCCGTACTCCTCTGCCGAAGCCAGGCGTCGACACAGGACTGGGCCTGGAGCGAATCACGGCGGTGATCGAACAGCAGCCGGTTAACTACGACACCGACCTTTTTCTGCCGCTCATGGATCGCGTCCAAGAGCTATTGGTTGATGATGATGAGGACAGACAGGCGCACGAAACCGGATATCGTGTGATCGCCGATCATGGTCGAGCTGCGGCTTTCATGATCGCTGATGGCGTGCTGCCCGGCAATGTGGGCCGGGGTTATGTGCTACGCATGGTCATTCGCAGAGCAGCCCGTTTCGGCCGATCGATAGGTTTCAGCGGGCCATTCCTGGCGGAAATAGCTCAAGTGGCGATCGAGCAAATGGGCGGCGTGTATCCGGAATTGGCTAGAAACCAGGAGCACATCCGGCATACAGTCACCCTGGAAGAAGAACGATTTGACCGAACTCTGGACGCAGCCATGGCCCAACTAGACGGCCTTTTGGCTGAATTGCATCACTCTGGCGATGATGAGATCCCGGGAGGCGTGGCCTTCAATCTCTACGCCACCTATGGCTTGCCACTGGAAATCACCCGCGATGTGGCTGGCGAACGCGGCTTCTCTGTGGACGAAGCCGGTTATCTAGAAGCGAAGGACAAACATGCCGAAGCCAGCGGCAGCGGCGCCTTTCGCGAATACGAGACGGCCAGTAGCGTGTACGGCGAGCTTATGTCCAAACTCATCCATCACGGCCGGCTAGCCTCCAGCGGTGTTGATTATGACCCTTACATCGGGGCCAAGATGGAATCGGAAATCGTTGCCTTGGTCGTTGATGGCAAGGCGGTCGAAAGGGCTGAGAAAGGGCAAGAAGTAGAGGTCATCACGGCGGCGACGCCTTTTTATGTTGAGGCTGGTGGCGAAGTGAGCGACACCGGCCGAATTGTCGTCAAGTCGGTCGGCGCCGAGATCGCCGTGGAAGATATGGGCAGTCCGGTTAACGGCCTGATCGTTCACATTGGACGGGTGAAGCGCGGCGTCGTTGGCGTAGGTCAACTAGCCGACCTGCACGTCGACGACCAACGGCGCTGGGACATTCGGCGCAATCATACGGCCACCCACATTCTGCATCGCGAACTCAGGGCTGAGCTTGGCTCCCACGTCACCCAACAGGGGTCGCTAGTGGCCCCGGACCGGCTTCGCTTTGATTTCTCGCACGGCGAGGCCGTCGGAGCCCAGGAGCTGGCCAAGATTGAAGCCGCCATCAACGACGCTATCTTATCCAACTCGACTGTCTCGGTCGGTCACATGCCCCAGAAAGACGCTATTGATGCTGGGGCGATGGCTCTATTTGGCGAAAAGTATGCTGATGTTGTTCGAACCATCATGATCGGCGACGCTAAAGATCCTTACAGCTTCGAACTGTGTGGCGGTCTGCACGTGCGAGCGACAGGCGACATTGGCTTTTTCCGTTTCACAACGGAGGAAGCCGTGGGCGCTGGTCTGCGCCGAGTGGAGGCCGTGACCGGCCGTCGGGCTCATGACCTGATCCAAGACGGGCTGAATAAACTGCAGAGTGTGTCACGCAAGCTAAACGCAGCGCCAGAAGAGATAGAATCGCGCCTGGATGCTATCCTGGCCGATAGCAAGCGTCAGCAAAAGGAAATTGCTCAACTTCGTCGCCAGCAAGCCCGCGCCGAATTTGAGCGGTTGCTCGGCCAGATGGCACATGTCGACGGCGTACCGCTGTTGGCCGCTCAGGCATCGGTCGCCGACATGGATGGCCTCAGAGAAATGGCCGACTGGTTCCGCGATCGGGTCCAAACGGGCGTTGCCGTCCTATCGGCGGTGACCGGCGACCGGGTCATCCTTGTGGCTGTCGTCACCGATGATTTGATCGGGCGCGGCGTGAAAGCCGGCGACCTGGTTGGCCAGGTTGCGCGCATGGTTGGCGGCGGCGGTGGCGGTCGGGCCGGGCTGGCGCAAGCCGGTGGTCGAGATCCTGATAGGCTACCAGAGGCCTTGGTGGCCGTGCCGGAAATGTTACGCCAGGCGCTTCGAGCGCCTGACGCCTAGGCCGGCAAGCCCGACATTGTACGATGGCGATTCAAGTTGTCTATCTCGACCCAGAGGATGACATTGTCTCTATCCGCGATCGCCTCAAGTGGGTGCAGGAAACCCAGATCGCCCTGGTGTTGCCGCCTAAAGGCGATTTGCTAACGGACTATTTGGATCTGGCTTTGCTGCGCAGACAAGCCGACGATCTGCGTTTGGAAGTTGGTCTGGTGTCGGTTGACGATCGGGTAGCTAGCCAGGCCAAGGCGCTTGGCTTTCCGGTGTTTCCTTCGGTTGAGTCAACCCTGAAGAGCCAACGACGCTGGTGGCGCGGCCGGCGCAGGCGAGAACAGGTTGGGACGCCCACCCGAATGGACCAGGACGACAGTCGCGAAGTGCGGCGACGTAAATCGCCCAGGGCGACCTGGCAGGTGTGGGGCTTGCGCTATGGAGCGGTCTTGTTCTATATCGCTACGTTGGCCATTCTCTTTGTTGCTGCTGTCTACTCGATTCCCGGAGCGACGATCACTTTGAGGCCAAATGTGGAGACGGTAGAGGTCAGGCGGCAGATCGTAGCCGATCCCGAGTTGGAGTCAAAGACCGGCGGAGGAGCTTCGGTGCCAGGCCGGATCCTTTCATCTGTGCAAGAGTGGCAAGCCGAGGTAGCGACCACGGGCGTCATCGAAGTGGATGATGGACCGGCACGAGGTGAGGTGGTTTTCGTCAACCGCCTGGATTTACCTGTCATGGTACCGGCCGGCACGCGGGTCAGTACCTCGGCCGCCGACCGGATCGTCTTTCAAACTTCGACCGAGATCGAAGTGCCGGGCGTCGTCGGCGCCTCGGCAGTAGCGGATGTGGTGGCGGTCGAACCGGGGGAGGAGGGTAACGTCACCGTCAACTTGATAAATCGCATCGAAGGCCCTCTTGCACTTCAACTGGAAGTGCGCAATTTAGAAGCGCTGGCCGGTGGCGGCGTCCGCCTGGAGCCGTCCGTCGGCGAAGCCGATCGCGATCGACTTCGGTCTCAGATAATGCAGCAGTTGCAGGTGCGCGCCTTGGCCGACATGGAGGGCCAATTGAGCGGCCGCGAGTTTTTGGCCAAGGATTCCCTACGCCTGGTGCGAATACTACACGAGACCTACTCGGGATTCCCTGGCGAACAGGCCGATTCGTTAGCGCTGGAAATTCGAGCCGAACTTCAGGCTACAGCGGTCGACGAAGCGCAAGCCACCGCCTTAGTCTATGAGGCTCTCACTGACGCCGTGGCACCCGGATTTGCACTGGTACCTGAAAGCCTGGACTTCAGGAGCGGCCGGGTTCAAGGTGTTGACAACCAGGGGCGGGTCATCTTTGAGATGATGGGCGCCGGTCAGATGGCCGCTGAACTGGACCTCAGCCAACTGCTCTTACACATCGCGGGGCAAAAGAGTTCCGTTGCTTCGACCTATCTGTTCGAGCGCCTACCTTTGCAGGAGTATCCGAAGGTTGAAGTCTGGCCGGAATGGTTCGGCCGCGTTCCCTATTTACCCGTTCGAATACAGACTCAGGTCGAGACGAACGCCTGAGGCGCAGTGAAGTGAAGGCAGCTGGCCAATTCTGGTTACCGGACGGCTACCGGAATAGATTAACTGTGGGGAAGACGTAGGGGCAGTTACCATCTGGCTGTGCTATAAATTAGGCTTTACCGACCTAGAAGCCCTGTGTCTTCGAATGTTACCGTCCAGCGATGAAAGATCCTACCCCTTTCCCCACCCATACAGAGAGCGTTGCGGGACGCATCCTGGCCCTCGATTTGGGTGAGAAGCGTATTGGCGTTGCCGTCAGCGATGAAACGAGAACCATCGCTCGCTCGATTGGCGTCTTGAAACGCCAATCGCGCTTAGCGGACTTCGAAAGGATTTACCAACTTGTAGAGGAACATGCAGTGTCTCTGCTAATCGTAGGCTTGCCTCTACTAGCCTCAGGTAAGGAGAGTGAAAAGGCTGCCTGGGTGCGCGATTATGCCCGCGATCTACAGCGCAACTTGGGTCTGGCGCTAAGATTCTGGGACGAGAGCTACACCACTGTGGAAGCCGAAGCGAGCTTGCGTGAAAGGGGCATTCGAGGCCGACGGAGTAGGCAGCGGGTCGACGCCGTCGCGGCGGCCTTCATTTTGCAATCCTATCTGGATGCTTTGCGTGAGGCGGGCCGGGGAAATGTTAGCGAATGAGGGGTAGAAAGCAGCAGTCGGAAAGCGAACAGGCTCAGTCTGGCGGCCAGGCAAGTTTTCTGATCTGGCTGTTGCGCCTGACCCTCTTCGTGGCCGTCATCGGCTTGTGCCTGACGGCCGGTCTATTGCTCTACGGCCGTTGGCAAGATGCTCGGTTGGCCCGAATCGGGCCAAATAGTGGCGGCGGTACACATTTGAACCTCGTGCAGAGACTCTATCTGCGGGGCTACCTGGCATCCAGGGCCGGAGAGCTGACCAGGCCAGCAGGATCGGGTGAAGGTCAACGCTCTTTTATCGTCGATCCAGGCCAGCGTGCTGACGAGATAGCGGCCAATCTCAGAATCGCCGGATTGCTAAACGACGAGGAGCTGTTTCTCAATTACCTGCGCTATTACGATCTTGATCCCGGACTTGAGGCCGGCGCCTACGAAGTGAACCCAAAGTCGACGATTCCAGAATTGGCGGCGACATTGAGCCGAGCAGATGACCTGCAGGTCGATTTAACCTTTGTCGAAGGCTGGCGTCTGGAAGAAATGGCCCGTTATCTAGAGCTACTGAATCCGGCGCAAATCGATTCGGATGAGTTTTTGGCGCATGCCCGGCGTCAGGGAACCATGGACTTGAGCAACTATGAATTCCTGAGCTCACTGCCAGAGGGCGCATCGCTAGAGGGCTTCTTGTTCCCGGACACTTACCGGGTTCCGGTCGAGGCCGACGCCGCACTTCTTGTCGGTCAAATGCTAGATAATTTTGACCGTCGTGTGACCCCGGGGTTGCGTCAGTCATTTGGCGCCGAGGGACTATCGGTTTATGAAGCGGTGACGCTGGCCTCCATCGTTCAAAGGGAGGCCGTTTTGAGCGAAGAGCGGCCGCTCATGGTTGGCGTATTTCTGAACCGCCTGGAGCAAGGCATGTTGCTTCAAGCCGATCCGACGGTTCAATATGCGGTGGGCTACCAACCCGCCGACGAAAGCTGGTGGAAGGTCCCACTGTATCAAGCCGACCTGGATCTGGACTCAGCCTACAATACATATCGATATGAGGGCCTGCCGCCAGGACCGATTGCCAACCCTGGGTTAGGGGCATTGCAGGCAGTGGCACGGCCCGAGAAAAGCGATTTTCTGTTTTTTGTTGTCGACTGCGAGTCGGAGACGGTCGGTGAGCACGTCTTCAGTAAGACCTTTGAGGAGCACCTGGCTCGTGTCGAGCAGTGTAGGTGATGGTTGGGTGCGACTCTGGCGGCTGGCGCACCTGCTGTGGCTGCCGCTCCTCCTCTTGTTCGCACAACTTCTTGCCGGTTGCCAGCGGGTGGATCCGGTCGTGAAGATCGGCCTGGTTGCTCCGTTCGAAGGCCGGAACCGCGATGTCGGCTATGATGTCATTTACAGCGCCCGCCTGGCCATTCGCCAAGCAAATCAGACGCGCGGCCCTGGGGATGTTCGCCTGGCCCTGGTTGCCATAGACGATTTTGGCGAACCAGCGGTGGCTCGGCAGTCGGCCGCGGCAATGGCCATCGATCCCGGCATTGTCGCGGTCATTGGCCATTGGCTGCCCGAGACAACGGCCGCCGCGAGACCGGTCTATGAGGCGAAAGGTTTGCCGTTCATTTCGGCCGGCGATGAACCGCTAGGGGTGACAGATCCGGCGGACCTAGACGAGGAGTTCCGGCAAGCGTACGCTGAGGTGACGCCATTCGAGGAAGTCGCTGGACCCCATGCGGGTGCCGCGTACGATGGTGTGCAACTGGTCATAGCGGCTCTGGCGGTGATTGAGGACGAGGGGCAGAAGATTAACCGGGTCACAGTTGGCCAGGCGCTAGAGGGCATGACCTATGCCGGCGTTACTGGAACGGTCTGGAAACCGTAGGTTATGAAGTACAAGGAGTCCAGGCTCCATTCAAGAGGGTGAAGAACATGTCTAAGCGAATTCTGGGAATAGTGCTCTTGTTGGTCGGCCTATTGGGCCTGATCATCAGCGTCGTCGGGGTCATCGTCAGCCGGAACGTGATTGACGAGCTTGGCGTAGGTTTCGCCACGACCTTGACGCTGGCGTCAGATAGTCTTGATACCGTCAACGAAACGTTGTTGCTGACCAAGACCACGATCGGCCAGGCCAGCGGCAGCCTTGACACCCTGGCCGAGACAGCGGTAAACGTGTCGACTACGATGAACGACACCCAACCGTTGCTAGATCGAGTAACCGAATCGGCGACGAAGGAGATACCGGATAGCATCGAGGCGATCCAGGGAGCAATACCAGATGTAGCCGAGGCGGCCGGGGCCATTGACGATACATTGCGAATTCTGAATAGCTTCGAAGTGGACCGGCAAATCTTTGGCATTCCGATCCAGTTTGACCTGGGAATCAACTATCAGCCGACGGTTCCGCTTAACGAAACCGTTCTGGCACTAGGCGGAAGTCTGGATGGAGTACCGGAAGATTTGAGGGCGCTCGAGAGTGACATGCTTCGCGCCAGCGCCAATCTGGCCCTCGTCGGGGGCAACATAGAGACGATCGCCGGAGATCTTGAAGCGATATCGGCGACTGTTGACGATATTGAACCTCTGCTCGATCAGTATCTGGAAATCGTCGCCCAGACCCAAGAATTGATTGCCCTGGCGCAGACTGACTTAAACGACCAATTGACGCTGCTTCAATTAGCCATCACCGCTCTGTTTGTCTGGTTAGGGCTGAACCAAATCGTACCTTTCTATCTTGGCTGGACGCTCATTTCCGGCGGCGATGTTGACGGAAACGAAGACATGGGTGGAACCGGCGCCAACTCTTCGGCGCCGGCGGCAAGAAACGCGGAATATCGCCAGGCAGGAGATCATTCAGAGAAGGTCGAAGATGAGCTCGAGGCGAATGAAAGCTAAATGCAAAGCGGTGGGACTTGTTCTATCGCTCCTTCTGCTAGCAGCTTGTGTAAAGGAAGACGGCCCCTTAGCAACAGAAGCCGTCGCCCTCGGCCCGACCATGGAGGCGACGCCGACCTTATTACCCGGCTTGCCTACCAGCACGCCTTGGTCGGGTGATGAACCCGCTCGGACAGAAGGTGGCCAGCCAGCGACCAGCGCCACGCCAAGTCCATCTCCGACTGCGTCCGGGACTCCAACGGCCACGCCCTTGCCGGCTGAACGTCTTGAACTAGGGCAAATCCATCTGGAGAATGAAGACTTCGCGGCGGCCGCTGATCAGCTGCAGGCCGGACTGGCATCCGATGATTTGTCAGAAAGTCAGCGCCAGGAGGCCCTAATGGCCTTAGGGCAGGCCCAGATGGAGGCCGGACAAGATTCAGCGGCTAGCGAGGCATTTAGCGCACTTCTAGCCGACGCCGCGAGCGAAAGCGTAGTTGATGACGCCGGAAACGCGATCGCCGATAGCGAAGATCCGGTCCAGGTTGAGGACGCGTACTTTCACCTGGCCCAAACCTACGCCGAGCAAGGCGACTGCCGGGCGGCGATAGGCGCGTACGATGCCTACGTAGAAGCGAACAGCGCGCTGAACGCTTATATCCAGCCGATGATTGCTGAGTGTTACCTGGCGCTGGGTGAGCGCCAATCGGCTGTAGCTGCCTATGAAGCGGCCGTTGGATCTGATGCCCTTCCGGCCGTAGTAGTTGGCAATAGATACCGCCTGGCTCAGCTTCACTTGGAGGATGGTAACTACACGGCGGCCATCGATCAGTACGAGGCGGTCATGGACCTGGCAAAGGGCCAGAATACATTGGGCGAGGCCACCTACCTGGCAGGAACGGCTGAGATCATGGCCGGCAATCTGGAGGAAGGCTATGGTCTTTATCAGGAAGCAGTGCAGGCCTACCCGCAGTCCTACGAGAGCTATCTGGCATTGTCAGCCCTGGTAGAGGCCGGCTACGAAGTAGACGATTTTCAGCGCGGCCTGGTTGATTATCACGCCAACGCCTACGAACCGGCCGTGGCTGCCTTCAACCGCTACCTGGAGTCGGAGGAAGGACATAATGAAGACGCCCACCTATATCTGGCCTGGTCATACGAGGGCTTGGGCAATGTGCCGGCAGCACTTGACCAGCTTCAAGTCTACATAGATGCCAACCAGCCGGTCGAAGACTCACAGAGCCAGGGCGACGCAGCGCCGTTGGCGGCCGAAGATACCGATCCATTGGTCCGAACAGCGGCGGCCCGGGGGTTGATTGAGAAGGCTAAAATGCTGGCGCGGACTGGGACGCTGGCAGAAGCGGCCGACCACTATCAGTTGTATGTTGAAACGTTTCCAGAAGGCGAAGATGGACCCTTTGCTGCCTGGTGGAGTGCGGCCATCGCCGAACGACTAGACGACTGGCCCTTGGCCATCGAACGTTACCAGATGCTAGCCGAACTGTATCCCGAACATGAAGACGCGGACGAGGCCCTGTTCCGAGCTGGCACCTTGAACTATGGGAAGGGCGATGCCGACCAGGCTGTGGCTCTGTGGGAGATGGCAGCCGAACTTTACCCCAATGACCATTATGGTGCAGCCGCTGTGGTGTGGCAATTGCGTACAGCAGATGATGAGGACAGGGAAGTATTGTTGGCCCAGGCAAGTGAAACCAAGGGTTCCACCTTTTATCCGCTGCGCGCGCGGCATATCGCTTCAGACACGGCGCCCTTTGAGACGCCGCCATCCACTGACATTGAGTTGGGATCTGTCGACCAGCGAGCGGCCGAAGCGTGGCTGCGAGAGAGACTGGAACTGGCAGGCGACGCCGATGTTTCCGAACTGTACGACAACCTGGTTGGGGACGGCCGGCTTGTGCGCGGTCGGAACTTGTGGCGGCTAGGTCTCAGGCAGGAGGCCAAAAGCGAGCTAGAAAGTTTGCGCTCCGATGCCGCTTCAGACCCGCTGTCCAGCTACCAATTGGCCCTTTTTTTCCGGGATATCGGTCTCTACCGCTCCTCGATCCTGGCTGCATCTTCTGTATTGGCCGAATTGGGCGTTGACGTATTCGAAGCGCCACGATTCATTGGCGCGCTGGCCTATCCCACGTATTATTCTGACCTCATAATGGCCGAGGCACAGAGCTACGGCTATGATCCGCTGCTCCAATTTGCCTTAGTGCGCCAGGAGAGCTTGTTCGAGAGTTTCGCTACCTCTGGGGCAGCGGCCCAGGGCTTAAGCCAGGTCATTCCGGACACCGGCGCCTATATCGCCAAACGCCTGGGCCTTGATGATTATGTCAATGAAGATCTGTACCGACCCTATATCGGCATCGCGTTCGGAGCGTACTATCTGGATCAGCAGCTGGACGCGTTTGATGGTGATGTCGCCGCCGCTCTTTCGGCCTATAACGCCGGACCTGGAAATGCTGCCCGCTGGTATGAGCAAGCCGGCGGAGATATTGATCTATATGTAGAGACCGTGGATTTTTCTGAAACACGCCAGTATATCGAGCGAATATACGCCGGGCAGGCCATCTACCGACATCTTTACGGAGCAGATTAGGCATTCAAGAAGGCTTTCGATGATATATGTCCGCCAGGAATGAGGTAGGAATGCCTCGACCATACACTATCCGGCCACCAATACCTACCAAGGCGATCGATGCCCTCTCGATTTGACTGGCAAGCCGAAGATGATAGCCAATGGGGTGAACTTGAGCCCGAAAAGGGCTCGTCGCCACGCAATAGACTGCGCAGTCTGAGGTTAGTCATCATCGTCTTGGTCTTGATGGCCGTCGCTGCCGGGGGCGCCGTCTCCTTCGCCCGGGTCGAGAGATTCCTGAACGAAAGCTCGGCAGACACGGTGCAGGTCGTACTGGGCGTCCACAATCTGGTCTTGATTTCGGCCGCTGAAGGCGATAGCGAATTGTTTAGCGGCTTGATCCTCGACCGCTTACATGAATGGACCGATGCCCAGGTGCAACTGGCCGAGCGGGGCCTCTTGCTAGACCGTCGACCGCTCAATCTATTCTTGTCGCCGGGCACGACGCCGGAATCGGTTTCCGTGACTCTTTCGGCCAGCTTGGGCCGAGCGCAAGTGAATGCCGATTACCGATACCGATTAGACTCCGACATAGCCGGGGCAGACACGGTGATACTGCGTCAGCTGTTTACCTACCGCCTCGACGATGGTCAATGGTTGCTAAATCCGCCAACCAGCGACTTTTGGGGGCCGTGGCAGACAATCAGCGGCCGATACCTGACCCTAAACTATCCGCAGCGCGATCAGCAATTGGCCCTGCGGCTGGCGGCCGATTTTGAAGGCGTCGTCGGTCAGGTCTGCCATTCTATTGCCGAACTCAACTGCCCGGCCGATCTGCACCTCGGCGTGGACATGGTGGCTGATCCGGCTGTTCTGGTCGAATTGTCAGACCCGGCATCGCGATTGAAGGGCGATCTCAACGTGGATCTGCCAGCGCCGACGCTCTTGGGTGTTCCCATAGACGAGTCAGGCTACAGGGCGCTATTTCGTGCATATGCGGCGCGTATCGTTGCCGCACTGATCGCCGAGCAAACCGGAGTGACTTGCTGCGAAACGGGATTACTTGGCGTTGCGCTATTGGATCTATCATTGAATCGTCTTGGGTTAATGACCTGGTCCCTGGAACCAGGCGCAGTCCCAGCTACTAGTGACGAAGTGCTGACGGTAGCTGAGACGCTGTGGAGGAACGAGCTTCCATTGGACGACCTTCGGAGCGATGCAAACGGGCGAACGGCTTACGCGCTGGTAGAGTTTCTGAACACAAGCTGGAGTGCCGTGCCGGTGGCGGAGATGTTGCGCCTTCAGGCTCAGGCAGGCAGCTTCCAGGAATGGCTGGCCATGTTGGCGCCGGTCACAGGCGAACCAAGCTTCTCTGAGGCCTGGCGCCTTTTTGCTTCACAATATAATCCGAAATCCGCGCCAGAAGACGGATACAGTCGCTTGTCGACCATGAGTATCAAGAGCGATGCGTCGTGGCTTGGGTTAGACCCGCCGCTTAGTAGCCATAGCATGGTACAATGAGGCTGCTGAATTAAACTGGAAAGCATAGAGGCAGCGACCGAAGACTGGTCATGGGCCGCTTTGACTGGCAAACTGAGGAAGAAGGAGCCGTGGCGCCGCCGGTGGTTTCCGGCTCTGAACAGCGGCGTGGGTGGATCGTGGCGTTGGCTGTCATTGGAATCATGGGGCTGGCGGCCGTCGCCTACTGGCAGTTGGGGCGTCAGGCGGAGATCCGAGATAAGGTCGTTACAGAGGATGTGATGGCCGCCTTTGGCGTGTGGCGGCAGGCGGCCATTGAGCGGGATATTGACCTACTCGATACGCTACTGCTGGGTGGGGAGCCGGAATGGGCTGCAACTCAGCGAAAGCTAATCGAAACGGGACTGCTTTTTGACCGTGATGACCTGGGCATGATCCTTGACCAGGAAAAGGCCGAAGCCCTAGAATCGCAACCGACGATTGATCTGTCTGCCAATTGGCGGGCGGCCGAAATAGCGTTTCCATTGACCTATCAACCGGTCAGTGGCGACCCCGGCGTCGACGGAATCGAGTTGCAGCAAACAGTGTCATTGACGCGCGAGGGTTCGCGATGGTTACTGCAGCGGCCAGACGAGGAGTTCTGGGGCAGTTGGCGGACCAAGACGGGTGATCTGGCGTCGTTGACATTTCGGGCGAGGGACGAAGATGTGGCAGTTCGGCTGCTGGCCGATCTACAAAGTGAAATGAAACAGCGCTGCGCCAGTTCCCTGGATGAAGGAGAGTGCCCGCCAGATGCAAAGTTGGCGGTGCGCCTGGAAAGCGATCCCCAAGTATTGTTCAGGCTGACTGATCGGCACACACCCTTGGTCGCGGGCCGCACGTTTGTCTTGCCCTCGCCGACCCTGGTCGGTAAACCACTGAACGCCGCCGCCTATGAGGCATTATACGACGCGTATTCCGCGCCCATCCTCGATGCTTTTGGCGCCATGTTGGCCATGCCAATCCAGCTGCCTGAACAGGTCGTGGCAATGCTCTGTTTCAGCCAGTACGACGACATGCAGCGGTTGTATAGCTATGATCCGGCCAGAGATATCTGGCGCGGGGAGCTGGACGACCGTTCTTTTCGGTTTCTGGCTGTTGACGAATCCGACAGTAGCCTAATCCTGCGCGAGCTCTTACCCGGTCAGCCGCATCGGCTACGAATGGTTCAGTGGTCGGGTGGCCAGGCCGTTACGCGGCATGATGCAACCTACGCTCCACTAACGGACTATGAGGTTGGCTGGACCGGGTCCAATGGGAAATCGAAGCTGCTTCTATCGAGTTTTCAGGGTACCATGCGGGCTCCGTTCTATAATCTGGTCGAAACGGACCATTCTGGGCTGAATGTTTGCCCTCCGAAAGGTTGCGCCCTGAGGCCGCTTGATGGCTTTACGGTCTGGTCGCCTGATGGTAGCCGTAGCCTTGTCGTCAATGACGGACAAGTCTTCCTGGCCGACGACGAAGGTCGGACGATTCTTCGTCTCGGCGAAGGCCATAGCCCATTTTGGTTGGGCGACCGACGTTATGGTTTCGCTAGAGAGCTTGAGGAAGGGGAAGGGCAGATTAGCGAACTGGTCACCGGTCTTGCAGATGACGATCAAGTATCTGGGTTCTGGCGGGCCGACGCGCTGGACCAGACCGGGGCCGGGTCAGCGTTGGTGGTGAATAGCCCGGTATTTATACAGCATGTTGTGGTCACTCACGGTGAATCAGTGTCACTGATATTGTATGGTCGGCAATATGCCGGCGCCGATAGCCGTTACGTATTCGTGTCGCTACCCATCGCGATGCCAAAGGGATCCAGCGGTGAGTTCCTGAGCGCCGGCCGGGCCCGCCTGGAGCTGTCCCTTGACGGTCCGCCAGCCAGCATCCCGTCGGCCGGCGCCCCTATCGGGCATACGCCTTTCTTGATTTCGGCCGATGGGCGTTGGCTCACGGCCGGCCAACTGATCGACAAAGGGTCAGATTTGTGGGCCATATATGTGGCCGAGATCGGGCAAGATAATGTGATTCGCTATTCAACGCATTATCCTGGGTTTTCGTTCGACCAGCCATTTTTCGATTGGTCATCCGACGGCCGATGGTTTCTGATAGTGGATAAGAACTTCCTGAGACTGGTCGCTCCGGCCCTCGGCTACCAGCGAATAATCGCCCATGATCTTCACGCCTGTTCTTATCCGGCATGGATTAACGAGTCCATGGCTGAGTAGGCGATCTTGCATGATGGCGGCCATCATGTTCGGCTGGCCTACTTTGGTGTGCAGCCTGGTTGGCGTAGAATCCAGAGTTCATGAACGTAGCATTTCTTGATGCATCTACGCTTGGCGTTGCTGGAACTGTGAGAGTAGGGAATTGACGAACCGATTCGACTGGCAGACCGACGAGGACGACAAATGGACAGATGTCCAAGCAGTCCGCAAGTTGCGAAGTGGGCGACGACGATGGACTTGGCTGGCGGCTATCGTGGGGGCGTTGGTCCTGGCAGCCGGTGCGGTATTCTGGCAAGTTCGGGAGAGGATCTCGGCGGCCGAGAGTGCTAGGGCGAATGACATCCTCTCAAGCTATTATCTAATTCAGCAGGCTATTGATGAAGACGACAGTGAGTTATTCCGCAACTTGTTGTCGGGCCGGGACGCGGAATGGGCCACGGCCCAGCAGGAGTTATTCGCCCGAGGATGGTTGTATGATCTGAGTGCATTCGGGCTTATAAATCGACAGATAGGACTTGATGACGCCGAGGTTGTCCTTTCCCCTGAGTTGGACAGTGGCGAAGTCTTGGCCGAGAGTACCTACGGGCTGAGGGGGCAAGGTTTGGAGCGAGAATCGATACGTTTGCAGCAGACGAGCATCTTTCGCCGTGGTGAGCGCTGGGTTTGGTCGCCGCCTCGTGACGATTTCTGGGGCAGAAATTCCCTGACTGCTGGTCAAATCGTGGCCGTCTCCTATCCCGATCGAGACGAGCAGGTCGCCTTGCGTCTTCAGCGAGACCTGGACGGTATTGTCACTAAACTGTGTTCGGAAGTGGACGAGCTGAGTTGCCCGGCCGGACTTGAGATTCAACTTGCTCTGAGTCAGAATCCGGCTACGCTGTTCGAGGTCAGCGAGCGCTTCGCCAGCCTGGGACTGTACGGGACTCAACTGGACGGGCGTCTGGACGGGCGTCTCAACGGGAGCGGCCGCCTTGAAGTGACCATGCCAACACCATCGCTGATAGGTATACCCGTGGATGAGTCGGGCTACCAGGCGCTGCTGCGCGGCTATGCAACGCATCTGGTGATTGGTTTGGGCGACCGGTTGATTGACGTTAATTGCTGCGGCACGGAAGCCCGTTACCGGGCAGCGTTGCAGGTCATGTTGAGCGACCTAGGACTGCTGCGCTGGCCAGCCGATATGGGCGAGATCGAAGTTGCTATAGACGAACGTCCAGCGGAGAGTCAAGTGGCTCTCTTGTGTAGTGGGGGCTTCGAACGATCACAGCGGATGTTCTTGATAGATCTGGATGAAGGCGAATGGCAGGCGGCGCCCATGGACCTGGAAGCGCTGTCAATCAAAGGAATCCCTGATGGAGAAGGCGTCCTCGTGCTCGGCCAATCTACGGAGGAAGGGCGAACCCGTAGCCAAGTCTGGGCCGTGACGCCTAATGGTGAGCGGCTTGTATTTGAAGAGCGAACTGGCCAGGCTGAGGCGGCCGGTGCAAGCTGGGAACTTCAGGAACGCTCGCAACGCCTGGTGATTAGCATTCCCGACCAACGTTTCAATCGCTACGTCACAATTAACCTCCGGGAATGTTTACAAAGCGGTTGCCAGGTGCCAGAACGCAGCATGGCCAGCCGGCCGGTCTGGTCGCCCAACGGAGATCGTCTGCTGGTCCGCGAGTACGGCCTGCTGTGGCGCCGGCAGGGTTTCAGCTCAGTGCCAGTCGGCGACGGCACAGCTGCTTTTTGGCTGAACGAGCAGACTTTCGGCTTTGTTAGATCAGCCGACGGGCAACAAGCAGTGGTAGTGATGAATTTCGACGGCAATGGTGAAGAGCAGGTTCTCTTGACCACGGACGATTTGTTAGACGCTTTTGATATCGATCAGTTGCCACCTCGACTGTTGATCGGCCGCGTGCTTGTCAGCCCCGATGAAACCGCGCCATGGCGTATACTGGTCTTTGACCTCGACCGCAGGGGCGGTATGGGCCAGGCACGATTTGTAGCATACGAGCCGGAAACGGGCCAGACGATGCTGGTTCCTCGCCAAGGCCGGCTATTGAGTTTCAACATATCGCCGAGTGGACAGTGGTTAGCAACGGCCGGCTACGACGATGACGAGGGCCAGTGGGTCATGACCGTTACCGACCAACACCTGACGACTACGGTCGAACACCGGCTTGCAACCGGTGGTTCGACTGGCGCGGTTCCATCCTATTCATGGTCGGCCGATGAAGAATGGCTGCTGATCCTCGAACAAGGCCTGTTGACGCTGATCAATCCCACGACAGGCGCTCACCAGCGCGTCTTGCCTCCGGTACCTGGCTGCATTCAAGCTGCCTGGTATGGAGCAACTCGGCCAGATAGCGGAAAGGAGAGCCAGCGTAGCACAATACGTTAGCTTCGCCTGCTGGTAGAACCGTGCCCGACGAATTTGAATGGCAAACCGATGTTGAGAATATCTGGGATGAAACTCAGCTGGTGGCGGCACGGCCGACCAGGACGATCAGCCGTCGCACTAAACTGCTTGCATTGACGGTGTTTCTCTGCACGCTGATAGGCGCCGCGACGTGGATATTCATTTCGCTCAATAACAAGGTAAAGGTCGCAACGGAGACGGCTCATTCCGATGTCCTTGAGACCCATGAGCTCTTAGCCAGCGCTGCGCTCCGCGGCGATATAGATGTCGTCGAGTCGTTGACTGTCGATCGGCCATCTTCATGGCAGGCGCTTCAGACCGAACTGTTAAGCAAACGACTGTTCTTTGGCCGGCGATCTCTGGCTTTCGAACCCGTTGCCTCGATCGGTAGAGACCAATCGTTGATAAGCCTGGCTCACCTGTCTCCTGACCTGACCACGGCGGAAGTGCTTGATCTCCGACCGTACATCGTGCAGCGCACGGACGGTATGACGGAGACAGTGGTCCTTGAACGAAGCTTTCTCTACGAGCAGGGTGCTAACCAGTGGTTGCTGTCCCCGCCAGCCGACGACCGCGCCTACTGGGGAAACTGGGAGCACGATGAACGTGATAACTTGACGCTGACCTTCGCCAGGCGAGATGAAGAGATCGCTATCAGGCTTGCCGGCGAGCTGGATGGCTTCCTGGCCGACCTATGCGCCGAGAACACCGTTGTCTGCCCACCCGAATTCAACTTGGCTCTAAGACTTGATATCGATCCGACAAGCCTGCGTCGCTTGGGTGAATGGCCGTACCGCATTAGAGCCAGTTCGGCGGCGACCGATGATCGAATTTCCTTGCCTACCCCAGGTCTAATTGGCAGACCGATAGACGAGGCCGGTTTCCAGGCTTTGCAGCGCGGCTACGCAGCCTGGATCGGCACGGCCATCGTGGCCGAGTATGGGTTACAGGACGATGTGGACGATTCCAATGCAACGGCCACCGTGTTGGCTGGGTTCGGATTGCGGCCGCCGCCCATACCGTTACAGCCCTTACCAAGGCCATCTCTCGCCGGTTTTCCTGCCGGGGCACCCATTCCGCAGCAGGACGTGCTCATGCTGTGCGGCGGACAAGGCACGACGCGGCTTCTGCGCTTTCATACAGGTAGCGGCCGCTGGCAGGAGGAAATCCCTCCAGACCAATGGCGTGAAATTGCTTACCTGACCTCTGGGCAAGGAAACTATCTCAGCCGCCTGCCGGACTACAGCGTAGCTTTGATACAGTTCGGGAGCATTTTTGACGCAAAGAATGTCTGGCGTACCTATATGTGGCAGGACGGGTCCATCCGCCTCTTGGCCGAGGATACCAAGCCCTATCTCTATTTGCCGCCAAGCCTCCAGCCCACTAACCAGCCGGTTGACCGCTATCTGGCGTTTTATGTCCCGGAGATGGGGGATAATGGATGGCCCGCTTCTGGCCAACGGCTTGATTTGAACCTCTGTGATGAGAACGGGCCCTGCCCATTGGAGCCTTTGGCGGGTCTGCCGATCTGGTCGCCGGACGGACGGCAAACTGCGATCTACGTGCGAGAAAGCGATGGAGGGTATACTCTTTACCTGGGAGATGAAGCGGGCGAGGTAGAAGATCTGATCGGCGCCGGACAGTCTGCGGTCTGGCTTGACCAGACGAGTTTTAGTTACATAGCCCTGGAGCCTGGTGCAGCAGGAGATTGGCTGGGCCGGCGCTTTGGCCGGCAAGTGATGATCGCCGACGTCGATGGGCAGCCTGACCTTGTGCCGCTATTCGATGCCGAATCTGTGCGCCTGAGCATCCCCGAATCGATTCGACCAGAGAGATTAGGCCTCTGGTCGGCGCGACCGGTTATTGAGGGAGAGTCGAGGTGGATAATCAGCGCCATGTCGCTGGAGGAGGCGGACAAGCGGGATTTCTTAATCGTCCTTGATCGTCGGGACGGACAGGCCAAGGTAGCGTTTGACTTCGGCCACTTTCACCTGTTCCAGCCGCCAATGGTTAGCCCGGGGGGAAATTATGCGGTTGCCTCAGGCGTGTCAGCCGACGGAAATGAGGTCAATATCGAGATCGTCAACACGGCCACGGGCGAGATCCGGCGCTTACAGCCATTCATACCGACAGATTGGTCGGCCGACGACGCCTGGCTACTTGCAGTGGATTCCGGCACGCTTCACCTGACATCCACGAGCGCCGCGCAGGAATGGACTGTTGTTCATGACCTGCGGGGCTGCTACTATGCTGTGTGGACCGTTCGCTAATAAACGTGGGACAAGAAATGGGCAAACGACTTGTTCGGGAACAGTTTACGGCCAGCGCTGAAGCCTATGTGACCAGCGAAGTCCATGCCAAGGGGCTTGGTCTGGAACGCCTTTTGGAATTGACGCAGCCCCTCCCTAATTGGCGGGTTCTAGATGTGGCTACGGGCGCCGGTCATACGGCGGTCAAATTCGCGCCCCATGTGCGCCAGGTAGTAGCCAGTGACATTACCTTCAGGATGCTCGAACTAACGACCGGGATGGCGGGCGACAAGGTGCTAGATAATATCATTGCAGTGGCGGCCGATGCGGAGAATCTGCCGTTTGATGATGGTTGCTTTGACTTGATAACCTGCCGGGCAGCCGCGCACCACTTCCCAGCTGTGCCAGATTTCATGGCGGAAGCAGCCCGAGCGCTGCGACCTGGTGGACTGCTGGCGATTGTAGATAATGTCGTACCAGGCAGCCGTCTACTCGGCCGGAAGGGCAAAATGATCGAGGAGGCCGGTCATTTCATAAACGCTTTCGAGACGCTCCGCGATCCAAGTCATGTTAGATGTTTGAGTATGGAAGGTTGGCAGCGCAACTTCTACGAGGCTGGTTTCCGGCTGGTGGAACAGGAGAGCGCCGACAAGATGTTGGATTTTCGCGATTGGGCGGCCCGAATGCGGGTAGGGCCGGCTGACGAGATCCGCTTAGAAGCGATGTTGCGCCAGGCACCGGCCGAGGCTGCTGAGTTCTTGCGTCCCGAATTTGACCGGCGGCGGATAAGGTTTCGGTTGGAGGTCGCCTTGCTGATCGGTCGAAAGGAGTAGAGGCGGGGAGCAAAGCAGCACGGGAGAAGAAGAGATGAGGAGAGTAGATTTGGCTTGACGCTTCAACTGGCGGGAGATAGAATGCGGACCTCAGGGCAAACCCGTTTGCACCAGATTGACTATGATTAAGAAGTACCATTTTTGGATCAGTGGCTGCCAGATGAACCATGCCGACGCGCGGCAGGTCGCCAATCGCCTGGAGGCGTTAGGCTACCAGGCGACAGCTTCGGCCAACAGCGCCGACGTTATCGTCCTGCAAACCTGTACCGTCCGACAGCAAGCCGAGGACAAGGCCTATGGTCGATTGTTGAGTTTGCGGCCACTTAAAGAGGCACGGCCCGAACTGACTTTGGCCATGATGGGCTGTGTTGTGGGCGTCAAGGGCAATGATGCCTTGCGCGAGCGTTTCCCCTTTGTAGATTTGTGGCTGCCACCGGCCAGCGACGGTGGGCCTCTGGTTTCGCACCTACAACAGGATGATGATAGGGAGCTAGACGCCGCTGACACGCGTTACCGTTTCGATATCCAAGACGGCGAGGTAGCGTTACGATTGTCTCAGCTTGGGGGGCAAGTGTCTGCTCCAGTGTCCGTGGTATATGGCTGTTCGCACGCTTGCTCTTTCTGCATCATACCCCAGCGGCGAGGTATTGAGCGCACCAGACCCGTGGGTGAAATCGTGGCTGAGGTGCGCCATCTGGCGGACCAGGGCGTTAAAGAGGTAGTCCTGCTGGGCCAGATCGTCGACCGTTATGGCCGAGATATCCCGGATGGACCGGATCTGGCCGATTTGCTAGGTGCCGTGCAGCGCGTTGAGGGCCTGGAGCGAATCCGGTTCCTGACCAGTCACCCAAACTACATGACCGACAAGATCCTGCACGCTGTGGCTGAACTGCCTAAAGTCATGCCCCAGATCGAGGTGCCCATTCAGGCTGGTGATGACCAGGTGCTGGCAAATATGAAACGCGGCTATACAGTGGCTCAATATCGTGATTTAATCCGCCGCATCCGTGAGATCCTGCCCGACGCGTCCATACACAACGACATTATCGTCGGCTTCCCTGGCGAGACGGCCGAGCAATTCCGGCGCACGTACGATTTGCTGGCCGAGCTTGAATTCGACAAGGTCCACTTGGCCCGTTACAGCCCGCGGCCAGGTACCTTGAGCGCCCGTCGAATGGCAGATGATGTGCCCGACGAAGAGAAGCGACGTCGTTTTCACGAGATAGAGACGCTGCAGAAAGTGGTTTCGCAGCGTAAAATGAGGCGCTGGTTGGATTCGGTGCAAGAGGTGTTGGTTGAAGGTCGGCGCAAGGGTCGCTGGCAAGGCCGCACTCCACAAGGGAAGCTGGTGTTCTTTGACGACGAGCGTGACTTGCTCGGGCGACTGGTAGAGGTGCGCGTTACGCACACCGGTCCGTGGAGCATGTCTGGCGCGCCGGCCGACCATGACACGAGCCTGATGCCGGCCACCGTCGAGGTGGCTGATGGCATTCCGCTAAAGGTACTGTAACTGGCGCGCTTGAATCTAGCCTGAGAGATCAGGGCCAGCAGGTTGGGGAGACAAGGGCAATCGCAGAACGAAATTGCTACCTTTCCCTTGTTCAGACGTGAATACTAGCTCACCGCCATGAATAATCGTGATCTCGCGGGCGATGGCCAGGCCCAATCCGCTACCGTCGCCACCTGACTTCCGGCCGCGATAGAAGCGCCCGAATATGTGAGCTTGTTCGGCCTGAGGAATACCGTAACCTTCATCGCGCACATGAATAGCGGCCGATTTGCCGTCGGATTGCAGGCTAACCTGGATGAGGCACTTGGCCGGCGAGTATCTGACCGCATTGGAGATAAGGTTCTGTATCGCGCGCTGTAACAAGGACGGATCATGGGCGGCGGCTACAGGGCTTGATGGCAGGTGCTGCTCCAGGACCTGTCTTTTTGACTCGATCAGAGGCCCCAGTGCAGAAATCGCCCCGGTGACTGCCGGCCGAATGTCGTCGACGAGAAGCTCTGCGCCATTTAGCCGCGATTCGAGCCGGCTCAGGTCTAGTAGATCTGACGTCAGGCGATCCAGGTGGTTCAGTTGCCGGCCGCTTTCTCGGATCAATTCGGCCGTGCGATCGTCTTGTTGGGCGCCATAATCGTCCATCAAGGCGTTGAAGGTCTTCAGCGCAGTCAAAGGTGTACGCAACTCGTGGCTGGCATCGGCGATGAAGCGCCTCAGCGAAGCGCGTTCTGCTTCCAACGAGGCTATCGTCGCCGTCAATCGATCGGCCATACTGTTAAACTGGGCTGCCAGGCGGTCGATCTCGGCCAACTGGCTGCCGCCCGCCCGGGCATCCAGATTGCCTTGGGCCATTTCGTCGGCGGCCAGGCCAAGGGATTGCAGCGGCCGGGTCACCTGGCG
Organism: Promineifilaceae bacterium (SeqCode); assembly: GCA_041570195.1. Lineage (GTDB taxonomy): Bacteria > Chloroflexota > Anaerolineae > Promineifilales > Promineifilaceae > UBA11865. The sequence goes on along the minus strand of JBFFWQ010000010.1, from coordinate 21,184 downwards.
GGCAGCGATGACGGCTGCGATGGCGGCCACGACCAAAGCAACTAGCCCCCCGAAAAGCAAAGCCTTTTGCAGCGTTTCGCGTATCGCTCGCCCAAAGGCCGGGCCCTCAGACAGTTCAGCATAGCCGACGACCTCGCTGTTGACGTGGAGTGGCAAGCTGACGGCCGCGTCCGATGTGTCGACGATTGGCGGCTGGGGCGCTGGCTCGGCGGTAATAATCTCTGTTTCGGCAAAAGGTTGCCGGGGAACAGGCATCATGAATGGGCTGAAACTCTCAGGCTGGAAGGCTGGCATTCTGAAGGCCTGATAGCGCCCTGACTCGTCAAAAAGGAGCTGGAAGGCCGTCGCCGGAGAGCCGACCGGGCCTTCGGCGTGAATGTCAAGGAGTTCATTTAGGCTACCTGAATCAGCCAAGACGCGACCGAAGGGGTCCATGACCCTGATGCGGACGTGACCGGTGAAAAGGCCGAAACTGGCGATGTCTTGCAACTTGGTTGGATCGCCGCCCCACTGGAAGACGGATTGCAATGGTTCGACCAAGTGATCGCCGCGGTCGAAGAGGTATTGCTCTTCCTGCCGGCTGAAGTTGACGTTGACGAGGATCAGGGTAACGGCGCCCACTGCCACAATGGCCACCAGAATGATGGCCAGGCTATACAGAAAAAAGTGCCAACCTACGGTACGTCGCATAAGGATTGCACAAGGACATTAGGAAGGCGGGCGGCGTGACGGAAGGCGCCGCCCACCTCGTCAAGACTGAGATCGGTCGGTCGGTTGGGTCGAGTCAAACGCATATCGACCCTGTTAGCTGCTACTCTGATCCTGAAACAGATCCCTTTGTCTGTGCATTAAACTGGGCGCCAGGAACAGGCCCAAGTAGGCGCGATCTTCCTCTTCAGGATGATCACCCAGAGTCGCTTCAACCGACAGGTTCTCATCGCCGCGTATGACCTGCAGAGAAATCTTGTCCCCGGGCGACAGTTCGGAAACTGCGTCAATCAGATCCTGGCTACTCTCTATGACCTGGCCATCCATTTCGACGATGGCGTCGCCGGCCTGCAAACCAGCTTCAGCGGCAGGGCTGCTCTCCATGACGGACATCACTACTGCGCTTGTGGCCATATTCTCAAGGAACGGGGCGTGCTCGAAGTCGAATTCGTCGAAATTGAATTCACCGAATGGGAAATCAAAGGGCATGTCGTCCGGTCCATGCGGACTGCGCGGGCCACCCGGCTGGCCGGGCATTCGCGGTATCGCGAAACCGTGAGGAAAGTCCTCGAAACCCTCAGCGTGAAAGCGATAGACGCCACCTCCCGGGCTGACGTTTACGCCTAGATAGGGTCCTGCGTCCTCCAATGTGACGGCGACATCTAGCTGCTCTTCGCCATCTTTGACCGTCAGGGTAACGGTATCGCCGGCCTCATATTGACCGATGGCCTCCTTGAGCTCCTCGGGACTATCGACAGCCCGGCCGTTTACACTCAGGATAACAGCGCCACGAGTCAGCCCTGCTTCTTCGGCCGGGCTGCCAGCCTCAACACGCAGAATCACGACGCCCCGTTCGCCCAACTCCTGACTTGTGTCCACTTGCAGCCCGTCAAACGACAAAGCTACCCGGCCAATGTCACGTTCCACAAATTGCCGGTAGGCCAATACTGAAGCCGCCGCGCTGATCACGATCAGACCGACGACCGCCACCAAGCCGATGAAAACCAGTAAGAACCGTCTGGATTTCCGTTTCTTCATCCTCAGTTACCTCCGATTGCTGATTCTGTCAGCTAGGCTAGTGCCGTATCTTATGATGTGTTGAGTCCATCCAGGCCTGCGACGCTTCAAACGTAGAGCGCCAACCATGGCTTCCGGCGACCCGATACACCTGAGATCTTAACATGCATGGGTATGCAGATCTTGAGGAATCGGTTAGGGATCAGTTAAGAAGTGTTAACAATGGCGCTTATCGGTGCGTTTCGCGTGCAAGAGGCCGGGCAACGGGCAGGATATGATTAGCCGGCAAACATGTAGCCGGCGCCGCGCACGGTGACGATTAGTTTCGGCCGAGCTGGATCGACTTCGAGCTTGGTTCGCAGATTTCGAATATGTACATCGACGGTTCGGTTATAGCCGGTTAGCTGCTGGTCGCCCCAGAGATGCCTGATCAACGCTGCCCGATCAAACGGTTGGCCCCGATGTCGGACCAGGAAGGCAAGTAGTCTGAATTCGGTGGCCGTCAGATGAAGTTCCAAGCCACGGCAGATGACCTGCTGTTTGACCAAATCCAGGCTGACTTCCCCAGCGTCAACGCGGGCTGACTCGCCTTCGCCGAGCGGCCCATAGCTACGGCGAATAAGAGCCCGGATGCGGGCCACTAATTCATGAAGTTCAAAGGGCTTGGTCATGTAGTCATCGGCGCCCAGCTCAAGGCCAATTACCTTGTCGGCCGTCTCGTCGCGAGCCGTCAGGATCAGAATAGGCTGCCGCAGCCCAGAGGTCCGAAAGTCACGGCAAAGATCGAACCCGCTTCCGTCCGGCAACCGAATGTCCAGAATGAACAAATGGAACTCATCTTCGACGGCCATAAGGCGGGCCTCGCCGACTGAGGCAGCCCTGGTCACATGGTAGTGCTCGCGCTCAAGGCCCAATTGCAAACCCAAAGCCACGGCATCATTGTCTTCGACCAAAAGGATCGATTCACCGGACATGGCTCCGATTCTAGATCAGTTTGACGGTGCAGGCACGCAGTCGATTATGATAGGGCGCCGCGCTTATTGGCGTTTTTCAGAATAGCAGGCATTCTACGGCGAGCTCGTAACGCGGTATTGAATTCCGCTACCGATCGCAGTTCAATTGTCGGCGCCCTCCGAATCATCCAGGAATCCGATGCCGAACGTATACGAGCCAACGTCATCATAGTTGAAGGCCTCTTCTTGAGACTCTTCCGAGAGCGTCGTGTCGAAGGAAACAGCGAATGACAGCAATGCGTCTTCACTTAGGCGTGGAATGCGTAGCGTCTCGCCGACCCAGATGTGTTCTCGCGTCAGGCCATTGAAGGACTGAATCAGGCGCCAACTTCCCGGGTTGCCATAGTAGCGTTGGGCCAGCGCGCTGAGGCTTTCACCGGCCACGACCACATGTTCATTATACTTCACGTCGCCAAATTGAGGACGAGGAGGAGCAGGCTTCGGTTCAGGCTCTGGTTCAGGTCTAGGCGTTGGTTCCGGCTCCGCGGACGGCGGCTCAGGCTGGACTGGTGGGTTTGGGCTGATCGTTTCGACCGGCTGTGGGGCGCCCTTGTCAAACATTACGCAAGCCCAATTGGGATTCTCGGTAATTGGGAATCCTCTCCAACCGGCACAAAACTGATCGATCGTCATCGAATAATGGTCGCCTTTACTGGCCGGCTTCACCCACAAGCCAAACAGAGGATCATTCATCATTATGTGCTCGTCATCATACCCAGTAGCGACGACAAAGTGACCCCATTTGAAACTGTTTCCGGTCATTCTAAGCCAGGGCTCGTACTTGACCAGACAAATAATCGGCCGTCCGTCGTCCAGACTCGCCCGTAGGTTGGACAGCGCCTCATCCCGGCTGACAAATTTCTTGTAGGAGTTGGGAACGCCATTGGAACGCGAGGCTTGCATCAATTCGCCGATTCTGGTGAATTCTTTTGGCCCTTTGGGGGGCATGAATCGATATACGCCATCCGGCGTCATCTTGACACCGTAGTAATTCAAGACCATTGCCAGGCATGTTGGACCGCAGTCGGCGGAATGGCTTTTGGCATCATCCGCCCACTGAGAGCGATACGGGACCGGTAACTTGATCACATTTGTCCTCGCTTTACTAGGGAGTGATTCACGTTGATCTGGGCCATATAAAGGTGTGCATTTCCTATCTTCTGCGGTACTGTGCGTGGTACCCAAAAGCATTATACTTGAGCGACTCACCGTGACAACCGTTCAAGGTGTTTGCGGAACGGCACAGTTGCCACGGTAGTGCGCCGCCCAGTCTATGATCCGCTGCGCTCATATTACGCTTACGCTCCCAGAAATCTACTTCAAGATACCGTCGTGGCGATTTGACCGACAATGACCCCGGCAGTAGAATCCGTGCGGCGCCCGAGCCAAGCAATAACCCGCGGAGTTGAATGAATGCCCGCACAGTCAGTCAATAATGCGCCCAGAACAGCAGGCGCTCTCACTTCCGTTTCAGCCGGCGATTTTGAGCGAATATGCCGTGATACGGGCTTGTCTTCTCGCCTGGAGCAAATCCTCGTGACCACGGACGAGCAGGTCTTGAGCTGCGGCCGGGCAGGGGATCCAGAGTTGGCCGATGAGCTAGCGCATAGAGTACGATCGACGTGGGATGATGAGACTCGCACGGCCCAGATTCAATTTGTACAGCTCAGCACACACGAAGAACCTCTTCTACTGTTCACGAGACCAGTGGCCGATTTTCTGTTGACGTTGGCGGCCCAAGTCGAAACACCCATCAATTTCCTGAGCCGCAGTGCCGATCTACTAGGTGCTTGTCTTCCAGACGGTGTTAACGGAACATCCAAGGACGAATGGGAGGCCGACCCTGCAGGAACTCTTGCGATTGCCTGGCGGCCGGTCAAACCTATGTCACGGGCCATGCGACAGGCCGCGATGTTAAGCGCCAGAAATCTGGCCCAGGAGACGGGTTGCCATCTAACTTTTGTCGGCGTCGCATCCGATCACGTACACTTGGTCATGCACTGCCCACCTCACAGAACCAGTTCTTGGGTCGCATGCCAGTTCAAGAGCCGCATTCAAGAAGATATCCAACGTCAATTTGACGCTTCGATTGACCTTTGGGCAAAAGGCTTCCTGGCTAGCCCGTCAGCCGAACCATTGGCCGGAGAGGAGCTGCTGTTCTATTTGGGCAGCGCCTATTAGCAGGCACGGTAGGGACCGCCATGAAGAAACTAGTACTTATTGACGGCCATGCGTTGGCCTACAGGGTATTCTATGCCCTGCCATTGGAAGCGTTTACAACCAAGGAAGGCGAGCCCACCAATGCGACATACGGTTTCACCCGAACGTTACTGGACTTGATGCTGGCCGACGATCCGCCGCAGTATCTGGCCGTCAGTTTTGACGTTGGGGCTACGTTTCGGGATGAACTGTTCGCGGCGTACAAGGGCACTCGAGAAAGAATGCCTGATGAGTTGAGGCAGCAGATCAAGCGCATAAGGCAGGTCGTGGCGACCCTGTCTATACCGATCTTGGAGTTGGAGGGCTACGAGGCTGACGATGTTTTGGGGACGATCGCCCGGCAGGCCAAGGATAATGAGGTCCCGGTTCATATTATTACTGGCGACAGGGACCTATTGCAGCTGGTCGATGGGAACACAGTCGTGGAATTACCGGCCGGCCGTGGGCAGCGAGAGCCTTCTCTTTACGATGAGCAAGCCGTAGTCGACAAGATGCATGTGCGGCCCGATCAGGTCGTAGACTATAAGGCATTGGTAGGGGACAAGAGCGACAATATACCAGGCGTTGCTGGCGTGGGCGATAAAACGGCCGTGCGGTTGTTGGCCGAATATGGCACCTTGGACAATGTGTATGAACATGTTGACCAGGTGAAGGGAGCCATGGGCAAAAAGCTGGTCGCAGGCAAAGAGGATGCCTATCTGAGCTATGCGCTGGCCAGGATCGTCACCGATGCGCCAATTGAACTGGACCTGGAGGCCTGCGTCACAAAAGAATTCGATCCCGACCAGGTTCTTGAGCTGTTCCGGGAACTCGAGTTTCGTAGCCTGAGCGGCCGTCTTGCCGATACGATGGCAGATACGCCAAATATCGGTCAGCAGCCGCCGACCGTAACGGTGATCGTCCGCTCAGAAGAGGCTATGCGCGAGCTGGCAGAAAAGATGGCCGAGGCGACGGAAATAAGTTTTGATGTAGAGACGACCGGTCTGGATGAGCGACAGGCAGAGTTGGTTGGCATTTGCCTGGCGGTCGAACCCGGCACAGGCTACTATATTCCGGTCGGACACCTGAGAGGCGAATCACAGAACAGTGATGGCCAGTTGGCGTTGTTTGCCGGAGAGGCCGTCCTGGCCGACGGACAACTTGGGCTCCAGGAGGTCCTAGCAGCGCTTCGGCCGGCGCTGACGAATCGCGACATTCCAAAGATCGCCCACAATGCCAAGTATGATTATGCTATCCTCGAGCGGTACGGCTTGTCAGTTACACCGCTGGGTTTCGACACGATGATCGCCGAATGGCTCACTGACCCCGGCAGTAAGCATTTGGGACTAAAGGATCTCGCTTTTCACCGCCTGGGCGTCGAGATGACTCCCATAAGCGCGTTGATTGGAAAAGGGCGAAACCAACGCACATTCGCCGAGGTGCCAATCGAGAAGGCGGCGCCTTATGGAGCGGCCGATGCGGACTTGACGTTGCGCCTGGCACACGAATTGCAGCCGGAGATCGAGGCAAAAGGCCTATCGAAATTGCTCGACGAGATTGAGATGCCGCTAATAACGGTTTTGGCGGCCATGGAAAAGGCCGGCGTGGGCGTCGATGTGGAATTCTTCAAGGCAATGTCTGCCCAGCTCGAGGAACGACTGAACCAGTTGGAGCTGACGATCTATGAGATTGCCGGCGAACCTTTCAATATCAACTCCACCCAGCAACTCAGCGACGTGCTTTTCATGCGTCTCAAGCTACCACACGAAGGGCTCCGCAAAACAAAGAGCGGCCATTACTCGACCGCCGCCGATGTATTGCTAGGCCTTCAGGCGGTCGACGAATCAGGCATTGTGGCCGCTATCGTCGAGTTTCGTGAGCTCGGCAAGCTGAAGAGCACATATGTGGATGCTCTGCCTCAGATGGTCAAACCGGATACAGGGCGCATACACACCAGCTACAAGCAAACCGGCGCCGTCACGGGCCGATTGGCTAGTAGCTCGCCAAACCTGCAAAACATCCCGATTCGCACCAAAGTCGGCCAACAGATCCGGCGTGGATTTGTCTCCCAACCCGGCTGGTACTTTCTGGCTGCTGACTACTCCCAGGTCGAGCTGAGGGTTCTGGCACATGTCAGCCAGGACCAGGCCTTGCTCGAGGCATTCAAGCTGGATCAAGACATTCACAGTACCACCGCGGCCGCGGTCTATGACATTGACGTTGAAGAGGTAAGTTACAATCAAAGAAGATTTGCCAAGGCCGTCAATTTTGGCTTGATATATGGCATGGGTCCCTACCGTCTAGCCCGCGACTCTGAGCTGACGCTGGCCGAGGCCGAAAACTACATCAAGGCTTATTTTGAGCGTTTCCCAGGTATAAGTCGCTACCTGGAGGAGACTCGCCAACTAGCCCGCAGCCAGGGCTATGTCGAGACCATGCTAGGCAGACGGCGCTACTTCCCCATTTTCATGACCGGGGCGCGGGTCAACCGTCAAGTGGAAGCAAGGGCTGATCGCGAGGCTGTCAATCACCCGATTCAGGGCACCGCGGCCGATATTATTAAGATCGCTATGATTAGACTGGACGCCAAATTGCGAGATGGTTATCGGGCCCGCATGTTGTTACAAGTACATGACGAGCTCGTGCTTGAGGTGCCGGAGGAAGAGGTCAGAGCGGTTGAATCACTCGTGATCGACACGATGTCAAATGCTTTGCCATTGGACGTGCCCTTGAAGGTTGAGACCAGCAGCGGAACAAACTGGCTGGAGCTAAAGGACTAGCGCTTACAATTCCTGATGAGTGCTAGTTATGTCAAAAATCAAGTGTTGGGTTCGGCGGCGAAAAGTTCGAGGGAGCTGAAATCAATCTTGGCTGGTCCGCCATAGCTTTCAACCCACAGACCGATGCCCTTGCCGGGAACTGATAAGGAGCCTTGCCAAAGCAATTCACGATTGGTGCGGACGGCCGTGAGCTCGTCACCCTCAATGTCCAGCCACAGTTCGTTGGCGCTATTACCCATGGCGACGTGCGGCCAGGTGCGCCAGGGGATGATCGGCCGTTCTTCGAGGTTACTATTGATCAAGATAGTCACGTAGCCAACCGGAGAAATGGCCACAAGTAGGTTTTCAGATTCGTCACCGATGACCAGTCCGTATGCGCTGTCTACTTCACCTTCGATCAACGCCGCCTCCAGGCGCAGGGAGTGATCCGTGTCAGGCACCGACAACGCCAGCCAGTTCAACCTTACTTGGCCAGCATTCACTTCTAAAGGAGCCAGCGGCAGAGTATCGATTGGGTCTCCGATAGGTTTAGGATCGAAAACGCCGGCCGAGATCAATCCAATGAGGAACACCGCCCCGCCAAAGACGAGTAAGATGCTCCAATTCAACCAGCGCCAACTTTGTTTCTCGCCAGATGCCATGGAATTAGTCTATTGGAACAGGTGCGGGTCAGCAAATTGACGGCTTGACATGGTCGACAAACGCCAAGATACTTTGGCCATGAGCAGTTCTATAGGTTACCAGGTCGATCGGGGAGTGGCCGTACTCAAGATAAATCGACCCGAGGCGAGAAACGCATTGAACTGGTTGGCCCAGACAGAATTCTCGGCGGCAGTTGAAAAGGCGGCTGGAGATCCGTCGCTGCGGGTGATGATTATTACGGCCAGCGGTGACAAGGCATTTGCTGCCGGTGGCGACCTCAAGGAACTTGCCGACCATCCAGAGAAGGTTCACGCTGAGCGACTTAATCGCGTCATGGGTGCCGCACTAGATCGGCTCACACGATTGCCAGCGCCAGTGATTTGCGCTGTCAATGGTGAGGCAATCGGTGGTGGCTGCGAGATCGTGACCGCTTGTGATCTGCGAGTAGCTGCCAACCATGCGCGATTTCGATTTGCCCAGGTCCAGGTGGGTTTGACGACTGGCTGGGGCGGCGCAGCGCGGCTTGTCCATCTCTTGGGAGCCAGCCGGGCTATGGAACTGCTATTAACCGGACGGGCAATCGACGCGCAAGAAGCGATGGCCATGGGTCTCGTTCATCGCTTGGTCAAGCATGAAGAGGTCCTAGCCGCGGCTCTGAGTTGGGCAGACGAACTACGTTTCTTGCCAAGGGCGGCATTGGCAGCTCTGAAGCGACTGACCTGGCAGACGGCTGATCAGTCACTTCAATCGGCGTATCAACTTGAGAAGGAATTGTTTATCGATCTATGGCCGTCGACCGATCATTTGGAGGCTATGGCCGCTTTCAAGGACAAGCGCCGGCCTAATTACGGCGGCTGAGTATTCAATGACAGCTTTAACCGGATGGCGACCCAGGATATGTACGATCAGATCGCCCGCTACTACGACTTGCTTCACGGCGACTTAACCGAAGATATCGAATTCGTGATCAGGCTGGCTGAGAAGTCAGGCGGCCCGGTCCTGGAATTGGGCTGTGGCACCGGCCGCTTGCTGCTGCCTCTGGTCCGGATCGGCCAGAAAACTACCGGTCTGGACAATTCCGAAGAAATGCTGGCCGTCGCCAAGGCCAAGGTAGCTAGCGAGCGAGCGGCCGTGCGTGAGCGAGCCAGACTGGAACTAGGCGATATCACCGATTTCCAGCTTGGGCAGAAGTATGGCCTGGTGGCATTGCCGTACAATACCTTGATGCATCTAAGTCCGCCGGCTCTGGCATTTTGCTTGGGCCACGTACGCGGACACCTGAAGGCGGGTGGGGCGCTGTTCATTGACGTAGACAATCCGGTCGAAGCTCATGATCCGGCGCAAGATGGCCTATTATTGCTGGATCGTACTGTTCATGATCCAAGCCAGGACGAAACAATTGTTTTGATGGTATCAAGCGCTGGCGATGGCGACCGACAGACGAGGGACACTGTGTGGATTGTAGACGCATCGCCGGCTGAGGGCGGGTTACCGCGGAGAACCGTGGCCCAAGCGACTCTACATTACTATTTTGCCCATCAGCTTGAACAGATTGTGGCGGCCGCAGGTCTTGCATTGGTTGCCCTTTACGGCGACTATGACCGGCTGCCTTACAAAGACGACAGTCCGCGCCTTCTATTACTGGCTACAGCCCGCTAGGTCTCTCGTGAGTGAACGGCACCTTTCTTAACCGCTAAACCCACTCCACAATTGATAAATCCCGAATGCAAACAAGGCTAGGGCAGATAGTCCCGTCAGAGCTCGGACCAGGTTGGGGGACAGGCGGCCAGCTGTGGCGAAGACGACGATCAAAGTGGCGAAACTGCCTATTAGGGTGCCATAAAAGCCGAACATGAATCCTGCGCCATACAAAGATGATTCACGCCAGGCGGCTATCAGGATTGGGCCGGCCACTAGGCTCCAGAAGATGTAGGGGTTGGGATTGAGTAAATTGGTCACCACTGCTTTGATCAGCCCTTTTTGACTTGATTCTACGACGACCCGCGGCTCCAATTGTCTGCGAAACATTACGAAGGCGCCGAACGCCAGATACAGGATGAACAGTCCTCCGATGATCCGAAGGCCTCGAAGGAGCCAATCTGGTGTGCGAGTCAGGACAAATAGCATCAGTAGAATGATTGGCCCGTCGCTGAGCAAAGGGGCGAAGGCTGACGGAAGTGTCTTTCGCCAGCCGGAGCGCATTGTCTGGGATAGGAAGTACGCCTGGAGCGGGCCAGGTGTGGCAGCGGCCGGAAAGCCTAGTAATATGCCCTGGATGAAGTAGGCTAGCAAATTCGTCTACCTGAGGAGGTTGAAGGTCAATGTCTGAATGCTGAAAAAGCTGCTCTTCGCAACGATTGTGCCCTCCAGTAGCTATGGGGTCAGCGTAACTTCCGGCTCCGGCCGGGCATTGGCAAGATTGAAGCGGACAAAGAACCAGGGTGCATAGTAAGAAACCCAGAGAGAGACGACAAAGTAGCGTATGATCCGCAGGGGGATCGCCAGGGCTAGCGGGTCCTCTGGCAACAGCGCGCCAAGCCCGCGCCACAACGCCACCGCGACGACCAATCCAACCAGATATCGGATCGCACGCCGCCAAATGGTGCCGTCCACCATGAAGCGAACGCGGCTGATTTCCATCACGAATCCAATACTTAGCCCAAGTAATAGGCCAAAGGCAGTCGCCGCGTCTTCCCAACTTTGGCGCTCGGCCGCGTCTGCCAACGGCTCGAGGTGCGGCGGCCATTGGGGTGCCTCCATTAGAAGCAACAATGCGGCGTAGATCGCTGCCAATATGACAGGTGCGGAGACGGCGATTAGCAAGCGCTGGCCAAGAATGCGGTTGTTGAAGCGCGCAGAGAAGTGTCGATTCCACAAACCATAGCCAACCAGGACCGCAAGGCCCAGTAGGAAACCGATCACCACATCTTCGATATCGTGCACGCCTAGGTAGACACGGCTCACCGCCATCAAGATGATGAGTATTCCGGCCAGGATCCAAGCCCAAGCCCGGCGAATAAACATGGCCACCAGGCCGTAAAAAACAGTTGCCGACTGAACATGACCGCTCGGCACGCCATAGCTGAATTCCTCTACCAAGGCCAGTGCAGGATCTTCCCAGAACGGCCGCTGGTTGTGAACAACGTGCTTGAAGATGGCATTCAGGAAATACGAGATCGTGAGCAAGTAGCCGATAGCCTGGCCAAGGCGTTTGTGGAGACACCAGTAGGTCAACGTGAGCACGACCAGATAGAATTCGAAGCGACCAGCCTCAGTCACGTAAGATAGCGGGGTCTCAAGCTGTGGATAATTCTGCTGGAGCCAACGAGTGACCTCGACACTGAAATCGCCAAGGATATCCATGTTATGTACTCTTCTCCGGCTGTGAGGGCAAAACCGAGGCAACACTCCTAGAGTAGCTGCCCTAAGGCTCGTACGCCGCACGCAATGGTTTTAGGTTCAACCTTCCCGTTCATGATTGTACTGCTCTGGCATCGTGTAAGGCAAACGCGCCAGATCAAAAAGGCGATTGCTGTTGCTTGAAGAGGCTGGAGGACTATAATCAAAGGAGAAACCACAGCCAATGTGGTGAAGGAGGACTTAGATGGCACCCAGGATATTGGTGATTGAAGACGAAGAGCGGATCCGGCAGTTTCTCAAGCGCGGCTTGACTTACGAGAACTACACGGTGGATACGGCTGTCGACGGCAAGGATGGCCTTGAACAGGCACGTGACAACCCCCCCGACCTGGTTCTGCTGGACCTGATGCTTCCTGGAATTGACGGGCTTGAGGTTTGTCGCCGACTTCGCGCGGCAAGCGACGTACCTATTCTAATGCTAACCGCCAAAGAATCGATTGAGGATAGAGTGGCTGGCCTGGACGCGGGCGCTGATGATTACCTGGTCAAGCCGTTCTCATTTGACGAACTGCTTGCCCGTGTTAGGGCTTTGCTTCGTAGAGCTCAACCGGCGCAGCCGCAAGTTTATCGCTTTGCCGATCTGGAACTCGATACGGGCACCAGGCAGGGGCGGCGCGGCGGACTGACCTTTGACCTGACGGCCAAGGAATACGAACTCCTTGAGCTATTCATGCGCAATCCAAGGCAAGTTCTGACCCGAGATATCATATTTGACCGGGTATGGGGATATGACTTCGGGGGTGAAAGCAATATCATCGAAGTTTATGTGCGTTATCTACGGCAGAAAACAGAGATCGACGAGCTATCGCGCTTGATCCATACCGTGCGCGGCGTTGGATATGTGCTTCGGGAAAATGAGTGAGACTTAAGCCCTGCGCCTGATTAGAACTGCTTCGGGGCCTCATTCATCCTGGCTTAATGTCAAGCGGATAGAATAGTTGCTGTCCGGGCGCCGAGCGGCGACTTCGTTTGGTGGGCCCAGGGTCACATAATCCAAGGTTTTGCTGGCTTGTCGATCAAATTCCGCCTGATAGTTCTATACACGCTGATCCTGGTCTTTGTATTTGTCCTATTCGGATCGGCCGTCTATCTGATTTCTAGAGCGACCTTACTGAATGAAGTCGATCGCGGGCTAAATGAGACCGCGGCTCAGTTGCGCGATCGCACGGAAGCCTTCGTTATGGGCAACGTGGCCGTGCTTTCGCTGCCAGCCGAAGAGCTAGACGTTTTTCAGACGGCCACCAATTTCTTCGTCATACTTGATACTCGGGGCGAAATTCTAACCAAATCGCAGAATCTGGGTGACTATGATACGGTGCTCGACCCGGATGGCCACCAGGAGAAAGTTCTCTACAGCACGGTCGTGCACAATAATCAGTCGCTGCGGGTGTTGACCGAACCGTTGTATGTGCAAGGCGAAGATGGGCGACGGCTGGTTGGTTATCTGCAAGTAGCTCGGCTGCTAGAAAATGAGGCGGTGCTGGACCAATTGCAGTTTATTCTCCTGCTGACTGGCTTGGCGGCCGTCGGTCTGTCGCTGATTCTAGGCGCGCTGCTGACTCATCAATTGCTGAAACCTCTTGACGATATTACTGCGGTAGCGCTCAAGATCACCCGTACTGACGATCTAAGCCGGCGCCTGCCCGATTCGGGACGCCGCGACGAAATCGGACGCTTGACGATGGTGCTCAACCAGACGCTGGAGCGGCTGGAGCGCCTATTTCACGCCCGGCAGCGTTTCCTGGCCGACGTGTCTCACGAACTGCGTACGCCGCTGACGACGATTCGCGGAAACGTCGATCTGATTCGGCGCATGGGCGAGGCTGATCAGGAGACAATGGATGTTGTCGAGGATGAATTGCTGCGCATGACTCGTCTGGTGGACGACTTGCTCCTGCTCGCCAGGGCCGATACTGGCGGATTGCCGATTCAGCAGAAGCCGGTTGAGCTGGATGGCATATTCCTCGACGTCTACCGGCAAGTCAGTTCGCTGGATCAGGGAGTAGCCGTTGAATTGCTTGAAGTGGACCAGGTGTGTGTTTTAGGAGATCAAGATCGTCTGAAACAACTTGTCCTTAATCTGGTTGATAACGGGCTCAAGTACACGCCGGCTGGAGGCAAAGTGACCATGAGCCTGTCGAAAGCCAACGGAACAGCACAAATTGTGATAACAGACACCGGAATTGGTATTCCAGACGAAGATCTTCCGCGGATTTTTGACCGTTTCTACCGCGTTGACAAGGCTCGTAGTCGGAATATGGGTGGCTCAGGCCTAGGACTGTCAATCGCCTATTGGATTGCCCAGGCACACCAAGGTGATATTGAGGTCACGAGCGAAATGGGAAAAGGCAGTGTCTTTCTAATCACACTTCCCGTCCTTTCAACGAGTCAAGAGAACGCGGCATCGTTGCCCGAACTGGCAGTACGTCCGGCGGTTGAGCCTGGCGACTAATCAAGCCACCAAGTCAGCAGGTTGATTCCTTTCTTCGACGCTGGCTTGCTTGGCACTAATTCTTACTACGGCGGATCACTAGATAGAATCCCACTCCGATTAACGCCAAGGCCCAGAAGATCCCGCTACTGAACCAACCCAGGTTATCGAACAAGAGAAATAGCCCGAAAACGATCAAGAGGCCAGCGGCCAGAGTACGCCCCTGAGGATGGGCTTGGACGCGTTTGATACCTTGACCCAGGTCATCGCCGAATTGGTCGATGTTATCGTGAACAATCCTGGATGCAGGCTGCTCAAAATTTGATTCGCTGGGCATGATTATCATCAGTATCAAGTACAGTAGGAGACCAATGCCACTGGCGAAGCAGAGCAGTAGAAATGCCAGTCGCACGAACACAGCATCAATACCTAAATAGGCGGCGATCCCGCCGCAAACGCCGGCGATCATTTTGTCAGTTTCACTGCGCATTAGTCGTGATTCTGGCATTCGTTAATCTCCACTCGTAATCAGTCAATCCCAGTTCAAGGACCGGTTCAAACACCTATACGAGTTGAAGGCGATGGCAGTTGCAAGAACGAAATGAGCATGGACTGAACGGTTCCATTGGCTTGCTGAGGATGTGCTATACTTGTCGATTGTTCCGGGCCGTTGAGTTGCCTGGAGCTTTGACTGTAGGTTCGATATCTAATTGGCCAGAACTGGAACGAACGAGCAGAGCCCGCCCGAGATCGGGCTTCAACCAATGTAGTCTCAGTGGATTCTATTGAGTAGACTGTCAACCCGACAAAAAGAGCGACTGGCCCAGATTGTCCGTAACCCATTGGTGACGTTCTTCATGGGCCTGGCTATCAAGATTGTCGTGGCGCGACATAGGATAGGCGTCACACTGGTGTGTTTCGATCATGATCAACGGATTCTCCTGCTGCGGCACGTTTTTCATCCATCGGCGCCATGGGATTTGCCTGGTGGGTGGTTGGACAGAAACGAGTCGCCAGCCGATTGCGCGCTGCGGGAATTGAACGAAGAGACAGGTCTAGTGGCTATCCTGGGGCCAGTGATTCACGTCTCCCGCGAATCCACGCCGGCCGATATCGGCATTACCTATATGGCTCGATTGTCTTATGCCGCAAAGGATCCGATTCTGAGTTCCGAGATACTGGAAGCGGCCTGGTTCGCGCCGGGTGAGTTGCCCGAAGGACTGCGGCCAACGACTCGGGCGATCATCAACGCGGCCGTAGAGCATTGGTCAACTTGGTTAACCACGGAGCAAACCCTAAATGTCTAGAAGATCGGCGCCCGGATTGGGGCAATGGCTACTGGTTATTGCTATGGTTGCGCTGGTGTTGTTTTTGTTGTTCAAGCTGTATCAGTATGGTTCTTTCCGCCGATATTTCCCGGCCGGCTTGACAGCCGGGGGTGTTCCCATTGGCGGCTTGACGCCAGAAGAAGCGGCCGAACAGCTTAGCAACCGCTATGTTGACGCGCCCGTTATCGTACATCATGGGGAAGAAGCGATTGAGGTCCGGCCTCTGGATGTTGAGTTTGCCTTGGACACTGAAACGATGTTGAGCCAGGCGGATTACCAACGCCAGCAACAGGATTTTTGGGCCGGATTTTGGGGTTTCTTATGGGGTCGCCCGGTAGAGGTCGAACATGTGGAGTTACGGGCAACTCACAATCCCGATGCTCTACGTGACGTTTTAGGCACTATCTCTACGGCGTTTGACAAACCGGCCCTTCCGCCGCAGCCAGTACCTACTACACTGAGCTTTCAGTATGGGGAGCCTGGCGTGGCCACCAACGTCGAGGCCAGCACGCCAGATGTTCAGTCAGCATTCTACCGGGCCGTGGATCGTGAAGCGCAGTTGGTTCTTGAGCCAACCGAGCCACAGAGACCCGATATCAACATACTGGCCAGGTTGATCGTCAACCACCTCGAGGATCTTGACGGAGTGGCAAGTATCTTCATTGCCGACCTGACAAGTGGAGAGGAAATCGCGATCAACGCCGACGAGGCGATGTCAGGAATGAGTATTCTGAAAGTACCAATTGCTCTAGAAACGCTGCGGGCGGTCGACGGCAGCCTGACGGCCGAGCAGAGTAAGCTAATCTCTGAGACATTGGTGATTCAATCAGGGAATTTCAGTGCTAATCTGCTACTGGATGTCATTGCCGGCGAGGATGACGCTTTTCTAGGGGCGGATATCACCACTGAATCCATGCAAGATCTTGGGTTACAAAACACTTTCATCGCCGTGCCGTATGAGGAGCAAGCCCGGCCTGGACGGGCCACATACCAGACAGTGGCTAATAGTAGCGAAGATATCATGACCGATCCGGATCCGACCATGCAGACTACGGCCGAGGATATCGGTTCGTTGCTAGTGATGTTGTACCAGTGCGCCGAGTACGGCGGTGGGGCCCTGCTAGCGGCATATGACGGTCAGTTGACGCAGGATGAGTGTCAGCGGCTGCTAGACTTCATGAAGCTCAACCGCATCGGCAGCCTGATCGAAGAGGGTGTACCACCAGAAACACCTGTAGCCCACAAGCACGGTTGGATAAGCGATACCCATGCCGATGCTGGTATCATCCTGAGTCCAGGCGGTGATTACGTGTTGGTGACATACATGTACAAGCCCGAATGGCTGGAGTGGGAGATCAGCTCGCCTCTGCTGGCCGACATTTCCAGGGCTACTTACAATTACTTTAACTTCGACAATCCTTATCTCGGCGGCCCGACTGGCAGCCAGTAGGATCCTTTGTAGCGAGATGGCCCTGGCTAGCCCATTGGCCCCGACTTTTGCAATCGCCCTGGCTTCCTTCATGGGAGAGGCTCGGCCTGGCTTATGTTAGCAACTGTCCGCAAGTGGATCCTGCTCTCATTGTTGCTGGTTGCCGTCGGGTTTCTACTGTACCGTGGCTTTCAATGGCGGCTGGCGCGCGATGAGCTACCCGAAGGCAGCGTGATTGGCGGGCTGGATGTCTCGGGGTTGAGCTTGCCACAGGCGGCCGAGATGGTGACCGAAGCATATCAGGCGCCTGTCTATCTCTACCATCTCGAAGAACATGTTGAACTAGACCCACTCAATGTGGGGTTTCTGCTTGACGTAGAAGCAATGATGGCACGGGCTCAGCAGCAAATGGATGGCCGCGAAGACTGGATTAGCTTTGTCGCCTTCGCCCTTGAACGGCCAGTGCAGCCTGTAAAGGTATCGCTGATAGCGACTCATGACGCAGCCGGCCTGCGGGCATTGCTAAAGAGCATCGCCGGGTTTCTGGATCAACCGGCGACGGCGCCACAGATCCTTACTCGCGACGAAGCGGTAGAAGAAGGTCAAGCAGGATTTATCACCGACATTGATTCTAGCGTGGCAGTCGCAGAAGCCGCTCTCTATCGACCCAATAATCGGGTGGCCCAGCTCGCTCTGGCAGAGGAGCAACCGCCTGAAATGAGTCTCGAGTTGCTGACTGACGTCATAAATACCAAGCTGCAGGGATTCGAAGGACTGGGCAGTGTCTTTGTGATGGACCTCGAAAACGGTGAGGAGATTGGCATCAATGACGATGTAGTTATGTCCGGGCTCAGTATCTTGAAGATCGCGATCTTTGTCGAGGCATTCCGGGCAATGGACGGTCCACCAAATGCTTATCAGCAACAATTACTGCTAGACACGGCTACCCGCTCGAGCAATTTCGGGGCCAACTTGCTGCTTCATGAAGTGGCGGGTGAGAACAACACCTATAGAGGCGCTGACATACTCACTGAGTCGATGAGGAAGCTGGGCCTGGTAAATACGTTCATGGCAGTGCCCTATGATGCCACGCCACCGGCCTACCGGCGCACGACTTACGTGACGCCGGCCAATTCGACTGGTGAGCTACTGACTCAACCGGATCCCACCATGCAATCCACGGCCGAGGAAATCGGCAGCCTGCTGGCAATGATCTACTACTGTTCCCAGGGGGGTGGCCCACTGCTTGCCATCTACCCAGAAGAATTGACACCTGACGAATGCCAGGCGATCATCGATCTGATGGTCCTTAATGAAGAGGGCAACCTGATTCGCTATGGAGTGCCCGAGGGGACGCCGGTGTCTCATAAGCATGGTTGGGCGCGGGCCACACACGCCGACGCTGGCATCGTCTTCTCGCCCGGTGGTAGTTACGTCATCGTCGAGTACCTCGACCAGCCCGGAGATTGGTTGCTGGCGGACATTAGCTTCCCCATTCTGCGCGAGATCGCGCGGGCCGTATATAATTACTTCAACATGGACGAACCGTATTTCGGTAATCCACTAGCTGACGCCGAGTTGATCGATCCAAATAATCCCTTCTCAGAAAGACAGGAACCGCAGGAGCCCGATGGCGAGGGTGAACAGGTTGAGGATGGCAATGAATCGGGCGCGGTAAACGAGAACGAAAATGGAGCAGGTCCACTTCAGACAGATGAAAGCGGCTAGAAGGAGGGAATAGCATGGAATACCGAAGATTGGGTCGTACAGGGATGCGCGTCTCAACCATTTGCTTGGGCACAATGCAGTTCGGATGGACGGCCGACGAACCTACCTCATTTGCGGTCATGTCTAAAGCAGTCGAGATGGGGATAAATTTCGTGGATACGGCCGACATATATTCGCGATGGGCAGCCGGCAACGAAGGTGGCGAGAGCGAGACCATTATCGGCAATTGGCTAGCAAGCGGAGCCGCCGACCGCCACAGTCTAGCCATAGCCACCAAAGTGCGGGGCCAAATGGGCCTGGGTCCCAATGACGAAGGGCTATCTCGCGTTCACATACTGTATGCGGTGGAGCAGAGTCTGAAACGGCTACAGACTGATTACATCGATCTGTACCAGGTCCACTTCCCCGATAAAGAGACGCCATTGGACGAAACGCTGGCGGCTTTGGAGAGCTTGATATCAAGCGGGAAAGTACGCTACATCGGCTGCTCCAATTATCCTGCCTGGCTGCTAGCAAAATCACTGTGGATCAGCGATCTACGCCAGATCAGCCGATTCGACAGCCTGCAACCCCACTACAGCTACGTTCACCGGGCCGAATTCGAGCGAGAGCTACAGCCTTTGTGTCTAGACCAGGCGATAGGCGTGATCCCCTATAGCCCGCTGGGTGGTGGGTTCCTCACCGGCAAGTATCGCCGCGATGGCGACCTGCCTGATTCTACAAGGGCCACCGGAGTAAAGAATCGGTATATGAATGCTAAGGGCTTCGAGGCGGTGGAAAAGCTAGAAGCGTTCGGTCAGGAGCACGGCGCCACCATCGCCCAAACGGCCGTTGCCTGGGTATTGGCAAACCCGGCCGTGTCTTCGGCCATCATAGGCGCCAATAGCGTAGCTCAGCTTGAGGATAACGTGAAAGGAGCAGAAGTGACGATAACGCCTGAGGAGAAGGAGGCGCTGGACGAGGTGACGGCCTGGAGCTAGAGAACCAAGTCTCTGAATTGAGCGCGGCCACACAATGCGGATCAGTAACGGCAAAACACAATCGACGCATTTTGCCCGCCCATTCCGAATGAGTTTGACAATACGACGGCCGTGTCGGCCAGGCGTGCTTCATTAGGCACGTAATCTAAATCGCACTCCGGATCGGGCGTGTCATAGTTTGTCGTCGGGTGGACCTTACCGTCGACGATGGTCATAATGCTAGAAACGGCTTCTATGGCCCCGGCTGCGCCTATGGTATGCCCTAGCATGGACTTGGCGGCACTCACTGGAATGCCATAAGCTATTTCGCCAAAAAGACGCTTAATGGCCACGGTTTCAATGGCGTCGCCTAAAGTTGTTGCCGTGGCATGGGCGCTGATGTAGTCTACGTCTTCGACGGTGAGGTCCGCATCTTCAAGAGCCCATTTCATGGCTCTGACTTCACCACCGCCATTCGGCTCGGGCGCGGTCAAGTGATAGGCGTCGCCGCTCGACCCGAAGCCACCGACCTCGGCATAGATGGGCGCCGAACGGGCCAGAGCGTGCTCCAGCCTCTCCAGCACCAGACAGGCAGCTCCTTCGCCAATAACAAGGCCGTCGCGATGTAGGTCGAATGGCCGGCTGGCGGTCTCAGGGCTGTCATTGTGATTCGTTGACATGGCGCCGGTGGCCCAAAAGGCAGACAGGCCCAAGTCGCAGAATGGCGCCTCGGTCCCTCCCGCGACCATGACATCGGCCCGGCCGCTACGGATAGCCTCGGTGGCGTCGCCTATGGCCTGGGCGCCGGCCGCGCAGGCGGTCGTGGTTGTCGAATTGTGACCTCGTAAACCGAATTGGTGGCTGATGTTGGCGGCAGCCGCGTTGTGCATCATCCGTGGTATGAACAGCGGACCCACCCGACGGTAACCTTTCTCCAGCAGGGCTTGTGTTCCGTTGCGCACTTCGACAAAACCGCCAACGCATGTGCCAATCACGGTTCCAGCTCGGATCGACTCTACGCCGTCGATCTCACCGCCAGCGTTCGTCTCGTCGTCAGCCAGCAAGCTGGCGTCGACCAACGCTTCGCGGGCGGCGGCGACGGCAAATTGGCTGAAACGGGACATGCGTCGCGCTTCCTTGAAGTTAATGAATTTTCTCGGTTCAAAGGATCTGACTTCGGCCGAGATCCGGACTGGATAGTCGCTCGTGTCGAATAATGTGCTGCCCGATCGGACCCCGGAACGGCCGTCAAGCAGACCTTTCCAGGTTTCATGCGCCGTCTCCCCCAGCGCCGTAATGGCGCCAATCCCGGTAACAACCACGCGTACTCTTTTCGGGTTCATCATGATCTCCATCAAAGGATAAGCTATCTAAGAACGGGCTGCAGGTGAGAAGGAGCAGGCAATCCGATCAGCCAGCGTCGACCTCGGCTGACTGGAACTCAGCCACGACAACCCCGATATTGTCCAACCCCCCGTAAGCATTGGCCTTGCGAATCAACTGATCCACGGCCGCTTCAAGTTTTTCATT
>JBFFWQ010000009.1:0-85097 GCA_041570195.1 Promineifilaceae bacterium (SeqCode) | reverse complement strand
GCTGGCCAAATGCCTCGTAGGATTTGACCATGTATTGCACACCGGCCAACAATTGATAGGCGACCTGCTGCCGTTTGAGCGACGACCATTCCTCAAAGGCGACGCTGTCTCGGATGGAAAAACCTTCGAGGAACACGCCCCGGTAAAGCGCCATCGCCTCCTCGACGCCGGCCAAATCCCAAACATCCCGTGCTGTGCCCCCGGCCGCCGCCATCCGGTCCGTGAAAGCCGAGATGTCCAGGGCGTAGTCGCTGGCCGCGTTAAACTGAAGGGTGTCTCGGGTGATTAATAAGTAGCACGGCTCGGCCGTTCGGTCGCCGATCACCCGCCGTAGGTTGGAGAGCGCATAGCGCAGGTTGCTGAGAGCCTCACTATCGGGCCAATCGGGCCATAAGAGACCGGCCAGCACTTCGCGAGGATGCGGCCGCGACGATTCCACCGCCAGATAAGCCAGCAACCCCCGGACCTTCTTTGACTTGAAGCCCGTGACCGGCCGGCCGTCCAGCTTCACTTCAAACGGCCCCAGACAAGACAGTGAAAGATGGGCCATCGCCTTCCTTTCGATAGCGTCAGAATCCGTCCCAGCTCCTGGGAACATTATACATCACAATGCCGCTCCGGCCGGCACAACAAACGACGACTGTCCTAACCCTGGTCGCGAGCCGTTCTTACGTAAGAACCCCCATCTCAATACGAGCGTTCTGTTATCGTTTGACCAGCCTAGAGACGAAGTTACGACCAAGCCCCCTATGTTACAGCCAGACGAATCCATACCAGGGCAAAAGGCTCCAACAGCCGGAATGTTTCCAAAGGCCCCAGGTCGACCACCTTAAAGTCCAGCGATTCGGTTAGTTCGGTAACGGCTACCTTAGCATCCGCGTCGTCTCCGCAAATTAGCATAACGGTCGGATAGCCATCATGAATTGGGTCGGCCATATTCTCCCAACCGGCGGCTCAAAGCTAACCGCTCAAAAATGCCCCGCAACCCCAACAAACGCCACTGCCAGACCCCCGTTTGCCGCAACTGGGCCATGCGCAGCCACGTTCACTGCCGCCCCCATCTAGATCACCTGCTCGGCCCCCGCGGCGCCGGCGCCCCCCGCGGCAACCTCAACGCCTGCAAGACCGGCGCCAACATCAACTGATATTACCTGGAAAAACGGACTCGCAGTTCAGGGAAATCAGCGCGACGTTCAAACTCAAGCGGGCTGAGATAGCCCAGCGCTGAAAACTGAAAGCTGACGGCTGACGGCTAGAAGCTCACCGCTCAGAGCTAACAGCAGGAAACCATATTGGCCAGCCAACCACTAAGTGGAGAACAGTTGCAGATCTTAACTCATGTCTAATAGCATTCGGCAGCTGTTCTCCTAAAAGCAAGCCGCATAACTGATCAGCTATATCAAGTCTTAATGCCTAGCTTGCTTAGAACCACTATAATTGATTTCCCAAAGACACTCACCCCCGGAGGTTAGCCATTGACAGAAATACGCTTTGACACCTACTATCGTTACGCGGACATGACCCGGTTTCTGAAGGCATGGTCGGAGAGATATCCCCATCTGTGCCGGCTGGACAGCATGGGGCAGAGTCACGAAGGGCGCGATATTTGGGTTTTGACCTTGACCAACTTAGAGACCGGCCCAGACGACGAAAAACCGGCCTATTGGGTCGATGCAAATATCCACGCCACCGAGGTTGCGCCGTCCTCGGCCGCACTGTACTTGATAAATAAGCTACTGGGAGAATATGGTCAGGACAAGAAAGTCACCTATGCGCTGGATAGCCGGGTCTTCTATGTGGTGCCCCGGCTGAACCCAGATGGGGCCGAATGGGCTTTAGCCGACCGGCCAAAATACATTCGCAGCAGCACCCGGCCGTACCCGCGTGAAGACAAGTTGGACGGTCTCCACAGAGAAGATATCGATGGCGACGGCCGGATCTTACAGATGCGGCTCAAGGATCCTCACGGCGCCTGGAAACCCCATCCTGACGAGCCGCGCCTTTTGGTACGTCGGGAACCGGATGATTTGCCGGGTGGGGACTATTTCCGCTTGTTGCCCGAAGGAGTAATACACAACTACGACGGCGTCAACATCAAGGTGCCGCCAGCGCTAGAGGGCCTGGATCTGAATCGCAACTTCCCTGTAAGCTGGTTACCCAATGAGCGCGGGGCGGGCCCGTTTCCAACCAGCGAGCCGGAAGTTCGGGCCGCCGTCCAATTCATTGCCGACCACCCCAACATCACCGGGGCCATCACCTTCCATACCTTCAGTGGCGTCCATCTGCGGCCGCTGTCTTCCGGCCCTGATGAGGAGATGCCCACCCAGGATTTGCGGACATACAAGACCATCGGCGAGAAAGGCGAAGCGCTCACCGGCTATCCCGCGCTCTCCGTTTATCATGACTTCAAATATGATCCCAAGGATTTCATCAAGGGTACCTTTGACGACTGGCTCTATGAGCATCTGGGTCTCTATGCCTGGACAACCGAAATATGGTCCATGCAGAAGCAATCAGGTATAGAGATGATCAGGTACATCGAATGGTTTACCGAGCATCCCATCGAAGATGATTTGAAGATGATCAGATGGGCCGACGAAGTGTTGGCTGGCCAAGGCTATGTGGATTGGTACGCTTACGATCATCCTCAACTGGGCCAGGTTGAGTTAGGCGGATGGAATTCGTTTATCACCTACAGCAATCCGCCACCGGCGCTCCTGGAAGCTGAAATCGCGCCCTTGGCCGATTTCGCCATCTTCAATTGCCTCATTTCGCCAAAACTCGAGCTTCACAGCTTTACCAGCGAGACGCACGGTGACCTGCACACCATCAGGCTGGTGTTGCACAACACGGGTTGGCTGCCCACCAACGTTTCTCAGCAAGCGATGAAGATGAAGGCGGTGCCCGATCTGGAGGTTGATTTGGCCTTGCCAGAGGGCGCGACCCTACTGACTGGCCAACTCAAGACGATGCTGGGCCAACTAAGCGGCCGGGATGACAAGAACGCCATGAATATCTGGGGCGGTGACGCGACCAGTGAAAGAGTAAAGGTAGAATGGGTGGTTCAAGCCCCCGATGGCGGTGAAATATCAATGACGGCCGTGCACAAGCGGGCTGGTACGGTTCGGGCTAAGGTCGTTCTCGAGTAGCGGAGGGAATTGATCGCCATTTGGGTCATGGTTACATCCTTATCCTTGGCGATGCCGCCGCCTGTCTTCTCCAGGCCCCTTCCCCACCACCGTCCACCATCCGCGAAGCGGCCGCTCCGCGACATCACCACCCACTGAAAGCTAACGGCTCAAAGTCAACCGCTCAAAGCTCCCCAAAACAGCACGTTTGTGCTATAATTCACCCCAGAGCCAGGCCATCCAATGATCATGTACACTCGTCCGGGCCGGCTGCGCACCAGCCCCTCACTTGTAACTCGAAGCTCGTAACTCGAAGCTCGCCGCTCACAGCTCACAGCTAAAAAATGCCCCGCAACCCCAACAAACGCCGCTGCCAAACCCCCGGATGCCGTAACTGGGCCATGCGCGGCCGCGTTCACTGCCGCCCCCACCTCGACCACGAACTTGGCCCCCGCGGCGCCGGCGCCCCACGCGGCAACCTCAACGCCTTCAAGACCGGCGCCAACATCAACCCCTTCTCCAAAGCCCAGATCCAGCGCATAGCCCACAGCCTAGCCCAAGACCCCGACCGCTTCCAGGAACACCTCGTCGATCTCGTCAAAGATCTATCTCTCCGCGTCGGAGACGGATACGGCGCCCATGACGCCAATTCACCCGCTCACCCTGACATCCTCCCCCCTGCTCTCAAAGCCCTGATCGCCCTCGACGTCGTCCTCCATCAACTCATCTCCCTCCTGGCCGAAGATCTCTTTACCGCCGAAATGGACGACATACTGAAGGAACATCCGCCCGCCAGACAAGCCGACGTGCGCGCCCGCTTGTGGGCCGCAGCCTTGCCCGTTCCTCCCCTTCGGCGACTCGTCCAGATCCGCAGTCACAGAGCGAGAAACAAGAAGAAGTAGGAGTCCCGAGAACAATTACCGGGCTTGGCTCTCGAGGAAAAACCCGACCCTCAGAACAATTACCAGGCCAAGATCCCATGCAAAACTCCACTTCCGATCACTGTCAACTGCCTACCCTGCCGTTCCTCTACCTCCGGCGATTTCCCCTCTGCCGCCTGCCACTTGCCCCCGGCCGACTGCGACTCGCCGCCACCCGCCGTTCCGTTAAAAACAACTTTTGCATGTACCGGAAAATCAATTACCAGGATCCAGCCATCATCCTTCATCCTTGGCCCTTATCAGCCATCTACGCTAGAATCCGCCCCTATTCCCATGTTCAACACGCCGGTGAAACCATGACCGACCAATCCGATCGCCACCCCCTCATCCGCCTCTGGCGCTACTCCCGCGGCCACCGCCGCCAGGTCATCCTGGCCACGACCTATTCAGTACTGAACAAGATCTTCGATCTCGCCCCACCCCTCCTCATCGGCATGGCCGTCGACGTCGTCGTCGCCCAGGAAGACTCCTTCCTGGCCGGCCTGGGCATCACCAACGTCGCCGCCCAGCTCTGGGTCCTGGCCCTGCTCACCCTCGTCGTCTGGGGCCTCGAATCCCTTTTCCAATACCTCTACGAAGTCCAATGGCGCAACCTGGCCCAGGCCCTCCAGCACGAACTACGCGCCGACGCCTACGGTCACGTCCAGCGCCTCGAAATGGCCTACTTCGAAGACCGCAGCACCGGCGAACTAATGTCCATCCTCAACGACGACATCAACCAACTGGAGCGCTTCCTCGATACCGGCGCCAACGACATCATTCAGGTCTTCACCACCGTCACCGTCATCGGCGTCATCTTCTTCGCCCTGGCCCCCAGCGTCGCCTGGATGGCCTTCCTGACCATGCCCGTCCTCATCTGGGGCTCCATCCGCTTCCAGCGCGCCATCGCCCCCCGCTACGCCGACGTCCGCAACCGCGTCGGCATCCTCAACGGCCAGCTGTCCAACAACCTCAGCGGCATCGCCACCATCAAGAGCTACACCGCCGAAGAACACGAAGACGCCCGCATCGGCCGCCTCAGCGACGACTACCAGGTCAGCAATCAAGGCGCCATCCGCCTCAGTTCCGCCTTCGTGCCCCTCATCCGCATGGTCATCGTCCTCGGCTTCGTGGCCATCATGGTCTACGGCGGCCTGCTGGTCATCGAAGGCCAGCTCAACGTCGGCGCCTACAGCGTCATGGTCTTCATGACCCAACGCCTGCTCTGGCCCCTCACCCGCCTCGGCCAGACCATCGACCTCTACCAGCGAGCCATGGCCTCCACCACCCGCGTCATGAACCTGCTCGACACCCAAACCACCATCGTCGACGGCCCCCGCAGCCTGCCATTAGATACCGTTCAGGGCCAGGTCACCTTCGAGAACATCAGCTTCGAATACAGCGACGAAACCCTGCCCGTCATCCATGATCTAAGCCTGGACATACCGGCCGGCGACACCATCGCCATAGTCGGCGCCACCGGCTCCGGTAAATCCACCCTGGTCAAGCTCCTGCTCCGATTCTACGACATTCGCTCCGGCGCCATTCGCCTGGACGACCTCGACATCCGCGATTTGCGCCTGACCGATCTACGCCAGGCCATCGGCTTTGTCAGCCAGGACGTCTTCCTCTTCCACGGCACCGTCCGCGAAAACATCGCCTACGGCACCTTTGACGCCAGCCTGGAGCAAATAGTCGCCGCCGCGAAAGTTGCCGAAGCCCACGACTTCATCACCAGCCTGCCCCAGGGCTACGACACCATCGTCGGCGAGCGCGGCCAAAAACTATCCGGCGGCCAGCGCCAGCGCCTCTCCATCGCCCGCGCCGTCCTCAAGGACCCACCCGTGCTCATCCTCGACGAGGCCACCTCCTCCGTCGACAACGAGACCGAAGCCGCTATCCAGCGCTCCATGGAACGCATCATCGTCGGCCGCACCACCATCGTCATCGCCCACCGCCTATCCACCGTCCGCAACGCCGACCGCATCTACGTTCTCGAAAAAGGCGTACTGCGCGAACAAGGCCGCCACGAAGACCTCGTCACCGGCCAGGGTATCTACGCCAGCCTCTGGCGCGTCCAAACCGGCGAACGCGCCACATCCCCCGTCACCTAAACTTCCCCGGAAACTGCCGGCTTCCGCGGAAACTGCATGGAACTTCGCTACATACCCGGGCAATTGGCGTGAATCCTTACCCGTGTCATGCTGAACGGAGTCGTCGGAGTGAAGCATCCGCGACGACTCCTGTTTTGAGAACGGTGCGTCCCTAGGGGGCTGTCCTGAACTTGCCGAAGGGATGACAAGTGCCAGATTCTTCGGCGCGAGTTGCCGGACCAATTAGTGAATCTTCATCAAGTTACCGTGGAAACTGCGAGTTTTCGGCGAAGTCAGTGGAAACCAGCCCGCTTACCTCGCGGTTAATCCTCCCACCCTGTCAATCCTATTCATCCTGTCCAGATTCTTACCCTACGATCAGCCACACCCCCAGCACCAGCAACAACCACAACACCAGACTCCGAAACGCCGCCGCGCTCACCCGCTTCGACAAAGCCAGTCCGGCCACCAACCCGGCCGCGACCGCCGGCATAGCTACCAGCCCATAGCGCAAAACTTCCGCCCCATAATTACCGGCCACTGCATGCGAGACGATGATAAGCACCGAAGTTAACAGGAAATAGCCCTGCAGATTGCCCTTGAACTCGGCCGGCGGCCAGCCACGGCAATTACCATAGACGATCACCGGCGGCCCGGCCGTAGTATAGGCCCCGCCCAAGATCCCGCCGAGAAACCCGGCCCCATACGCCCAGATCGACCCCTCAATCGCCGGCAGCCGCAACTTCAACAATGCGTACCCTGCATAGCCGGCCACGATGACGCCCAGCAGCGTCAGCACCACCTGCTCGTCCAGCACCCTGATCACCAGCACGCCGATGGGCACCCCGACGATCGAAGCTGCGATCAACCGCCAGATGACACGAACATTCAGCGCCTCTCGAAAATAGAGCAACAAGATCACCTCGGCCACCAGACCGAACAGAGCCACCAGCGGCGCGGCCGTCTGCACCCCCAACAGCGCCGCCAGAAACGGCATTGACACCAGCGCTAGGCCAAAACCCGTCAAACTCTGGACGAAAATGGCAAAAAAGACGATCACAAATACCAACAACCATTCCATACCTCGATCGTACTCCACATTACCCATCCCGCCAGCCTGCCCCCTCAAAACCAGCTAGCGTCCACATTCACCGCCAACAAACGAGAATCGGCCGGCCAGCAAAGCCAAATCCGCGTCCCATGCTTTAGACAGGCGAACCGCAGGCCCTGGGTGTATAATGATGATCCAACATTCACAGGATCAACACAGGTAACGAATGAGCAACAAAGTCATCTACTCTATGATCGGCGTGGGCAAAATCTACCCGCCCAACAAACAAGTCCTACGCGACATCTCCCTCTCCTACTTCTACGGCGCCAAGATCGGCGTGCTGGGCCTCAACGGCTCCGGCAAGAGCACGCTGCTGCGCATCATGGCCGGCGTCGACACCGAGCACCTGGGCGAAACGGTGCTCTCCGCCGGCCACACCGTCGGCTACCTGGAGCAAGAGCCGGTCGTAGACGATAGCAAGACTGTCCTCGACATCGTCCAAGAGGGCGTGCAAGAAGTTGTGGACGCCCTGGTCGCCTACGATGAGATCAACGCCAAATTCGCCGAGCCCATGTCGGCCGATGAAATGGACAAGCTCATCGAGCGCCAGGGCAAACTTCAGGACGAATTGGACCATCTAAACGCCTGGGATCTGGACAGCCGCCTGGAACTGGCCATGGACGCCCTACGCTGCCCACCTGGCGACACGCCCATCTCCGTGCTATCAGGTGGCGAACGCCGCCGGGTGGCCCTTTGCCGCCTCTTGCTCAAAGAACCCGATATCCTGCTCCTCGATGAGCCGACCAACCATCTCGACGCCGAGACTGTAGCCTGGCTGGAGCAACACTTACAGCGCTACGCCGGCACCGTGATCGCCGTCACCCACGACCGTTACTTCCTGGACAACGTCGCCGGCTGGATCCTGGAGCTAGATCGCGGCCACGGTATCCCCTGGAAAGGCAACTACTCCTCCTGGCTGGAGCAGAAACAAGGCCGCCTGTCCCGGGAAAAGAAAGCTGAGACCCAACGCCTCAAGACCCTGGAGCGCGAGCTAGAATGGATCAACATGAGCCCCCGAGCCCGCCAGGCCAAGAGCAAGGCGCGCGTCAAGGCTTACAACCAGTTGCTAGAACAAGGCCCAGAGCAGCTCGACCGGGAGCTGGAAATCTACATCCCGCCCGGGCCAAGGCTGGGCGACGTCGTGGTGCGGGCCGAGGGCGCCTCCAAAGGCTACGGCGAGCAACTGCTCTTCGAGGACATGACCTTTGACTTGCCGCCCGGCGCTATCGTCGGCGTCATCGGCCCCAACGGCGCCGGCAAGACGACCATGCTACGTCTCATCGTCGGCCAGGAAGAAGCCGATGACGGCCGCTTAACCGTGGGCCAGACCGTTCAACTCGGCTACGTTGATCAGAGTCGCGAAGACCTGGACCCCGATAAAACCATCTGGCAAGAGATCAGCGATTCGGCCGATACGTTACAACTCGGTCAGCGCGAGATCAACTCCCGGGCTTACGTAGCTCGCTTCAACTTCACCGGCTCCGATCAGCAAAAGAAAGTCGGCACTTTGTCCGGCGGCGAGCGCAACCGGGTCCAGTTGGCCAAAATGCTCAAATCTGGCGCCAATCTACTGCTATTGGATGAGCCGACCAACGATCTGGATGTGAACACGCTACGCGCGCTGGAAGATGGCCTACTCAACTTCGGCGGCTCCGTTGTGGTCGTCTCCCATGATCGTTGGTTCCTGGACCGCATCGCCAGCCATATCCTCGCCTTCGAGGGCGATAGTCAGACCTATTGGTTCCATGGCAACTACAGTGAATACGAAGAAGACCGTCGCCGCCGCCTGGGCCCGGCCGCCGACCGGCCGCACCGAATCACCTACCGTAAGCTGCGACGCGCCTGAGGACGACGCGCCTGTGGACGACGCGCCTGAGGACGCCGCGCCTGTGGACGCGCCGCGACTAAAGACCCAACGACGACCACCGGCAAGCCTGGTACCATATGACGAAACGCCGCACGCCGCTCTACATATTGATTAGTAGGAGACAACAAGTCAAAATACATGCACTACAAGCCGAAGGCTGACAGCTGAAAGCTGACAGCATCCTGTAGATCGTGAGAATCTGTATCCCATTCCCTGGAGAGTCCGATGAACCGCACCCGTGTCGTCTTTGTCTTGATCATCTCCCTGGCCGTACTCATCATTTTTGGCGCCGTCATTGCCCAATTGATCGGCCGCGTCCTAAGCGACGAAGGCAACGCTGAAGACGCGGCGCCAACGCCGCTGCCGGCCGACACGGTCCTGGTCACCCTTGCCTCGTCCAATACCAAGCGCAACTGGCTGGACCAGGTGGTGGAGCAGTTCAATGCCGAGGACCAGACAACGGCCGCCGGCAACCGCATCGTGGCTGAGGTCGAACATGTCACCTCTGGCGGCTCGATGAATGCCATCCTGGACGGCAACCTGGCCCCTGTGGCCTGGAGCCCTGGCGATGGATCATGGGTCGAGCAGATCAACCAGACCTGGCAACAACGGGTCAACAAGCCCATCAACAGCCAGGACTGCCAGCCGACGGTCTTCGCGCCCTTGGGCTTCGCCATGTGGCGGCCCATGGCCGAAGCCTTGGGCTGGCCGGAGACGCCTATTGGCTGGGATACCATCGTCGACTTGGCCGCCGATCCCGAAGGCTGGGCCAGTTACGGCCGCCCCGAATGGGGTCAATTTCGTTTCGGCCACACCCACCCCGGTTACGCAAACTCAGGATTGCTTTCCATGACCGCCTTCGTCCACGGCGTGGTCGACAGCGAAGGCCAGCTGCTGCCGGCCCAGGTCTATGAAGCCGAACAGGCGATGCGCGCCCTGGAGCAAAACACGTCTAAGTACGGCCGACAAGCCCCGGCCTTGCTCGAGCTGATGGCCCGCCAGGGTCCGAGCTTCCTTCACGGAGCGGCCGTGCCTGAAGCCGATACCGTCAGCTTCAACGTCGAACGTGGTGACGAACTGCAGTTTCCGCTAGCCTTCATCTTCCCAGCCGGGGGCACCATCTGGGCCGATCACCCCTACTGCGTTCTGGACAACGCCGACTGGGTGAGCGAAGAACAGGCTGAAGCGGCGGCTACCTTCCGCGATTATCTGCTAGATCGCCAGCAACAGGAGTTGGCCGTCGACAACTACTTACGCCCCCTCGACAGTGCTATCGCCCTGCACGCGCCCTTGACGTTGGAAAATGGCACCGATCCCCGGATCACGCCCGAGATTGTGCCGGCCCTGCCCAGCCCCGATGCGGATGTCAGCACGGCCATCATCGACCTGTTCGGCATCACCAAGCGCAAGGCAACGGTCATTATTGCCCTTGACGTGTCCGGCAGCATGGAAGGCGAGAAGATCCGCTCGGCCACGACGGCCACGGCCGAATTCTTGAGCCGGCTCGACCCCAATGACGAGGTGGCCTTATTGACCTTCAGCGATGGGGTGGCCACCCTTTCTGAACCAGCCCGCGTCGGCGACGTCGTCGAAGGCCTATCCCAGCGGGTCGGCAGCCTGATCGCCGATGGCAACACGGCTCTCTACGGCGCCGTCTGCCAGTCGACGGCTATGGCCACGGCAATGAAAGCGGAAGATGAGGAGGCCGGTGACTCGCGCTTGTACGGCGTCGTTCTGCTTTCGGATGGCGAGGACACCATCGGCGAACCGACCGAAAACCAGATGTTCGTCACCTGTTTGCCGGCCAGCGCCGAGGCCGACGGTGTCAAGATCTTCCCCATCGCTTTTGGTGAAGGCGCGGCCCAAGACGTATTAGAACGTATCGCGGTCGCGACCGGCGGCCGCATGTACAGCGCCGATCCAGCCTCCATCAGCAACGTCTATCTGTCAATTTCGGCCGAGCAATAACCAAACCGAGTACTGGCTCAGTAGGATTCCATGCTCGACAAGTCAACCATCTCAGCGCGACTCAACCCCGCCCAAAATGCCCCTGTGGTGGTTGCCGTTTTGCTGCTGGTCGACAGCCTTCACTTTGTATTTGCCCGGCTGCTGGTCCCCTATCTGCCAGGCGGCACGGCGGCCTTCTACGTCTTGGCCGTAGCCACAGTAGAGGTGGCTATCTTTCTGGCCTTGCGCCGGGCCATTCGTTTCGACGTCTTTCGGCGTAATTTGCGCTTTTTCCTGTCCATCGGGCTGCTGGTGGCTGCCTCGACAACGTTCAACTATGTCGCGGTTGCCTATATCGATCCCGGCACTGCCTCTCTTTTGGCTCAGACGTCGACGATTTTCGCCTTGACACTCAGTCTCATCTGGCTGGGCGAACGACTCAATCGCCTTGAAGTCGTCGGGGCGCTGGTTGCTGTGGTCGGGGTGTTCGTCATCAATTTTCAAGCCGGCGACTATTGGCGCCTGGGATCACTCTTGGTTCTAGGCTCATCCTTCATGTATGCTTTGCACGCGGCCATCGTCAAGCGGCATGGCGGCCAGTTGGAGTTTCGCAACTTCTTTCTGTGGCGAGTGGCCAGCACCACTGGCTTCCTGCTGATCTTCACAACCGTAAGAGGTCAACTTGTCTGGCCCAGTCGCCAGGCATGGATAATCCTTATCCTGGCTGGCACCATCGACGTGGTCATTAGCCGGGTACTCTACTACCTGGCTCTTCGTCGCTTGAGAATGAGCTTCCACACAGTCATCTTGACCCTGAGCCCGGTCATCACCATCCTGTGGTCGATCGCCCTTTTTGGCGAACTACCGACGCTTCAGGGACTGGTCGGCGGCGCAGCCGTCATCGCCGGCGTGGCCATCATCACCACCGGCCGATCGCGGACAAAAGTGGCGCTCCCCACCAGACGCATCATCGAATGAACTGGGTTGGTCATCCAACCAGCTCAAAGTGATAGTTCGTAGAAGTAAAACTCCTCGTCGCGCACATACCCCAGCGATTCGTACAGAGCCTGAGCCGGTCGGTTGTCCCTGGCCGTGGAGAGTTCCAGTCGATCAGCCCCGCTCGCCTGGCCAAATTCGCGCGCCCGTTCCATTAGAGCCCGGCCGACGCCTTGCCGTCGCGCATCCGCGATAACGAACAGGTCGTACAGGATCCAGATCCGCCGCATGCTCAACGACGTAAACGAGGGGTAGAGTTGGCAAAAACCCAGCCCGCGTTGGCCATCCAGGGCCAGGAATATCGTCGATTCCAGATTACTCAACCTCCGCTGTAAGTACTCCTGCGCGCCAGGTAAATCTGACGCTTGTTCGTAGAAAACCCGGTAAGCATCAAATAGAGGTGCCAGGATCAACAAATGCTCTAGATCGGCGCGGATGACAGTTGGTTCAATGGTCATGAGTTTGCTCTTCTCCCAGGCGATCCCTGCTCCGGCCAAGATTGGTTATGTGGCGCGCGTCTTGTTTTCTCAGGCTCTGCGTCTAGCCGACATCAGGTAAGCGGCCAGGACACCGCCAATGAAGCCGAACAAATGCCCTTGCCAGGATACGCCATTCTGGCCAGGCAAAACGCCCCAGATAATTCCACCATACAGCAAAAAAACGACCACCGCCAGAGCGATTGCCGCCAGGCTGCGCTCGAAATAGGCCCGAGCCAGCAAGAAGCCGAAGAAACCGAAGATGAGCCCGCTGGCCCCGACATGCACGCTATTCGATCCGCCAAAGAACCACACGCCCAGCCCACCGACAAGGAACGTTACCGCGGCAACCAGGAAAATATCGGCCGTCCGTCGAACCATTACTAACCAACCCAAAATAATGATCGGGATGGTATTGGCCAATAGATGGCCAAACCCGCGATGCAAAAAGGGCATGAAGAGGATGCCCCTCAAGCCGGTAACAGTGCGCGGCCGCACCCCATACGCATCCAGCGCCCCATCCAAAATGAGCCAATCGACCAACTCAACTATCCAGATCAAAGCCACGAAGCCGCCAAGGATCATCAGCTGTCCTCGAAGGGTATGCGCCGCAGCCCCAGCGCGCTCAGTTATCGACACATCTTGAAACTCATTCATGGTCAAGCCTATTAACCCGCCGCCTCTCTGCTTCTGCCAACAAACCCCTTCGCCAATACACGTCAAATCTTACCATGCACTCCCAACCACTTGCCACTTGCCCACCTTACAGCTTCTTTAACGGATTACGTAAGTCGGCCTCAATCGGTTTCAAGCCAGAGTATTCTCGGCTACAATGAGATGGTTGCCGGGTATGGTACTGTATACCTTAGACCGCTCGGTTTGGTTATGAGCCGCAGCCACGAATGCATACTGCAAACTACCTGAAGAATGAGTAATATGCCTATCTCGACGAAAGCATATTTGTTGCTGCTCCTGTTATTCTTAGCTATGGGCTGTAGCCAACTTCCAGAAGCCACGCCCCCACCCCAACCCAGTCCAACTCCCATCGTCATCGTGGTCACGCCGACTCCATTATCCGACGCCGCTATGGCGCCGATCGATATTGAAGAACAACTGATCACCAACCTGTACGCGCGGGTCAGTCCGGCCGTCGTGCATATCACCGCCCAGATCGTCACCATGGATTTCTTCTTTGGACCCACACCAAGAGAGGGAACCGGTTCAGGTTTCGTGGTTGATACTACCGGGCATATCGTCACCAACAATCATGTCATCGAAGGCGCAACCAGCATCGAAGTGACCTTCTCTGACGAGACGACCGTACCGGCCGAGGTGATCGGCACCGATCCTTTCAACGACCTGGCCTTGCTAATGCCAGCTTCATTACCGCCAACCGTGGCACCGCTAGAGATGGCATCGTCGGCCGAGCTACAGGTCGGCCAGCGGGCCATTGCCATTGGCAACCCCTTCGGCCTGGAACAAACGCTAACCACCGGCGTCATCAGCGCCTTGGGCCGGCCGTTGCAATTGGACGAAGGCCGATTTGTCTTCAACGTCATTCAGACCGACGCGGCAATCAATCCTGGCAACTCCGGCGGACCACTGCTGGATTCTCGTGGCCGGTTGATTGGGGTCAATACAGCCATCCGCCGCGAGGCTGAAGGAATCGGCTTTGCCGTCCCAGTCGACACGTTGAAAAGGGTCATGGCCGCGCTTATCGAAAAAGGCACCTATCCCCACCCCTGGTTGGGGCTGCTCGGCTATTCGGTAACCCCCAGCCTGGCTAAGGCATTGGATCTGCCGGTTGAAGAAGGGGTACTGATCGCCCAGCTATATCGCGATGGCCCAGCGGCCGATGCCGGCGTACTCGGCGCCAACCGCCAGGCGATCATTGGTAACCAGCGCGTCCTGATTGGCGGTGACATCATTCTAGCCGTCAACGACCAACCCATCGACGGCTGGCTGAGCTACCTTGAATTCATCGAACTGCAAACCAACGTCGGAGATGTGGTTAGTCTGACTCTCTTGCGCGAAGGACAAGAGATCACTATTGAGTTGCCGGCCGGGGCGCAGCCGTAGATTGGGGATCCGGGGCTGGGGATCGGACATCAGGGGCTGAGGATCAGTGATTAGACGTGGGCTGGCCTGGTTGCCGCCGCTGGCCTGGGCCGGAGTCATCTACTTCGTTTCGGCGCAGCCCAAGGAGGCCTTTGTGAGGTTCGGTCTGTCTGGAGCGCTGCTGCCCATCGCCGGCCATCTCATAACCTACGCCGTCTTGATGGTTCTTTTGGTAATCGCATTGCGTGTTGGGGGTCGTTTGCCAGTTGAACAGAGCTGCGTTGTGGCTTTTCTCCTGGTCGCTCTTTTTGGTTTGAGCGACGAGTATCATCAATCCTTCGTACCCGGCCGTACGGCGACGATGTGGGATTGGCTTGTCGATCTATTGGGGGCTGGGCTGGCCTGGCTAGCTATCAACCGCTGGAATGGTCAGGCACATCAGAAACCGCCCGGCTAGGGAGCCAAGGAACGACCAGGTAGAAGCGCCTCATGATTATGGCTCGTCATCCTGACTCGAAGGGAATTGGGGCCGGCGCTTGTTCCGCAGACCGTCGACGCCGGCCATCAAATCCTCCGAGAAGAAACCCAACATCTCCAGGGCCAGGGAGTGATCGAAAATCGGTCCAGCCTGCAACAGCCATTGGTTGAGAGCCCGCTTGCTGAACTTGATGGCCTCCCGCGGCCCATTGGCCAGATCGGTCGCCACAGTCAGCGCTTTCTCTAACAACTCATCATCAGGCACGCATAAGCTGACCAACCCAATACGTTCTGCCTCTCGCCCGCTGATGAAGTCGCTGGTCAGCAAATAGTACTTGGCCTTGGCCATGCCGCACAACAGGGGCCAGACGATGGCCGCATGATCGCCAGCAGCAACGCCCATGCGCAAATGACCGTCGGCCAGGCGAGCGCTTTCGGCGGCGATGCTTATATCGGCCAGCAGGGCGACAACTAACCCGGCGCCCACGGCCGGACCATTGATGGCCGAGATAATGGGCTTACTGCAATGCAACATGTTGTAAACCAGGTCGCGAGCCTCGTCGAGAATGCGGCTGATTTCTCGATAGTCCCGGTAAGCATCCTCCACCATTTGCAGATCGCCGCCGGCCGAGAAAGCGCGCCCCGCCCCTGTTACGACAGCCGCGCCAACGGCCGGATCGCGGTCGATCGTATCCCACACCTCAACCAATTCAGTATGCAAGCGGGCATCGGCGGCGTTTAACACTTCCGGTCGGTTGATAGTCAGCCACAGAATATTGGGCTCCCGGCGCTCAATAAGGATGTGCTGGTAATCACGGTATTCCATTTCTGTCCCCTTCAGTTGTTCGCTCGTGCAGCAGTTCTCTGGCCCGATTGTAAACGATAAGGACATAGCGACCAGGACGCGACGCCAACCCGGTCGCCGCGTCCTGGCTGCAAAGTCCTCCAGAAATATACTGCGTCCTTCAATTTAGAGAAGCAAGATGCCAGCGAAATAGGGCGCCAAAACCAGCAGCGCCAGGGCAGGATGGCCGCGGCGTTTACTGTTTTTGCTGTCCCAACTGAAGAGGTACAACGCCAAGAGAAAGGCGATCAAGCCGCTGGCCGACAGCATGATTATGGAGGCCCAGGGATTAAAATCGGCCGAGGCGTCCATAGCCAAGCCGTTGAATGCGTTCACTGCGTGCGTGGCCGGCAGCAATTGGGCAAATGGATGGGCCGCTTCGGGCAACATACTGAAGGGCAACATCAGTCCGCCTAATAGCATCGACGGCACGAAGATAACCTGAGAATATAACACGGTCAACCGCGTCGACGATGATACCACGCCAATCAGGATGCCGATGCCAGTGCAGGCCAGTGAAAGAGCCGCCAAGGTCACGAAGAAGTGGAGTGAGTGGCCGGGCACGTTGGCTCCAAACAGAATGGGGGCAGTGAAGATGATAATGAGCAACACGATAGCCAGATGCAGGCCGGTAGTCAGGCCTGGAATCAGCAGGATAGACGATGCAGGCACGCCGTTGATTTTGTAGCTGCGGAATATGCCGCTCTCGCGAGCGCTGACCAGCAGATCGGGCAGGCCAAGCAGCGTGGCGGCCAGGACGGCAAAGGTGACCATGGCTGGCACCATCGTCTCGCGGAAGAGGGGATTGATTTCCGGCATGATAAAGCCCATCATCATGAAGAACCCTAACGGAAACAGGTAGTTCATGAGCAACAGATTCTTGTTGCGAATGCCGGTCTTGAATGAAAAGCTGAAATGGGTTGTGAAGGCGGACATGTCTTACCTCCGGTTGCTTAACGGTCTTGCCGCTCTAAACGTCTGTCAACTCTAGGAAGCGCTCTTCCAGAGACGGCCGTTCGACTCTCAAATCAATCAGTTCATCGGCCTGGTCCTGTACGTAGTTAATGAGGGCCGGCACCGTCTGAGAGATGTCATAGCTGAAGTAAATGGCGTAGTTCTCCTTAAACTGGTGCTGGCTGACCGCCGGGAAAACCTGGTGATTGGCCAGCAGCAGGTTGGCCTTCGTATGGACTGATACCTTTGTCAGACCGTCACCGGTGGCGGTGATATCCATGGGAGTGCCGGTGGCCGCCAGGCGGCCGTTCAGTAAGATCGCTACCCGGTCAGACAACTTTTCCGCCTCGGCCATATCATGGGTCGCCAGGATGATGGCCGTGCCGTTGTCCCGGAGTTCGCGCATTATCGTGTGCAGTTCGGTACGCGAGGCAACATCCAGGCCGGCGGAAAGCCAGCGATTACTGATCGAACTACAAGAAACGCACTCACAGTTAGCGGAATATGCGCTGCAAGTGGAAACGCTAACCCTGGAGGCGGAACGGCAGCGGATGGCCCGGGAATTGCACGACACGCTGGCCCAGGGACTGGCCGGGCTAGTGCTACAGCTTGAAGCGCTGGAGGCAAGTTTGGAGCGCGATGATTCGCAGAAAGCGCTACAGATCGCCGGACAGGCCAAGGTGAGAGCACGATCCAGCTTATCCGATGCCCGCCGCGCCATCGACGATTTACGGGCTACCAAAGCGGCCACCGCCGAAGCCATCAGCGGTGAAGTGGACCGTTTCGCAACGGCAACGGGCATCCCCTGCACCCTGGCGATGCTGCCAAAGCTAAACGTATCTGAACGAAACCGTGAGCACGCCCTGCGCTGTGTCAGCGAAGGACTGGCCAATGTTGCCCATCATGCCCGGGCGACGCAAGTGTGGGTGACGCTTGAGGAAGAAAACGGCCATTTGCAAATAAATATCCGCGATAACGGTCAGGGTTTTGATACAAACAACCCCATCGCGGCCGGACACTATGGCCTGCTCGGCCTGCGAGAACGCGCTCGCCTAGCCAACGGCGAACTAACTGTCAACAGCGAGCCAGGCGGCGGCACGACCTTATGCATGACTATTCCCACCAGACCAGTTGACGGGACGCCTGATTCCTTTGACGGAGAAGACGAATGATTCGTATCCTCATCGCCGATGATCACCTCGTTGTACGTGAGGGATTACATTTGATCCCAGGCATGGAGGAGGACCTGTAGGTCGTGGGCGAGGCGCCGGATGGCGAAACGGCCGTTCGTCTCGTCGAGGAGTTGTCGCCAGATGTCGTGCTCATGGATTTACGCATGCCGGGCATAGACGGTCTGCAGGCCATCGAGCAGATCCTGGCCCGATGGCCGCAGATGGCCATCGTCATTCTGACCACCTACAACGAGGACGAGTTGATGATTCGCAGCCTGCAAGCTGGAGCCCGGGGCTTCCTGCTTAAGGATACCGGACGCCAGACCTTATTTCATACGATCCGGGCAGCGGCTCGAGGCGAGACGCTGCTGCAAACGGAGGTGACGATGCGCATCATGGCTCATACCGACCAGGCGGCCGAGTCAACGCCACCGCCGTCTTCGGCAACGGAACCGGCTGAGCAGGTTGTCTTGACAGAGAGGGAGTTGGAAGTATTGACGGCCGTCGCCCGTGGCGACCGAAACAAAGAGATCGCGCTTCAACTGGGCGTCACAGAGCGCACCATCAAAGCTCATTTGACCAATGTCTACAACAAGCTGGGTGTGGATTCAAAGGCAGCGGCCGTCTCGGTAGGCATACAGAAAGGCATACTGAGCAACTAGCGGCAACGATTCACAATTCCACCGCGCAAATAGCAGTAGGCAAAACCGGGCATCATCCCATAACTAAGAAACAACACGAACGCCACGCCAGAAGGCAATATAGCCTTTAATCTGATTTGCCGCCTGGCTGGGTGATGGATAGTACCAGGCCCCGCCCTGATTCACCCGATCGTCAACGATAATATCGTAGTAGCTGGCCGCGCCCTTCCAGGGGCAAACCGTGTGCATGCTACTCTTGCGAAAGTACTGCTGGTTTATCGCTTCCGGTGGAAAGTAATGATTCCCTTCTACCATGATGGTGTCATCACTTTCGGCCAGAACCGTATCGTTCCATATTGCTTTCATAGAATAACCCTCCGAAAAAGCGAAGTCTGATGGAATGCTCCCAACACCGGACACTCCGACAGCCAATTATCGCTGCCAAGGAACCGGCCGACTGTAAGCGAGCCGACTAACCGTGTTTCTGTTCATCGTCGCCAAGTGTATTCCTCAATACAATGTATAGCGTCTTACGTCGCCTGCGCAGAGTCCATGTTAACATGCCTCCATCATGGGCGATCATTAAAGGATTATGACGAAAATGGCGAAACTAGACGTTTATATCTCGGAAACCTGTTGGTCTTGTGATGAGGCTAAACAGATCGTGGCCGATATCAGGCCCCAATTCCCGAGTATGCCGATCGAGCTACGCGGCATCGACGACGAAGGACGACCCAGCAACGTCTTTGCCACGCCCACTTACGTGCTGGACGGCCGGACTATCTTCCTGGGCAACCCAACGCGGGAGCAACTGCGCCAGAAACTGATCGACGCCCAGAACTCCGAAAGCCTATCCTAGTTGCTCCACGTTGGCTCCCACTCAACGTCGCCGCGACCCGGCCGGCGATCAGACTCCGGCTTCCCTAAACTCGCGCACCGCCTTCGGGCCGCTACGCTCCAATCCCTCGTAGAAAGCTTCACTATTGTTGTCCCGGAAGTCCAGCCGCTCGACGCGAAAGGGAACAAGTTGTTCACGCCCTCTTCGACGCTGGGCTATGTCTATGAAATAGACCAACGCGTTCTCGACGCTATTGGCGTCGCTCCAGTTCGACTTATACAGTGGGATGCCGGCCCGGGAAAAGATCCAGGTCATATTGGGCATCGAGCCGTAGGCTCGGTGACAGGCGCCGTCCAGTGAATCGACCAGGATCGGCCGGCTGACGCCCAGTTCATCGCGCAGCGCCCGTGCATGGTCGTACTTCTGAGCCAAGGAAGTATGGTGTGGGTAATTTTCGCCTGGGTGAGCCTCATGAGTATAGAGAAAGATCGAACCTACATCATCGGCCGCATAGCGCTCGGCGATATCATTCATGGATGGCGCCGCCATCCCACAATATGGTCAGGTGAAGCTGCCAAATTCGACAACCGTATAGGTATTGGCCGACCAGATCTCGCTCAAGGCGGTCTCCCGGCCGTCCAAATCCCACAGAGGAAAATCTGGCGCCGACTGGCCTAGCAATGGGCTGGCGTCGAAATTGAGCCAGCCAAAAACCTTATGGGCGACGAATTCATCGTAGTTGTAGCGGGAAAGCAGGTCTGGGTCAGTCATGTAGCTCTCTCTAGCTGGCGGCTGGTTACCTTTTAGCGACGCAGGCCGATACAAGGGTGTCGGGAGCGAATAGCGCCATCATCAACTGCCGTCTACGCGCCGGAGGCTAGTGTATACAGATGGCGAATGCCGGTCAAACAGTGGGGCGCTTGCAAGCCGATCACGGCCGGCAGCGCTACTTGATGCCGCTGATTAATTCTCGGCAAGACTGACGGTAACCGGCAGTGAGGCCAGTGCCTGACGTGCGCCATAAGTTAGCGGTGTCAGGGGCTGATGGTTATTGACCGTAGCTGGCGTAGATCTGCCAATCGCCTGAGGCGTCAAAGGCGATGACGTCGTAGGGTTGGGCCTCAGCGCCTTCGACTTCCATGCCTGGGGAACCGATGGGCATACCAGGCACGGCCAATCCGATAACATCCGGCCGCTCTTCTAGCAGCCGCTCGACCTCTGAAACCGGGACGTGCCCTTCGATAATGTAGCCATCGACGATGGCTGTATGGCAAGACTGGAGTGGCGCGGGGACCTGATGTTGGCTTTTCACCGTGGATAGATCTTCGACATCTTCCACTTTCACGGTGTAGCCGTTGTCCTCCATGTAGGCAATCCAGTCGCCGCAGCAACCTCAGGTGGGTGCCCTGAAGACGGTGACTTCAGGGCCGGCCTGTTCGCCAGCGCAGGCAACGACAAACAGCAATACTAGTGAAGCTAATATCAGAGTTTTCTTCATCTCTCGACTCGCTTGTCTCCCTCGAGAATAGCTTTCAGCCGTCAGCTTCCAGCTGTCAGCCTTGGCGATTCGCGGTTAGGTTTCAGTTAACCATGGCAAAGGACTCATCATAATGAGTGTCCCACAGTAATGAGTGTCCCACAGTTACAGGTGAATCAATCTATTAAGCAGGCGCGATAAGTGTAGCTTATAGTTCGTGATAAGCAATAGTGATATATGTCATCCGGCCGGGGTGACATTCTGCTATCATTATACGGGGCGGCGTGTTTTGTTGGGCAGGGTATCAGTAGAGGTTTTTCCGGTTCATCCGGCGAAAACTTTGCGGTGGATCGCTTGCTAACCAGAATAGAATTCTGTGCCCGGGAAGAAATCCTCCCAGGCCCAATCGAAAGCGCTGGAACTGGGGATCGGTTGCAGGCTCACGCCTTTCAGCGGACCGGCCGTGGCCAGGCCGCGGCTGATGTCCCAGGTGGAGTCGGTCTCGTTGTCGAGCAGCAGATCGCCTTCCAGACGGAAGGTGAGGGTCTGGCCGGCCGCCTGGCGGATGTAGGCGTGGAAGTTCTCGGAGGCGGCCCAGACGAATATGGGAAACTCGCCGATGGCGTCGTTGACAACACCGGCTGCGGCTACATCGCGATAGTAAAAGGCCTTGGCCTGGTCAGCCAGGATCAGGCCGATGACGAAATCGGGATTGAATTTCTGCTTGAAGCCGATTCTGAAGGAATCGTTGGTCATGGCCAGGGTTTCGGGGTGCTCGGTGCGCCAACTGCCCCAGGTGGTTATTTGTGAGGGCAGTAGGAATAGCTCGGTACCCTTGTAGGGGCCTTCGATGGAGCGCCCCCACGGCTGGGACCAGATGGACTCGGTCTCGTGATCCCACCAGGTCATGGCGTTCATCATCAGTCCTCCAGCGTTGCCGAAGGTGTGGGCGTTTCCGTCTATGCGCCGGTCGTGCACGAGACCGGTGTAGCAAATCGGTCACCAGGTAACCAGGGTGGGTATGCCGGCAAGTTCGTCGTTGACCATCTCCCGGGAGCGTAAGACCGTGATAGGATAGGCTTTGGCTTCGCCATCCCAGGCGACGCCAATGATAAGCTCGTCGTGTTCTAGCGAAGCGTCTCCGGCCGGGACGAACTCGGGATCATAGATTGGCCGGATGCCATCCCAGGGGATCAGCCAGTTGACCCGCAGATTATCGGGAACCTCGACGCGGCGATTGATCTGGGGGCTTTTGGTGGACAGCAATTCTGTCGTCGCAGTGGTGGATGATGATTCGGGCGCAGCGGTTTCGGCCGGTGCGGCGGTTGCCTCACCATCGGCGGCCATGGTTTCGGTTGCGTCGGCGAGAACGTCGCCGTTAAT
This sequence comes from Promineifilaceae bacterium (SeqCode), assembly GCA_041570195.1. Lineage (GTDB taxonomy): Bacteria > Chloroflexota > Anaerolineae > Promineifilales > Promineifilaceae > UBA11865. Next base: position 62,715 of record JBFFWQ010000009.1, on the reverse strand, counting down.
GGCTGTTGCGTCGGCGGCGGTAGCTTGCTCAGCAGCCTGGCCGGTAGCGGCCTGGTTAGCGGCGGCGGCCGATGGCGACGTATCGGCCAGCTCTGCATCAGGATCAACGAACTCAACCGCCTCCATACAAGCGGCAATGACGATGGTCAGCAGAAAGAACAACGGGAATATGGCGCGTTTCGATCGCATTAACATCAGTGTAAACGTCAATTGGGCAACGTATGTGTGAAATCCTACAGTAGCAGGGTGAGGCTGGTTAGGTGTTAAGGCAGCGCTCATTCTGTTGAGGTGAGCGGGTGTAGGGATAAGCGGAGATGCGTCGCTGAGAAAAGTAGGCTTGCAGAGCGAAGACGGTGTGCTGTTAAGATTTCTTCTTTGCTTTGTCCGGTTTTTGGCGACCTGGTGTAAGCGAAGCTCATGTCGAGATACTGCCGTGGTTCTTCTGTGTTCTTTAGCAGGTCATCTGGTTACAAAATGCGAAAAAAGAGAGTTGTGCGATCTGGTAACTTCGGATAGGTTCTAGAGAAGTTTGGCCTGTCCTTGGCTTGACAGCTTATCACTACCAGTGGAGTTTATTCGAAGTACTGGCCACGACGCAATCCCTGGCAAGAGTTGTGAGGCGCGGACGGAGCCGCAACGAGGCAACACTGAGGAGAACTAGGGAGGTTAACTGGTGAGCGCGAATCATGAGCTACTGTGGGATAAACTGCTGGCGTTTGTCGCCGAAGTTTTGGAGAAACGGGGTGTGCCTGGGGCCGTAGTGGGGATCATGCACGAAGGCGAGACGCAAGCGGCCGGCGTTGGCGTGACCAACGTGGACCATCCTTTGCCAGTCACGGCCGAGACCCTATTCCAGATCGGCTCCATCACCAAGACGTTCACGGCCACAGCCATGATGCGGCTGGTAGAGATGGGCAAGTTAGATCTGGACGTCACCGTGCGGACATATGTACCGGCGTTCAAAGTGGCCGACGAATCGGCATCGGCCCGGGCCACCATCCGGCATCTTCTGACCCATATGGCGGGCTGGTTTGGTGACTACTTCCACGATACCGGCATGGGCGATGACGCTCTAGCCCAGTACGTGACCGACATGGCCGATCTGGAACAGGTCATGCCGTTAAACGCGGCCTGGTCTTATAATAATGCCGCCTTCTACCTGGCAGGCTATATCATTGAGGCGGTGACCGGCCAACGGTATGAAGCGGCGCTGAAGGAATTGCTTCTCGAGCCGTTGGATCTGGAACAAATCTTCTTTGACCCTGGTGACGTGATGACCTACCGATTCGCCGTTGGGCACAGGATGGGCGATGAAGGGGTAGAGGTCGCCCGGCCGTGGCCCTTGCCCCGGGCGGCCTATCCGGTCGGAGGGATCACGTGTTCAGTCTACGACTTGCTGCGCTTCGCCGGTTTCCACACGGGCGATGGAACATTAGAGGACGGAACCAGGCTGCTGACGCCAGAATCTTTGTCAGAGATGCAATCTCCACAGGCGACTATCTGGGAAGATGAAACGATTGGCCTGAGTTGGTTTCTCAACGATGTGACTGGGACGCGCCTGGTGTCGCACGGTGGAGGCACAAAGGGACAGGTTTCTCAGCTTACGCTGGCACCGGAACATGACTTCGCCGTCGCCGTTTTCACCAATGCCGACCAGGGTGGGTTTGTAACCGACGATGTAGTCAACTGGGCGCTGAAACACTATCTAGCGATAGAAAATCCCAAGCCAGAAGCGATCGAAACGGCCGAGGAAACGTTGGTCGCCTACGTGGGTCGCTATGACAATCCATTTACAGGCATCGACGTAGGCCTGCTGGGCGGAAAGCTAGTGGCTCAGGTAGTGCAGAAGCGGGGCTTTCCAACCGAAGACACGCCCATACCGCCGCCGCCACCGCCGATGTCCATCGCCCCGTGTAGCGATGATCAACTGTTGGTTGTGGATGGCCCCTTCAAGGGTGGCATCGTGTATGCCGGCCGTGAACAGGATGGTTCTGTGGGCTGGGTTCGGATGAGCGGCCGGATCTGTGTGCGGCAGGGATGAAGGCCAAGGTCGTCGGCCGCCGTCCCTGCCACATACAGCACCGGCAGTGTCTTCCGCATGAATAGCTCGCAAGCGACCTTGATTCGCTTGGTGGCAATCACAAGAGCTCAAGTCTCTGGCGAACGCCGACGCAGTCGCCAGTTACGGTTAACGGTGAATCGACGTCGACTCGCGAACGATCAATTCTGACTTCAACCTGGCAGGCGATGTGGTTTCGCCTTTCAAGCGGGCCAGGATGATCCTGGACGCCTCATGCCCCAACTCAACGGCTGGTTGCCTCACGGTAGTCAAGGGAGGAATCATGAACGCGGCGGCCGAGTCATCGTCGAATCCAACCAATGATAGATCCTCAGGAACGCGTAGGCCTCGTCGGTATAGTCCAAGACGCGCGCCATGGGCCATTTGGTCGTTGGCGGCAAAGATGGCGCTGAAAGCAACGCCCCTCAAGAGCAACATGTCAATGGCCAGCACGCCAGATTGCCGACGGAAATTGCCTTCAATTATTAGTTCTGGGTTTGGCTGGATCCCCGCCTCTTCTATAGCCATAATGTAGCCTTGTTGCCGATCCCTGGCATCCGGGTGATCAAGCCGGCCGGAAATGTGGGCAATTCGGCGATGGCCAAGTTCGATTAGATGTTGCGTTGCCACGTATGACGCTTGAACATTATCAATACAAACGCAGTTCTCTTCAAAGCCAGCCAGGCGTCTGGCTACGATGACCAAAGGGATATCTCTGGCTAGTTTCTCAAGCTCTTCAGGGACGAGAAATCCCCCAATCACGATAAGCCCGTCTATCTGGCGCCGCATCATGGCCAGAATTGCTTCAAGTTCGATATCCGACCGCCACTGACCATCGGCAAAAATCGGGAAATAGTCGGTCCTGTTCAGACCTCGAACCACTCCTTGGATAATTCCGTCGTAAAATGGGCTTCCGAAATTCTGCGTCAATACGCCTATGGTCAATGACTGCCCGCTGGCCAGACCACGAGCAAACACATTCGGTTGGTAGTTAAGATCGGTAACGGCCTCTAAAACTGCCCGACGCTTTGCGTCCGTTACCTTGGTTGTTCCGCTCAACACCCTCGAAACGGTACTGATAGAGACTTCTGCCCTACGAGCGATATCGGAAATTGTTGCGTTGCCTCTAGTGGCCATCAATTGCACCCATCTTCTGAACCAGTCTTTGAAAGCGCTTTCACAATTCTAGGCTGACAAGTCGAGATTTACAAGTTTCAGGGCGACAATATGACATCTATCACCCAGATAATCGTGATGTTCACTTTTGTCACCCGCGTAGCGGCATGATAGAATAGAAATATGTGAAAGCGATTTCAGCAATTTGGCGCAAAATTGCCTATTTAAACGCAAGCGGTTTCACATGTAAGGAGTGTATGGCGTTGTGACGTGCTGAAGAGTCAGTTCGGTTTCAGTGGTTTCCTGGTATCTGACTGGCAGGCCACCAATCAGCTATCGGCCGATTACCACCAGTGCGTCGTTTCCTCCATCAATGCCGGGCTCGACATGATCATGGTGCCCTTTGAATACCAGCGCTTCATCGATACCCTTACCGATGCGGTTCACTCCGGCGACGTGCCTCTCGAACGAATTGATGACGCTGTACGCCGGATCCTGACAGTGAAATATGAGCTGGGCCTGTTTCAGAATAATATCGAAGACGAACCCAAGATAGATATTGTAGGGTCGGACAAACACCGTCAACTGGCCTGGGAAGCCGTTCGCAAATCGCTTGTCTTGCTGAAAAATGAGAGACATATGCTGCCAATAGCCAAGGATACAGCACATATCGTGGTGGCCGGCGCGGCCGCCGACAGCATTGGTCTTCAATGTGGTGGCTGGACCATCGAATGGTTGGGTGGCGCGGGCGATATCACCCCCGGCACGACCCTTCTTCAGGCAATTCGCCAAACGGTGTCGGCCGAAACGACCATTCACTTTCAACAGACAGGCCATTTGCCGGAAAGTATTGACGCAGACGTGGGCATTGTTTGCCTGCACGAACCCCCATATGCAGAAGGCGTTGGCGATCGGGCTGACCTGAACCTGGACGCTGAGGAAATCAGCTTGATCGAGCGGGTAAGGGACCGTTGCCGGCGCCTGGTGGCGATTATCTTTTCAGGCCGCCCCCTGATCATTTCTGAGCAGCTGCCCATGGTCGACGCCTGGATAGCGGCCTGGTTGCCGGGTACCGAAGGACAGGGCATTGCCGATGTCCTGTTTGGCGATTACCGGCCTGCCGGCAAGCTGTCTTATACCTGGCCTCGATCCCTGGACCAAATCCCTTTTTGTATTGACCAAATGGCAACGGGTGATAATGCCCCCCTGTTTCCTTTTGGTTTTGGACTCTATTGATTGTAATGTGGGGCATATTTGTTCAATAGAAAGGAAAAATCATGAAACTAATACACGCATATCGACCGATCTTCTTTGTCCTAACTCTTTTTATACTCGTCATATTGCTTAGCACCCAGATGGCTGCTGGGGCATCGCCGACGATCTTTGATGATATGGAACATGGCGATCCTCCAAATAATGGCTGGTTTTCCTTTCCAGGAGCTGTCGGCGGCGGTGGAATCGGGCCGAATTCGGCCGACTTGCCTCCGGCAGATGGTGGCGTTTATTCTCTGGAAAGCGGGTGGGGTTCAGGTGGCACTCCGGGTTTCTATGGGGGGTTCGGGCGCACGAATCTGACCGACCTTACCGGCACCGATCACTTCAATTTCTGGATCAACCCCGACGCTGGCCAGGATTATACACTGGAGATTAATCTGCAGGATGACGATAATGGTAATGACACAATTGAGAATTCCGAAGATGACGAGTTCCAATTTAACTGCGTGATTTCCCCGACTGGTCCTTGTGCTGAAAGCGGCGGAGGCTGGCAGCTAATCTCTATTCCGCTGGCCGATTTCTTCGATGACAATTCGTTCTTGACTGGCGGCAATGGCGTGCTGGACGCTGTACCTGCTTCAGGAGGTGGCAATGGCCAATTGGTCAACGTGGTGATTGCCGTTATCGGCAATAGTGGGTCAGATGCCACCTTTCGTACCGACTACTGGGCCTTCTCTGAAGGAGCGCTGGCCATTCCCATCCTGATTATCGACGATTTCGAGGACGGCGTGGAGCCCGGCACCCCGTGTGTTGGCATCCCGCTGGGCTTCTGCACTTTCCAGGACGCTTCAAGCGCTGTGGCTATTCAATCAGAGACGACGCCACCCGCCCCGGTCTTGCCCGAATTGGGTGAGCCCAACACCGTCATGCAGGTGGACCTGAATGTGATCGCCTTTGCCGGCTTTATCCACGGCTTTACCAATGAAGCCGGTGACACATGGACGCCACAGGACTGGAGCGCTTATGGCGGCTTTGGGGTCTGGATTCGCGGAACCGGCAGCGGGACATCCATGTTCATTGATATTCTCGAAAACCGTAACCCAGGCTCGACAACTGATGATGCCGAGCGCTGGACGGTGACCGTCGATGACAACTTCATCGGCTGGCAGAATTTTGAGTTTCCCTTTACGGATTTTGTGCGCAAAGGTGTTGGTAATGGCGCCCCGAATGATGGTTATACCGGGGACGAAGTGCATGGCTGGGCGTTTGGAACTCTAGGCACTGATGGTCCGATCATCTATTACCTCGACCAGGCTTATTTGTTTGGCGAGGCTGCCGAGCGCCCGTTAGAAGTGAATCTTTCAGCGGCTCAGTTCGAAGTTGTGGAAGGTGCGCTGGCCGAGGTTGGCGTGAAATTATCCCGTCCGCTGAAGGATGGTGACCCCGACCAAGTCTCGGTATCCTATACCACGGAGCCGGGTTCGGCGATACCAGATCGGGATTACACGCCCGTTTCTGGCATGCTGACTTTCTTCAAGGATGATGTCTCCGAACAGAGTTTCACCGTGCCGACTATTGACAACAACAAGCGCGACGGTGACAAGACCGTCATCCTGCGCCTTTCAGATCCGGTAGATATTCCACTGGGGTCTCAGGTGCAGTCCTGGGTCGATATCGTGGATGACGAAGTCCTTGACCCGACCTTACTGGATGATTTTGAGCGTGGCGCTTACCTGTGGGACAGTAAAAATGTGACCCTCAGCACGCCCGAAATTGCGGCCGGCGACCCGCTGGCCGTCCCCGGTCAGGGTGCCTACGAACACATCCTGGAAGTCGATACAGCCCTGTTGGTTGACATCATCGTCAGCGGCAGCATCTGTAACAGCGGCAACGGCGTCATCCCGGTCGCGCTCCTGACTACGGACAGCTTTGATGCATTATCTGTTGACCACAATACCGTGCAGTTCGGCGATGCAGAGGAGACTCATCGCGACAAGAAAAATGGCGATGCACAACGCCACGAGGAAGACTTCGAAGGTGACGGGGACGTCGATCTGATCTTCCACTTCCGGGCAGAAGAAACCGGTTATTGTGATCCAACACAACAGTTCACCTTGACAGGTGAAACATATAGCGGCAAGCCGATCGTCTCCGGCGGTGAGGCCGGCTTTGGGCGTGATTTCCCTATCGGGCAGGATTGGACCAAGGGTGAGGCCTTAAACTTCTGGTTCTACGGCACCAACAGCGGTGATGCCATCACCTTGGAACTGAAGGATAATCGCACCCCCGATCCAGGTCCCTCTGGTTGGAACATGGTCTGGAGTGACGAGTTTGACGATCCGAGCGGCACCCCACCCAACCCGGCTTACTGGAGCTACGAAATCGGCGACGGCGCAGCAAACAGCCTCGTTGGCTGGGGTAACAGCGAGCTACAGTATTACACCAGCAGCACCGATAACTCGGCTACGGATGGGAACGGCAACCTGGTCATCAGCGTGAAAGAAGCGGATGGCTCGCTGGGATGCTGGTATGGGCTATGCGAATACACTTCTGCGCGTTTGATTTCACAGTATAAGGCTGAATTTGCGTACGGTCGTATCGAGTCTCGTATTCTTGTTCCAGAGGGTGAAGATGGCCTATGGCCAGCTTTCTGGAGTCTGGGGACCGATATAGGCGAAGTTGGCTGGCCGCAAACCGGTGAGATTGACATCATGGAGTATGTCAGCCGCCTGCCCAATGAGATCTTCGGCACCATCCACGGGCCCGGTTACTCTGGTGGTAATGCCTTTGGCAATGTGTGGGATTTTGGCGTTCCAACCTCCAGTGAGTACCATACCTTTGCGATTGAATGGCAGCCTGACCTGATCGAATGGTATGTGGACGATATCCGCTACCACACCGCCATTCCGGCCGACGTGGCGCCCAACGAGTGGGTCTTCAATGACCCGGTCTTCCTGATCTTGAATATGGCCATCGGTGGAAACTTTGGTGGCCCGGTAAGTGACGACTTGACTTTCCCACAAGAAATGAAAGTCGATTATGTGCGCGTTTACCAGGGACCGGACACGGCCGAACGCTGGGAAGCCACCTTCGCGGATAACTTCGAGGGCTGGCAGCAGGTTGTGATTCCGTTTACCTCGCTGACGCGTAGCGCCGACCAACCCGATGGCGCACCGGATGACGGGCTCACCTTGAGCGAGGTTTGGGGCTACGGCTTCGAACTCCCAGAAGGCGGCACGACCAGCGGTACAATGCGGTTGGACCAGGTCCGCCTGCAATTGATTCCACCGCCAACTGAAATAACGGTCACGAACCTGAACGACAGCGGCGATGGTTCCCTGCGCCAGGCGCTCGAAGAGATCGCCATTGGCGGCACGATCACCTTTGATCCTGGTCTGGCGGGTGGCACACTCGCGCTCACGACTGGGCCATTGGTGCCGGTCAACAGCGTCACGATTGATGGTTCAGATGCACCGGGTATCTCGTTGGATGGTGGCGGCGGTGACCGCGTGCTGATTGTCGATGCCGGCCTGACCGTCAACCTGACCAATCTCACCGTGACCAATGGTTACGGTTTCCAACTGGCAGGAGGTATTCTCAACAATGGCAATCTGACGCTGGACCAAGTCACCGTCGCAGGCAATACCATGACAACCGATGCCGGTGACTTCTGGCAGGGCGGCGGCGGTATCTACACTGGTGAAGGTGGTAGTTTGAACCTGGTCGATAGCAGCGTGGTTGGTAATACGGCTGCCTGGTCAGGTGGTGGAGTCTACTCCTTCTTCAACACCACCACCACCATCGAGCGCAGCACCATTGCTGGTAATATCTCCAATGATGTGGGCGGTGGCTTGCGTTTGCTAGGCAATGCTACGATCGTCAATAGCACGATCAGCGGTAACGAATCGACCGGCTGGTATGGTGGTGCGCTATTCATGACTGATGGTGTGGTGGATATGACTAATACCACCGTGGTTGAAAATGTCTCACCTTCCTATGCGCCAGCGGCGGTTTTCGTCGGCACATTTGGTCCAGGAAGCGCCACGCTGAATCTGGCCAACAGTATCGTTGCCAATAATGTCACTGAAGGCTGCTTCCTGGCGCCCTTTGGAGCCGGGGCAGTGGCTATCAACTCGCTGGGCAACAATGTCTTCACCGACGGCACTTGCTTCCCTGTGGGCAGCGACCAGATTGTCGTTGATCCAGGCGTTGATTCGCTTGCAGACAACGGCGGTCCAACGCTGACTCACGCGCTGCTGGCGGGCAGCCCGGCAATCGACGCGGGCGACAATGCTTTTTGTCCAGCAACGGATCAGCGAGGCATAACTCGAGATGGCGCCTGTGACGTGGGGTCATTTGAGTTTGTTCCTTGATGTGAATAGGGTGCTCGTTTTGTCCATGTAAAATCCGTCTAAACTGACACAGAGGCTTTAGCTGGCAACATTACGGCTAAAGCCTCTGTTTAATTCAGCTATTGATATAAACGAGGTCAGGCGACTTACTCATGATCAATGAAAAGGGTGAAGTTCAGATTGGTAGTACACTGCTAAATTGGGAAACATATCCGGCAGGCGGATGTTACGTTCGTCTTTTCGGCGAGAAGTATTACCGCGTCTCCCACGTTAATCAGATGCCACCCTTTTTTATGAGTGTGGTCAGCAGTTCTGATCACTGGCTGTTTATTGCCAGCAATGGTGGGCTGACGGCCGGACGTGCCAACGCCGACTCCGCCCTGTTTCCGTACGAGACTGAGGACAAGATCACGGCGCACGGCGAGCAGACCGGCAGCAAGACCATCATTCGGGTGAACCGTCATGAAAAAACATACCTCTGGGAGCCGTTCTCGGAGCGCTACGCTGGTGTCGATAACTGTGAGCGTAACCTTTACAAGAACATATACGGCAACAAGCTCATCTTTGAGGAAATCAACCACGACTTGCAGCTCACCATGCGTACGGCCTGGTCCACTGGTGATGGCTTCGGCTTCATCAGGAGCTGCTGGTTGCTGAACAATGGCAATTCAGAGTGCCGGATCGAGTTACTGGACGGCCTGCAGAATCTTCTGCCATACGGCGCCGATGTCGCGCTGCAAAATACCTTCAGCAACTTGCTGAACGCCTACAAGCGCAATGAGTTGGACGCCAAAACAGGAGTGGCCATCTTTGCCCTAAGCGCCACACTCACCGACCGAGCCGAGCCGAGTGAGTCATTGAAGGCCACGGTTGCCTGGCAAGTAGGGTTGGACAGCGCCGGTCATTTACTGTGCACTGACCAGCTCGACGCTTTTCGCGCCGGCCAGCCTATCCTTCCTGAACGCGATGTGTGCGGCAAGGCAGGCGCCTACTTCACCAACAGCACCTTTGAACTGGCGCCCGGTCAAGACCGTCACTGGCGCATCATCGCCGACGTGAATCAAGATAGCGCCAAGATCGTACGATTGAATAGACAGCTCCAGCATGACCAAGATGCGATCCTCAAGGCATTGGACGAAGACATAACCCGCGGCACCGCCAAACTGGTGCACTACGTGGCCGCGGCCGATGGCCTCCAGTTGACGGCGCAGGAAATGACCACCAACCATCATTTTGCCAATGTGCTCTTTAATGTGATGCGTGGCGGTTTATTCGTTAGCGGGTACCAGATAAAGCGAAACGATTTTCTCGATTTTCTGGAGGTCCGCAATCGTCCGCTACTGACCGAATATGCCAGCTGGTTAGCCACACTGCCGGATTGCTTCTCTATTCAGGAGCTTCGAGACTGGGCGGCCGAAACAGCTTCTCCTGACCTGATCCGTCTTTGCTACGAATACCTGCCATTGAGCTTCAGCCGGCGACACGGCGATCCCAGCCGCCCCTGGAACGTATTCTCCATCAACCTGAAACAACCTGATGGCTCTCCCAAGCTCGACTACCAGGGCAACTGGCGAGATATCTTTCAGAACTGGGAACCACTGGCGCTTAGCTTCCCCGGCTTCGTGGAAGGGATGGTGGCCAAGTTTCTAAATGCGACAACCATCGATGGTTATAATCCATACCGGGTTACCCGTGAAGGTATAGAGTGGGAAGTGCCCGCACCCGATGATCCCTGGGCCAACATCGGCTACTGGAGCGATCATCAGATCATCTACCTGCAGAAGTTGCTGGAAATCGTCGAACAGGTGCGCCCTGGCGCCTTAGAAACATTCTGGAGCCAGGCCATCTTCGCCTATTCTGGCGTGCCTTACCGGCTTCGCACGTACCCGGAGATGCTGTCTGATTGGAACAACACCATCGACTTTGATTGGCAGAGTGAACGTAGCACGGAAGCGGCCGTAGCCAAAATGGGGACAGACGGCCGGCTGCTCCGTGGCGAGACCGGCGCGGTAATTCACGTCACGATGACCGAGAAGTTGCTGGTGCTGTTGTTGGCCAAGCTGACCAATCTAGTTCCCGAAGGCGGCATCTGGATGAACACCCAACGCCCAGAATGGAATGACGCCAACAACGCGCTTGCGGGTAATGGTCTATCCGTTGTCACCGTGGCCTACCTGCGCCGTTTCATTGCTTTCTGGAAGGCGCAGTTAGCCGGCGCGGAGACGGGGTCCTTTGCGGTGAACGCGGCCGTGGCTACCCTCTTCGACAAGGTCCAGACCATATTCAACACGTATCAAGATCACCTGGAAATTGGTTTTAGCGACCAGGCGCGTCGGGCGATCATGGATGAGCTTGGTACGGCGGCCACGGCCTATCGAAGGGGGATGTATGAAGACGGCCTTCCGGCAGCACAGGTCGAACTAGCATCTCAACAGATCATTGTCTTCCTGACCCTGGCCCAGGACTTTGTCGAGCATACCCTGCGGGCAAACCAAATGCAGGACGGCCTCACTCACAGCTACAACATACTACACCTTCACTATCAGGAAGCCGCCGTCGAAAACCTGTACCTCATGCTTGAAGGACAGGTGGCGCTCTTGTCATCTGGCTTGTTGGCGCCAGGTGAGGCGCTGAAGCTGTTACAGAGCATGCGTCACAGCGAGTTATATCGGGCGGATTTGCACACCTATATGCTTTATCCGCATCGTTCACTGCCCGGCTTCTTGCAGAAAAACAATGTGTCCGCCGACCAGGTGACCGGCTCGAATCTCGTTTCTGCCCTCGCCGAAGCCGACGACAGCCGGCTGCTCATATGTGATGAGGCAGGCGTGTATCATTTCAACGGCGACTTTCACAACGCCAATGACGTTGCCGCCGTGCTGGACGAATTGGCTACCGAAACGGCTTACGCGGACCTGGTCGAGGCCGAACGCGCTTTTTTACTCGATCTGTTCGAGACCTCATTTAACCACCGCGCGTTTACCGGCCGTTCAGGCACGTTCTTTGCCTATGAAGGGTTGGGCAGTGTCTACTGGCATATGGTGTCGAAGCTCCTACTGGCAGTTCAGGAGAATTACTTGCAAGCGAAGGAAGCAAATGCGGATCCGGCCGTTACGGCCGCGCTGGCGGAAGCCTATTATGACATTCGTCTGGGATTGGGTTTCAACAAATCGCCGGCCGAATATGGCGCTTTTCCGGCTGATCCTTACTCGCATACGCCGATGGGTGGCGGCGCTCGCCAACCAGGCATGACCGGCCAGGTGAAAGAGGAGATCCTGGCTCGTTTTGGCGAGCTGGGCGTATCGGTATGCGAGGGCGCGCTGAACTTCAATCCGACGCTGCTGAGAAGCGATGAGCTCCTGGATAAAGCGTCCGAGTTCTCTTACATTAACTTGGAAGGGAAGCGCAAATCCTTGCCGTTACCGCCGGGTTCAATGGCCTTCACTTACTGTCAAACGCCCGTTGTCTATGTGCGCGGTGATAGCGCCAAAATTGAGATAGGGCTCTCGGAAGGTCGTACCCTCACCCTGCCAGGAAGCCGGCTGGATACGGCCACAACCCAACACATTTTGGATCGTGATGGGCAAGTCGAGTTGTTGCGCGTGACAGTTCAGATCTGAGTTAGGGGCAAGGCAAGCAGGCGTGTAGCTTCGCACCGGAGGATAACTTAATTCTCGATTTCCTGAACATGACTGCCTCCAATCACCGATCCCTGATCCCAGATCCCCAAATTGTGACCCGTCTCACATTCCCCGTATCAAACATCCACTACACTGATCGGCAATAAACGGTCAGCGGCCTTACGTAGATAAGGCTGACGGCTTACAAGATATTCAGGAGCAGTAAATGCTGAAACGAAATAGCCGTGGTACCTGGTTGCTGCTGATGGTCCTGTTCGCCCTGGTGCTGGCGGCTTGCAGCCCGGCCGGGGGAGGCGATTTGGTCGGTGAAGAAACGGCGGCCGAGGCTGAAGCGGCAGCTGAAGATGAGCCTACAGACCCGGCCGGCCACGCCGAAACGGATCAGGACGGGGCTGACCACGAAGCGACCGCGGCTTCAGACGATGACTCGGCCGCGGTAGAGGACGCAGCGTCCAGAGCGGAAGAACCACCCGGCGGCGACGACTCGGCTGGCAACGAGGATACGGACATTTCGTCTGCGGATGAAGACGCCGAGACGGCCGAAGGTGAACCAGAGTCTGAAAATAGCGCGGCCGATAACGAGACGGTAGCCGACACGGTTAATGATGCGGACGATAATGCCGCAGCGGAAGAACCAGGAAGTTCGGACGAGGATTCTGAATCAGCCGAGATCGTCATCCTAACTGAGGACGATCGCAACGAACGCCAGCGACTTATCTCGGAACGCTGGACGACCGACTGGAACAGGCACACCGTTCCTTATGGAGAGCTGTTAGCGCTTCTACCGGTGAGAGATGGCATTCCGGCGCTTGACGACCCAAAATATATCTCGCCCGAGGAGGCGGCCGCCTGGCTGGCCGGCGTTGAACCGGTCATCGCCTTCGAGCAAAACGGAGACGCCCGCGCCTATCCACTCCAGATCATGACCTACCACGAAATCGTCAACGACATGGTCGGCGACTTGCCAGTCACGGTCACCTTCTGCCCGTTGTGTAATTCGGCCATCGTCTTCGACCGCCGCCTCGGCGGCGAGGTGTATGATTTTGGCACTTCGGGCTGGCTACGGCGCTCGGATCTGGTGATGTATGATCGGCAAACCGAGAGCTTGTGGCAGCAATTCACCGGCGAGGGCATTGTGGGCGAGTTAGCTGGAGAACAGTTGACGTTCTTACCGTCATCTATCGTCAGTTTCGACGACTTTCGAGAAGCATTTCCAGATGGCTTGATCCTCTCGCGTGAAACGGGCCATCAGCGGCCCTACGGTCAGAATCCCTATCCAGGCTATGACCGGATTGGCGAGAATCCCTTCGCCTTCCTGGACGTACCGGACGGCCGGCTGGCGGCCATGGAGCGAGTGATCACCGTCTCGCTGGACGATGTGGACGTGGCTTATCCTTTGACCACGCTCTTTGAAGCAGGCGTCATCCACGACAATCAGGCGGGCCAGGATCTGGTCATTTTCCACGAGGGAGGCACCGCCAGCGCTCTTGATATGCCCATCATCCAGATGGGCGCCGACGTAGGCGCTACTGGCGTCTTTGATCCCAACTTGAATGGCGAGAAGCTGACATTCCTTAAAGATGACGATACCATAAAAGATGAACAGACCGGGAGCAAGTGGAATATCTTGGGTCAGGCGACAGATGGCCCACTGGCCGGCGATGCGTTGGCCCCGCTGGTCCATGGCGACCACTTTTGGTTCGCGTGGGCAGCTTTCCAACCGGAAACGATAATATTCGGTAGTTAGGAGCTCGCGGCTGGTGGCTGGCAGACGATGATCGGTGGCTAGTTTGAGGGAAAAGGGCGATGTCGATACCTGCATTGACGACAGCGCAGATGGTCGAGGTCGATCGGCTGATGATCGAGGAATATGGCATCTTACTGATCCAGATGATGGAGAACGCCGGACGGAATCTAGCCGAAATGGCAGGCCGGATATTGGACGGGCAACTAGCCGGACGGCGCGTCGCCGTCCTTTGCGGCCGGGGAAATAACGGCGGCGGGGGCATGGTGGCCGCCCGCCATTTGCACAACCGGGGGGCAACCGTCAGCGTGAAATTGGTGGGCGATCCGGCCGGTATGAAGGAAATCCCGAGCCATCAGTGGGGTATCCTGCAGGTGATGGGCCTCACCCAGGCCGACGACCCCACCCTGACCGAGACAGACCTAATCGTCGATGCCATCATCGGCTATGGGTTGAGCGGCGATCCACGTGGCGAGGCGGCCGATTGGATCCGGCGGACCAATGGCGCCGGGCGGCCCATTTTGGCCCTGGATGCGCCTTCTGGGCTGGACACGACGTCGGGAGCACCTGGGGATCCTTGCATCAAGGCGATGACCACGATGACCCTGGCATTGCCCAAAGTTGGCCTATTATCGCCTGAGGCAGCGACTGTGGTCGGCAAACTATACCTGGCCGACATCAGTGTGCCGCCCGCGCTCTATGCGAGTCTGGATCTCGACGTTGGGCCGCTGTTTGAAGACGATGTAATCATTGCCTATGGCGAATAGCCGTTGGTTGATAGCCGCCAGCCTTCAGCTGGCAGCTGGCGGGGGGATTGGCGGGCCTGATCATGTAATTCTTCAAGTTGTGATAACTGTTCCAGCAGCCGTTCCCGGCAACCGGGACAGTGGGCCAAATGGTCGAGGGCCAGTTGCTGCAAGCGGTCGGAGTCGAGCCCTAGCTCGGCGCCCAGGAGGAGTAGATCCATGATGGCGAAGCAGTCGGTGCAGCTTAAGCTGTCGCCAGGCTTCATCTTTCTGATTCTGATCAGCAGTTGCCATAGTTGAGAAGACATAGGTACAGCATAGACGGCGTCGCGCTGCTTATCGGTAAGGGGGATTCGTTCGGCCGATTCCTTCAGGGAGTATTAATCCGGGTAATGCCGGCTATTTGGAATCAGATTACGAGGCCAATGTCTAAAGAATCGGGATACGAGGCCATTGCACCTTTGGGCAGCGGCTTGTTACAATCCAGGCAGGAATAGGTGAGTCATCATGGTGGCCGAATGAGTGAGAGCAGAGGTAAGAATCAGGCTATGAGTGACGAAGGTAAAGCACTTATACCGGTTGAAGAGAAGACGGTTGACGTCTATGGCGATGAGGTGCCGGCCGTATTGGTGCAGGTGGATGATAGCGGGCGGCCGCTGGTTTATGTTCCGGTGCGGCCGATTTGTGATTATCTGGGTGTGGCCTGGTCGGCCCAAAGGCTGCGGATCAATCGCGATCCTGTGCTCTCCGAAACAACGGAGCGCGTGATCGTTACGATCACGGACTCGCGGCAGACGATGGGTCGGGAAATGCTTTGCCTGCCGCTGGATTATCTGAACGGTTGGCTGTTCGGCATCAATGCCAATCGGGTCAAAAGCGGCATCCGGGAGCGGCTGATCCGCTATCAGCGAGATTGTTATCGGATCTTGGCCGACGCGTTTCTGCAACGATCCTTGCCGGCCGAGAAGGTGCCCGGTGCGATAGCTTTGTTCCAGGTTCGCGAGATGGGTTTGGCCATCGCCCGTTTGGCCGAAGAGCAAATCGAGTTTGAGTCGCGCATCTCAACGGCCGAAGAGCAGGTTGACCAGACGGTGGTCATCGTAGGGGATCTGACGCAGCGAGTAGCCACGCTGGAGAAGCGGGTCGCGCCTGGCGAGGCGGTGACCGACGATCAGGCCAGCCAGATCAGCCAGGCGGTCAAGGCGGTGGCCGTGGTTCTCACAAAGCAAAGCGGTAGCAATCAGTTTGGCGCCGTTTACGGCGAACTGTATCGCAAATTCGGGATTACCAGCTACAAATTGCTGCCAGCCAGCCGCTTTCAAGAAGCGATGGAGTACCTGACCGATTGGCACCAGAGCCTGGTGGGCGACGAGCCCTTCTGAAAAGACATCATGGCGACAACCTAGCTGTTAAATCAGCGACAAGTAGTGGGTACTGAACCGAATCGGCAAAACGTTTCCCGACGGCGGCACGTATAGCTTGCTGCTAGTTTAAAACAACTATTACTTCTAAAGCCTTAGGAGATAGATGATGACCAGAAATACCCGGAGTGCGGCGGGACTGTTGGTGCTCGTCGCGATACTGTTTTTGGCAACGAGCTGCGTTATTAGCGCGTTGGAGATTGGTCCATTGCAGACTGATTCGGAAACTGTGGAAGCTGGAGCAGCCGAAGAGGCGTCAGTCGAGCTCACCATGGGCGCCGGCCGGTTGAATATCGACGGTGGCGCCAACGATTTAATGGAGGCGCAGTTTACCTACAACGTCGAAGCATGGAAGCCAGAGGTAAGTTATGATGTCAACGACGGCTTCGGCCGGTTGAAGGTAGACCAGCCAGATACACGCGATCTACCGCTGGACATGGGCGAGATCCAATATGAGTGGGATCTGCGATTCACTGAGAGTGTACCCATCGACATGGAAGTCACGATGGGCGCCGGAGACGGTCAGTTTGAGCTAGACAGCCTGATGCTGAACAGTCTCAGATTTGAAGGCGGCGCCGGCGACATTGAAGTTGACTTGAGTGGCTCGTCACTGCGCGACCTGGACATCAGGATGGGCGCCGGTGATGTCAGCGTCGATTTGAGCGGCAACTGGCAGCAAGATTTGTCGGCCAACATGCAAGGTGGCGTCGGCCGGGCGACGGTAATTGTGCCTAGCAAGGCCGGAGTGCGTGTTGAAGTCCAGGGTGGATTGGGGCAAGTTAATGCAGCCGGCTTAAATCGTAGCGGCAACGTTTATACCAACGACGCCTATGGCGAGTCGGAAGTAACCCTGGAGATCGACATCGAGGGCGGCATCGGCGAGATCAACCTCGAGTTGGCGGAATAATAGTGGCACGCTGATCGACAGGATCTACAAGATTTACAGGATAGGAATCACAATAATTGGATTATTATCGTCTATGGCGTTTCCCGGGTCACAACTTAGGATTGTGGCCCGTTTTTTTTGCGACAGCTTCCCGAGTCGCGAGTCAGCAGGGGGAGCGAGCATGACGTCAATAGAGCGAACTATTGGCAATGCGCGCCACCCTTCATATAATCCCACGCCGGAACGAAAAGGTAGAAGTTAGATATCTATGTGGCAAGATTATCAGGCAACCAGAAACGGCCGGGCGCACTCGGTAATCGGCAATGTGAAGGTGCTGCAGGACCTGGAAAGCGCCGAACTTGGCAACCGGCGGGATATCCTTGTCTACCTGCCGCCGAGCTACGAATCAGGTAACAATGAGTACCCGGTCTGTTTTTTACACGACGGCCAGAATCTGTTTGATGAGGCCACGAGCTTCGCCGGCGAGTGGCGAGTGGACAATACGATGGAGACGCTCAGCCAGGAGGGCGTTGAAGCTATCATGGTCGGCATCCCCAATTCGGCGGAAGAGCGACTAGACGAGTACAGCCCGTTTCACTCATCGAAACTTGGCGGCGGCCGGGGCGACTTGTACCTGCAATTCCTAATTAATCAGGTTAAGCCGTTGATCGACGCTGAATTCAGAACGCTTCCCGATCCGGCCGACACTGGGATTATGGGCTCGTCCATGGGCGGCCTGATCAGCTTGTATGCCTTCTTTCACCATCCCGAGGCCTTCGGCTTCGCAGGAGTCATGAGCCCGTCATTGTGGTTTGCCAACGGCGCTATCTACGACTTCGTGCGCAAGGCACCGTTTAATGCCGGCCGGCTCTACATGGACGCCGGCACCCGGGAATACGGGGGAGACAGCACTTGGTCCAGCAGGCCCTTTCACTCGCGGCGATATTATGCCGGCGTCAGGCGGATGTACCGGCTATTGGTCAAAAAAGGGTACCGGCCCCGGCGCGATTTACTGTATGTCGAAGAGAAGAGGGCCAATCATGATGAAGAGGCGTGGGCGCGCCGATTGCCGGCGGCCATTCGCTTTCTACTAGATCGAACTAGTGAAAAGCGGGAAACGGCAAAATAGGCTTCTCTTCTTTCGTCAACTGGGTATCTAATCTTCTATGAAGGCCGGTCAGGGCTTCGGATGTGTGGGGAAAAGGAGTGGTAAGACTGGCATGGCCAGTGTAAAGGGTCAGAGCCGCGAATAGACGTTGGCGTCGGGTGGTCAGGTGGCGCGGCCGGTCCTTTCTTTCGAGATTAGCGCTTTGCATCCAGATCAGCATGGCCGTGGCGGCAGCGGCATAATCCATCTGGTAGTCGACCAGGTCAGGCAGCATGGGAACGAGCGCCAGGAAGTAGGCTTCTTCGGTTTCGGCTTTCACTTCAAGGGGAATCAAGCTGCCATTAAAGCAGGAAAGATGTGAGATTCTGAAGTAGGCCGCCGAGAGAAAGATGTGCTGGAATGCGCCCATTCATCGAAGATATGCCCGCCAACGAAACTAGAACTCTTGACGCTCAACGATTGTGGAAAATCAGCCGGGGCGTTTCGCACGCGGTAACGCCATACCAGGTGGAGTCCCTAACCATCAGGAAGCATCTTCTCGGCAAGGGTCAGATCACAGTCAGATCCGGTTTGGGCGCGGCAGATTTTGAGCACCGCCTGTGTGATCTGGGTCTCTGAGATTTCGATGGCCGCGCCACCTTACTACAAAATCCGGCGCGCTCCGGCCCGGGCCAATTCGATATCGAGCGACAACTTCATGATCTCCAGTTGATTGCCGGGCTGCTTGAGATTGAGGTCGGCGATCTCTTTGTTGAGCTCGGCGATTTGCTGCTCCCATATGGCTAACTGCTCTCGCCAATACTCGGTTAGCTCCATCCGGGCCGTTTGCTCGGCGGCCGAATCTTCGCCAATAGCATGATATTCGGCCAGGCATTCGGTCCAAGTTCGGTCGATTTCCTGGCGTAGAGCATCAACGCTGGCCAATAAGCTAGCCCGTTGGGCGATCCATGGCAATGTATATTGATTGTCCTGGAGCAACTGATATGCTAGTTCGGTTCCCGGGGCATAGGGATTATTGATCAGGTTGAGGGGTTTGCCCCGGCCGGGCAGATCGTCAAAGGCGCCCGAACGAATGGCTTCCTCGATGGCTTCTTCGGCGGCGTCCTTCCACTTGGCCGGCGGGCGACCGAGGCCTGGCGACCTTTCTTCCTGTTCGTCGGGTAGCTGGGGCGTCTCCCCTGGTCGTATCTCGTCCATCGCTCAATTCAGGGAGAATGGCCCTTGATCCTGGCTAAGATCCTCGCCCACGGCTTTCATGATAGCGATCTCGCGCCGATAAATGGTTCGCAGGTCGGTTAACAGGGCCGAAGCTCGCTCGGAATTCAGCAGTTGCTGCTTTTCTTCGGCCGGCGCTTGCAGCAGGGCCGCGGCCGCATAGGCCAGGGCGATTGGCTCGGTCGGCAGTTGGTCGATCTTCAACTCAACTTCGCTCAACCGTGACAAGTCGTCGAGGTAGCGAACAACCCAGGGCCGGAGTCGATCGGCCAAAACTTCCTGGCTCTCCGGCTCGCTTTCGGTGAGCGGAAAATGCTCAACCTGGCCACGCAGATAGGGTAACTCGGTGTCCAGGGATATGATCCGAAATCGCCGCTGGCCGATGACGCCGATATTCATTCGGCCCTGGTGAAGCCGCTCGACCTGGGAGATGAAGGCCGTGCAGCCGATCTTGTTGGGTTCGGCCAGCGGGCCAAGAGCCTCAGCTCCCTGGCGGATGAGCACAACGCCGAAAGCGCGTCGTTCTTGCAGGCATTTGCCGATCATGAGCTTGTATCGATCTTCAAATATATGGAGGGACAGGGGCATGCCCGGGAACAGTACGGTATTCAACGGAAATATCGGTAACTCAAACATGCCGGGTTAGCCTCAAGGAGTCCAATCTATCGTAGGGACGGTGGGGATTGCCAACAACTGGATCAACGCTTCCCCGTCCGGGCCCATAGCAAAAACGCCATCGGCGGCGACGAAGTAGAGGCGTTGGCCGCTGGCGTCGAAATCACCATACAGGCCTACTTTATCAATCGTAGTTTGTCGTTCCAGCTCTTGACCCGTTTCGACCGGCACACGCCACCAGTCAGATGGAACACTATGGGCCTGGGCCATTTTCACGCCCAGCAACCTGTCTAGAGGAGACAATGAAGCACCTGGTTCCAGATCCACGGCGCTGAAATATAGCTGGTCGCCATCCACCGAGAAGAGGGGTGCATCGACGGCCGAAAACGCTTCAAAGCCCACGAGCACCTTTGGCGACGCGCCGTCTGCAGCCGCGAGCATCAGCTCGCCAGCCTCCGTAACATAAGCCAGACGGGATCCGTCGTAGGAGAGGCGCGGCCAGGCGGCATCCTCGGCCAACACTTCGACCTCAGCGGTGAAAAGATGGGCTCGTTCAACCCGAGTGTCATAAGTTACGACGCCCAGATCGTCTACGGAAGGCGCGAAATGGGCATAGTAAACGATCTCGTCCAGCGGCCAGCTAATGTGGAAGAAGGACTCGGATGGATCTTCTTTTGCTAAAAGCAGCTTGGGCTTGCCGGAACCGTCAGCCGGCATCACGTATAGGGAGGTAAAACCGAATTGGGCTTGGTTTTGCTCGGGCGGCGGCGCATAGGCTAGCAACAGGCGTTCACCGTCAGGTGAAGCGGCGACTTCGCTCAGCCAGGCGTTCTGGGGTACGGCAAAGAGGCTGGATTCCTCGCCGGATGCCAGATCGAACATGAGCAGACGCTGCTGTTGGTTGACGAAGCCGATGTAGTAAAGCCGGTCACCAGTTTCACTCTCTTCCACTTGCGCTGGATCTTCTTGGGCGCCGGTTGCTTCGGTCGTGATAGGGGTTGCAGCAGGCTCGGTAGGCGCCGGCGATGTGGTTTGCGGCGCTGTCGTAGGCGGCGCAGTTGGGTCTTCGACCGGCGGCTGCTCGGCGTTACAGGCCACGCAGGCGATCGGCATGACTGCCAGCAAGGTCAGGTAAAGGGTGCGTATCTTGTACATTATTCGAACGCGGCCGGGTCATAGGCCGCTCATAGTTTACCCCATGCCAGAGATCCAGGTCAGTCCACCGGCTAAAAACCTCATAAGAGATAGTGTCGGCCGGTGTATCGGAGCAGTATACTTCGTGAGATGCACTGTTGCGAGCAAAGCAAAAGCAGGCCAATTGCAGAAAAGTCAAGGTGAATCCATCCAACAAACCGCCTCGATCCAAGTCCCATTCCTCAAGGAGTTTTCCGGTGAAGGTTCCAAAACTCACGCTATTCTTCCTGCTGGCCCTGTTATTGGTCGCATGCGATGGTCAGGCGGACGACCCGACGGCAACGGCGGCACAGTCGCCGGCGGCACAGTCGCCGGCGGCACAGTCGCCAGCGGCACAGTCGCCGGCGGAATCCGAAGCTGAGCCGGCCGAACCGCCGGCAGCCGAGTCATCCCCACCTGAAAGTGATTCAACTGAAGCTGAAGAGCCGGCGGCGACAGAGGCTCCCCCTGCCCAACCGCCGGCCGAGCCAGAGAGCCAACCACC
The DNA here is from genome assembly GCA_041570195.1 of Promineifilaceae bacterium (SeqCode). Classification (GTDB taxonomy): domain Bacteria; phylum Chloroflexota; class Anaerolineae; order Promineifilales; family Promineifilaceae; genus UBA11865. The sequence continues at coordinate 40,919 of JBFFWQ010000009.1, read as the reverse complement.
TGAACCACAGGACGTCAACTTCGAGGGCGCGGACGGCCTGGCGATCCAGGGTACTTTCTATCCGGGCAGCGGTGAAGGCCCCCGACCGGGGGTGATCTTATTACACATGAACGGCGGGAATCGCGGCGATTGGGACGCCTTTGCCCGTCAACTGGCCAACGACGGCTACGCCACCCTGGCGGTCGATATGCGAGCACATGGCGAAACGGGCGGCGCGCGCAATTGGGACCTGGCGGCCGACGATTTGCTGCGGGTCTGGGCGGCCATGGCCGAACGAGAAGATGTCGACGGCGCGCGCACGGCGGTTGTGGGGGCCAGCATTGGGGCCAATATGGCCCTGATGACTGGCGCGGAGGAGCCGGGAATTAAGACGGTAGTTCTGCTCTCGCCCGGCCGAGATTATTTTGGCGTGACAACCGAGGATCGCATCGTCGAGTACGGCCAGCGGCCAGCGCTTATCATCGCCAGCGAGGAAGATAGTGAAGCGGCCGTCTCCTCTCGGGCCCTGCACGAATTGGCGGACGACGCGGAATTGATCATGTACGAGGGCGCCGGTCATGGCACGAGGATGTTCGGGCCGCGACCGGAGCTAGCCCAAGAAATCGTCGACTGGCTAAACCTGCACGTGCAGGATGGAAGCGCTGGCGGCAGCGGAACAGTGGCGACCGTGAGCGACGCAGGCAATGCCCAGTACTTCGATTTGGATTGGGATGACCGCTCGGCGTTTCGCCAGGGGCTGATTGCGGCCGAAGGCGCGGTACTGGAACAATTGCCTGGGGCCAGCGTTTATCGCATCGACCTGTCCATCGCCCCGGATTTGCAGTCGGTGACTGGGGAGCAAGAGATCTACTATACCAATCAGGAAGATGTAGCTTTAAACGAGGTATTCTTTCACCTGTTCCCCAATCTACTGGGCGGCAGCGTCACGGTTCCTGGAGTTACGGTTGATGGCCAATCGCTGGAACCGGAATTTAGGGCGCAGAGTACGATAATGGGCGTCCCGCTTCCGGCGCCCTTGGCGCCCGGAGAGAGCGTCATACTCGGCATGACTTTCGACGTGGATGTGCCAACTGAAGGCGGCACTAATTATGGCGTCTTCGCGACAGTCGACGACGTGCTGGCCCTGGCCCACTTCTATCCCCAGATCGCCGTCTACGACGACGAAGGCTGGAATATCGACGTCCCGCCGCCGAACGCCGACGTGACTTACGGCGACTCTGGCTTTTACCTGGTTCGCATCACCGCGCCGGCTGAGCAAGTGATCGTGTCTTCAGGCAGCCAGCTCAGCCATTCGACTGAGGGCGATGAGCAGACGCTAGTCGTCGCGGCCGGACCGGCCCGCGATTTCTACCTGGCCAGCAGCGATCGTTATACGGTCGTCAGCCAGCAAGTCGGCGAAACGACGGTTAACAGCTACGGCTTTCCCGAGTTCATTACCCAGAATAAGCAGGCGCTAGGCTACGCGGTGGGCGCCCTGGAAAGCATGGGCGCGCGCCTGGGACCCTACCCCTACACCGAGTTCGATGTGGCTCCAACACCCAACCTGGCGTTGGGCGTGGAATACCCCGGCGCAACAGTTATTCGCGCCGAACTCTACGATCCCGCGCTTGAGCTGCGCGACATTCCAGCCAATGCCCTTATGGAAAGCACGGTTGCCCACGAGGTCGGGCACCAATGGTTTTACAGCACGGTCGGCAACGACCAACTTGACGAGCCGTGGCTTGACGAATCGTTGACGCAATATGTCACCTACCTTTACTTCCTCGATACCTACGGCGCCCAGGCGGCCGAAGGATTCCGACAGTCGTTTGTTGGCCGCTGGGATCGGGTGGGTATGGCCGACATCCCCATTGGCATGCCGGCCGGCAACTATGATGGCACCGAATATGGCGCCATCGTCTACGGCCGGGGACCACTGTTCTTTGAACGCCTGGCCGAAGAGATGGGCCAGCAGACTTTTGACGACTTCTTGCGCGACTATTACCAGCAGAATAAGTGGGGCATCGCCAGCGGCGCGGATCTGAAGTCGTTGGCCGAAACGCACTGCGACTGTGACCTGACCCCCCTGTTTGCCCAATGGGTAGGCGAACAGTAGACTACTGATTCCGAGTCAAGACTGTCTCTTTTGTCCACTTCGTTGCCCAGGAACGATATCGTTGCGCAGGAACGATAATGTACTGGCTATTGATTAATTGGTATCGCTGGCGCCACGCGCTGCCGGCTCTGCTCTTATTGCTTGTCCTGCTATGTTCGGCGGCCGGCTCTGTGCAGGCCAGCCAGGATGGGGACGAAAACGAGGGACCAGGCTACGTTATCGCCGGCCGCTTAATAGACAGCCAGGGTCAGCCTGTGCCAGAAGCGCACATCTCAGCCCACTTGCCGGACCAGGAAGAACCTCTGGCCGAGACCGAGAGTCAGGAAGACGGCAACTGGGGTTTGATCCTGGTGGAAGAGCCTTTGATCGGCCTGCATTTCAACATCGAACGACCCCACTTTGAGAGCGAAGTCATCGCCCTGGATCCAGCTGAGTTGGCCGATTTGATCGTGACCGGCACTTTTAGCCTGGGCGAACTGGAATTGCAACGCAAAATCACGGCCGGCTTTTGGGCGGCGGCGATCATTTTCGCCGGCGTTTTGGCCATAATCGCCCTGGAGAAGCTGCACAGCACGACCGCCGCTCTTGCCGGTATCTCGGCCGTTTTCCTGGTCTCTTTCGCGGCCGTCGTGGTCTGGCCAGATCTGTACATCATCAATTTTGAACGAGCTCTAACCTATATCAATTGGGAAGTGATTTTCCTGATTATGGCCATGATGATCGTCATCGCCGTCATCGAAGGTACCGGTATCTTTCAATGGACTGCTTTCCAGGCATATCGTCTGAGTCGCGGCCGGGCCTGGCTGTTGGTCCTGATTTTGATGGGTGTCACGGCCGTGGCCTCGGCTTTGTTGGATAATTTCACGACTATGTTACTGATGACGCCCATCAGCCTACAGATCGCCCTGGCCATTGGCATCAACCCACTGGCGCTGATCATCCCAGAGGTCCTGGCCTCCAACGTGGGCGGGATCAGTACCCTCATCGGCACGCCGACCAACATCCTCATCGGTGCTCACGCCGGCATCGGCTTCACCGACTTCCTGGCTAACCAAACGGTTGGCGTAGTCGCCGCCTTGGTCGTCATGGCGCTCTATGTGCTGTGGCACTATCGGGCCGAGTGGCGCAAACAGAGCGGCGGCATTTCGCCCAGCCTATACCAGTTGCTCGAAGAAAACGCGCGTATTGAGCACCCGAACGCGCTCAGAAAATCCGGCCTGGTCTTTTTCTTGATCCTGGCCGGTTTCGTCGTCGGCGAACAGTTTCATATCGTGCCGGCCGTGCCGGCCCTGATCGGAGCGACGGCGCTGCTGATCTGGCTCAAACCGGATATCCACAAGATGATCACCGCCGTGGACTGGACAACGCTGGTCTTCTTCATGGCCCTGTTTATGGTCGTCGGCGCGGTGCAGGAAGTTGGGCTCATCAGCCTTATCGCTGAGGCTATTAGCCAGATAGTGGGCGACAGCCTGGTTACGGCCATTTTTATCATGGTCTTTGGCGTGGGCACGTTATCGGTATTCATCGCCAACATCCCCCTGGCGGCGTCGATGTTGCCAGTGGCCGACTTTCTAACGGTGACCATTCCCGGGGTCGACAGCAAGGTGCTGTTCTATGCCCTGTCCATGGGAGCGGCGATGGGTGGTAATGGCTCGCTGGTCGGCGCTGAGGCCAATCTGGTCACGGCCGGCATCACGGCCCAGGCAGGCCGGCCGATGGCTTTCGGCGCCTTTCTCAAGGTGGGTCTGCCGGTCACATACTTGACCCTGGCTGTCGGTTTTTTGTGGCTTCTGATACGATTTGTATTGTAGTGGAAAGGTGAAGAGGACATGGCGACAGTTCTTTACCCTACGCGAGGCGGCGACACGACATATCGAAACCAGGATCTGGCCAGCGAGCTGGCCCGTGAACGGCATGCTCCCCTGCTCTTTTTGTATGTCACCAACGTCAGTTTCCTTGACCGCCTGGGTGGGCCGGTGCGGGTCGACATCTTGGAGGCCGAGCTGGACGATCTGGGCGAGTTTCTACTGGCCCTGGCCCAAGAGCGGGCCAGAAAGGTTGGTGTAGAATCAGAGCGGCTTATCCGGCACGGCCGGTTCCGAGACGCGCTGAGAGCGGTGATAAGAGAACGGGCAGTGACGACCCTAGTGCTCGGCCGCCCGGCCCACGACGCGGCGATCACCACGGTTCAATTTATCAGCCACCTCGCCCAAACGATGGTCAGTGAATTCGGCATCGAGGTTTTCGTAGTCCATGAAGGGGAAGTGGTGGAGCAGTACCAGCCGGGCGACACGGCCGATACTCGCAAGTAGCTCGTAAGTAGCCCCACGTTAAACAAGCCACCTGTGTGGTACAATGTCTTACGATACCGGCTACACATCTGACCTGCGGCCGCAACTTTTCACTTGCACCCGACCAACAACCATCAACGCGATTAGAAGCCAGGCTCCTTTTTTATGGGCGACCAGATTTCGCTTGCCACGAAACGCCTGGATTCTTTGAGACGGACTAATCATGTTGCGTCCTATCTCAATCGAGGAGTAATTCATGAACAAAATACACAGATTGGCCGGTCTTGGCCAGTCCATATGGCTTGATTATATTCGCCGGGCTTTTATCGAGTCGGGCGAATTGCAGGAAGTAATTAACAACGGGGTTAGCGGCGTGACGTCCAATCCAGCCATTTTCGCCGCTGCTATCGCCGGCAGCGAGGACTATGATGCGGCCCTACGCGACTTGGGCGCGGCCGGCCTGCCGGCAATCCACATTTACGAAGCACTGGCGGTCGAGGATATACAGGCGGCGGCCGACGCGCTGCGCCCTGTTTTTGAGCGGACGGCCGGCGACGACGGCTATGTTAGCCTGGAGGTGAGCCCAGAGTTAGCCGACGATACGGAAAGCACGGTGGAAGAGGCCCGGCGCCTATACGCACTGGTGGACCGGCCGAATCTGATGATCAAGGTTCCGGCCACGCCGGCCGGCGTCGCGGCCATAAAGACCTTGATCGGCGAGGGCATCAATGTCAACGTGACCCTGATGTTCTCCCTAGCCCATTACGACGCCGTGGCCGAAGCCTACATCAGCGGCCTGGAACAGCTGGTGGCGAATGGCGGTGACCCCAGCCAGGTGGCCTCAGTGGCTTCCTTTTTCCTTAGCCGGATCGACTCGGCCGTTGACGCCAAGTTGGCAGCCCTGGGCGATGAGTTGGCCAGCACGCTGGCGGGCAAAGCCGCTATCGCCAATGCCAAAGTGACCTACGAACGCTTCCGGCAAACCTTCAAGGGTTCACGCTGGGAGAACTTGACCAGGCGGGGCGGCCGGGTGCAGCGCGTATTGTGGGCCAGCACCAGCACCAAGGATGCTAACTATCCCGACACCATGTATGTCGACGAGTTGATCGGGCCGGATACGGTCAACACACTGCCGCCGGCTACCTTGGCGGCTTTCCTCGATCACGGCAAACCGGCAGTCACCGTGACGGATAAATTGGCCGAAGCAGAGGCTCAACTGGCCCAGTTGGCCGGGCTAGGCATTGATCTGGATGCCATCACTGAGCGGCTGCAGCGCGAAGGAGTAGCCAAGTTCGCCAGGCCTTTCGAGGCCCTCTTGGAAACCATCGCGGGCAAGGTCGCCCAATTGCAACAGGCTAGTTCTCCTTTTGAGGCGGCGCTTGGCGATTACCAGCCAGCCGTGGACAAAGCGCTGTTCCAGATCAAAGAACAGGAGATCATGCGCCGCATTTGGGTGCACGACCATACAGTCTGGGCCGAAGACCCGAATGAAGTTAGCAATCGGCTGGGCTGGCTGCATTCACCCGAGATCATGAGCGACAGCATTGAAAGAATCCAGGCCCTACTTAAAAGCGTTCGAGAGGAAGGCTATACTCACGCCCTGGTGCTGGGTATGGGCGGTTCCAGCCTGGCGCCCGACGTCTTCTCTAAAGCCTTCGGTCACGATCATGATGGCCTGACCTTGCACGTTCTGGACAGTACCGATCCGGGGGCCGTGCTTCATTTTGCCGATAGCTTGGATCCGGCCACGACTCTGTTCATGGTCTCCACCAAGTCCGGCGGCACTGTTGAGACGCTGTCGTTCTTCAAGGTCTTCTACAATCTGACCGCTGAACGCGTCGGCCGGAAAGTTGCAGGCGACCATTTTGTGGCCGTCACCGACCGGGGCAGTAGGCTGCACAAGCTGGCCGATCGTCATCACTTTCGGGAGATTTTCTTGAATGACCCGAATATCGGCGGCCGCTATGCCGCGCTATCTTTCTTCGGCCTGGCGCCGGCCGGCCTGGCTGGCATAGACCTATCACTGCTGCTGAGCCGGGCCCAGATCATGGCCTGCAACAGCGAAAGCTGCAACGACGTGATCGACGGCGACAATCTGGGCGGCCGGCTGGGAGCCATCATGGGCGTCTTGGCTAAGGCCGGTCGGGACAAGATCACGTTGATCAGCTCGCCGGGCCTGGCCAACTTCGGCGATTGGATCGAGCAATTGATAGCCGAAAGCACCGGCAAGGAGGGCAAGGGTATCCTGCCCATCGTCGGCGAGCCGGTTGGTTCGCCTGAAGTCTACGGTGACGATCGGCTTTTCTTCTATCTGCGCCTGGACGGCGACACGACTCACGACGATGCCGTCGCCGCACTGGAGTCGGCCGGGCAACCGCTGGTTACGCTGCGGCTGAAGGATCGTTACGACATGGGCGGCCAATTCTTCTTGTGGGAGATGGCCACGGCTGTCGCTGGCCATATCCTGGGCATCCAACCATTTGACCAGCCCAACGTAGAATCAGCCAAAGTGCTGGCCAGGGCCATGGTAACCAGCTATGAGCAAGACGGCCGGCTGCCGGCCGGCGACACGAAGGCGCTCAGCGTCGAGGCGTTGGCTACTTTTCTAGCCCAGGCCCAATCAGGCGACTACATCAGCCTGCAAGCTTACATCCAACCTACCCCGGATAGCGAAGCCGCTCTACGGGCCTTGCAATTGGAGCTGCGCGACAGGACGCACTTGGCAACAACCATGGGGTATGGCCCGCGCTTCTTACATTCCACTGGCCAGTTGCACAAAGGCGACGGCGGCAACGGGCTATTCGTTCAATTCGTCAGTGAGGCTAAGCAGGACGTAGCCATTCCTGACGAAGCGGGCGAAATGACTTCGGTCATTAGCTTCGGGGTATTAAAAACGGCCCAGGCCCTGGGCGACGCCCAGGCGCTGAGGGAAGCAAACAGGCGCGTGATCGTCTTTGACCTTGGCCAAAATCCGGCAACCAGGCTCAAACAACTAGTGAATGAACTTGACTAGTGTTCCCGCGTAGTTGTGGCGCTTAACAGAAGATTGGACAGGATTGCCAGGATTGGGGTTCAGTATTCATTGGATGAATCGCTATGAACTCTGGACCAGATGGTAACAGCCAATCCGGCTGCGAAGCCGGTTAGCAGTATCGTGACCACGCCGGCCACCAGGTACCAGAAGCCGACCATCAGGGCATCTACGGCCATCAGGGTCACGACGCCTACGTTGACGAGGGCAGCAATCCGGCCCGCGCGCACGGCTTGCTCCCTGATTGGCATCCGCCGGGCGATGAAGCGCAAAGCGACAACCGCCAGCAATCCCAGGAAGAGGGTAAATAATAGATGCAGTAACGGCGGCTGCCACTGGAAATAGAGGAACCCACGAGTTAACTGGGTGACAGAGAGAATCAGGGGCAGCGGATCGCCTAGCGGCCTTGCGGGTATCAGGCCTTTGAGGCCAAATGAGACGACTAGGCCAACCAGGCCGGCCGCCAGACCAGAGACCAGGGCAGCGTCGGCCAGGGCCATATCGACCAGCGATCTGTGACGTAGATCAAGCAGAAAACTCTTGACGCCATCAACCAATTTGACGCCCATCATGAGTTTACCATAGCACCGCCCGGCACCGATTGCCGTATGACCAAGCACAAAGCAACAGGGTTTCGGTTCAACCAGAACGGGTACGCCGGATCTGGCCGATCATGCGGATCGAGTTGGTGAAGTGAGTGACCGGATTGATGTGGCTGGTCTCCCCGGCGTAAATAGTGCGTATAGGCACCCAGTCCAGAACATAACCGCGGCGAACGCAGATGACGATCATCTCCATCTCAAATTCGAAACCTTCTTCCTCGCCGCTTTCCAGTTCTTCAAGAAGCCGGCGACTGATCAGCCTGTAGCCTGACTGATTGTCGGGGATAGGCTGGCCAATGGCCCAAGAGAAAGATTTGCGTCCGAGATAATTGGCCAGGCGGCGAATAGGCGGCATATGGCGCAAACGGCGCTGGCCGATGATCAGATCGGGTTGCTTTTCCGCGTACAAATCCAGAAACTTGGGTATTTCGGCCGGGTCATGCTGGCCGTCGGCGTCCAGGGTGATGACGGCATCATAGCCTTCGACCAGGACCTGGCGAAATGCGGTTCTCAACGCGGCACCTTTGCCCTGATTCGGGCGCTGGCGGATGACGGTCGCACCTGCGGACTCGGCCTGAACAACTGTATCATCGCTGGATCCATCGTCGACGAGCAGGACCGGTAGGAACTCAGCTGCGCTGATCACCACTGGGCCCACCCGGGCACCTTCGTTATAGGCCGGGATGATGGCCACGATACGGTTTTCGTTATTCGAATCCATTCAAACTCACTCCTGGGCGGCGATGGTAACACTATATCCCCTGACCGGCCAAAGAGATATGGTGAAATGGCCATCGATCCTGGAAACGAGTCGTTTACTCCCTTTTGCTAAGCCTGTTGGGCCACAGGCCCCGCAGGTCCTCCCCAACATTCAAGATCCACAACCGCCAGCGTACCCGCCGCCAGCTGTCGGCTACTTCGCCGATCGGTGGTTTGTGCTGCGCATATTGCCAGCCGGCGAATGCCGTCGCCAGTTGCCTGATTTCGGTCTTGATTTCAACCAGATCGAGCCGTCGGGCCAACCGCCGCTGGTTCAGGTGATCCAGGTGAAGTAGAAAAGCGTCAGAGAACTCGGCCGGCGTTTGACTGGCTTGGACTAATTGCCCCAGCCGGCCGGCTCGGCGTTGCAGTCGATCATAGGCCCACTGCGCCCGGTCAGCCGGTCGTTGCCAGGGTTGGTGCCTCGCCCGCCAGAACCACCAGCCGACCAGCAGCAGTGGAAGGAGAGCAAGCAACCAAAAGAAACCGGCATAGTCACGCGCCGGCTCGGGAATTGGCGGTGGGTTTTGGGAAGGCGTCGCTTCGGAGCCGAAGACATCTTGCTCCTCGGGCGCTGGAAGTGGCGCTGACTCGGCCGCGAAGGCGGCTGTTGGTTCAAATTCCAACCAGCCATAGTCGGCAAAGTAAACCTCGGTCCAGGAATGGGCGTTAATCTGGGTGATGGTTTGCACCCCGTCGGATCCGGCCGGTTGGGCCAGGTAGCCGGCGGCAAGGCGGGCCGGCAAGCCCAGGCTGCGGGCCATGACGACCATGGCCGAGGCGTAATAGTCGCAATAGCCGGCCTGTAGGTCGAAAAGGAAATAGTCCACCGGATCGCTATCGGCCGGCGGCAGCTCGACATCCAGCGAATAAGGGTATTGGCGCAAGAAAGCTTCGAGGGCTTTGGCCTGATCATACGGCGTGAGCGGTAGATCCGATTCCCCAGCCACCTGGTTGGCCAATGCGTGGATGCGCTCGGGGATCGAGTCGGGCAATGCCGTATAGCGGGCCTTTAAGGCCGGCGATAATTCGGCCAGGGATGCGTCACGCAATTCGGCCGGCGTCGCCGCAGAGAGTCGGGAAACGGCCGTGTAAAATCCGCCTTGGCCTTCTACCCGGCTCAAGTCTTCCAGTCCACGCCAGCGCGTCGTCACCGCCTGGTCGAACCGTAAGGGAAGACCAAGGGAATAACGAATACGGCCCGATTCTGAGGTGCTTACGATCGTCTGGGTCACTGCCGTCGTCGCCAGGATTTCTGGCAGCCGGATAGGTTGGCCGGCGGCAACCGATTCGCGGCTTTCAGCCGATACGGCCCAACCACGGCCGGTGTATACATCGTAGCTAAGCCCGCGCCAGTGTGCTGCACGAGTCGAATCACCATGCGCTGTGGCCGTCATGACGACCGTCTCGTACAGTTCAGGCGGCGCACCTAGCAAGAAGGTGCGCGGCAGGGTGCCATGGCTCCCGCCCGCTTCTAGGGCGCCTTCCCCGGCCAGATAACTCGGGCCCGGCTGACGTACGCCGGCAAAGACTCTATCCAGCGTCCGCTCGGCCTGGTCTACCGCCGGCCGGTTCAAGACGGCGTCGGAGATGGCCCGGAAATTGATAGCTGGCAGCGCGGTGGCGACAAAAAACAGAAACAAGGCAATGGCCCCGCTATAAACCAGGAGCTCGATACGGATCTCACCCGAGTAATCGACTTTCCGCCTGGTCCAACCCGCCTCGCGATCGGCGTAGCCAACAGTCGCCACGAGGGCCACAAGCAAGCCGACGAAGATCGGCACGTACCATAGTTCAGCCTGGCTGTAGTAGTTGTTGAGAGCCAGGGCCAGGGTTAGCGGGATCAGGCTAGCCCATGGCCGGCGCCCGCGAAAGATGGTCCAGCCGGCAAAAGCAGCCAATAGCCAGGCCAGCAAGCCCACGGCGAAGGCAAAGACGACGGTTTCTTCGCTGCGCCCCTCGCCCAGGGCAATCGCCAACCAGCCGCCAGCCCGGTCAATGAACAGGCCCCAATTCCGCCTGATGTGTTCGCTGATAGGCGTCCAGCCGCGGAGCACGACGTTTGGCGGCGGCGCCAGCCGCCCCAACAGTACCGTCGTCAAAGCCAAGCCGTAAGCGATGATGAGTAGCCAGGCAGGCAACCAGCCTAGCGGCCGCCTGGCCAAAGCTATGCCAAGCGCCAAACCTGTGAACCCGGTCACGAATACGATCGACACCTCGGGCACCCAATCCGCGTCGACCACGGCCAGCGTTAGGATCAAGATTATGGCCAGCAGCAACAAGAACGGCAGCCAACCATCGGCCGGTCGCAAACGGCGCTCGATCCAACTCAGGCCAGTAACTATCATCACTCAAAAGGGCTGCGCACGGGGACAGCCTTACCGGTGCCAGTTACCAAGAATTCCCAATAACCGCGGCGCTCTTGCTCTTCGATTGGTTTGCCCAACTCGCCTTGCTTCACCAGGGTGGCCTCAAAGCCCAGATCGCGCACGGCATCTCGCAACCCGACGCTTCCCCCTCCGGCTACCGAAGGTATGTCGGGCGCCGACGACGCGTCTGGTGTGAAGGAAGCGCGGTCAAGCAAGACCACGTGGGGGCGGACTGAGCGTTGGGCCAAGGGCAGTAAATCGGGCAACCAGTCGGCCCGGCCGCTAGGGGTGATGATGATCACCGCGCTGCCACGCCGGGCTATTTGGCCGACGTCTTGAAGGGCGCGTGAGAGAGCATGTTCGCCGTCGGCGGTCATCACTGCCAGCGCTTGTAACAACTTCCACTGCTGGCCTTGACCGCGATTCGGGGCGACCAATTGAGGCTGGCGGCCGTACGTCGCCAGGCCGGTGGCCCGGTTTTGATCCAGGGCCTGGGCCGAGAGCGTGGCAGCCAACAGAACAGCAAATTCCTCGGTGCCATCTGCGCCCTGGCCCAGTTGGATATCAGCCTGTAGGTCGATCACCAGCCAAATATCACCGGCGGCATCCAGGTCAAATTGGCGCACGAATAACTCGTCACGGTGAGCCGTTGTCGGCCAGTGGATCCAGCGCCGGGGATCGGCCGGCCGGTAAGCCCGCACGCTGGCGGCGTTGATGGTCGCCTGCCAACTGGGCGACCTGGCCCGAGAGCGGCCGCTGCTATGTCCGGCCGGCAGCGGGATGGGCGCCCGGGAGTAGATCGGCGGATGAATGACGATTTGCTCGGTTTCCGGGTAGGGGATAATGATCTCGAACAAACCAAAAGGATCTGCGCTGCGCAAGGCCCATGGCCCTAGCTGAAACTGCCCCCTGCGGGTGCAAACGGCCGAGCCACGCCAGCGATCCACTGTTCCAGCATTCACGCTGCGCACCACGGCCGCCTGATAGCCAGGCACATTAGAAGCGTCGACGATCTCGACCCATAGAGCTGGCAAGAGACAGTCGTTGACTATAACGAATTCTTCGCTGAGCCGATCGCCAACAGAAACCCAGCCGAAGCGCAGGCGTCGACTGCCCTGCAGTCCCTTGGCCAGCTGCCTGGCCCATGCGTAGGCGACGATGATCAGCCCCCCCAACCCAATCAGCAGCGTCGTCCACACCCGGCTGGGCAACAAAAGCGACGCTATTCCTAGCAAGGCCAGCAGCAACAGCGGCAACCGCCGCCGTAAGTTAATTCGGACCTGCGGTTCAATAGTTGGTACAGCCATAGCACCTTCCAGGAGGTCGCCTAGCGTTCTTGGCTGGCGGGCGGCGTTATATTCAATCCTATTGTAATCGATGATCGGGTGTTGGCGCAGGCAAAGTTGACAGACTGGCCGAAGATACCAGACCGGCCACCAGAACAATTGACAGAGCAGCATAAGACCTAACGAAAGTCACACTTAAGAGATGACATTTGTCAGCATATGGTCGATTTACGGGGGGCGGTGATCGGCTGAACCAAGGTTACAATTCCAATGGGTCAGGTCATTTTCGCCACAATCTTCCCCATCAAGGTTGACAGGAACAAAGGCAATCGGCTATCATGTTAACGTTAACGGGACCGTTAACGGGATCACGGACAGAGCGGCCTACTGAGAAGTGGATTCTCCAGCCAAGTGAATAGCAGAAAACGCGTCACAATCAAGCAGGTTGCCGAGGAATCGGGCGTATCGACCCAAACCGTTTCTCGTGTCGTGAACGATCGGCCGGATGTGGCCCCAGAGACACGACGCCGTGTCCAGGAAATCATCGAGAAGCTGGGCTATCAGCCGAGTCAAGCTGCGCGCAGCCTGAGCCGCGGGTTAAGCTATAGTTTGGGAGTCGTCGCCTTTGGCATAGAATTCTACGGTCCCTCCCGGGCCTTGTCAGGCATCGAGCGGCAAGCGGCCGAATTACGCTACTCTCCCCTACTCTACCTGGTGCGCGAACCCGAGAGTAACGATGTAGCCCGAATCATCGACGATCTACTGGCACGCCATGTGGACGGCATTATCTGGGCCGTGCCGGAGATCGGCAATAACCGAGCTTGGATCGAGGAACAGTTTAACACCCTGCCGGTGCCAACAGTCTTTCACTCCATGGGTCCGCGACCCGGTCTTTCGGTCGTCTGCGTCGACAATCACCTGGGTGGCCGCCTGGCAACCCGGCATTTGATCAAACAAGGCTACCGCAACATTGGCCACATCACTGGCCCGATGGATTGGTGGGAGGCTCGTGAACGGGCCCGTGGTTGGCAGGACGCCTTGGCCGAGGCCGGCCTCACCGAGCCCAGCCTTATCGAAGCCGACCTAGACTCCAAACAGAGCCCGATCGTTTACGGTAGCTGGGAGGCCGCTTCCGGCGAAAAAGGTCTAAATCAATTACTGGACCGGCGACCTGACGTGGAAGCCGTCTTTGTGGGTAACGATCAAATGGCCCTTGGCGCATTGCAGACGGCGCGCAAGCGCGGCCTGCGGATCCCAGAAGATTTGACCATCGTCGGCTTTGACGGCATTCCAGAAGCAGCCTACTTCTGGCCGCCGCTTACTACCGTCAGCCAGCCACTGTACGACGTGGGCTGCACATCTGTGGCCGAGCTTACCCGCATGATCGAGGTCGGCCGGCAGGGTAATACGGCCGTGGAGCCCAAAACGACGATGTTACAACCGGAGTTGATCGTCCGGGAAAGTTCGGTGAAAGATAAGTCGACCGGCGGATCATGAGAGCAAACTACTGGCGTCCTGAGGCCGATCTGCAAACTCGGCCCTCAGGTAATTGAGGAGACGAAGATGGACAAAGAGGTAAATGGAACGACGCTAGGCGTCATCGTTGGCAACCGCGGATTCTTTCCCGATCATTTGTGCGCGGCTGGGCGGGAAACGATACTCAAAGTGTTGGCGGCAGAAGGCATTAAAGCCATTGCCCTCGAGCCGGAGGACACCCCTTTCGGCAGCGTCGAGAGCCTGTCGGACGCCCAGAAGTGCGCCGATCTGTTCAAAGCCCACCGGGATGAGATAGACGGGGTACTGGTGACTTTGCCCAATTTCGGCGACGAGCGGGCCATCGCCAATACGCTCCGCTGGGCGGAATTGAACGCGCCAGTTCTGGTCCAGGCTTTTCCCGACGAACCGTCGGAGATGACCATCGCCAACCGGCGCGACTCATTTTGCGGCAAGATGTCGGCCTGTAACAATCTGAAACAGTACGGCATCCCATTCACTTTGACCGAATTGCATACGGTCGACCCGGAAAGCGACAGTTTCAAGGCCGATCTGGACCGATTTGTGGCCATTTGCCGCGTCATCAAGGGTTTGAAGAACGCCCGTATTGGCGCTGTCGGCGCCCGGCCGACAGCCTTCAATACGGTGCGTTACAGCGAGAAACTGTTGGAAAGAGCCGGCATCAGCGTCGAGACGTTGGACCTGTCGGAGGTCTTCGGCCGGATCGAGCGCATCAAGGATGACGATCCGCGGCTGAAAGCCAAGCTGGACCAGGTATTGGCTTATCTACCGGCCGACACCGTGCCCAACGAATCACTGCTTAAGATGGCCAAGTTCGGCGCTGTCGTCGACGCCTGGATGGCCCAGCATAACTTGGTTGCCAGCGCCATCCAGTGTTGGACGGCCATGGAAGAATACTACGGCATTGTGCCCTGCACCTTGATGAGCATGATGAGCAATAACTTGATGCCTAGCGCCTGCGAAACGGACATCGCCGGCGTCGTCGGCATGTATGCCCTGGCACTAGCGTCAGGCAGGCCCAGCGCCATCGTGGACTGGAACAACAATTACGGCGACGATCCGGATAAGGGCGTGATTTTCCACTGCTCTAATCTACCGAAGGATATTTTTCTTGATGAGAGCGCTGTACCGGAAGACCTTCCGGTAATGGATTACCAGGAGATTATTGCCGGCACCGTCGGCAAAGAAAGCACCTACGGCACGGTGGTCGGCCGGGTACGCAGTGATCCTTTCACCTACTGCCGCGTTTCTACGGACGACCTGAACGGAAAAATGACGGCTTACGTGGGCCAGGGCCAACTGACCGATGATCCGTTGAAAACTTTTGGCGGCTTCGGCGTCGTGGAGGTGCCTCAGCTACAGAAACTGTTGCACTTCATCTGCGAAAACGGCTTTGAACATCATGTGGCCATCAACCTCTCCCAGACCGCTTCGGCCATTGAGGAGGCCATGAGCAAGTACCTAGGTTGGGAAGTTTATAACCATGATAGATAGAAGGCTGAGGGCTGATGGCTGATGGAACGACCGTTATTGGACTAAGAGACAAGAATCACTGAGGAGAAGGAGTAGATGCAGTATCGGACATTGGGACGGACTGGCTGGATGATTTCGGCCAGCAGTTTTGGGGCTTGGGCCATTGGCGGCACCTGGGGCGCCGTAGACGACCGGGAATCGCTGGCGGCGCTGCATAAGGCGATCGACCTGGGAGTTAACTTCATCGACACGGCCGACGTCTATGGCGACGGTCGTAGCGAGCGCCTGCTGGCCCAACTGCGCCGCGATAGAAGTGAAGAGATCATCGTCGCCACAAAAGCCGGTCGGCGCCTGGATCCCCATGTGGCGAGCGGCTATAACCGTCAAAACCTTACCGCCTACGTCGAGCGCAGCTTGAAGAACCTGGACACGGAGGCCATCGACCTACTGCAACTGCACTGCCCACCCACCGAGATCTATTATTGGCCCGAGACATTCGGCATCCTGGACGACCTGGTAGCAGCCGGGAAGTTGCGCTACTACGGGGTGAGTGTCGAGAAGGTGGAAGAGGCCTTGAAAGCCATTGAATTCCCCGGGGTGCAGTCAGTGCAAATCATCTTCAATATGTTCCGCCAGCGCCCGGCCGAGCTATTCTTCGGCGAGGCCAAACGGCGCCAGGTAAGTATCCTGGCCCGTGTGCCGCTCTCCTCGGGCATGTTGACCGGTAAGATGGCGAAAGATTCGGCTTTTGAGAGCGATGACCATCGCCATTTCAATCGCCAGGGCGAATCATTCGACCGCGGCGAGACCTTCTCTGGAGTCGACTACGACTTGAGCTTGCAGGCGGTGGAGGAACTGCGCTCGCTGGTACCAGCCGGCGCGACCATGGCCCAATTCGCTCTACGCTGGATCTTGATGTTCAACGCGGTAAGCTGCGTCATTCCAGGGGCCAAGCGTCCTTCGCAGGCCGAAGATAATGCCCTGGCGGCCGACCTGCCGCCTTTGAACGATCAGACCATGGCCCAGGTGAAGGAGATTTACGATCGCCTCATTCGCGACCAGGTGCATCATTATTGGTAGGAAGTCGTTGTGAAAGGCGACAAGAAAAGCGACAGTATTAACAAGATTCACAGGATGGATAGGACGAAGCAGTGGCAATAGAGATATCTGAATTTGATCAGAAACAAGAGCGCATCCGGAAATTGCTGGCGAAGAACGAGCTGGACGCGTTGCTATTGCGAAATGTGAGCAGCTTCGCCTGGGCGACAAACGGCGCGGCTTCGTATGTGAATACGGCGACTACGACGGGTGCAGCAGCCTTGCTCGTCACGCCGGCCGATCGTTTTCTCATCTGCGACAACATCGAGGCGACCCGGCTGGAACAAGAAGAGGGGCTGAAAGAACAGGGCTGGCAATTTCGTGTCGGGCCGTGGCATAGCGCGGCCGGACAGGTTAACGAACTGACCCGGGGCAAACGACTGGGATCGGACAGCCCCTATCCGGGGGCAACCGATTTATCGGCCGCCATGAGCCGGCTGCGAGCCAATCTCACATCCCAAGAAGGCGACCGCTTCAGGATCTTGAGCCGGCTGTGCGCGGAGGCCATGAATGAGGCCATTCACGCTGTGCGTCCCGGACAGAGTGAATACGAGATCGCCGGCCACCTGGCCCAGGCGGCCGAAAGCCGTGGCGCCCAAACCATAGTCAACCTCATCGCCAGCGACGAACGGATCTTCTCGTTCCGCCATCCGCTGCCTACGGCCAAGAAGCTAGAGCGATATGCAATGCTGGTCTTGTGCGGCCGGCGCTGGGGCCTGGTCTGCTCACTCACTCGCCTGGTCCATTTCGACCCCCTCCCCGACGAACTGCGGCGTAAGGCCGAGTCGACAGCACGGGTAGATGCAACGCTCATAGCAACCACGCGGCCGGGGCAGAAGTTGGGCGAGATCTTCAAACAAGGCGCGCGGGCCTATGAAGCGGCCGGATTCCCCGACGAGTGGCGTCAGCATCACCAGGGCGGCCCGGCCGGCTACGAGCCGCGCGAGATGGTGGCCACGCCCAACTCATCCGAAGCCGTGATCCAGGGCCAGGTATACGCCTGGAACCCTTCCATCACCGGCACCAAATCAGAGGACAGCATCTTGATAGGCGATTCAGAGAACGAGGTGTTAACAGAGATAGACGGCTGGCCAACTATCAGGCTAGAGATCGCCGGCCGTGAAATCGTACGTCCGGCCATCCTGGAAGTGACTTGAGGTACTTAACATGAGCGAAAACAAATATGCTATCGGCATTGACTTCGGCACGTTGTCCGGCCGGGCCATCATCGTCGACATAGCCGACGGGCGCGAAATCGCCTCGCATGTGCATCATTACGCCAACGGCGTCATCGACGAAGCCTTACCCACCAGCGGGATTCGGCTGGAGCCTGATTGGGCGCTGCAAGATCCCAACGACTACCTGGAAGTCTTCAAGAACGCCGTGCCGGCCGTCCTGGCCGAGAGCGGCATCGATTCACAAGACGTTATCGGCGTCGGCATTGACTTCACCGCCTGCACCATGCTGCCGACCAAGGCCGACGGCACGCCATTGCGTTTCCTGCCTGAGTGGCGTGACAATCCCCACGCCTGGGTCAAGCTGTGGAAGCATCATGCTGCCCAACCCGAAGCTAACAAACTGAATGAGATCGCTCGAGAGGGCGGCTTCACATTTTTGGATCGCTATGGCGGCAAGATCAGCTCGGAGTGGTTTTTCCCCAAAGCGTGGCAGATTCTGGATGAAGCGCCGGAAGTGTACGAGGCCGCTGGCCGGTTGATCGAGGCCGCCGATTGGGTGGTCTGGCAGCTGGCCGGCGTCGAAACACGTAATTCATGCACGGCCGGCTACAAGGCCATCTGGTCTAAGAGCGAAGGCTTCCCACCGGATGAGTTCTTCAAGGCCCTCGATCCACGCATGGAACATATCGTAGACGAAAAGATGTTGCGCGAGATCTCGCCATTAGGCGCGAAAGCCGGCGAATTGACAGCAGAGGCGGCCGGCTGGACCGGATTGGCGCCGGGCACGGCCGTGGCGGTGGCCAACGTCGACGCCCACGTAGCGGCGCCGGCAGCAACGGTGACCGAGCCAGGGCGGATGGTGATCATCATGGGCACCTCCAATTGTCACATGGTCATAGGCGAGCAGGAAGCGATCGTGCCTGGCATGTGCGGCGTCGTAGAAGATGGCATCGTGCCCGATTTGCCGGGCTTTGAAGCCGGGCAATCTTGCGTAGGCGACCATTTCGCCTGGTTCGTGGAGAATGCCGTGCCCGGGGCGTACGAGCGTGAGGCTGACGCCCGCGGCATCGACGTACACGAACTACTAGAAGAGAAAGCGGCGAAACTCAAGCCGGGCGAAAGCGGCCTGGTGGCCCTCGACTGGTGGAATGGCAATCGCAGCGTGCTGGTGGATGTGGACCTGACCGGCCTACTGGTCGGGGCTACGCTGGCTACCAGGGCGGAAGAGGTCTACCGGGCTCTGATCGAGGCTACGGCCTACGGCACCAGGACCATCGTCGAGACCTTTCAGTCCAATGGCGTGCCGGTCAATGAGATCGTGGCTACCGGTGGCTTGCCGGATCGCAATCGGCTGCTCATGCAAATTTACGCCGACGTCTGTGGTCTGCCCATTTACGTGGCCGAGTCGAGCCAGGCCGGGGCGCTGGGATCAGCCATGCACGGCGCTGTGGCCGCCGGGGCAGAGGCCGGCGGTTACGAGACGATCACCGAAGCGGCCAAGTACATGGCTCGCTTGCGCGATGAATCATACCAACCGAATCCTGAAAACAAGACCATCTACGATCGGCTTTTCGCCGAGTACCAGGCGCTGCACGACTATTTCGGCCGGGGCGACAATGATGTGATGAAGCGCCTCAAGAAACTAAAGGCAGAGGTCCTGGCCAATTCGTAGCACCTTCTTTGGAGAGTGAGAGCATGCTTGAAGCGTTGCGTGAAGAACTCTGGCGGTTGCACCTGGAGCTACCAAAAAACAATCTAGTGGTCTGGACTAGCGGCAATGTCAGCGCCCGCGATCCGGAGACGGGCTATGTGGTCATCAAGCCTTCGGGGATCAAGTATGAGCACATGGAAGCAAAGCACATGGTCGTGGTAAACCTGGATGGCGACGTTATTGAGGGCGATTTGAAACCGTCCTCCGATACGGCTAGTCACCTGTACATCTATCGCCATCGACCAGACATCAACGGCATCGTGCATACTCATTCACCCTATGCAACGGCTTTCGCCGCGCTGGGCCGGCCGATCCCGGTTGTCTTGACGGCTATCGCCGACGAGTTTGGCGGCCCCATTCCCTGCGGCGGCTTCGCGCTCATCGGCGGCGAGGAAATCGGCCGGGTGGCCATCGAAGCCATCGGGCAGGCGCCGGCCGTATTGCTGAAGAATCATGGCGTGTTCACCGTCGGCGCGACGGCCGAGGCGGCGCTGAAATCGGCGGTGATGGTCGAAGACGTGGCTCATACGGTATGGATTGCCCATCAGCTGGGTACGCCAGACGAAATTAGCCCTGAAGACGTGGCCAAGCTGCATCATCGCTATACCCATGTCTATGGCCAATAGATGTAGCTAATCGGGGTACTAGTAAGCAACCAACTATCAAACTGTTTCATCGATAAGCTACTAGGAGGTGATGCCTGGTAACAACTTGAATGGCGTTGTTTGGTAACCCACAAACCAGGAGGAAGTTCGTTTACCTTGCTAGAGATCCGGGCCGATCAAAAAAGGGGGATGGGCCCAGGAGATCTACGCAGCTTACGCTGTGGACGCAGCGCAAGCTGCGGGCGTAGAATGTTCTACGCTCAGAGTGTCCTATGAGGAGAAAAATGATGTTTTCAAAGAAGTGGATCTTGCTGGTACTTGGCCTGGTGTTTGTATTGGCGTTTGCAACGGCCTGCGGCGGCGATGAGGAACCTACCGAAGAGGCGGAAGAACCGGCGGCCGAAACCGAGGCCGAACCTGAGGCAGAGGAAGAGCCGGTGGCCGCAGCCGATAAATGGTGTAGCGACACCGATATCGTCTTCTTCCCCGGTGGCTCGCCCGGCGGGCCTTTCGCCACCGTCGTCTACAACGGCGCTTTGGCAGCGGCCGAAGATCTGGGTGCCAATGTCGAGTATGTCTGGTCTGACTGGAACCCGGAAAATATGGTGACCCAGTTCGTCGAGGCGGCAGCCACCAACCCTGACGGCATTGCCATCATGGGCCATCCGGGCGACGACGCCTTTGGCCCGGTAGTAGATGACGCTCGCGAGCAAGGCATCATCGTTACCAGCCAGAATACGACGCTGCCAACCATTGAAGGGAAGTACAGTTCATCCGGTTTTGGCTACGTGGGCGCTGAACTGTACTCAGCCGGCCACGCGTTGGGCTCTGAGGCCGTGCAGCGCTTTGGCCTGGGTTCTGGCGATCGGGCCATGGTCTGGGGTCTGTTGGCTCAGGCCGGACGCGGCGAGCGGACACGAGGCGTGATCGATGCTCTCGAGGAAGCCGGTCTCACCGTCGACTACCTGGAGATTGACGACGCAACCAACGCCGACGCCTCGGCCGGCACGCCGACTTTCGTCGGCTACGCTTCGGCCAACCCCGACGTCAAGTTGGTCGTCACCGATCATGGTGCGCTAACAGCAACGCTGGAAACGTACCTGACCTCGGCTGGGCTGGGGCCGGATGATGTGGCTGCGGCCGGTTTTGATCTGTCAGCGGCGACCGTCGAAGCCATTCGCGGGGGCTGGACGGACTTGGTTATCGACCAGCAGCAATGGCTGCAAGGCTACCTTCCGATCCTGCAGATCTGCCTGACCCACAACTATGCGTTCACCGGTTTGCATGTGGATACCGGCGCCGGCTTCGCCCACGCGGACAACGTGGAATTACTGGCCGACCTGGTTGGCGAGCAGATCCGTTAATCGGTTCTGATCGTGGATTTCCCCGGAAACGGCTCTCGGCGCTGCCACATGGGCGACCCTTGAGCTTCGAAATTTCCGGGGAAATCATCGCCCGAGATCATCGGACTGGACTTCCCCGGAAACGGCTCTCGACGCTGCTGTACGGGTAGCCCCTCGAGCTCTGGAGTATCCGGGGAAGTTTCGGCCATGGAGATTGTTATATGGATGGTCATTTCAGACTTGAATTGAGGGATGTCTCCAAATCCTTTGGCGAGGTTCACGCCTTGCGTAATGTCAACTTCAAGCTCGGCCAAAATGAAGTGGTCGGCTTGCTGGGAGACAATGGCGCCGGCAAATCGACACTTATCAAGATCCTGACCGGTTATTACCGGCCGGACGAAGGAGAATTGCTCTTCGACGGCCAACCAGTAACGAACCTGACTGTACCCAAGGCCCGAGAACTGGGGGTGGAGACCGTTTACCAGGAGCGGGCGCTGGCCGAGCTTCAAAGCCTTTGGCGGAACATCTTTCTCGGCCGGGAGTTGAAAAATGCCGTCGGGCTACTGGACGTAAAGAAGATGAAGCAAGAAACCAATCGCCTGATGCTCGAATCGATGGGCTTCACCTCGGCCGCAGTCAGTCCTGACTCAACCATTGGCAACTTTTCCGGTGGCGAAAAACAAGGCGTGGCTATCGTGCGCGCTCTGTACTTCGACGCCCAGATCATTATCCTGGATGAACCAACCATGGGCCTATCGTTGAAAGAAACCCGGCGCTTGTTGGACTTCGTGCGCGGCATCAAAAGCGCCGGCAAATCGGCCGTCTTCATCGATCATAATATTTTCCATGTCTACGATGTAGCTGACCGAGTCGTCGTCATCGATCGGGGTGTTGTGGCCGGCGAGTTCAAGACCAGCGAGATCACTTTGGACGATCTCATGGACAAGATGTATCGCGTCGCCGAGACCGGGAGCTTTGACTAATGTGGCCTATGCTGACATGTGGCAAGCCAAACAGAGGATAGCTATGAGTTCACAATCAGAAGATTTAGCCCTCGCAGAGGAAGGCAACGGCTCCCGACAAGGCTTCAGTCTGTCCAGATTCATGCGCCAGCGCAGTACACAGTTGGGTATTATTGCGGTCTTCATTCTGATCTGGGCCTTTTTCATCATCGCCGCCCCGGACACGTTTCTCTCGCGCCAGATCTACCTGGCCTTCATGTCAACCACGCCCTTCTTCGGCATCACGGCCTTGGTACTGACCATCCTGATCATCGCCGGCGAGATCGATCTGTCTTTCCCCTCGATCATGGCCATGGGCATGGTCGCTTATATTTTCATCTTCGATGCGACTGGAAGTGTTTTCTTGGCCGTGTCTATTGGTCTGATCCTCGGTTTCGCCATCGGCCTGCTAAACGGAGCCCTTGTGGTCAAGATCGGCATCCCGTCGCTGGTGGCCACCATTGGCACCCAGTTTTTCTGGCGCGGGGCGGTGCTGGTCTTGCTGGATGGCAAGGGCGCTTCTCTCGTTGAGGCCAGAGAAACGTTTACCTACAACATGCTGGTGGGCAAGACCTTTGGCTACATTCCCAACCAGTTCATCTGGATGGTGCTGGTGGGCATCGCCTGCTGGCTGCTGCTGAACCGCACCCGGCTTGGCGCCCATGCCTACCTCATCGGCGACAATGAGAATAGCGCCCGGTTGATGGGCGTCAATGTCGGCCGGACCAAGGCGTTGTTGTTTGCCCTGGTGGGTTTGGCGGCCGCTTTTTCTGGCATCCTGGCCAGCATGCACGTCTCTTATTTCTGGCCATCGCTGGGTGAAGGGTATTTGCTGCAAACCTTATCCTCGGTTTTTCTCGGCGGCACATCTGTCTTTGGCGGCACCGGAACGATATTGGGCACTTTCCTGGGCGCTTATATCATCGGCGCTATCCAGGCCGCCGTCGTCGCCATCGGTATGACCGGATTCTGGACCGAATTGATTTACGGATTTATCATCATCGTATCCGTATCCATGCATACGATTTTGCGCCGGCGGGCTGAATGATGAAACATCGCGAACGGGTTCTTGTTGCTCTTAACCATGAGGACCCGGATCGCTGCCCCATGCAAGTCAGTTTCACACCTGAATTCGCTGCTCGCATCAAGCACGCATTGGCCTTGGACGACGCCGCTCTACACAATCCCCATGGCGGCGGCAACACCTATATCATGGAGCGGTCCCTGGATGAGGATTTGCTGCTCACTTCAGTCGGCTGGGCCAATTCCTATTACGCCAGCGAGACCTACGACCAGACAGGGGATATCTATACTGACGAGTGGGGCATCGTCTGGCGCAGTGTGCCCTATGAGACACGCTTCGGGATCGGGCACTACACAGAAATGGTCGGCCACCCCCTGGCCGACGACGCGGCAATCGACAGCTACCGGCCGCCCGATCCTGACCGGCCGGAGCTATATACTGAGGCCGAACGGGTGATCAGGGAATTCCAGGATGAATATTGGATCGTCGGGGTGACGGTCACAACTATCTTCGAGACGGCCTGGGCGCTGCGGGGCTACGAAAGGACGCTGATGGACCTGGCGCTGAATCCTGAGTATATCGACAGGCTTTTCGACATCCCCTTTCGCTACCATCTTTCGGCGGCTAAGAAACTAACTGAGCTTGGCGTGGATATGATCTGGCTGGGCGATGATATCGGCAGCCAGGATCGATTACTCATCTCGCCGGCCGCCTGGCGCCGTTTTCTGAAGCCACGACTGGCGACCATCATCGAAACGGTGAAAAGGATCAACCCGGCGCTGAAAGTTGCCTATCACTCTGACGGCGACATCAGCCCGCTCATCCCTGAGCTAATTGAGATCGGATTGGATGTGCTCAATCCGATCCAACCCAGGTCGATGGATCCGGCGAGGGTGAAGAAGGCCTATGGCAACAATCTTTGCTTCTGGGGCACGATTGACGAGCAGCATACGTTGCCCTTTGGTAGCCCGGCCGACGTGCAGAGGGAAGTGATCGACCGGTTGAATAGCATCGGCCGGGATGGTGGCTTGATCATCGGCCCAACCCACCACGTGCAGCTTGATACGCCCCTGCCGAATTTCTGGGCCATGATCGACACGATCCGGAACACAAGCTACCACTCATTGACCGGACAGGACCAACAGGATAAAGAGTCGTAAAATGATCTTTAGATACATTATTGAACGGACAAGGCAATGAACGCGCGAGAACGGGTTATGTTGGCCCTGAATCACCAGGAAGCTGACCGGGTGCCTATCGATCTGGGATCAACGATAATCTCGTCTATCCACAAGAATGCCTATCTGGATTTGAAGCCGCACCTGGGCATGGCGACGGAGGAACTGCAACTCTGCGACTTTGTGCAACAACTGCCCTATGTGGATGAGAAGCTGCTGCAACGATTCGGCGCTGACTTCCGAATGGTGCAGTTACCGGCCGCAACGGCGCCCGAAGTGACCTACTTCGAGGAAGGCAACTACTACGCCTTCATCGACCGTTGGGGCTCCAAGCTGCATATGCCCAAAGAAGGCGGCCTGTACTTCGATTGGGTGGAGTTCCCGATCAAAGAGCCGACCATGACCGCCCTGGACGGTTACAAATGGCCCCGACCCGACCCGCCGGAAACCAATGCTCACTTGCGCGAACAAGCCAGATACCTCTACGAGAATACCGATTACGCCCTGGTAGGCAGCGCGATCATTGGCGGTGGTATATTTGAACAGCCGGCGCGAACGATGGGCCTCGAAAGTTTCCTGATGTCGTTGCTAACCGAACCGGCTTTCGCCGACCGGCTCATGGGCCAGATCGCGGACATTTACATTGAATCATGCAACAACTACCTGGATCAAGTTGGCGACTTTCTGCAAGTGTTCACTTACTGGGACGATCTCAACAGCCAAGCCGGCTGGCTGATCTCGCCCGAGATTTACGAGCGGCTGATCAAACCTAAACAACGGCGGTTGGTAGAGGCCATCAAGAGCAAGACAGACGCCAAGTTATTCTTCCACGGCTGCGGCGCGGTTTCCGAATTAATCCCGCACCTCATCGAACTGGGATTTGATATCGTAAACCCGGTCCAGGTTTCGGCAGCCGGGATGGATACAAAGCGTCTCAAGCAGGAGTTTGGGGATGACATCGTCTTTTGGGGCGGCGGCGTCGATACGCAACAGGTATTGCCGTTTGGTACACCGGATCAGGTTCGGGATGAGGTCAGGCGGCGGATCGACGACCTGGCCCCGGGCGGCGGCTTCGTCTTCGCGGCCATCCACAACATCCAGGCCTTTGTCCCTCCAGAAAACATCGTCGCCGCTTTTGATACGGCGCTGGAATACGGCCGTTATGCATAGCCTGCATCACCATGAGTGAGATACAAGGCGTTCTATGGGATATGGATGGCGTGCTGGTAGATACCGGTAAAGCTCATTTTGAGTCCTGGCGGCAGGTGCTGGTCGAACATGGCGTGCCCTTCGGCCGGGAACAATTCCAGGCCACCTTTGGCATGAACAATGCCGGTATATTGAGGGTACTAATCAGTGAAGATATCAAGAGTGAAGAGATTCAGGTCATCGGCGATCGCAAAGAAGAACTGTTTCGCCAGGCTGTAAAGGGCAACGCCAGGCTGCTGCCCGGCGTCTTGGAATGGCTAATCCGGCTGAAGAGCCAGAGTTTACCACAAGCTGTCGCCTCGTCGGCGCCTCAGGCCAATATCGATGCCCTGGTCGGGGAACTCAACCTGGAGGGCTATTTTAAGGCCATCGTTTCTGGCGCCAGCATGCCGGGCAAACCGAGCCCGGATGTGTTCCTGGAAGCGGCGCGGCAAATCGGAGTACCTGCGGCCAACTGCGTGGTAGTGGAAGATGCCATCGCCGGCGTTCAGGCAGCCCACAATGCCGGTATGCGCTGCGTCGCCGTGACCACGACCAACAGCGCCGATGCGCTAGCGGCGGCCGACATCGTGGTTGATCGGCTTGACGGGTTGAGCGAAGAGGCCTTCTTCAGTCTATGATGTTGGGGGGAAGCCATAGAGAACCTCTGCTAGGCAACCACTAACCCGGCGCCGGCCGCCGGCCTGGTGGGGTAGACATGGGGCTGGATTCCTGTTTCAGTCTGGTATTGTTGTTCCACATGCCCCACAAAGGCGCCTACTCGCGCCTCCTCGACCAGGGCTATCATGCAGCCGCCAAAGCCGGCTCCTGCCTGCCGGGCGCCGATCACGCCTGGCGCGCTTTGCATAACAGACATCATGGCCGCCATGGCCGGCGCGCCGATTTCGTAAAGATCTCGAGCACCGTGGTAGGATTCGGCCATCAAGATGGCCAGTCCATTCACGTCGCCGGTTTCCAGCGCCTGGGCCATATCCAGGACTCGCCGATTCTCTTCGATGATGAAGCGGCAGCGGCGGGCCACGACCGGCGGCAACGCCGTCTCATGGGCTTCGAATTGCTGCAGGTTGACGTCACGCAAGGCGACGATATCCGGGTAGAAGTGCTGCAGAAGCCGGACGCCCTCTTCGCACTGGGACCGGCGTTCGTCATATTCGGAGCCGGTCAGTTGGCGCTGGGCCCGCGTGTCGCAGATGACCACCTGTAGGCCCGTTGCTATGGGCCAGACGCCGTGGGTCAGATTGCGGCAGTCGAGCAAGATCGCGCTGCCGGCCTGACCCATAACTGAACTATACTGATCGAGGATGCCCGAATTGACGCCAACAAATTGATTCTCCGCTTTCTGGCCCAGCAGGGCCATTTCCAGCGGTTCAATGGTGAATCCAGCGATCTCTCGGAAGAGTATCGCGGTCGCCATTTCCAGCGCGGCCGAAGAACTCAGGCCACTGCTCACGGGCACCGTGCTGTATACCAGTCCGTCGAAACCCCACAGCGGATAGCCAGCTTCTGATAAAGCCAAGGCCACGCCGCGTACGTAGTCGGTCCAGGGCGCGGCTTGATCATGACCGATATCGTCCAACGCGAATTCGCCGCCACCAGGCATGTCAAGCGAGTAGACAGCCACGATCTTGTCCTCGCGCGGGCGGGCGGCGATCCAGGTATCCCGGTCGATGGTCATGGTCATGACGTAACCCAGGTTGTAATCGGTATGGCTACCCATCAGATCAACACGACCAGGAGCGCGGGACCAGATAACTGGCCGGCGCCCGAAGATCTTCTCAAACTCCCGGTTCATGCGGGCTAATCGTTCTTCGTTCTTCATGGGCTCTTTCTCAATCGGTATGGGCCAACTCGAGGCGGCTACAAGCCCCGGAAAGCTTCCAGCAAAGCCTCGACGTTGGCCACTGGAATATCGCTCATCAGCCGATGGGACGGGGCAACGAGCAATCCGACGCCGTCCGGGGCCAGGTCCCGAGCACAGTTTGCTACGGCTTCCCGAACCTCGGCCGACGTACCGTTGGGCAGCACGGTTTGGGTAGATATGCCGCCGTAGAAGGCAAGTTGCCGGCCAAAATTCGCTTGCAGCCAGCGGTGATCGAGGACTTCCGGCTGGACCGGGTTCAGCGCGGTCAGGCCAATTTCAACCAAGTCGGGCAAGATGGGCTGGATTTGGCCATCCGAATGCATCAGAATAAGCATACCCCGCTCGCGAAAAGGGGCGAACAATCTGGCCAGGCGAGGTTTGATCAGCTGCCGCCACATGGCCGGCGAAATCAACATGCCTTTCTGGGCGCCATAATCATCGCCAAAATAAGCGCCGTCGATGCCCAGCTCAAGGTAACGGCCGATTAAACGCAATTGAATGTCGGCGATTAGGTCCAGTAATTCGGCCGCGTACTCCGGATCCAGGGCCAGGTCCATCAGGAATTGCTCAAAGCCTCTCAACGACCAGGCCCGCTCGAACAAGGCGAAACCGAAGTTGGGGACGATGAAGAATTCCTGGCCCCAGTCCGCTAGCCGCCGGGCGGCTTCGTCCAATAATCCCGCCACATCGGGATTGGGCCAGTCGAAGCTATCTAGATCGCGTTCGCCGGCCAGGGGATTGACGCCGGGAAAATAGCCCTCCTCGCCGGTATCGAAGCCGGCGCCCCACCAATCATATTTGATCCGGCCGTCCTCCGAAAGATGCTCCGGAAAAGCCAGATCCAGCCGAACCATGTGGTTGCCTAGCATGCGCGGCAGATCCTCGAGGGCGACGTTAAAGTGATCCGCCATCTTGCGGCCGGCCGCGGCCGTGTAGTTGATCTGGGTCGGCAATCGGTCGACGGATTCGTAGGTCAACGCCCGCCGCATCCGTTCTTTGGGGGTCATCGGATCAGGCGTCAGAAGATGATGATGAGAATCACAACCAGGCCGATCAGCAGGGCCAGAGCGATGCCGCCGGTGATCAACCAGCGCTTGAGGGTGGGGACCCTCTCCTCGATGTTGGCAACGATTTCTTTGATCTTGGCGATGACGCCGTATCGCTCTAGAAGATAGCCAATGCCTACCAACAAAGCCAAACCGGCCACCAGGCCAACAATTATCAAAACGATCGTGCTCATTCATTCACCTTAGCATCGTCCAGCAAGCTGACTACCCAGCAAGCTGGCTGCGATTATACAGCGGCTCACGCTGTCATCACACAACCGACGCCGGCCGGCCATTAAGACCCTGGGACGACCGGCCGTTCCATGACGAAATCAGTTTGTCGTTGGCTGCCCAACACGAAAGTCAACTCACCCACGCGGCGAAAGCCCCACTTTTCATAGAATCGTATGGCCCGATCGTTTCTCTCCCAAACGCCCAACCAAATGGTCTCGAAACCCTTTCGGCCAATCGTATCGAGGCATGCCTGCAACAACTTCGCCCCATGGCCCTTGCCTGTCACGTCCTGCTCGAGATAGATGCGAACCAACTCCACAGGCGCCGGGCCGCGAATAGTGGGCGGCGCCTCGCCCGCCAGTACTTTGGCATAGCCAATTGCCACCTCGTCTTCGAACAAGAGCAGATATGTCGCCGCCGGGTCCTGCAATTCGGTCGCTATTTGGGCTATTGAAAAATGCGTGGCGATGTATTCGTCGATGTCCTCGGGCGGATTGGAGTGGCCAAAGCTATCCATGAATGTGCGCGCTCCCATTCTAGCTATCAGGGCAGCATCGTCTGACAAAGCCTGGCGGACGCTCGTGGAATTAGGCATGGATCGAACTAAACCGTTACCATCAAAAGCTGCGGGTAGTCTAGGTCACTTTTGTGTACTCGCGCAACTCTGTCTGCAAAATGTCCTGCTTGCGTTCGCCTGATCATAGTGATGGCGCTGCCTACGCAGATCGATCTTTTTAGAAAACTCAGAGACTTCGCTCTTGACATTGGGATGCCTTCCTGTTACCCTGATTTCGTTGACTCAAGCGACCGGGCAATCCATGATTGTGCAAGATCACATAATGTTGACATAAGGGGGGATATTTGTTAGTCTGAGCTGCACTTGTGTAGCAATGCAACAAAACTCTTGTCTCAACAAGCTGATAGTGGCGTGATGCTGGGCTCATCGAATTCCAGCCGAGGACTATGTTCCTAATCTATCAAACTCTTGAATTGCCGTAGAGCAAGCCGTGCCGTCCAACGCAGAGGTTGAAGCCATTTCGAGAAAGCCAAAGAATTCGGCCAACGTACGGGCACTCTGCATACGCAAAAGCATTTTGTGAACACACTATAATCCGTAGCCTTCGGACTAAGCAGAAAAGTCTTTGAAAATCGAATAGCAGAGCAAGTTCATCCAAAGCACCCAGGAGGTTTCCAACCATGATCCGTTGGGTAGTCGAATCAAGCATGAAGCTTCGCTTCTTAGTGATTGTTCTCGCGCTTTTGCTGCTGATCTTTGGCTTCGCGCAGCTTCGCCAGATGCCAGTGGCCGTATATCCCGAG
Source organism: Promineifilaceae bacterium (SeqCode) (assembly GCA_041570195.1). Lineage (GTDB taxonomy): Bacteria > Chloroflexota > Anaerolineae > Promineifilales > Promineifilaceae > UBA11865. The sequence goes on along the minus strand of JBFFWQ010000009.1, from coordinate 10,690 downwards.
ATTGACCCTCCCCACGTGGAAATTCAGACCGAGGCGCTGGGACTGTCGGCCGAAGAGATCGAGGCCATGCTCACCGTGCCGATGGAGGCTGACCTGCTCAATGGCGTGGCCTGGCTGGACCAGATTTACTCTCGGTCGGTAGCTGGGTTGTCGTCCATCCTGCTGGTCTTCGAACCGGGCACCGATCCTATTCGAGCAAGGCAAATGGTGCAGGAGCGACTGACGGAGGCCTATGCCTTGCCAAACGTCTCAAAGCCACCGCTCATGCTGCAGCCTGTTTCGTCGGCCAACCGGGTCTTGATGGTCGGCCTTTCCTCGGATGAATTATCGCCGATCGAGATGGGGGTGCTGGCCCGCTGGATCATCCAGCCTCGATTGCTGGGCGTGACCGGCGTGGCCAATGTGGCCGTCTGGGGGCAGCGAGAGCGGCAGTTGCAGGTGCTGGTTGATCCCGAAGAATTGCACCAGGAAGGGGTTACCTTGAGCCAGGTCGTGGAAACGGCCGGAGAAGCGCTCTGGTATTCACCCCTGAGTTACCTTGAAGCCTCGGCGCCGGGCACGGCCGGTTGGATTGATACGCCCAATCAACGACTGAGCGTTCGCCACCTGCAACCCATCTCGACAGCTGACGATCTGGCGAAAGTAGCTGTCGTAGACAATAAGAATCTGACCCTGGGGGACGTGACCACCGTGGTTGAGGATCACCAACCGCTCATTGGCGACGCCGCCCTAAACGACGGCCCTGGCTTCTTACTGGTCGTCGAGAAGTTTCCCGGAGCCAATACCCTGGACGTAACCCAGGGTGTGGAAGAAGCGCTTGCGGATCTGCAACCTGGCCTTCAGGGCATGGAGATCGATACGGGCGTATTCCGGCCCGCAAACTACATTGAGTCGGCGGTCGGCAATCTTGGACTACTGGCGCTTATCGGCGGCGTGCTCGTCATTCTCGTGCTGCTTGCCTTCTACTTCCAGTGGCGAACGGCGCTGATCAGCCTGTTGGCGATCCCGCTGTCACTGGTGGCGGCCGGGACGATACTCTATGTAACCGAGGCGACCTTCAATATTATGGTTTTGGCCGGGATGGCGGCCGTTCTGGCAATCATCATCGACGATGCAGTCGTCGATCCGGAGAATATCACCGAACGCTTACGCCAGAAGCGCCAGGAAGATGCGGACGTTTCGGTGTCAAGAGTTATCTTGGCGGCCGTCCTCGAAATGCGCAGTCCGCTAGGCTACGCGCTGGTCATCATCTTGTTGCTGTTGTTGCCTCTCTTCTTTTTGCCCGGCCTGACCGGCTCGCTCATTCAGCCGTTGGTCGTTTCCTATACCTTGGCCATGATAGCGTCATTGCTGGTGGCCCTGATCATCACGCCGGCCTTGAGCTTGAGCTTACTATCCAATGCGTCTCTACGACGCGAGTCGCCAATCACGAAGGGATTGCGGGGGATCTATAACGGCCTTCTGACGCGAACCGTCGGTTCATCCACTATAGCGATCATCGTGGCCGCGGTTTTCATCGTCATTGGCATGGCTTCGCTTCTGATCCTGGACGTCTCGCTGTTGCCCACGTTGAAGCAGCGCGACTTGCTCATTCAGTTTGAAGCCGCGCCGGGCACATCGCGCCCGGAGATGAACCGCATTGTGGCCCAGGCCAGCGGCGAGTTACAGGCCATTCCCGGGGTGCAAAACATCGGCTCCCACGTTGGGCGAGCCATTACCGGCGATAGCGTGGTGAATATCAACTCGGCCGATCTGTGGATCAATATCGATCCAGAAGCCGACTACGCGGCCACTGTAGCCACCATTCAGGAGGTCGTCGACGGCTACCCGGGGCTGGAACGCCAGTTGCAGACCTATCAGCCGGAGTTGCTTGGACAGGCGCTGACGGGTCCAGATAACGACGTGGTGGTCCGCGTGTACGGTCACGATTTAGAAGTTCTGCGTGATATGGCGGGCGATGTGGAATTGGCCATGGCTGGCGTGGCCGGCGTCGTCGGTGCAAAGGCGAACATTCACTCCGAGGAACCGCAAGTGGAAATCGAAGTAGACCTGGCCGCGGCCGAGCAGCGGGGAATTAAACCAGGCGACATTCGTCGGCAGGCGACCACCTTGTTGTCGGGCATTCATGTCGGCAACCTCTACGAGGAGCAGAAGGTGTTTGACGTGTTGGTCTGGGGCCAACCCGAATTGCGCAGTAGCATGACGAATATCGACCAGCTTCTGATTGACACGCCCGACGGCAGCCAGGTGCCTTTAGGCGAGTTGGCCGAGGTGCGCATTGCGCCCGCGGCGACGGTCATCGAACGTGACGCCGTTTCGCGATTCGTCGACATAGGCGCTGACGTGAGCGGCCGCAGCATCGAAGCAGTCAAGGCCGACATCGAAAGCAGCGTCCAACAATTGCCGATCCCGTTTGAGTACCACATGGAAGTGTTGAGCGATGCCCAGGGTCTGCAGGCAAACCAGCAGCGCTTGATAGCCATTGCCATAGCTGCTTTGATCGGAGTTTTCTTGGTCATACAGGCTGGGATAGGCGGCTGGCGTCTTGCGCTGGCACTCTTTCTGACCTTGCCCATGGCCCTGGTTGGCGGTCTTCTAGCGGCGGTCATAGCTGGCGGCGTGCTTTCAATAGGCTCGCTGTTTGGCCTGCTGACGGTATTGGCCATTGCGGTGCGCAACGGCCTAGTGATGGTCAATCACGTCCAACGTCTTGCCCAGGAGGAAGGGGATTCCGTAGAGCCAGAGGTGGTCGTGCGCGGGGCCGCAGATCGAGTGGCGCCGATTTTCATGACCGCTCTGGCCACAATCGTGGCTTTGTTACCTATGCTGATTGGCGGCGGCATCGCCGGCAACGAGATGCTAGGCCCGCTGGCTGCGGTTATGGTGGGTGGATTGATTACATCGACTTTGCTCAACCTTTTCATTGTGCCAGCTTTGTATTTACGGTGGCCCAGCACTTTGCCGACTGTAGATACTTCGTTGACTGAAGCGACGCCGACGGCCGAGGCAGTTTAGCTCTGCCAAAGCTTGTACGCAAATGGTGGTTTCTCTGATGAGTCAATGGTTTAGGAGGTTTTCAAATGCAGCACCTTAAACGCCTGCTGGTGATCGTCGTCTTTATAGTCGTTGTTCTACAACTTGCAGCGTGCGGCGCTGACGAAGGTCCAGATAAGATCGAGCCCGCTCACGTGGAAGAAATAGAGGGATCAGAGTTCAACCTGGTGACTTTGACAGAAAAAGCGGCCGAGCGGCTCGACATTCAGTCGGAAGCGACGCGCGAGGAAGAAATCGAAGGCGAGATGAAAATGGTCGTCCCTTACTCGGCCGTGATTTATGGTCTGCACGGCGAGACGTGGGCCTATGTCAGAAATCCTGGCCCGAACTCGCTTACCTTTGTGCGGCATCCCATCACGGTGGAATATATTGACGGTGGTCTGGCGATTCTGGCGGATGGTCCTCCCGTTGGCACCGAAGTCGTGACGGTCGGCGCGCAGATGCTGTACGGCACCGACACCGGAGTTGGCAAATGAGCGAAATGCGCTGGATCATCGCCACAAGTCTGCGGTACCGCTACCTGGTTGTTTTCATCGCCGCGGTACTCTTGATTTTTGGCATCAGCCAGATCGGCAACATGTCGATTGACGTCTTTCCGGAATTCGCGCCGCCACGGGTCGAGATCCAATCTCCAGCCATCGGGCTGTCCTCGGTGGAGGTGGAGGCCTTGATCACCGTGCCCTTAGAGGAGGTGTTCAACGGGATGCCGGGGCTGGATGTGATGCGCTCCAAGTCCGTGAACCAGCTGTCGTCGATCCTGCTCATATTTGAGCCGGGGACCGACTTGATGGAGGCCCGGCAGCTGGTACAAGAGCGGCTGGCCATTGTGAACCCGCAGCTGCCAAAGTGGGCCACCCCACCCTTGATGATGCCGCCACTGTCGTCGACAGCCCGGACCGTGAAGATCGGCATTTCCTCTGACGAGTACTCAGTGATCGACCTATCGATGATCACTTATTGGAAGATCCGCGAGCAGCTGTTGCGCGTACCAGGTGTGGCCAATGTGGCCATGTGGGGCGAGCAGATCCGGATCCCAATGGTGCAGGTCCAACCTGAATTGTTGGCGGCCAATGACGTTACGCTGGAAGAGGTTTTGCAGGTCACGTCAGACACGCTGGACGTCGGCATCATTCCGTATACGGAGGGATCGACGACGGGCACTGGTGGATTCCTGGAGACGCCCAATCAACGACTGCCTATCCGCCACGTGGTAAGCGTCTTGACGCCAGAGGACCTGGCCCAGGTGCCTATCAACTATAAGAAGAATAGCGAGGGCGACCCGCTGCGCTTAGATGATATTGGCCAAGTCGTTGAGGATACGTGGCCGATGATCGGCGACGCGGTGGTCAATGACGGCGAAGGCCTGCTGCTTATCATAGAGAAGTTCCCCTGGGCCAACACGGTCGAAGTGACCAACGGGGTAGAAGATGCCATGGCTCAGATGGAGCCTGGGCTGCCAGGTATTGACTTTGACACGACTATCTTTAGACCGGCGACCTTCGTCGAACTCTCTATCGAAAATCTGACCAAGTCGCTGCTCATTGGGGCCATCCTGGTCGTGGTGGTTTTATTGCTTTTCCTATGGGACTGGCGCATTGCCCTGATCAGCGCCACAATCATCCCATTGACGGTGGTGATCACCCTACTCATTCTCTCCCTGTTCGGCACGACACTCAATGTGATGGTGCTGGCGGGGTTAGTGATCGCCCTGGGCGCAGTCGTTGACGATGCCATCGTCGACGTAGAAAACATCGTCCGCCGGTTACGACAGGAACGTAGAGAGGGCAGCGACAAGTCGGCTGAGGCCATCGTACTTGACGCCTCGTTGGAGGTGCGTAATGCCATTGTCTACGCCTCGCTGATCGAAATGACGGCATTGCTGCCGGTTTTCTTCCTAGAAGGTTTATCGGGCGCGTTCTTCCAACCTCTGGCCCAGGCTTACGTGGTAGCGGCGCTTGTGTCGCCGCTGGTCGCTCTGACAGTCACACCGGCGCTAGTGCTGATTCTTATCTCCAACGCGCCGCTGTACGACCGTGTTTCGCCGGTCATCCCGCCGCTTCACCGAGGGTATGAGCGGTTGTTAATCCCCACCCTGAGAAGACCTCGTGTTGCCTACGCTGCCTTTGCCGCCATCTTATTGATCGGCATCATCGTCTATCCGATGCTCGGGTCGGAGCTATTGCCGTCCTTCAAGGAAAGGGATTTCCTGATGCACTGGCTGGGCAAACCGGGCACGGGTCACGAGGAAATGGTCCGCATCTCGCAAGCAGCCTGTCAAGAACTACAGACGATACCGGGGGTTCGTAATTGCGGTTCGCACATCGGGCAGGCGTTGCTAATGGACGAGGTTTACGGCATCTATTTTGGCGAGAATTGGGTCAGCGTCGATCCGTCGGTTGACTATGACGAGACCTTGGCCTCTATTCAATCGCTCGTGGACGGCTATCCTGGGTTATACCGCGATGTGCAGACCTATTTGAAGGAACGAATCAGAGAAGTGCTAACCGGTTCCAGCCACCCCATCGTGGTCCGCATATATGGCGAAGACATGGAGGTTCTGCGCTTGAAAGCGGCCGAGATCGAGGAGAAGCTGGCCGGCATCGAGGGCCTCACCGAATTGCATACGGAGCTACTGGTAGATATCCCCCAAATACAGGTTGAAGTGGACCTGGAGCGGGCTCAGCAATATGGGCTCAAACCAGGTGATGTACGCCGTTCGGCGGCCTACATGATCGCCGGCGAAGAGGTTGGCGACATTCACATCGCCAATCGAACGTTTGATGTTAACGTGTGGAGCACGGAGGAAAACCGTGATAGCTTCACCGCCGTTCAGAATCTGCTGATTGACACGCCCACGGGCGACCAGGTGCGCCTGCAAGAAGTGGCCGATGTACGCATCGAGCCCATTCCCAATGCCATCTATCATGAAGATCTGGCCCGGCGGTTACATGTCGAAGCTGACGTAGAAGGGCGCGATCTCGGATCCGTTGTGGCCGAAGTTGAAGAAGCTTTGCAAGAGGTCGATTATCCTCTCGGCTACAACGCGGTCCTACTGGGCGAGTTCGCCGAACGGCAAGCCGCTTCGGGGCGCTTGATGTTGGCAGCCATCGCAGCCGCGCTGGTGATTCTGCTTTTGCTGCGGATATCAGTTGGCAGTTGGCTAATGGCCTTTCTATCGTTCTTGAGCCTACCGGCCGCCTTGGTCGGCGGTGTACTGGCCGCGTTCATCTTCAGCGACGGGGTGATCTCGCTTGGCTCCATGGTCGGTTTCCTGACCATCCTGGGCGTTGCCGCCCGGAACGGCATCATGATGATCAATCACTACCAGCATCTCGAAGAAGAGGAGGGCGTGCCTTTCGGCCGAGAGCTGGTCATGCGTGGCTCCAAAGAGCGAATCGCGCCGATCATGATGACCGCCCTGACAGCCGGATTGGCCCTGGTGCCGCTGGTAGTGGCCGGCAATATCCCGGGACATGAGATAGAACACCCGATGGCCATCGTCATCTTGGGCGGCCTGGTGACTTCAACGCTACTTAACTTATTCGTCTTGCCAGCACTGTACTTGCGATTCGGCAAAGGCCAGTTGCGGCCCACTCCCATCGAGACCGCCGGCGCGACCGCCTAATACGATCGAGGAGGTTATCATAATGCGCTTTCGCGTTCTGGCCTTACTTGCCGTCTCATTACTCTTGCTTTTCACTGCGGCCTGCGGTAGCGAAAGTGCACCCGAACAGACAACAGGCGGCGAAACTGTTGATGAGGAGGTCGCCGGTGATGAGACTGCCGACGATGAATCGGCCGAGGTGGACTTCGAGGATCTTGAAGATTTCGACCGCGGCAACTTTGACCGGCCGACGGATATCGACAACCAGTGGTTACCGCTGCAGCCTGGGAACCAGTGGATCCTTGAGGGATCAACCGATGAGGACGGCGAGCGTATTCCCCACCGCATTGAATTCACCGTCACCGATCTGACCAAAGTGATCGACGATGTTCCGACCGTGGTAGCCTTCATAGAAGACTACAGCGATGACGAACTAGTCGAGGCCGAACTGGCTTTCTACGCCCAGGATAATGACGGCAATGTCTGGTATCTGGGCGAATATCCCGAGGAATACGAAGATGGCGAATTCGTCGACGCGCCGGCCTGGATCGCCGGCCTGGAAGATGCCCAGGCCGGCATCAAGATGAAGGCCGAGCCGCGGCTGGGTTCGCCAAGTTACTCTCAGGGCTGGGCGCCTGCGGTTGAATGGACTGACCGCGGACAAGTATTTAAGTTAGGCCAGCAATCCTGCGTCCCGGCCGACTGCTACGGCAACGTCCTGATTATCGATGAATTCAACCAGGAAGAACCGGGCGCCTTTCAGCAGAAGTACTATGCTCGCAACGTGGGCAATATCCAGGTCGGCTGGCGAGGGGAAGATGCCCAGCAAGAATCGTTGGAGTTGGTCGAATTCGTGAAGTTAGATCCTGGGGAACTGGCTGCAGCCCGCGCGGAGGCGCTGAAATTGGAAGAACGCGCTTACGAATTCAGCCCGGATGTGTATGGTCAAACACCGCCCAGCGAGGCGCCAGAAGGAGTCTCAATGGTCGTAAACATTGAGAGAGAATTCGAAGAATTCGACTACGACAATTTCGATGATCCGACCAACGTCGATAATCGGTGGCTGCCGTTGAAACCGGGAACACAATGGGTCTTTGAAGGCGTCACTGTCGAAGATGGTGACATTTACCCTCATCTCCTGACCTTTACGATCACCGACCTGACCAAGCAGATCGACGGCGTGGAGACTGTGGTCGCCTACATAGAGGACATCTCTAATGATCAGCTGGTGGAAGCTGAAATCGCATTCTATGCCCAGGATGATGATGGCGCCGTCTGGTATTTGGGCGAATACCCGGAGGAATATGAGAATGGGGAGTTTGTGGCCGCCCCGGCCTGGATTGCCGGCCTCGAAAATGCCCGGGCAGGCATAAAGATGCTGGCGGAGCCTCAAGTGAACACGCCTAGCCTCTCCCAAGGCTTTGCGCCGGTGGTGCAGTGGGCGGATCGCGGACAAGTATATCGCATGAGCCAACATACCTGTGTCCCCTTCGATTGTTTCGAGGACGTTCTGATCATGGATGAGTTCACACTGGAAGAGCCAGGCGCCATCCAACTCAAATATTACGCGCCTGGCGTGGGCCAAGTACGCGTTGGTTTCAGAGGTACAGATCTGGTGCCGGAGATCCTGGAGTTGATCGAACGGCAGGAACTGGAACCGGAGGCTTTGGAAGAGATCCGCGAAGCGGCGCTGGCTTTGGAGGCGCGGGCTTATGATATTAGCCCGAACGTGTACGGCAAGACGCCGCCGGCCAAAGCTCCCTAATCTGCCCGTTCAGAATGTAGAAAGGGCCGGAGCACCGCAGGGTGCTCCGGCCCTTCTTGTTTTGTGACGTTTGCTGCTTTACTTGCTCTTCTTGCCGTTGGGCTGAGCCTTGGTGGCCTCGCTCACGGTCGTCGAAATCTCGCCGATCTGCTCTTCCATCACCTTAAGGCTGGACATGACCATCTCGAATTGGGCTTCGACGGCCTGGGTGACGGCTGATTGGACCTGTTCCTGGAAAGCCTTGGAATGCTCCAGGTTCTTCTCAAACATGGCGAACATGTTCTTAGTGTATGACTCGCTGAACTGCTGCCACAGCTCCATGTTCTTCTGAAAAGGATTGTCGTTGCTCATTGTGTTTCTCCTAGGTTAATAGCCTTCAGCTTTCAACTGTCAGCCTTTTGACTGTTCACTATCTTCGTTAAGCTCTGCTATCTGCTTCTCCAGAGCGGCGATTTTATCGTTCAGGGCGTCTATTCGGGCAGCCATGGCTTCTGCTGCACCGGCCGTGTTCTCTTGATCGCTCTGTTCAGGTTGAGCGGCCGGAGGCGACATGCCCCAGGCGGACAGGGTAGCGTTCATCATCTCTTCCATCGGCTTGGTCATGCCGGCTCCGCTGGCCATCGCCTCGCCCACGGAATCCATCATCATCTTGGTGTAGCCGCCCCAGAGACGGGTCGTTTCCGCAAGTGCTCGCGACGCAAACGGGTTGGCGCCGAATGCGTTGGCTGCGTACTCATTTGCTTCGGCAAAGCCTTCGCCCATATGCCTGGATTCCTCAAAACTGGCCTGGGCCACCTCGTTGACATAGCCCTGCATGAAGGCCAGCGCCTCAGAAAACTGGCTGAAGCTAGTTTCGGTATTACTCTGGACATGCTTGACGACGCCCCGCCAGCGGGCTTGCTGTTCCTCGCCGGCTTCGCGGACGAAGCGCAAAACAAATGACACCATCTCTTGATCCATCATCAACTCCTATCGACTGTTTATTCTATCTGGGGTAGTTACGGCCGAGTTACAAAGCGGTTACAGCGATTTTCCCGGAAACTCCAAAGCTCGGAGAGTAGCTCGCAGAGCCGTTTCCGGGAAAAATAAAGCGTCAGTCGGAGCAGTCGTCGCTGATCTGCTCGTATAGCAAGGTCGTCTCGTTCATGGGCCCAATGCCCAGTTCGTCGGACAACACTTGCTGGCATTGGCGGTAGGCGCGAATGGCCAGCGGCCGGTTGCCATTGGACATGTGAACGCGCATGAGCAAACGGTAGGCTTCTTCCCAGCAAGGGTCGATTGCCAGCACCTTTTGGCTCCAGTTGATGGTTTCGAACAAATCGCCCGCGTCCAGTAGGAGGCGGGCCAACCGGCCGGCGCCGGTCAGATAAAGAGCCACCAGCCGCTCTCGTTCGCCGCTGGACCAATCCTCGTAGATGGCGTCGGGCAAATAGTCGCCTTGGTAAAGATCTAGGGCTCGGCGATACAGGTCGATGGCCTGCTCCGGAGATCCCTTCTCAGCCGTGTTGCCAGCGGTAACGCCATCTTCAAACTCAACCGCGTCAAGGGTCAGCGGAGCATCGGCGTTAAGCCCGTAGCTGAGCCCAATTCGGGTGATGTATGCCGACGGCCTTCTCGGCGGCCGGTCGGGCTCCAGAACACGCTGCACGGCATTGAGGGCCACTTTGAAGTCCCGGTCGGCCCGATCGGCGTCTAATTGAGGCCACAATTCGCCGGCGATGCGTTCTTTTGGGATGTACTGACGTCGGCAGGTTATTAAGTACTGGAATAGCCTGCGGGCCTTTTCCCGGCCCCAATCCGCTTCGGGCATTCTCGCCCCACCCCGCCAGACGACGAAACGGCCCAAGGTCTGGACGCGCAATTCCGGCGGCCGCATAGACGATTCGACAGGTTTGACCATGATGTCCATATTATAGCAAGGCATGCTTTGTCACGTGACGCGAGTTACGGGCCACTCTTCAGGCGTGCTACAATCGACCAGGGAAGAAAGCGGACAGGACTGGCAGGATAGGTATTGGAAAAGCCTGGCTTCTACAAGAAGGTCTTCGATGCGCAATAGAAGGCGAGGGGCCAGAGTTTTTTAGCAGAGTTTGGCTTTGGCAAAGAGCATATGAAAGAGTTGATACAGATGGAGCAAGTTGGATCGACTAGTATCTTGACCCTGAATCGACCTGAGCGACACAATAGCCTGATCCCTGAGTTGTTAGAACAACTACTGGCCCGGATCGACGACGTCCAGGCCAGGCCGGATACGCGGGCTGTTATCT
>JBFFWQ010000008.1:0-91630 GCA_041570195.1 Promineifilaceae bacterium (SeqCode) | reverse complement strand
CAGGCCCAGTGAGACTCCAGCCAGAAAACCGATTACTGCTCCGAAGAATGTAAATTCCGCCATCGTTACACCCCTCATTAACGTTGTTCACTATCTACATGTAGTATAACCCGGCTACTCTGCGCTGGTGTGGCAACTTTATGCGATTTTGTGCGAAACTGTGCGGTGCTATAGCAGCGTATGGTCCGGAAAAACCTGAGAAGAGCTTTCATTGCCAATTCCCAGATTCCAGGTCCACGCAGAGATAAATCTGTCGCTGGAATAACTCAGCCAATCGGCCGCGCGAGCTATTCCGTCTTCCTGACAATGGCCAAGCCGGCCGCCGCTGCCACCAGCGCCAGGGCCGTCAATGTAATCATTCCCCCGATCTGGAATGCCGTTGGCACGAATTCCCATTCCACGACATGGGTTCCCAACGGAATGCAAACCGCTTTGATTGTCGTGTAGGCTGTCAAAGATTCGGCCGCCTGACCATCCACGGTCACCCGCCAGCCAGGATAGGCCAGCTCGGCCAGGACCAGCAGTCCGGGGACCGGGCTATCGGTCTGGATGCGCCAAAAGCTCGGTTCGGCGGCTGTTATTTCGGCCCGACCTTCTTCGGTCGGGACTGGACCCACTTGGCAGGCCGGCTCAGTGTTCAGCAGAACCGTTGCCGCGGGATCGAAATCGGACTGATGGATGCGCTCGATCGCCGCCTGGTTGTCGGCGACTACTTCGGCGTCGTAGACAAGACGGGCCAGTGGCAACGCGCCCGGTCGCCGGTATACCCAGGCATCACCGCGCTGTTCTGCCAGGCTCAGGCCCGCGTCACCATCGACATACTGATCCAGGGGCACCGGGGCGGCAACGAAGTCCACTGCCAGCACATCGTAGGCCGTCGACCTCGGATCGGGAACGGACGACACCAACGCATTGTGAGCGCCAGGTGCGATGGCCGTGTAGCCGAAAACACTGTACAGGCCGACCTGTAAAGCGCCATTCTGCGAGAAAAGGTCGACCCCCCAAGGCAGCATTCTTGAATCTGTGTCGCCGAGAACGTCCTTGGCGTCTGTCCAGAACTGATCAGGGCCCTCCGGTTCAAGACGGACGAACTTGTAGGCGAATTGCCACATGTCGGCGATGACCAGAAGTATGAGCAGCACGGCCACCAGATGACGGCCGGCCCACTGGATCTTGCGCTCAGACAGATAGCACCACAGCAAGGCGCCGCCTAGAATCAAGACGATCAGGGCGATCACATAGCCACCAATCTGATGCCACAGCCGGCCGCTCGTGTCGGTCGGGTGATTGGCCATGAAGGCCGCGCCATTGGCCGCGATCGCCGCCACCCCTGCCACGACGACGATCGCCAGTGTCCAGCGGAGCAGCGGGCCGAGGAATTGTCTGCGCTGGGCCAGTTCCACGCTTCGCCACTGGCTGAGACTGTGGCCCAGCAGGGCGGTCACCGCGAACAGGTACAGGATCCCGGCCCGGCCGGGCGCGCGCACCAGCCGGAACGGTGGAAAGAGATCGTAGAAGACGCCATACAATCCCCCATATCGTCCTAATGCCAGCCAAAGTCCAACGACCATCAGGAACAGGTAGAACCAGGTCAGCTGGGTGGGCTTTCTGAGGGCCAGAACCAAACCCAACAGGGCCAATAGCCCGGCGTAGTAGGCCAGTTCCTCGAACGTGGGCACGCTCCAATAACCGATGCGCAGTGGCTCGCCGAAAAACTCTGGAACCACGAGGGTAACCAGGTGGGCGGGAGGCAGCGAGTAATCGGTGGCGAATTCGAAATCGGCTGCTGCCACGCGCTGGGTGCTCAAGCCAACTTGCAGGAATGGCACCAGCTGCACGGCGGCCAAGGCCAGACCGACAATAACCATCAGCAGCCCCTGGCGTATCACGAGCCGGCGGCGCTCCCGCTCGGTAACGAAGAGATAAGTACCGAAGGCAACCAAGATCAGCCCGGCGTATAGAAAAGAGGGGATATGGCCGGAAAGGATGGCCAGGCCAAGGGGCATGCCGGCCAAAACGGCATGCCACCATCTTGCCTTCCTGAGGCTCCAATTCAATGCCAGCAACAGCCAGGGAATCCAGGCGACCATGGCGTAGACGATCGTATGGCCAGCCCAGAGCCGGCCGGCCAGCAAACCGCTGAAGGCAAAGGCGATGCCGGAAAGCAGCGCGGGTAACCAATCGCTACCCATGTAGCGGACGAAGAGAAACATTCCCAGGCCGGCCAACCAGATATGGAAAAGCATGTACCAGCTGAGGCCGATGTTTGCCGGTAACAACAGCGCCGGCCAGGCCGGGGGGTAGAAAGCGCCGATCTGCGGATCGGACAATAGCGGCAGGCCGTTGAAGAGGTAGGGTGTCCAGAACGGCAGCTCGCCGCTCCTCAGACCATCACGCACGGCACTGAGGAATGGGTGATAGTAACCGCGCAGATCGTGCCCGCCCAGGAGTTCCCCCTGAGGCGGAATCAGCGTCCGATTCAAGAAGATGAGAGCCAGGATCAGGAAGAACAACGCGGCCGCGAGCGTTTTATGTTCTCGAACCTTCTTCGTCCAGTCTTGCATAATTCTAGGTGTTGTTGGCCGCGGTTCTTCCGGCTACGAGTTAAAGCCCAACAATTGTATAGGCGTTCCCCAGCTCCGCACAGTGATCAATAATGCGGAATTCTCGGAATTGGGGCGACTGTAAGAGTTTCTTCGGGCGTCTAGTAGTGGGCGCCATCCTGCTGGCGGTCTATTGACTGTGCAGGCGGAAGTGACCGTCATTGGGCAAAGAAGCTGTATAATCCCAGTTGGCAAAGATTAGATCATGTCAATCGTCAAGATCATCGATTCCTTTTTCTCCGAGTACAAGATGGCGCCGGGCCAAGAATCAACGGCGGCCGGCAATCCGCTGGTGGTGGCGGTGTCTGGGGGACCCGATTCCGTGGCCTTGCTGCATATCATTGCCCGGCGGGGCATTTACCCGCGGGAACAGGTCATTGTAGGTCACCTCGATCACGGTATAAGACCAGAGGCGGCGGCAGACGCCACTTTCGTGGCGGATCTGGCCCGCAATTGGGGACTTCACTATCGTGGTGGCGAGGCGGATGTGCCTGAACTGGCTAGCCATGAAGGCTTATCGCTAGAGGCGGCCGCTCGCCAGGCCCGCTACGACTTCCTAGCGGCGACCGCGCGGGCGACCGGGGCGACGGCCATCGTTACCGGCCATAACCAACGCGACCAGGCGGAGACGGTGCTGATGCATCTCTTGCGCGGCAGTGGAGTTACTGGGCTAAGAGGCATGCGGCCGGTAACGCAGCTGCCCGGCGCTCCAGATATTCAATTGCTGAGACCTCTACTGAGCGTGGACCGCGGGGTGATCGAGGCTTACTGTCGAGAGAACCGCCTGGGATTCGTTCAAGACGATTCAAACCTGGATACGAGACTGTTTCGCAACCGTCTGCGGCACGAGTTGTTGCCTGGTCTCGAGGAGTATAATCGGAGCATCGTCTCCCATCTATATAATCTGGCCTCCGTCGTCGATGCCGAAGATGAGTTGCTGGACCAGCTTCTGGCGAAAATGTGGCCTGAGGTTGTTTTGCCGACGGACGAGGAGCGTATCGGCCTGGACCTGGCCCGCTGGCGAGCTTGGCCATTGGCGTTGAGGCGACGTTCATTGCGCCATGCCACGTTGTCATTGAAGCCGGATTCAACTGAGCTTGGCTTTGAGGCGACTGAGCTAGCCAGGAAGGTCGCCGAAACGGGCCAGAGTGGTGACCAGGTTAACTTACCAGGCGGGCTGGAACTCTCCGTTCAATATGGCCAGTTGGTACTCATGGGCGCAGGCGAATCCGTTTCGACTGACGCCTGGCCTCAAATGGCCGACGATAGCGAGTTGGCTTTATCCGTGCCGGGACGGCTAGATCTGCCAGCAGGTTGGGTATTCAGCGCCCAACGAGTTGAAGGGATCCCGTTCGATACCGTCGCGGCCAATCAAGACCTGTGGCGAGCCTACGTCCGGGTGGGCTTCAGTCATGAGCTTCGCGTCCGGCCGCGGCGTGCTGGCGAGCGGATCCGGCCGCTGGGCATGGGGGGAAGGTCGACCAAGATCGGCGACGTTATGACCAACCGCAAGATACCGGCCGCGGCGCGCCCCTTGTGGCCGATCCTGACCTGCCGGGATCATTTGCTTTGGCTACCCGGTCATTTGTTGGATGAGCGGGCCCGGATTGAACCTGGCGACAACGAAGCCATTCTGCTCCAGGTTGAGCGTCGGCGGGGCGCGTCAGAGGGCGGCGCGTCTTCGCGAAGCTCGTCTGCGAGCAGTTGACTAGCCCCAGGTGGGTCAGTATACTACCGTTTGCCTATACGCCCGGGGCGTAGCTCAGCTTGGAAGAGCGCTCGGTTTGGGTCCGAGAGGTCGTCGGTTCAAATCCGGCCGCCCCGACTAGGAATATGCGGCAGTGGTGTAGGGGTAACACAACAGCCTTCCAAGCTGTTATCATGGGTTCGAATCCCATCTGCCGCTTCGCCGGGCCTGTAGCTCAACGGCAGAGCGGTCGGCTCATAACCGATTGGTTCTAGGTTCGAATCCTAGCAGGCCCATCTTTTTGACCTGTTTTTGCGCGTAAACCCCCTTCTTTGGCGACTTATCGCGACACCATTTGCATGCTTGCTGGCGGTATCTACGTGGTTCACGCGCGCGTGAAATCCGAAGCAAGTCGGCGCAACGCCAGGGAACCTAGGTCAGTCGGGCCGGCAGGTAGCTTCCAATCTCGATGATGTTCTGAAGACTATGAATCTTGTTCACTCAGACTTTGGAGTGTCTTGATCAGCAGGCTTTCGAATTCCTCGCGCGAGAGGGTGGTGTGATCTAGCTGTTGTCCGAGGGCGCCAATTCGTTCCTGAACGTCGGTCTCTGAGAATAGCCCATAGACACCATCGGTAGTGCTCAGGTTGGAGTGCATTAGGTTTCGACTCACGGCTCTCCAGTCACCCACATCTTTCGCCTGCTTGAGTGCGTATAGAGCATGCCCATGACTGAACTGATGCGGGGAGAAATAAGGCAGTCCGACAATCTTCAACCAGCGGCGCAAGTTCTTTCTGGCGCGGTCTGCACGATGGCGGCCGATCAGATGCGGATGCCTGTCCACCATTCCCGTTTCCGGGGAAATGGGAGCAAACCAGTAGTCGGTTTCTGAGAGCACTTCTCTTAGACTATTTTCCCATTCCAACACAACCTCGAGGAGTTCAGGTATGGGGAGTAGGTATGTTGACGCATGCTTCTGGAACTTCGTCTTCACACCAAGTTCGGGCCACTGCTTGATTACACAATTGTCGAGATCAATTGCGCACAATGAGAGAGACACGAATGCGCCAACGCGAATGCCTGACAGGAACATGAAGATGGCTGATGTCCTGATTCGCTTCTGCCAAATGGTATCGACGTTCGCGTCGTCAATTACCAGAATTTCATTCAGCGTTATACCCTTGGCCTCTTTTCGAGCATGGGCATTGCGACGTGGCTTCAGAGAGTCAATCCACGTTTCGGTCAAACCTCTGTATCCACTCTCATGTCGGAAAAGCCAGGAGAAGAAACGGTTGGCGGTGAGCAAAAGCTTTCTAGCATATTCACCAGAGAACCGCTTCTTCGAACCGTCCAGCCTGGCAGTCAAGACATACTGGGGGGAGGTCGGTCGTATTCGACCTGCCGCCGAAAAAGGTGTCTCGTCAGCCCACCTGAGTAGATGGCGCAGCCAACGTTCTTCTTGCTGAATAGACGCTCCAGACAACCGGTCTACTTCTGAGCAATACGCTATGTACTTCTTTGTTAGCTTCCAGTTGCCGCGGTTGATCGGCGCGCAGAGCGCACCGGCTGCTCGTCTAAATGGCCGGCCGACAAGCTGTCAAATTGGATTACCGGCCGCAACCCGTTTCGAACGGGTTTGACATATCACCCAGAGGATTCATCCCTGGCTATGGAATGCCGGCCTCAACCGGTTTGGAAACGGTTTGATATACCTGCCAGGGGGTTCATCCCCGGCTTTCTCTAGCCATGACCCATGCGCTATGGTCAAATAGACGGCCGATGAAGGAAACTACAAATGTAGTAGCTACATATGTAGCAGCTGCATTTGCAGCTGCACGAACTGTGCCAGCACACCAAGGGATCCGATTTGGTTGACATAACGATCAGGAATGGCGCCATCTTCGACGGATGCGGGTCAGATGCCAATGTGTCTGACCTGGTAATCCACGACGGCCGCATCGTCTCTCTCTCCACACCTGGACCGGAAGCTAAAGTGGTTATCGATGCTCGGGGGAAAACCGTGTGCCCGGGGTTTATCGACATGCACGCTCATTCGGGGCTGCGTGTCTTCCTGGCGCCCGAACTGGCGCCAAAGATACGCCAGGGTATCACCACCGAGGTTATCGGGGTCGACGGTATCTCGCCCGCGCCGGTGTCGGCCGCCGGCCTTAAGAACCGCCAACGCTACATCGCCGCCATCGACGGCATCATTCCCGAGCCGCTTTGGCGCTGGCGCGACTTCGACCAGTACCTGGCGGCCTTGCGGGCGGCCGGTCCCAGCACCAACCTGCTGCCGCTCATCCCGCATGGCTGCGTCCGCGATGTTGTCCTGGGCCAGGCGGATCGCCGGGCGCGACCGGATGAGCTGGTTTACATGGCGCGCCTGGTTCGCCAGGCTTTCGAGGCTGGCGCCGGCGGCTTGTCTTTTGGCCTGAATTATTACCCGGGCGCCTATGCCGGGCCAGAAGAGATCGACGCCCTGGTCGCCCTGGCCGCCAAATACGAGCGCGTGGTGATGGTTCACATTCGCAACGAGGCAGACGGCCTGCTGGCCTCGGTGGCCGAGATGGTTGAGCTCAGCCAGAAGCACGGGGCCAGGGTGCATATCTCGCATTTGAAGATCGTGGGCGCGGCCAATAGAGGCCTTCTTAGCCCCCTGCTTGATTTACTGGCCGAAAGCGAAGGCCGGGGTGCGGCCATTTCCTTCGACCAATATCCCTACTACGCCGGCAGCACGCAACTGGCCTACCTGTTGTCGCCCTGGATGCACGAGGGCGGCGCCGGGGTCACTATCAAGCGGCTACGATCGACCGCTGTCCGCCAGCGTATCCGAGAGCACATCGAGGCTGGTTTGCCCGGCTGGGAGAATCTTTATCAGGCATGCGGGCCAGCTGGCATCTTCGTCTCTTCTCTTGAAGGCAGGAAGAACCAACCCTGTCTGGGGCGCTCATTGCATTGCATCGCCGCCGAACGGGGCCACGACGCGCTAGAGGTGGCCTTTGACCTTCTGATCGACGAAGAGCTACGGGTTGGCATGATCGACTACTACGGTGATGAGGCGACGCTGACGGCTATCATGGCCAGCGGCCTGTACACCGTTGGCAGCGACGGCATTTTCGGCGACGGTCACGCGCACCCGCGGCTGTACGGCGCCTTCCCGCGGGTGCTGAGCAAATACGTGCGCCAGGAACGGATTCTGTCCATGGCCGAGGCTATTCGGGCCATGACTTCCCGGCCGGCCGGCGTCCTGGGGCTGACCGATCGCGGCCGGCTGGCGGCCGGTTGCCGGGCCGACGTCGTTGTCTTCGATCCGGAGAGAATACAAGATCGGGGCACCTTTGAGGAACCGACCGTCTTTCCTGACGGTGTCGAGTGGGTCATCGTCAACGGCCGGGTCGCCGTCAGGCCTGGCGCCGCGCAACCGGCCAGGGCGGGGCAGGTGCTTGCCTTCGGCAGGAGCTAGCTCACCCAATGATCAGTTGATCAGTACCAAGAATCCCACCACTGACCTGCTCCCCCAGAAACTGATCCAACTTCCTTGTTAGGATCTTGTTCTGTAGCAAGACTGCGTTTGCTGCGCAGCAGAATCTAGCCAAACAGGTATTGACACCAGGACCGAATGGTTCTAGGTTCGAATCCTAGCAGGCTCATCCTCCATTTCACCACGTATAGCCGGCCGGGCCGCTGGCGACGGATTCTTCCTGACGGTTGAAGGTGTAGGAGCCGCGCAGATAGTGATCCTCGAAAGTAATGATGCGTTGCCGACTGTTGCCGATGAAGGCGTGGAAAATCACCGTCACCGTCCGCTGCCCGTAATAGACCGAAGGCCGCCAATCCTTGGGCTCCTGGCCTATCCACCGCCAAGTGGCTCTGTCCTTTGAGAACCCCTGTCCGGCAAGCGCATGGCCCATGCCATTGGCATGGGACCATGGATCAGATCCCAGAATGAAACAGTTGAGCCATTCGCTCTGTGGGCAAACTGTGGCGAAGTGCTCAAGTTCACGAGCCAATAGCGAAGCGCATAGGTATGAGTATGGCGAGCCATCACCTTCAAGCGCCTGCATCGGGTCATCCAGCGCGCCGGCCGGTTTGGCCGGCTGGCCGTTGCCATTTGGCTTCGGATCGGCGAATGGGTGTCCAGCCGGCATGGCCCATACTTTTCCCCAGGAGTCTGGCGCCTGTCGGCGCTCGTAGGCGCGCAACGAATAACCATCCTTCATTTTGAGCGACCCAAAGTAGTCGAGCAATGCCGTTGGATCGAGTTCGCTCTTGCGCCAACCATCTTCTCGGACGGCCGGCATAAGAGCCAGCCAATGAGTCGTGACTGCGCTACGAAGTGCCCGGATAGCGCCACCCTGAAAAGTGTATTGTTTCATCCATCCCTCTCTTATTACCGGCAATCCAGCCCGCCCAGAACAATCTCGGGCGGGCCGGTTAGCCGCAAACCAACCCATGCAAACAGTGTACGATAAGGCCGGCTCTTTGTGAATTGGAAATGCTGGTAATTAGGTCATGAGCCGGACAATTATCCTAGCTCACGGCCGGCCAGGGTCTAGGGCAACCTGTTTGGCCGGCAGAAAGGCCAAAGGCCTAGCGACCTTCGGCATGAGCCGGAGACTTCAAAACAGCGGCGTCGCGTGGTAAACTTCTCGGCGATCCGGTCGCCAAGTTGATAACACGCCGATCGGCTAAAACTTTGACACAATCACTGCAAGTAACTGCAGGGCTTTGAGGCAGTAGAATATGGTTAGAAGAGTAATTGGTGGCGTTTTGATCTTGGTAGGTCTGTCCGGTCTGGTGTTTAGCTATGTGGGCGCCCGAATGGGCCGGGAGGTGGTCGACGGCGTGGCGGTAAGCCTGGATTCGGCGGTGGAAACGGCGGCCGAGACGCTGGATACTGTTGAGGCAACGTTAGAACAATCGCGGCAAACCATTGCCAGCGTCAATGCAACAGTAGCACAGGTTCAGACGACCACCGAGAATCTGTCGACGACCGTCGACGACTCAGGGCCAATGCTAGATGAGCTGGCGCTTCTGGTTGGGGAATCGATCCCGAACACCATCGTGGATCTGCAGAATACGATCCCGAATATCGCTCAGACGGCAAAGGTCGTGGACGATACCCTGCGCCTCCTGAGCAAGCTACAGATAGAGGAAAGAGTACCGATCATCAACTACCAGATAAGTATCGGTCTAGGCGTCGACTATGATCCGGAGATTCCCTTTGACCGGGCCGTCGAAGAAGTCGGTAACGGGTTGACGCCCATCGCCGAGACTTCTCTCAACCTTGAAAACGAGTTGAATGCAACTGGGGCGAACATGGATATGCTCGGCCAGAATCTCGGCGATCTGGCCCATAGCCTTGGAGAAATGAACGCGGATTTGGCCGGCTTCCGGCCGTTGCTTGACGAGTACAGTTCGCTGGTGAGCGACATTCAAGAAGACCTCGCGACTGCCCAAGCGAAGCTGAACGGACAAGTTGCGGCCGTCAAGCGCGGAGTATTGCTGGTCGCGATATGGTTTGCCCTATTTCAGCTGTTGCCCATCTACTTCGGCTTTGAACTGGTCATGGGTAATCGGATGGTGCAGAAGGCTGGCAGAAGTGAGGAGTAGTTTACATAACGAATCATGATCCTGTTGCCACTAGATATCTGCCTAGCGGCAACCATGGGGCTAATTGCGCGTAACGTTCGTCGAGCACTGGCAGCCGCCTGGACGTAAAGGCATCGTATAGTACCAGAAGCGGCTCAACCTCCTGGCCGTCCCGGGCATCCTTGCTGACAACCGACCATACCGGAGCGCGCACGCGTGAGCCGGGGAGCCACTTAAGCGTTGGGATGGCGCCCATGGCCGGCACGCCGTCGTCCAGGTCCCACCAATCCCAATTTTGTCCATCTTCCTGGTAGCCGACCAGGCGCAAGGAGACAACCAGGTCACGCAAAATCGGCCGAGACGTCGTGAACAGCTGTGGCAAACCCAGCCGCTGCCTTGGAGAAACTGGATCGAGACTGATGGCGTCCTGGCCCACCCAGAGGAGACCTTGCCCGAAAGGCACATAGGCAGCCGGTTTGTCCAGTCCGAACGTCGCGCCATCTCTCTCGATTCCCCAGGGGCCTACCCAATCGGGCATCTGATATTGGCCGCCGTCCACATCTATACTCTGTGTCTCATAACCGGCCCCGGCCGACCAATGCAGGTATAGCCGCTGCCGGCCCGGAAGGGTGCTGTCCCAATCGTAACCGATCAAGGTTTTGTCACCTGCTTCGTTGGCTAATGGCCGGTAGGTGCGATTCAATGTGAAGGGCGCCGCCGCAGCCGCTTCAATCTGGATCTGAGCCAGCACTGAAGCGAAGTCGGCCGCCGGTTCACTATTGCTGTAGCTGCCGACCACCAGGTCATATTCGGCCGAGGACGTATTAAGACGAGGCGTCAGCCGAAATTGACTGATAGTCAGGCCCTCCGCTTGGGCACGGGCTGGCTGATCATTGCCAGCGTACAACATGCCGTCTGAACCAATCAAGTGGGCGAATAAGGTTCGCTCCTGGTCTGGCTCTCCATCCGGCATCCAGGCCAACGACACTACGATCTCCTGTCCTGGTTCGGCCGAAACGGCTTTAAGATGATATCCAACGGCCCGGGCATTCGGGCTGATTTCGGCAACGTGCGGGATGTAGTTTGCGGGCAGTTCGGTCAGGGGCTCTTGCCGGAAAATGTACGCTTCTTGGAACGGTTCGGCCAGAGGCAAATCTGCATAGGCGCCAGGATCATAATGGGTCGAGATGACGGTATGGCCGGCAGCTAGATCTGACGCAATCCGGTTGGCCCATGTCAGCGCGTATGGTCCGGATTCTGGATAGACGAACTGGACGTCAACATCCGGCCGCAGGCCTTCTACCTCTTGCAGATACCATAATGGCGTGGCCCAGTGCCAGTCGGCCAGGATGAGACTGCCGGCCGGGGCATCTTCTAAAAGAGGCTGAGCATATTCTCTGGCCGTCCTGTCCTGGCTGAGCCAGCTAAAACTACGGTAGTTGCCGGCAGCCTGGATAATCACGGCCATCATCATGGCTACAAGAGCGATCACCGAGGCCATGCTCTTTAGCACGCCGCGCCGGTCAGTCTGCCGCGATAGGGCCGTGAGATGCTGGAAAAAGGCGCCGACATAGCCATAGAGGAAGGCCAAAAGGACGTAAACGGGCAGCATGTACTCGACCGTCTGGGGTGCCCGATAAACCGCCGCCACCAGGGTGTGAATGACGAGCGAAGCGGCCAAAACAGCTGCCAGCAGCCGGTCACGCCTGACTAGCAGGATGAGGCCAGCCAGCATGACGATCAGCATAACAGGCCAGAATTGGAAGGTGAGCACATTGACCATGACCCGCAACCGGGCCCACAAAATTGGTGCCTGGTCAACGAAAAAGAGATCGCCGCGAAATCCCAGACCTAACACATGATCAACGAATCCAGCAAGCGTGGTCAAGTCTTCAGGTGCGCCGATGGCGCCGGCCGCGCCGCGCAACGGCAGATACAAGAGCGGCAGCAGGCCAATGAAGGCCGCCAGGAGATAAACTGGCCAACGACCCGGTTGCCTGACAATAGCCGGCCGGACGACAATCGCGTACAAAGCAAATAGCGCGCCGACGAAGATCAGCGAGAGGTGATGGCCTACGGCCAAGACCAGGACCAGCCCAAGCAAGGCCTCAAGCAATACCTCGGACCTGCCATGCGATTTACGGGCCTCGACATCGCCGTAACCTGGCTCTTCACGTTGCTGGTTCTGCTGGCTTTGATCGATCTGGCGCGTGCGCAGAAGGAGCAGCAGGTAAAGGACAGCGGCCGTGAAGAAAGCGGTCAGACTGCGGACATTGGCCGTTGTCGCCTGCGACCAGAAAGTAGCCGATGTTCCCAATGCGGCCGCCGACAGCAAGCCGGCCAGCCGACTACCGCTAAAGCGGCGGACGGCAAGGTAGACCAGCAGTACCGTGCTTGCACTAGTGAGCGCCGATAGCAGATTCACCCTGTATGCTTCGCTGGGTCCGATCGGTAACCGTGTGGCCAGGTTGGCCAACATCGTGTAGAGGGGAAAACCGGTAGGATGAGCAACGCCCAATTTGGCGGCGACAAGTTGCAGCTCACCCGCGTCGGCCGGCAGCAAGCCTGGCGCAACTGTATTGACATAAAGTAGAAAAAAGCCGATGCTCAGCGATCCGGCAATGATAGCATCGGCTGCCGGCCCAGTTAGCCTCTTCGAAATTCCAGTTGCATCTGCTGAGAGTAACAAGGCCAGCAGGGCGGCTAGCCCCGCTCCGGCCGCAATGCCAGGGTCCGGCTCAGGATAAAGCACATAAACCATCAACAGCAGCAGTGGCCAGGTACTCGACAACGCTTTGTGGCGCAGGGCGACGGCTGAGAGGGCAACGGTCGCCAACGTCAACAGCGCCGCTCCAAACGGACCCGGTCGTAACCACTCGCTCAGGAGGCGGCCCACATATAGGCCCAGGGCAAGGGCCGGGCCCAGCCAAAGCCATCTCTCGAGCGACGGGGCAATCCTTCCTACCTGGTTGGACATGGGCAAGATTATACCTGAGACGGGCCACAAGGGCGGCCTGTTGGTAGAACCGGCAGAGCAGTGAGTGACGGGAATTATGCTATACTCATGGGCGAAATGGAGAGCTATTCGTCGGCAATCAGCGATTTCCGCCGGGCGCGGGGGCGGGCGGCCCTGCAGAGTATTATGGCGAAACTAACGGGCGGGCAGAGCGAGTTGCTATCCTTTGAGGATGTGCGCCGGAAAGTGCGAGCAGCTGGAGTCGTTTCACGCGGCATACGTGAGGTTCCTCTGGACGCCATCGTCGGCAGTGTCGGCCGCTACCAGGACTTCACGCGAACATTTCTGCCTAGGCACGACAGCGATCAGGATCGCTGGGTGCAGGTAAAAGTCGCCTCAGCTGGATTGGCCGGGCTGCCGCCGGTGGAACTCTACCAGATCGGCGATGTGTACTTCGTGTCTGATGGCCATCATCGCATATCAGTGGCCCGCCAGCAGGGACAGGCTGATATCCAGGCTTACGTGACCGAGGTGCGTTCTAAGGTGCCGCTGACGGCCGATACTAGCCCAGACGATCTGATCGTGAAGGCCGAACAAGTAGAGTTTCTGGCCCAGAGTGGACTTGAGGTATCCTACCCGGACGCGGATTTAAGTGTCACATGCCCTGGGCGTTATCAGGAATTGTTCGAGCATATCGCCGTGCATCGCCACTACATGGGCCTGGAACAGCAGCGCGAGATATCGTACGAGGAGGCAGCGGCCCATTGGTACGAGAATGTTTGCTTGCCTGTTTTCAGAATCATCAACGATCAGGGCATTCTTTACGACTTTCCAGGACGTACTGAGACTGACTTGTATCTATGGATTGGCAAACATCGCGCCGATCTCGAGGAAGTTCTGGGTTGGGACATACCGTTCAGCACAGCGGCGGCCGATCTGGCCGATTCCGAAGGAAAAGCCAGAGGAAGCATTCTCGTCCGGCTGGGTCAACGCGTACTCAATGTCATGACGCCCGACGAGCTGGAAGCTGCGCCAGAAGCGGGCCAGTGGCGGCGCGAGCGAGAGACAGGGCAGGATCGCCTTTTCTACGACATTCTGGTTGGGCTGAGCGGACAAGAAAGCAGCTGGCTGGCCCTAGAACAAGCCATCCCAATAGCCAAGCGCGAGGGCGGTAGACTGAAGGGGCTGCTCGTCGTGGCTGACGACTCACTCAGCGAGTCGGACGAAGCCAATGCCGTTCGCGATCGTTTCTATTGGCGATGCGGAGAGGTTAGCCTGGATGGGCGCTTTGCCACTGATGTGGGACCGGTTGCCCGCACTCTGTGCCGGCGGGCCCGCTGGTCTGACATATTGGTGGTAAACTTGGCTCATCGGCCTGGCGACAGTTCGCGATCGAGATGGGCTTCCGGGTTTCGTATGATACTGCAGCGCTGCTCGCGGCCGGTTTTGGCTGTGCCCGACAAAACGAGTGGTCTGGAACGGTTTCTGCTTGCTTATGACGGCAGTCCGCAGGCTCAAGAGGCGTTGTACGTGGCTACTTACCTTTCAGGTCAGTGGCAATCTGACCTGGTCGTCATGACAATAACGGAAGATGGCGTTGACGAGCGAACACAAGCACTTGCACGAACATACCTGGAGGAACGATCAGTATCGGCCACCTTCATCTTGGACAGCGAGCTAGACGGAAGAGCGATTCTATCTCGCGCTGAGGAGCTGAAGTGTGATAGCCTAATCCTTGGCGGGTCAGGCAGAAATCCGGTCGTGGGCGTCGTCTCAGGCAGCATCGTGGACGATATCCTGGCCGCTACAACTTTGCCCGTGCTTGTCTGCCGCTGAATAGCTATACTTAATCCAACTAGGAAAGGTCGGTGGTCAAATGAAAAACAGTTATATCAAGACATTCTGGATGGGTTTTGCCGTAACAACGGCGCTTTGCGCCTGGATATACTGGATATGGCGGCAAAAACGAGTGGTCACGCCAGAACCGCTCATTGTATCGCGATCGCGCCCGCCGCGACCGGTTAAGATCGGCGGATCGACCGACCCAGTTCAGCAGCCCATGATCTCCGAACCGCTGGAGGAGATCAAAGGCATTGGACCGGTTTTTGCTAACCGTTTGAACGATGCCGGCATCAATACCTTTGCGGCATTGGCGTCCACATCGCCAGAAGAGATTCAGGAGATCACCGGCGTCACGCGTTGGGATCCGGCCGATTGGATAGCCGAGGCGAAAAGACTGGCCAGTACAACGTAGTCGATGGCCCGGCCATCCTGATCATGACAAAGCTTGATTGGCCGATCCTGGGAGCGGCAGTGGGAGCCATCCGGTGCGGAAGGTAATTGCATCCGTAACCTAGCGTCATGCCTCTGAAGTCTTTTTCTGTGCAAAACCTGTCAGAAGTCAGCGACAAGGTCACCCCTAACAGAAAAGGGGAAATGTTACCATAGCTATTCCTGTGCTTGTTGTTTCAATTTCTCCATTTCTTGGCGTCGGCGATAGGAAGCTCTTCCCTGACGGCGCCAAGGGTGGTCATAGGCAGGCTTCTTGGTCCGGGCCGACTCAGCCACCGGCTTTGGGGCCGGTGGCTGGTCTGACGTGACAGCTGGCGAAGCCCTGCGGGCCAGATGTTGTGGAGCTGGCGTGAATTCCTCAAGGCGGGGTGGGCCAAGCTGGGCCGGTTGCAGCTTACCCAGGACCTGGCCTTTGTAGACGACAGCCAGGCGGCCGTCCATACGATGATGCAACTGGATGCGCCGGCCGGCCAGGTTGAGACGGACAGGTAAGTCTGGCAGAGCTACGTCATGGCCAAAGAGAGCGATGGTGTGGTCATTGGCGACGGTTCGCCAGTAAATGAAGCAGATCCGAGCGTTGGCCTCGGCTCGGGTCAGACGGGGACGGTAAGCGGAGCCAGGTTGAGCGGCTGGTTTCATGAAGCGTTTGTTGAAGCGCGGCAGATAGTTGCGCAGCACATCGTTGGCTTCAGCCAGCGTGCTTGCGCCCTTTCGACGTAGTTCTTTCACCAGACGGTCTTGGAGGGTGCCAAACAAACGCTCCACCCGGCCCTTGGCCTGAGGCGAACGAGCGGCAATGAGACCCACTTCTAGTGAGTTGATGAGCTGTCCCATCTGGGTGCGTGGCTCTAGCCCTGCTAGCTGTTCATCTAAGGTCGGCTCTCTAGCGCTCTGGAAGATTGTGTGCCGGTCCGCATACAGAGCCAGCGGCAAGCCATGGCTTTGGCTAATATGGTGCAGTAGCAGCGCGTAGCCGGTTGCATCTTCTTCCCCTCGAAACACCGCCCATGGCACCTCGTTAGTGGCATCATCGATGGCCGCCTGCAATGTCAGCCAGGGCCCGCGTCCTTCCAGCCAGTCGTGCTTGCTGCCATCCACCTGCAACAACATACCGCTCTGAGGATAGCGCTGCCGGCGACGGCGATGACGTGGCCGGCGCCGTTTTCGTGGACTGGCCAGCCCATTGGCCCTTCGTATTCGCCGAACAGTGGGACTGGAAACCGCGATGCCATGCCGCTCGGCCAACTCCTCTGTGAAATGCGTGTCGTTGTAATCCAGGTATTCCCCTTTGGCCAGACGCAGGATTTCCTCAGCCGCCTTGTCGCCCAACTTATTGACCGGCGGTCGTCCCCGGTTGCCGTGGGCCAGCGCAGCTGCCCCTGCCTGTCGATAGGCGGCTATCAGACGTCGCGTATGACGCAACGATAGTCCCAGCACCTCTGCCGCTTCCTGACCGGTCATCCGTCCCGCCAGCACCTCATTCAATACCAGTAATCGCTTCTGTTCCTTGTTGTTCAATGTCACCTTTTCCATAAGGGTGACATTTCCCCTTTTTCCTTAATGGGTGGCAGAATCGCTGAAGAATAACACTTTCTGTGCAAAACCTTGACAAAGCTATTGCCTCGTGTTAGATTAAAGAGGCTAAGCTGGGCCAATAGAGTACCTATTGCCATAGGAAACGAGTTCAATGCAACAGACGAGAAAGACGCCGACTTTTAACATGAAAGCAGTCGTCCGCGATACGGGCATAAGACCTGACACGCTCAGGGCATGGGAACGGCGCTATGATTTGCCTAATCCGGATCGCACCGAGGGTGGGCACAGGATTTACTCGCAGCGCGATGTTGATATTTTGAAGTGGTTAATGGCCAGGCAAGAAGAAGGGTTGATCATCAGTCACGCGGTGGAGTTGTTCAAGAGATTGGAGAGTGAGGGCCAGGACCCGATCGTGGTCGGCGGCCCCGGCCGGCGTCATGAGGCGCCCGAGGCACGAGTGGCGATCAGCAGTGGAGGAACGATTCAGCAGATGCGGACGGCCTGGCTAGCGGCTTGCGGTGCTTTTGACGAAGCAGCGGCCAAAAGAGTTCTTTCCGAAGCTTTTGCCCTGTTTCCGCCTGAACAAGTCTGTGTCGAGGTTTTGCAGAAGGGCCTGGCGATGGTTGGACAGGGATGGTATGAGGGCACGACCACCGTCCATCAGGAGCACTTCGCGTCGGCAATGGCGATGCGGCGCCTGGAGGCGTTGTTGACCGGGATGCCGGCCGCCAGCCGACCCGGGAAGATACTGGTTGGATGCCCACCGCTCGAGGAACACACTTTCGGCCCGATGTTGTTCACATTCTTGCTGCGGCGTCGCGGATGGGATGTCGTGTATCTGGGCGCGAATATACCTATCGAACGATTGTCATTAGCCTTGGATGCAGTCCGTCCCAAACTGTCTGTCTTCCTGGCCCAGCGATTGGTCAGCGCGGCTAATCTGTTTGAGCTGGCCGGCTACTTGGCTGGACAGGGGGCCCAACTGGCCTTCGGCGGCCGGATATTTGTTGATGCGCCGGCTCTGCAATCGCGAATCGAGGGACACTATCTGGGGGATGAACTGACCGGTGCAATTCCCATTGTTGAGCGTCTGCTCGCCCGTCAGGAGCCGGCGCCAGTGGCGGAGCCAGCGCCAGCGGAATACGAAATCGCCTTACATTACCTGGAGCAACGGAAGCCAGCTTTAGACTTGGCCGTGGCAGAGTCATTGACGGCAGAAGGTGGGTCACCATCTCAGTTTGCTGTCACAGGCGACTTCTTGACGCGCAGTATTTCAGCCGCGCTCAGGTTAGGGGACTTGGACCTGGTTGCGGCCGAATTAGAGTGGATTGGCGGCCTGCTTGGCAGCCGGGAACAAGGCCCGTCGCTGCTCACCACCTACCTGGCAGCCTATCACCAGGCGCTGGTCGCTACGCTCGACGAGCGGGGGCAACCCGTGATCAACTGGTTTGAAGCGCAGGCAATGCAGGTCTAGTTTGAGGTTCGAGCCGGAGATATTGATCACTAGAGGGAACTATCACCCATGGAATTGACAAGCCTGGACGGAAAATGCGCGATCGTTACCGGAGGAGGCACAGGCATCGGCCGTGCCATCGCATTGGCCCTGGCCGAGCATGGTGTGAGAGTGATTGTCGCCGGAAGGCGGCGAGCGCCGATTGAGGCAGTCGTCGAGCTCATCGAACGGCAAGGCGGCCAGGCCGTCTCCGGTCAAGGTGATGTCGGTCGAGATGACGATGTGGCTCGCATCGTCGCCTTGGCGGTTGAGCGCTTTGGCCCTGTCGACATACTGATCAATAATGCCGGCGTTTCCGGCTCAGGTGCCATTCATGAGCACAACGTCGACAAATGGGATCAGGTCATGGCCGTTAATCTGCGGGGCCCATTTCTTCTCTGTCGCGCGGTTCTGCCCACGATGCGGGCCCGAAAAGACGGGCATATCATTAACATTAGTTCCGAATCGGGCCTGGAATATTACCCTGGAAATGGTGCTTATGGGGTTTCAAAACACGCGCTTAATGCCTTGGGCGAGTATATCCAGCGCGAGAATCAGGAGCTGGGTATCAGGGTTGATACGATCTGCCCGGGCATGGTCGTCACGCCAATGTCCGACAAGGCCGTCGGTCTGGACCGGGAAAAGTGCCTCTACCCGGATGACATCGCCGACTTGACGCTATGGCTACTGACTCGCCGGACCAATGTGAAAGTCGGCCGGCCAATGCTGATTCAGACGATGGAAAACCCCTGGCAGCGCTGAAGTCCAGCCAGCTTACTGGTTGCTAGCTGGTGGAACAGCAATTCATGTCTCGAGTGCGATAACCTTGTTTAGACGCCGCAGATAGCGTCCTTCAGCCAAGAATTCGGCGGACAAGAAGCCGGCAACTAATTTGCGGGCCAGCGCCGGTCCGACAATTAACCCACCCAGACACATGATATTCATGTCGTCATGTTCCACGCCCTGGATGGCCGAGTAGATGTCATGGCACAAACATGCCCGCGCGCCCTTAAACTTATTTGCGGCGATACTGGCGCCAACGCCGCTGCCACAGATGACAATACCCTTCACGCCCGCTTCGGCGACGACGGCCTTAGCCACGGCGGCCGCGAAGTCCGGGTAATCATCATTCTTTTCGTAATTGTAGGCGCCAACGTCGACGACTTCGTGCCCGGCATCTATCAGCTCGCGCCGCAGCGTTTCTTTTAATGCGAAACCCGCATGATCAGCCCCGATTATTATCTTCACTGCTGCCAATCCTTCTTTCAATGGAATCCCTCCTTGTGCCGGGCGCTGGACGGGTTTGCCCGGTCACCAGCTAGTCGCTACACTCACGATTATAAGAGTTGACTACTTCATTCAGCAAGGGCACCTGGCCTGTTCCTATTCGAGCATATTTCGCTCGCATAGACCTGGCGCCATCCGAATGGCGACAAAGTCTGCAGCCTAAAACGGAGCAGAAATGAACTCTCTTCTCGAACTATATTCCTGTGGTCAGAGTTTTTGGTATGACAATATTCGACGTTCGCTGCTACTTGACGGCACGATCGCGGCGTTAATCCGAGAGGATGGCCTGCGCGGCATGACTTCAAATCCCAGCATCTTCGATAAGGCTATCGGATCAGCCGACGACTATGATGAGCAGATTCGTGATCTGGCCGAGGTTGGAATAGTCGGCGAGGCGCTGTATGAACGGTTGGCCGTCACGGACATCACGGTTGCATGTGACTTGTTCACCGAGCTGTATAAAGCAAGCGACGGCGGCGATGGCTATGTCAGCCTCGAAGTTTCGCCCCATTTGGCTCATGATGAGGAACGGACAGTTTCGGAGGCGAAACGTTTGGCAGCTGCTGTCGGGCGGCCGAATGTTATGATAAAGGTGCCGGCAACCGATGCCGGCGTACGAGCACTGGAGCGATTGATCGCGGCCGGCATCAATGTTAATGTTACCCTCATGTTCAGCATGAAGCATTATGAGGCGGTGGCCAACGCTTACTTAAGGGGCCTGGTGGCCTATTCTGACGAGGGTGGCAATCTGAACCAAGTGGCGTCTGTCGCCTCCTTCTTTGTGAGCCGGGTCGACACTGCTGTCGACAAGATCCTGGCTGAAAAGGATGATTCGGCCGCCGAGCTACTTATGGGACGTACGGCAGTCAGCAACTCTAAAGTAGTCTATCAACGGTACAAGGAACTCTTTCAGAGTCCCGATTTCGCGCCTCTGCGCGAAAAGGGCGCCAGGACCCAGCGGCTTCTGTGGGCTTCGACCAGCACCAAGAACCCGGCCTACGCCGACACCGTTTACGTCGACGAACTCATCGGCCGGGACACCGTGAACACCATGCCGCCAAGTACGATTGACGCCTTTCGCGACCATGGACGAGCATTGCCCACCCTGGAAAACGATTTAGAAGGCGCGCGGCTTGCGCTGGATAGCCTGATCGAGCTGGGTGTTGACCTGAACGAGGTGACCGAACAACTTCAACAGGACGGTCTGGCCGCCTTCAGTATGTCGTACGATCATCTGATGGAGACGCTGGAATCTAAATTGAAGGCGCTGACAGCCGGTTTCTAACAAGAGATGCATATTGGAATGCTGACGGCCTGTTACCATCCGGTCGTCAACGGGGTAACGCAAATGGTCGCCCTCTATGATCGGCATCTGTCGGCTGCCGGTCACCAGGTGACTATCTTCACCTTGGGCGCCCCGCTTCCGGGCGAAGATGGTTCGAAGGTGATCCGGTCGCCGGGCGTCTCCTTGGGCAAGACGGGCTACTATTTTAGCGTATCCTACGGTTCTGAGGCGCAATCGAGGCTGCGCGAGGTCGACGTACTTCATTGTCATCACTTGTTGATGGGTCTTGAGTTTGCCGGCCGCTACGGCCGAAATCCGGTGGTATTCACGAACCATACACGCTATGATATTTATCTAAGTGCTTACGGGGGTTTGCCATACTCGGTGGCCAGCATGATCATGCGCCAGGCCTGGCCCAGATTGACCGATATCGCCGACGCTGTAATCGCGCCGTCGGCAAGCATTCAGCGTATACTGCGGAAATCGGGCGTTCGTGCCCCCATTGAGCTGATAGAAAACGGTGTTGAAATTGAGCAGTTCCTGCACCCTACAGGAGATAAGACAAGATCGGCGATCGGCATTCCGGCCACGGCCACAGTTTTTATTTACGTCGGCCGGCTTTCGCGAGAGAAGAATGTCCGGCGGCTTGCAGACGAGTTCATCAGAGCGGCCGGCCAGGCTGAAGATCTTCACTTGCTGCTGGTGGGCGCCGGGTCCATGGAAGTAGAACTCAAATGGCAGGTGGCCAGCCAGGGCCTGGCCAGGCGAGTGCACTTCCTTGGTCAAGTGAAGAATACGGAAGTTCCGGCTCTACTAGCCATGAGTGACGCATTCGTCAGCGCCTCGTTGTCAGAGGTCCATCCGCTGGCGGTGATCGAGTCTCTAGCGACCGGCATACCGGTTATCGCCATCAACTCGCCTGGCATTGCCGATGTGGTTGCCCACGATCGATCGGGCCTGCTCGTTGACGGAACGCCAGGTAGCCTGGCGGCGGCAATGAGATTGCTGGCCAGCTGCCGCGACATGCGCCACCGTTTAGGGGCACAAGCCAGGATAGCCGCGGAACACTACGATATTCGATTCACAGTCGAGCGTACGGTGTCGTTGTATCGGCGGTTGACTGCAGGCCAGTACGGTCGAAAAGCGAGCGCGGCAGGCAGATTTGGCGCCGATCCTGAGGGTCGTAGATCATCACCGGACCGGCGTACGGTGCCGAAAGCCGCTCTTGGCTCAGGCGGGGAGGGCGCCCGTGAGCAGTAGCCCGAAGAAGCTTGGCGCCTGGGGTGAGTCGGTAGCGGCCGAGCACCTGGCTGCCAAGGGCTATGTCATCGTCGAGCGTAATTGGCGTTGTCAAAGAGGCGAGGTCGACATCATTGCCCGGTCTGGGGCGCAACTTGTTTTTGTCGAGGTGAAGACGCGCCGTGGTCGAGCCATGGGCAGTCCAGAGGAAGGTCTGACGCGGCAGAAAGGCCAAAAGCTGATCGAGTTGGCCACGATCTATGTGGCCGAACTTGGTCGGGAGGTCGATTGGCGAATTGACCTGGTTGCAGTGGAGCTCGACGCTTCGGGTCGCCTACTGCGTTGCGAGCAAATTCCAAACGCCGTGCTTGGCTGGTGAATTAGTCGGCATGCTGGCAAATTGCTCTCCTGATCGGGGTCTCTTACTGGTGGTTGTTGGCCCAACCGGTGTCGGCAAGACGGCTTTCTCGATGATGCTGGCGAACGATTTTGGCGGCGAGATCATATCAGCTGACTCACGATTGCTGTACCGCGGAATGAACATCGGTACTGATAAACCATCTGCGTCCGACCAGGCCTTGGTGCCTCACCATTTAGTCGACGTGTGCCAGCCTGATGAGACCATCACACTAGCGCAGTACAAACGTCTGGCGGATGCGGCCATCGCCGACGTGCATCGGCGTGAGAATCTGCCGCTATTAGTCGGCGGCACGGGACAGTACGTGAAAGCTATTGTCGAGGGCTGGAGCATTCCAGAGATCGCGCCGAAGATCGGGCTTCGCGAAGCGCTGCAGAAACTGGGTGGGACCGAACTGTATCGCTGGTTGGCATATCTGGATCCTTCCTCGGCCAAGGCAATCGAGGTGAAGAACGTTCGGCGCGTGATCCGGGCACTTGAGGTGACTCTAATCAGCGGCCAACCTATGTCACAACTTCGCAGAAAAGAGCCGCCACCATATGACATCAAAATGATCGGTCTGACTTGCGACCGGGAGGTCCTTTACAAGCGGATTGACGAGCGAGTAGATAGAATGATGGCTGACGGTTTAGTCGAAGAAGTCGAAGGCCTCAAAGCGAAAGGGTATAGTAGAGCGCTACCGGCAATGAGCGGCCTTGGCTACCGTCAAATCATGGCTTACTTAGAAGATGAATCTAGCCTGGCGGCGAGCGTTGAACGCATCAAGTTCGAAACCCATCGCTTTGCCAGGCAGCAACACAATTGGTTTCGGCCGGATGATGACAACATTGATTGGTACGATATTCAACAGCTGGGCTGGCAAGCGCGAGCAATACAAGATGTCAAGCGCTTCTTGAGTTGGCCTGGCAACAATGCATTGGCCCATAGAGATCACGAAGGAACTCAAAGATGCAAACGTCGACGATTGAACTGATATATCAGCATGCTTCTGTACGTCGCTACAAGTCCGATCCGCTAGACAGTGGTTTGGTTGAGGAAATCGTAGCTGCCGGGCAGCGAGCATCAACTTCGTCCAACCTGCAAACCTATAGCGTGATTGCCGTCGCTGACCATAACAAGAGGGAGAAGCTGGCCAAGCTGTGCGGCGACCAGAAGCATATCAGACAAGCGCCGATATTCCTGGCCTGGTGCGCCGATCTCAGCCGGCTCGATCGGCTATGTGAGCAGCGCGGCTATAAGCAGGTTACCGAACACGTCGAGAGTTTTCTGGTAAGCGCAGTCGATGCCACACTGGCCATGCAGAACTCTGCTCTGGCAGCCGAATCTCATGGCCTGGGTATGTGTTATATTGGCGCGATTCGAAACCGCCCTCGCGACGTCATTGCCTTGCTAAGTCTCCCAGAACTGGTGTTTCCGATATCGGGTATGACTGTCGGCTGGCCGGACGTGGAGCCACGTGTAAGACCGCGCCTGCCGTTGCGCACGGTGCTACATTGGGAATCGTACGACACAGATGGAGAAGATGAAGCGATTCGCGAATACGATCAGGCGATGATCGAAACCGGCATATACTCGGGGAGGAAAGTCTCCGGCCGAGAACAGAACGCGGTCGTCTCGCACTATGGTTGGGCCGAACATTCGGCTCGCCGGGCCTCATTAGCTATCCGGACCGAGTTGCGGCAAATCTTAGCCGAACAAGGATTTCTCCTACAGTGAGTTCCGAGAGTACCAGCGGCTTGCAGCGGCCGTTGAAGCCGCTTGCGTCCAGCCAAGCGCACACTGGACAGATCGGGGGACCTGGCGCAGCGCCAGCGGTCGCGCCGACCTTCTTTGTTCGGGACGTGCCTGTTTACGGCGATGTCGTGCTGGCTCCAATGGCCGGATTCGCGGATGTCCCGACACGTACCATATGCCGGCGTTTTGGTTCGACCATGAATTACTCCGAATTTGTCGCGGCGGAAGATATTATCCATGGCACAAGCAGGGCGATGTCACTGCTTGATTTCACGGCCGACGACCGGCCAATGGTCTTCCAAATCTTCGGCAATGATGCCCGGCGGATGTTGCTGGCGGCGCAGAAGATCGAAGAGCTTGGCCCGGACATCATTGACATTAATATGGGTTGCTCTACCCGGCGAGTAAGCGGCCGCGGCGCGGGAGTAGGCATGATGCGCGATCCTC
Organism: Promineifilaceae bacterium (SeqCode); assembly: GCA_041570195.1. Lineage (GTDB taxonomy): Bacteria > Chloroflexota > Anaerolineae > Promineifilales > Promineifilaceae > UBA11865. The sequence goes on along the minus strand of JBFFWQ010000008.1, from coordinate 67,062 downwards.
AACTTGTCGCCGAAACTTTCAGGTTACTGTGCAAGCACTTGATGGTTCCGGTAACGGGCAAGATCCGCCTTGGTTGGGAGGACCAGCAGAATTATCTTGAGGTGGCCAAAATCCTGGAAGATAATGGTGCGGCGCTTATCGCGCTGCATCCGCGCACGAAAGAGCAGGGGTATCGGGGAGCAGCCCGCTGGGATGCCATTGCGGCATTACGTGATGTTGTCAGCGTGCCGGTAATTGGCAACGGGGATGTTGTGTCGCCGCAAGACGTCGACTGCATGATTAACCAGACAGGCTGCCAGGCTGTAATGGTCGGCCGCGGCGCAATTGGTAACCCTTGGCTGTTGGCCCGACAAGACAAAGAAGCATTGAGATTTCCGGTCCTGGTCCAGGTGATCAGAGATCACCTGGCTTTAATGGTAGCCTATTACGGTGAGCGAGGGCTGATACTCTTTCGCAAGCACCTGAAGCGCTATTTTGGCGGAATGCCGGCGCTGAAAGAGTCCCGTCGTCAAATGGTAACCGCCAGGACTGAAGGGCAGATTGAGGCTACCCTGACCCATTTGGAATGCCAATTTGGGGATCAGCCGGTTGGCGCGCTCATGGACTGATTTTGCGCTGCAGTTCTCTTTCGAATGCGTCATCAGGGACAAAGACTAAGCGATGGCGCTGAATGATCGCCTCGCGAGCGGCTAGATAAGTCCGCAGCAGTTGGCGGAGATGCTTGACAGTTACCCGCGCATCACGTTGATAATTAACGCTGATAAGGGCTTGTCGAGCTGGCTCTTCGACCGGTAACAGGCGCATCAGCTCTGGCAGGGTGAAGTGAAGTAGCTGTAAGTAGACAGTAAATGGTTTATCGTGATCGCCGCGCAACACCTGCCGGTAAACGTCCACAAACATGATCCAAAAACGATCGTCGATACTGGCAAGATCTTTGGCGGTTGTCGTGGGCAACGGCAGCGACGGGGCAAGCTGCAGGGAAGAGTCCTGAAAGGCCTTTCCCCAACCGTCGTCGTCTTTTAGCAGACGGATCTCTCGATCCCACGGATTTGGAGCCAGCGAATCTTTCGTCTCAAAACGATAATCAACCTTGCTGCCGTTACTATAGACGGCTATGTGCAGGAATGGTCGTACGTGAGTCGCGTCGAAGGACTTGGCCGGCACATAGGGTAAGACCGATCGCACGAATTCTCTACGTCTTTCATATGCGCCAGCGCGACTATCGTCGTCAGCATAAACGAGGGCCACATCAAGGTCAGAATAGGGGTCCTGTACACCCCGTCCGTACGAACCGCTAAGAAAGCAAACCAATACCTGCCGTTCGGCGACAACTCGCTGCTGCAAGCGGAGTAATACCCGGTCTTGTTCAAACATGATCCTTGTCCTGTCAGACAAAACAGCCGAATTGAAACATCATCAGGGGCGTCGTGATCCCAAGCGCAAGCCCGGCCAACACCTGCGTCACTGTGTGGCGATGCAAATATAGGCGTACCCAGCAAACCACGATCACCAGCGGCAACAAGAGCAGGGCGGCGAGCACGCCGTAGACTAGCCCGACGATGATCACTGCCGCCGCGATACTGGTGGCGTGAATGCTTATCTTCCAGAAATCGTTGATGAGGCCCAGAATCCCTAATTCGATAGCGCCAAAGATGGACAGGCAGAGCAACAGTTGTGGTCCCTGGAATATGATGATGATCAACAGGGCAACCAGTGATCCAATAACGCTCATCAAGTAAGGTAAACGACGTTCTTGTGTAGTATTCATGTGCAGATCACTGATCTGCCCGGTGTGTAGCCGGTAGATTACAAACAGTATCGGCATGAGCGAAACCCAGAAACCATAGACGGCCGCCCACAGAAGTCCCTCCCAGAATGGCAAACTATACCATGCAAGCGATAGACCAAGCCCAGCGAATATTACCGGCGGGCTGATCACATTCGAAAAAACGCGAGCGGCTCTGACACTGCCGACAGTCGACTCTGCGCTATGGTCTTTTGGTCGTCTCACGGAAACTAGCCGATGGTTCAGGTGTAGGCAAAACAGTGCGCGAATCGAATATCGGCCGTTCACGACCAGTCTGCTGCGGCGTTCAAGGGGCCGGGCTGCTTACGACTGCTGCGAACAGCAGGGCCACGTAGAGTCCGATGCAGGCGAAGATGGCCAACACCATCAGCGTTCCAGCACCCAGGCCAATACCAGACAGACGACGCGCGCGGGATGGATCAACAGCCTTGTCAGCATTCAAGTAAGCAATCGCTCCCAGGGCCAGTGCAATGATGGGCAAACAGTAGAGACCTCCACAACAGCTGAACAGCGCTGTGACCGCCAAAACGGCCGCCACAAAAGCGCTGACATCCTGACTGTTGCCCTTGTAAACTGCCGGTTCATCCGAGGCTTCGTGTGGCTCGGAGCGCACGATCAGTGAGTTTTGGATTGCATCTGCATAGTCTGACGGAGGATAAACATCCTCGCCGCTCCCCTGCAATTCCTTGGCGTGTGCCTCGCACAGGCGGCGCCCATCAAAACCATACCATAGGCAAAGGGCGCACAGAGGCCGGCCGCACTGTTCGCAATTCTCGACGGCGACATGATCCTCGTGATTTGCGCAGTAGTCCATGTCGCTCTGACTACGTGCCTTCCTCCCACGAACTCAGGTACTTCTCCTGCTCAGGCGTCAAGGTGTCAATGTTAATGCCCATCTCTGACAGCTTGATGCGAGCGATTTCCTGATCGACGTCTTCGGGTACCGAATAGACGGTCTTCTCTAGCGTGTCAGCATTGCGAAGTATGAATACGGTGCTCAAGGCCTGGTTGGCGAAACTCATATCCATGACGGAAGCGGGATGACCCTCGGCGGCAGCCAAGTTCACCAGGCGCCCTTCGCCCAGCAAGTAGATGCGCTTGCCTCCAGGGAGCTCATACTGATCTACGAATTCGCGCACTTTTTGGGGTGGCCTCACGGCCGCTTCGGCCAGGCCCGGGATGTTGACCTCGACATTAAAGTGACCCGAATTGGCGACGATCGCTCCATCCTTCATAGCCTCCATGTGATGCACGTCGATGACGTGAATGTCGCCGGTGGCCGTGATGAAAATATCGCCAACCTCAGCTGCCTGCTGCATGGGCATCACTCGAAAGCCATCCATCACCGCTTCAAGCCCCTTCAGCGGATCGACTTCGGTCACGATCACATTGCCGCCCAAACCGCTGGCACGCATGGCGATTCCGCGGCTGCACCAACCGTAGCCAGCTACGACCACGGTTTTGCCGGCGATCAGGACGTTGGTAGCCCTGATGACGCCGTCAATAGTAGATTGGCCGGTGCCGTAACGATTGTCAAACATGTGCTTGGTCAGGGCGTCGTTAACGGCAATAACCGGGAAGCGCAACTGGCCCTGGTTAGCCATCGCGCGAAGCCTGATGACGCCTGTCGTCGTCTCTTCAGTGCCGCCGATGATCGCATCAAGCAATTCGGTTCGCCCTTTGTGGATGGTGCTGACCAAGTCTGCGCCGTCGTCCATAGTGATGTTGGGCTGATGGTCTAGTGCGGCCCTAATATGATTGTAATACGTCTCATTGTCCTCACCTTTGATGGCGAAGACTGGAATCTCATAGTGACTGACCAGGCTAGCCGCCACATCATCCTGAGTACTCAGCGGGTTGCTGGCACACAGGACGACTTCAGCCCCGCCAACCTGAAGGGTATGAGCCAGATTGGCTGTCTCCGTGGTAACATGAAGACAGGCGCTGATCCGGGTGCCGGTTAGCGGGCGCTCCTTTGCGAAACGTTGGCGAATACTTCGCAACACCGGCATCTCCTGCTCGGCCCATTCGATCCGGTGGCGGCCGCCCGTCGCCAGATTTGGATTTTTGATATCGTAGTCCATTGTTATGGTCTCCTTTTGGGTTAAGACATGGATTTTGGAAGATCTACACAGATCATGACCTTCCAGGCTGTCAACTCATATTCTTTGTCAGTGGCCGCAAGCTCGTTTTGCGAGCTTGAGTAATTGATTGCATCATCCAATCAGTCCAGAAATCGATACGACTATCGTTTATGTCAGCAGTACATCTAGAGCTCCCTGATCGTCGAAGTGTTCTCGGAAACGATCAACAAACTCTTGAGGCGAATAGTCGTGGCCTTGTGTTCCCAGGTTTTCCAGCACGTAGGTAGCGGCCAGCGCGCCAATTTGGCCAACAATCTCCCAGGGCAAACCAAGCTGCAGACCTCTCAGCAAGCCGCCGCGGAAGGCGTCACCGGCGCCTGTCGGCTCCACGATCTCTCGCGGCGGTACGGCCGGAATATCGAAGAGTTTATCGTCGACGTAGATCTGCGAGCCGTTCTTGCCTAAGGTGAGTAGAAGCCCACCACACATCGTCAGGATCTTGTCCAGATCGAGGCCACTCTTTTCCTGAATCATGCTGAGCTCGTACTCGTTGACGGTCAGCAATGTGCAGCCATCGACACCCTGGCACAGGTCATCGGCCGATAGGCGAATCACCTGCTGGCTAGGGTCGTAAATATAGGCGATGCCCAGTTGCTTACACTCGGATACGTGATTGCGCATTGCCTCCGGATCATTTGGCGAAATGACGGCCAACTCTGCGCCAGGAGCATTGGCTGAAAAGGATAACTCGGCGGCGCGTGCCATGGCGCCAGTATAAAAGCTGGCTATCTGATTCTGATCTTGGTCAGTATTCACGAAAAACGAGGCGCAATACACATCGTCGAAAGCGACGATACCGGAGGTGTCGATGCCACGCTTTTCAAGCCACTGACGATAGGTGCCGAAATCTCGACCGGCCGCGGCCATTATCGCCGGCCGACCGCCTAGCAAGGCGTTGGTATAGGCGATGTTGGCCGCTATTCCGCCGCGCATGCGACGCATCGAATCTACCAGGAAGCTGACGCTCACCTTGTCCAATTGATCGGCCAGCAAATGGTCGCTGAAACGACCGGGAAATGACATCAAATAATCAAACGCAATAGAGCCAGTAATAACGACCTTCATAAGTGCCCTTTGTATAATGTTCGTTCTCTCGTTTCATGTGCTTGCTGGGCCAGCAGGTGGGATGGGCCAGCGATTAGACTCAGGCAGAACGTTCGGCGCTGTCGGGATGCACCGAGGCCTCCTTCACACCGGGCTTCAGGACCGGCGATAAGCCCAGTCGATCACGCAGCATGATCAGAAGAGCCTTCACTCCGTCTTTCGTTTTGATCTTCTTGCCTTCCGCATAGGTACGCGGATCGTATCTGATCGGGATCTCCAGAATCTCATTACCCGATAGCAAGATCTTGTCCGGCATTTCGAAATCGAGATCAAATCCGCTGCATGTCAGATTGAGCGACTGAATGACGTCTGCGCGTACCATCTTTGTAGCTGTGGCTACATCGGTCAGTCGTCCTCCAAAGAGAAGGTTGGTCACGGCCGTCAAAAAGCGAACACCCAAATAAGCATGGGCATATTCATACTTGACGTCTCCGCCAAGTACGCGCGAGCCAAATATGGCGGCGGCGCTAGTTTCATCGGCCAGGCGACAGAAGTTGGCGTGCTCGGCCGGGTCATACTCCTTGTCGGCGTCCTGGATAATCATGTAGCTGCCTTTCATGACGGATATGCCCGTTCGGATCGAAGCGCCTTTGCCCATATTCCGTTCGTGAAAAATGGCGGTCGTATCGGGTTCGCTTATCGACTCTAGAATCTCTCGCGTGCCATCGGTCGAAAAGTTGTCGACTACGATGATCTCGCGCTCCCAACCGCCGCCAAGTTCAACGCGTCTGGTCAGCTCAATGACATCTTCTATTGTTGCGGCCTCGTTATAGCAGCAGATTATGACCGATAATTTCTTCATGGCACAATGGGATCGGCGCCACCCGCCTGTTTCCCAACAAGAGTCTCTATAGCTTTCTTAGAAATGTTTCAAAAACGTCGACCATGTATTCAAGGCGCTGCCTATTCAACCCCGGATAGACACCGACGAAGAAGACGCTGCGCATAATCTGATCGGAGACCGTCACGTTACCAACTACCCGACAGTCAATGCCCTGATAGGCAGGCTGCTTGAGAATATTGCCGGCGAATAAAGGCCTCGTCTCTACGTTGTGACCTTCCAGGAAACGGGTTATCTCATAGCGAGTAAAGGGCGCCTCGTCACGAACAAGTATAGGCATGGCAAACCAGGAAGGCTCAGCCTTGTCGCGCCACTCTGGCAGCGCCAGATATTCCTCAAATTGGACCAGGGCTTCGTAGAGGAAAGCAAAATTGGTACGCCGCCGGGTGACGAACTCGGGCAACTTATCCAGTTGAGCCAGGCCGATTGCCGCCTGGGGATCGGTGATCTTGAGATTGTAGCCAATCTCGGTATAGAAGTAGCGGTGGTCGTAGTGGCCCGGCATGCCGGGCACCTGGCGTTCAAAGCGAGTACCACATTTGCCGTTCAACGGATTGTCGTAGCCGCACCAGCAATCGCGACCCCAATCGCGCACAGAGCGAGCTATCTTGGCCAGTCGACGGCTGCTGGTAAAGGCGGCGCCACCCTCGCCAGTGGTGATATGGTGGGCAGGATAGAAACTCAGCGTTCCAAAATGGCCGAACGTGCCCACCTGCTTGCCGTCCCACGTGCTACCCAGGGCATCGCAACTGTCCTCAATCAGGAATAAGTTATGCTTGCGGACGAAATCAGTTATGGTATCCAGGTCGGCTGGATTTCCTAAGGTATGAGCGAACATGAGGGCCCTGGTACGGTCCGATAGTGCGGCCTCTAGGTAGTCGGGATCCAGATTGTAATCGCCAAGACGACTATCAATGAAAACCGGGACCAGCCTGTTTTGAATGATCGGATTGACGGTTGTTGGGAAGCTAGCAGCGGGAACGATCACTTCATCGCCCGGCCGCAGGCCATTTCGTAGACGTTTTGAACACAGAGCGGAAACAGCAACCAGATTCGCCGAAGAACCGGCGTTAACCGGAATCACTTCGCGAACGCCTAGTATGCCGCCAAGCTTCTGTTCGAAACGTTCAGCTTCGGGGCCGGCCGTCAGCCAAAAATCGAGGGCGGAGCCAACCATATTCTGCAGTTCGCGTTCGTCGAACACTCGGCCGGCATACTGCACACGTGTTTTGCCTGGCACGAAGTCGTTCTCTTCATGCACCTGGCGATAATAATCAGCAACCTGCGCCATAATCGACCGGCGCAGGTCCTCTGAATCTGACATTTATTATATCTCCTAGCCAACGTTGGACGCCGGCATCTTTGACTGCGGCAGCCAGCCAAATTGGGCACGGGATCTGAAGTCTACTAGACAAATGCCGCTGACTGATGGGGCCGCATAGTATCGCGCCGATAGGCTCGAAACCAGCCAGGGATTATAGCACAGGGACGTTCAAGTCCAATACGGCCGGCTAGTCGGCAAAGACTGCATCACTTTCCTGAGGTGGAGTAGCAGTTGCGTCGTCGGTCGGGATCGGCGTCGGGGTCAGGGTTGCCGTGGGCGTGTGGGTTGCTTCTGGTATCGCCGTCGGCGTCAAGGTCGACGTTGGTGTGGCAGTTGGCAAAGGAGTTGGTGTAGAAGTCGTCGCCGGCGTGTTCGTCGGCAACGGTGTGACCGTTGGCGTCTCAGTGGGCGGCGCGGTGGTTGGCGTTGACGTGGCCGGCAAGGTGGACGTCGCACCCGGCGTGGCGGTTGGCGTCATCGTACCGAGCGGCGTCGAGGTCGCCGACGGTGTGAAGGTTGGTGAAGGAACGACAGCCGTAACGCGCGTGGCGGTAGGGGCAATCGTGGGCGCGGTTGTTGGGCTCGGCGTGGCCGTGGGCGTGGGGTTCGGTGTGGTCGTCGCCGTCGGCAGTGGCGCCGGGACAACGATACGCGGCGGCAAGCGGAGATATCTGCCAAAGAAGATCGTGGTGTTTTCCAGGCAATTGGCTTGCATGATGGCGAAGACAGTGGTGCCGTGACGTCGGGCCAGAGAGTACAGTGTATCGCCCCGATTTACCATGTATCTGGCCCACCAAATGGGAGGGCCACAAGGTGCACGCGTCGGAGGCGCCGGCGGCAGATGTAGTTGGCTTCCTAGGAGCGGTGCGCTTGAGTTGAGACAATTCGCACGTGCGATCTCGCTAGCCGTTGCGCCGGACATGGCCGAGAGCGAGTAGAGCGTGTCGCCCGGCTGGACGGCGTAGACTGCCCAGCTGTCAGGAATAGCGCCACAGTCAGAGGAATCCAAGACGGCGACGACCGCTGCCGTAGCCGTGGGGGTTGCAAGGTCGCCAGGCGTGGGCGACGGTGAAGGCGTGTGGGACGGCGCAATGGTAGGGGCAGTCGTTGGCAAAGGAGCGGTTGGTGGAATCGGCGTCTGAGTTGGGAGCACGGCGAGTGCTGTGGGATCAGCAGGCGCGGACGGCAAGCGCACTTGTTGGTCATCGGCCAACGATAGCAAGATGGCCATGAAGACGGTGGCGATCACACCGGCGACAATCAGTAAGCTGCTTAAAACGCTATCGCCAGTTGGCGTGCGGCCATCCTCTGTGAACATTGAGCCTATCCACTCTCGGTGGCGCCGACCCCAGAAAATGGCAATAGCACTGACAAAACACTTCCGTTCTTCAAGGTGAGGTCGAGCCAACTCCTTCCACCCCGAGCAGTTGCCAGGCTCGCGGCGTTCTCCAAAGCAGCGGATAGCTCAGTAAGGTCAACACCCTGTTGCTCCTGAGGTGACGATTCCTGGCCTTTCATGGCCCGGGCGTACAGCTCATGGCTGTGCTGGCCGCCTTCATCGCCTATGGAGAAGCGGAGGAAACGAAGGGCATTAAGTGGATTACCGTTCTTTGCTGGCGACGCCACCTGTTCGGCCGAGACCAGCAGACGACTATTGGCGGATGAGACCAGGCAAGCCCCGGTGAGGGCCTGAACAACGATTCGGTAGAACTCATCACTCGAGTCTTGCAGAGGCGGCAAGTCATTGGCAACGCTCAGATCTATCCTCAATGCTTTAGCCTGCAGGTCAGGGCTGACGGCATTTATCGCGGCTTCGATAACTCTGCGCACGTCCACTTGGCCTTCGCCTGACTGAACAGATAACAATCTTCTGACTGACGAAATCATCAGATCAATGGTATTGATCATGCTCTCGACGTTGAACTGCATACGCTGCAGCAGGCTCTCCTGCTGCGACGAGATCTGTCCCACGTTTTGATTGAGTAGCAAATCGGTATAGCCGCCGATTGAAGTCAGTGGCGTACGCAATCCTCTTGCCCACTCGGCAATATCCTCCAGCGCGCCGCTGTTGTGTGTCTGCTGAAGCTGCTCCTCAAGAGCGTTGATGTGGTCTTGGGCTTCCTCAAGCTCGCCTGAATAACGGGTCACGGTCCGCATAACCCAATCCGTGCTGAGGCCCGCATCGCCGGCGGCCGCACTTGCCAGAGCCAATTCCGCTTCTGACAACGCCTCCCGAAGTGAGATGACTTCTTCTTCAAGCCGTTGCGACTTGGCGTGTCGCTGTGCGGCAATGGCAAGTGCCCCACTTGCTTCGCGCACTCGTTTGCGCTCGGCAACCAGCAGGTCGCTCGTCGTCCCAAGCTGCTTACTCAATTCCTCCTGGCGGCTCAAAGCCAGATCACGTTCTTCAGATATCGCGTCCAATTCATTCAACAGCTTGGCTTTTTCCAGCTTGAACTCGGGCGCTTCACCGGCCAGGCTTAATTGATAGCGATTGGCATTGTAGATTGCCTGAGCTAGGAACTGCCCGAGAGCCTGGCATAAGTGTTTCTGATCATCCGGCCAGGCGGTAGCATGCTGATCGGTCAGGAGGAGGAGCAACCCGATCTCGGCCGAGTCCAATGTCAGTGGTTCGATCAACAATGCGCCAAGTTCATTCAGGTCCAGTTCGCGCAGCAATTCATGAAGTTGCCTGGCGCCTTGTCCATCGGGCACCAGCTCGACCTGTTGGCGCTGTCTGAGGGCCAGCGCGAAACTAGGCCAATCATCTCGTTTCAGTGCCCATTTGCGGATTGCTGGCCTTTCCTGAATGGCGTTAGATTCGGTATGCTCGACGCGGGCCGCAATCTGAAAGTGCTGTGGTCTATCCCTGTCGACTAGAGCAACGGCCACAAACTGGGCTGGGATCAGTTCGTGTGCCATGGTGAGCGCATCCGCTAACGTCTGATCTGTACCAAGAGACGCTGAAACCTGACGCGACAGGTTCAAAGAACGCTCAAGCTGTTCGACTACCGGCCGCCCCAGGTAGCTGGTTGGGAGTAGATGTTGCAGATTGTGACGGTAGGCTAATACCGCCAGCATCGGAAAAGCAATGATGTTTCCAAGCCGGATCCAGAACGATACCTCGACATTCGGTGGGCTAAGGGTATCGCCATACCATAGGCTCAGGGTGTGGGCAGCAAACAGTACGGCCAGAATTGCCAACCGCAATGACCATTGTTCTTCTCTGCTGATGAGAACCGCCACGCCCCCCAGGACCAATAGGGCCATCTGTAGTAAGTCCCAAATGGCCGCCTGCAGAGTCCCCATGTATTTGTCAGCAGCCGTGCCCGCTGCAACCAGTTCTTGCCACTCCAGAGCGAATGACACATAAATGAAAATGATAATGATGATCACTATCAGCAGCAGGGCACTGCCCAGATAGGGCAAGCTCTTCGGTTGTGGCGCGAGCGTCCAGACCAGCAGGGCAACCGTCATCGCATCAACCGCCCCTTCCAGCGGAGGCAGAAGTGCATTTGCCTCCACCACGTTGACGGTAGCAAAGAGGGCTAGTAGGACAGTCAGGCGCAGTAGCAAGATGGCGCCGGAGGCCCAGGCCAGTCGGCGGGCAAAGGCATCATCAGGCTGGCGCCGAGCCTGCCACCAAGCCAATCCTAAGGTCGCCTGCAGGGCCAGCAGTGTTACGATGTGGTAAACAATGCTGTCAGGCGGCTGGCTCAGATACTCGACGAGCTGCTGAAAGAACGACATCAGTTTGGTTACTACTAGCGGAAACAGTCCGGCTAAAGAAGATTATATCATAAATTCCCGGCAAGCGTCCCCTAATGGAAGTGATCCGAGAATGCCTGAGCCAAAAGAGAGACCAATTCGTCAATATGGCTCTCGTTGACTATCAGAGGTGGGCCGACCAAGATGAGATCGCCGTCGACACCGTCAGCGCAGCCCTGCGAATAGTATACGACGAGCCCCAGCTCAAAGGCTCGTCGCCAGATGTGCCAGGCGATGTGCTGGTCGGCCGGGAAGGGCTCCTTTGTTTGGCGGTCGCGTACGATCTCAACAGCCCAGAGCAAACCGCGGCCCCGAATGTTGCCGACCTGAGGCAAGTTACCTAAAGTCGCATGAAGTTTGGCCCCAAGTAAGGCACCCAGACGGGCAGCGTTCTGCACCAACTTCTCATCCTTGATGATGCGCAGCGTTGCCAGACCGGCCGCCGCGCCCACAGCGTGATGACTGAATGTGCCGCCGTGGTTGAAATCGCCAAGTGAGTTGCGAATTTGCTGAACATCGTCGCACTTGGCAGCAGCAAAACCAAATGGGAAGTAGCCACCGGCTGCCCCTTTGGCGCTTACTAGGATGTCCGGCGTAACGTCCCAGTGTTCCAGTGCCCACCATTTGCCGGTCCGGCCGAAGCCGACCAACACTTCATCGGCAATCAAGAGTACCCCGTATTGATCACATACTTGCCTGATCCTGGGCCAATAGTCATTCGGGGGAATAACTGCTCCCAGACTGGCGCCACTGATCGGTTCGGCTATGAAACCTGCTACCCGCTCTGGGCCATGCTCAAGGAACACTTGTTCCAGCTGTTTCGCAGCCTGTTCGCCATCCAGATCGTCACGGTATGGGTAGGGCGGTTGCACATGGGGCATATCGCGCATCATGTCCAGGAAGGGCTTCCTGAGAGCCGGCCGGCCGCTGACACTTAATGCGCCTAAAGTCATGCCGTGATAGCTCTGATGGCGGGAGACTATAAGATGGCGATCATCTTCACCGCGCGCTAACTGGATCTGCCGGGCCAACTTGATCGCCGTTTCAACGACTTCGCTACCACTGCTTAGGAAGAAGAAGCGCGGATCTGGCATGTTGACCACTTCGGCCAATTCAGCCGCGTATTCCTCAAGCGCTTCACTGGTGAACATGATGGCGTGAACGTAGGCAGCCTTGGCCAGTTGTTGGTGCATTGCTTCCACAACTTCGGGCCGACCGTGACCGACGTTTACGACGAGAGGGCCGCCGGATCCGTCAAGGTATCTCTTGCCTTGCTGGTCATACAAATAGACGCCCTCGCCGAAGGCTATCATCGGCCGGCCATGATCCATCTTGCGATAGAAGACATTGCCGGTAGGGAACGCGTAGTCGTTCACACAATTTCTCCTGTAGGCAAGCTGCTAGTATCGAAAGGCTAATTCCGATGTTGAACCCAGGCTTGCTTAGCGATAAAGGCCTTCAGGATCGAGTTCATGCCTGATCCTCTGTAGCTCTTGCTCGTCTGGTGGCTTCATTTCCACAACGTCAGATGCTATTCTAAGTGACCAGCCTACTTCGCTCTGGATGCTGGCAATGCTTTCACCTGGAGCGATTTCAGTCAGGGTCATTTCGCCACTTTGATCGTCAAATCGAAACAGGGCGCGGTCGGTAATGACAAGTTTGGGTCCGCCGCCCGCTAGTCCCAGCCTCGCGCGGCCGCCGGCGCCGTCGAGGTGGCCCGGACTGGTCACGAAATCGAGTTCTTCCACGAACGCCCTGCGTTTGAGACGCATGATAATCAATACCTGTCCGGCATTCGATGCGATCTCACAGGCGCCACCTGATCCGGGCAGCCTGACCTTGGGCTTCCCGTATTCGCCGATCACGGTTGTATTCAGATTTCCAAAGCGGTCGATCTGAGCCCCGCCAAGTAGGGCCGTGTCGACCAGGCCGCCTTGCAAATAGAGCATAAAAAGATCAGCCATGCTAGTGGCCGAAGTTGCGTCACTTACCAGCGTTGGATCGCCAATCGACAAAGGCAGACGAGCCGGATGCGCACCGAAGATGCCGCTTTCATAAACCAACTCGAGATCAGGCGAATGACTTCTCCTGGCAAGATTGCAAGCAATATTGGGTAGGCCCACGCCGACGAAAACGACTCGACTCCCAAGCAAGGCGCGGGACGCGCCGACGATCATCAGTTCCGAAGGTGTGTACTTCATGAGGTATCTCCCGTCTCAGATCAGGCGTAGCGTCCGTAGTTAACGGGTTCGGCGATCAGTTCGCCGGGCTCCAGGCTGGCCAACCGTTCTAAACCGAGCTTCTCCAAGTAAGAAGCCCTGTCTGGGACATCGTAGACCCACTCCTGCAGCCAGGCGGCCGTCTTGTCGGGATCGCGGGAGACGCTGTCCCAGGCCAGATAGAATGCGTTGTCACGATCGTAGTAGCCTTGAACGTAACTCGGGTGCGCGCCGTACGGTTCGCGTACAACCGCATCGACAATGAGACCCGGAATGAGTGTGCGATTTGGGTCGCGCCTTATTGTCGTCTCGTCAACTACTTCCTCGACCACGATGATGACCTTCTCGGCAGCAAAAGCCGCCTCTTTTTGAACGCCAAGTAGCCCCCATAGCTGCGTATTACCATGAGCGTCCGCCCGCTGGGCATGTAGGATGGCGACGTCGGGTTTCAGTGGAGGGACGACCGCGATCTGGCCGTTGCCATAGGGACTCTCGACGAAGCGTATTCGATCATTAGCCGCAGGTAGATCGCTTCCGGCATAACTGCGCAGGGGGAAGAAAGGCAGGTTGCTGGCCCCGGCCAGATAGCGACCGACCATGCCGAAATGCGAGTATTCTTCGACGGCAATTGGCCTTGGGTAGCTTTTCTCAACCGCCCGTCGAACACAGTGCAGGCTGCCTACTCCTGGATTGCCCAGGTAGCTGAAGATCAGCTTGCCGGCAACGCCAGCAGCTACCATTTGGTCGTAGACCAGGTCAGGTGTCAGGCGGCATAATGTCAGATCCTGCTTTTTCTGGCGAATGATCTCGTGGGCGGCCGCAAAACCGATAAAAGCGGTGAAACCCTCTATGGCTACCGTGTTGCCGTCAGCCACATATCGATCCACCGCTTCCTTCATGGAGCAGAGCTTAGTTGTATTCATCTTTTGATTCTGTGTGAGGTCGAAGACCGGGGCCATCATAGGCTTCGACGCCGGTCTTCGAGCCATCCAGTCATACCAATCTAGCCAACAATGGTCTGGCTTTGCTCGTGCATGTACTGCTGCACATAGTACCGGCTACCGCCTGCCTTGCCAGTCGATCCGCTTCCCTTCCAGCCGCCGAATGCCTGATAGCCGGGCCAGGCGCCGGTCGTCGCACCGCTTTCTCGATTGACATAAAGTACGCCTGCCTCAATATTGTCGAGGAACCATTCGATTTCGTCGTCGTCCCCGCTATAGAAGCCCGCCGTAAGTCCGTACTCTACATCATTGGCTTTCGACATCGCCTCATCCAACTCTTCAAACTCGGCAATGGTCACAATAGGCAGGAACATCTCGAGCTTCCAGAGGCGGTGGTCCTCGGGCACGTCGGTGGCGATTAACGGTGTGACATAGTAGCCATTGAGATCGAGCACGGTCCCCCCATGAAGGATCTTGCTAGATTCTTTCAGTTCGGCGGCAAAGGTCTGGTAATCTTCGTACACGCCCTTGTTGACCACCGGGCCCATCCAATTCGCCTTCTGGGTGGGATCGCCGACGTTTATCTTCTCGGTCAACTCGAGCAGTTTCTGCTCAAATTCAGTCCGTACGCTACTGTGAACGTAGACCCTGGAACAAGCAGAACATTTTTGCCCCTGCAGGCCGAAAGCCGAGCGCATGACGCCGATGGCGGCCTTATCGAGGTCAGCGCTTTGGCTGATAATCGTCGGGTTCTTACCTCCCATCTCGGCGATAACCGGCCGAGGCAGCGGACTGTTGGCAAAGGTCCGGATAATATGCATACCAACATCATAGCTGCCGGTGAAGGTAATCCCATCAACTTCAGGGCTGTCGATGATTGTCTGGCCGACCGTCCGGCCACCGCCGGTTACAAAGTTAAAGACGCCGGCGGGTACGCCGGCATCGCGGAAACACCTAGTAAGCAGCCAGCCCGTATAGGGAGTATCGGTGGCCGGCTTGAAGACGACGGTATTGCCAGCGACCAGCGCGCCTCCGGCCGGGCCACCAGCCAAAGCACCGGGGAAGTTGAATGGGGAAATCACCGCCCACACACCGTAAGGCTTCAGCACGCTGCGATTGTGGTGCTTGGGGCTTTCCGAAAGAAGTGGGACCGTGAACCCTTCATTGGCCTCCATCTGACCGCAGTAGTAGCGAATCAAATCGGCCGTTTCCTCGACATCGCCCAGGGCTTCCAGGCGATTCTTGCCGACTTCGAGCGACATCACTGCGGCCATGTCAAACAAGCGATCGCTGATGGTATCGGCCGCCCTGCGCAGAATTGCGACCCTTTCTTGCCAAGGGGTCTTGCGCCAGCCATCGAATGCGGCCCGCGCCGCGGCAAGTGCGTCCTCGGCGTCGCTTTCGGTGCCCTTCTGAAAATGGGCCATCGTCAAATCAATATCAACCGGGCTGAACTTGGTGAAGGTCTCAGCCGCAAGTCGTTCTTCGCCATCGATATACATGGGGAAGGTTTGGCCAAATTCCGCCCTGACTCGTTGCACGGCTTCATCATAGAGCTCATCCAGCCTTGGGCTGGGACTGGCCAGGGTTGAATAGGTCACTTTTATCTTCTCTGACATTCGGGTACCTCCAGGGTAGTATGTTACTTATCAGCTAGTATTCTTGTTGCGTAATTCAATTCAACCACCTCACGAGATGGTATTTGCTCTTACCCCTGCGGATGATCACGTATGTTTCCGCGATGCGATCACTTAGCGTTAGCACGGTTCCAACATCCTCGCAACGGACGTCATTCACTGTTATAGCCCCGTTGGCGATGTCTTCCCGGGCACGTCGCTTTGAGGGCGAGATTTGAGCATCGGCGAGCAGGCTGACGAGAGATACGGCTTGGTCGGCACTAAGCTCATAAGACGGAACATCGTGCAAGCCTTCCTCCAACTCATCCGCCGAGAGCTCGGTTACCTTGCCGTAAAAGAGGGCGCTAGAGATGGCCTTGGCCCTATTTGTCGCTTCTTCGCCATGAACAAGCGTCGTTACTTCGCTAGCTAAGGTGCGCTGGGCGACTCGCTCCCAAGGGCGCTCATTTACCGATGCTTCCAGCGCGGCAAGCTCTTCTCGGCCCAAGAAAGTGAAGTACTTGAGGAACTGGATCACATCCTCGTCAGGTATATTGATCCAATACTGATAGAACTGATAAGGTGTGGTGAGTCTGGCATCGAGCCAAACGGTGCCCTGTTCAGTCTTGCCAAGCTTCTTGCCGTCGCTAAGCGTGATCAGCGGCTGCGTCAGGCCGTATGCAGTTTCGCCTGACTCGCGGCGGATTAGGTCCACGCCGGCTATTATATTCCCCCACTGATCGCTACCGCCGGCCTGCAGTTCGCAGCCATAGCGACGCTTCAATTGCAAAAAGTCGTAGGCTTGCAAGATCATATAACTGAACTCGGTGAAGGAAATGCCGGCCTCAAGACGCGACTTGACCGAATCTTTGGCCAGCATGGCGCCGATGGGGAAATATTTGCCAATATCGCGCAGGAATGGAATCAATTCTAGCTGGCTCAGCCATTCATAATTGTTGACCACGCGGGCAGGATTGTCCGGGTTGTTAAAACTCAGGTATTGTTCTAATTGTCGCCGGATTTTGACCGTGAAAGCCTCAACCACCTCCTGCGTATTCAATTTCCTTTCACCGCTTTTGCCACTGGGATCACCCACGAGACCAGTCCCGCCGCCTACCACGCCAATGGGGTGGTGTCCGGCCAGCTGAAAACGCCGCAACAGCAAGATTTGCAGCAAATTGCCAATGTGCAAACTGTCAGCCGTTGGATCGAAACCGATATAAAGTGTTATCGGTCCGTCCTGCAGTCTCTTGCCAAGTCCTTCGCGGTCAGTGATTTGATAAAGAAGTCCCCTAAACTCGAGCTCTTCCAATGGATCCATGATCTTCCTCTAAGCCGTAGAAACCAGCCTGACGTACGAACCTAGATTCTAGATGAAGCTAAGGGGCAAGGCAATTATCAACGGCAAAACAAAAAGCCTGGCGATCCATCAGGGCGCCAGGGTGTAGAGAATCACGTTATGTCAATGCGATCTAGCTAACTAATGGATTGAAGTGCGATTTCGGCCGGGTAGAAATTCTCGTTTAACTGCAGCGCTCGTTCGTACGCGGCGGCAGCGCCTGCTACGTCGCCTTGAAACAGAAGTGCGTGGCCTTGATATAAGTATGTTTCCTCGACATTTTGGCCGCCCTGGTCCGACTGGACGGCATCTGCAAGCGTTATCATATCATCGTAGCGACCGACCTTCATGTACGCTAAATAGGGCCGAAACTCATACCATAGCATGCGCGGCGGCAAACCAATGGCCCGAGCCTGGTCAAAGGCAGCGGCGCCACTTTCATAGTATTCAGGGCTGCCGGTCAACTCTCCAAGGCGGGTGAGGCTGGTGCCCAAATTGAACCAGGCGAATGCATTCTCAGGATCTTCCTCGAGTTCAGCCTGTGCTCGTTCGGCCGCGTTTTGCCACATCTGCATTGGTTGCAGCAGGTCTTGGCCCAGGATGCTTTGCACCATGGACTCCTGGTCCGGTTCGTAGACGACGTAGAATGTATAGTTGAATTGCTGCCAGTATTTCTCAATCTCTTCATAAGGATCAGCCCTGCCACTGATCTCATCAACCTTGAGATAACTGTCCATGCTGTGGAACGCCTGCTGCTCTTCGTCGTAGCCAAAGACGGTCAGGTAATGGCCAAACCAGCCCTGCGAAGAGGATGTTGCCGGCTCGTAGCCTTTTTCGATGACAACGGGCAAACCGGCGGCGATGAAACGCTTGATCATCTCAATATCGCCGCCGCTGTGCACAGTCGACTTCAAATCGGTGAATTCATTGACATAATCACTTAACTGCCAAGGGCTTACGTTGCGATCTTCCGCATTTGGCTTCAGATAGGCAGCTGCTTCTGCCTGAGTCGTCTCGTTGCCATGCCAGTTCAGCACTTGGGTCAGGTTGGCCGGTCCGCAATTATTGAAACTTTGCTGGATTCGTTTGATTCCTGTTAGTAGTACGTAGTCTGGAAGTGGTTCAGGAGTTGGCGTTGCCGTGGGCAATGGTGTTGGGCTGGGCGTGGGCTCGACAACCAGCGTCGCCTGCTGAATTGGAGTATCCGTTTCCCTGGCGGCAGCCGTCGGCGTTAGGGTCGGTAGAGGAACTGAGGTTGGTGCCAGCGTTGGGATAATGATGGCCGCTCTTTGACTGACCTCCGCCGGCGCCGGTAGGGCGTCGGCGACCGGCGCAACCCGGGCAATAACATCTTCGGCAATCTGGCTGACCACGGGATAGCGCTCGGCCAAAGCCACGCGGTAACGGCCGGGGACGGCCATGACCGCTTGTGGCAATACTAGCAACGCAATGATGAATGCCACCTGCACCAGGGCGACAGCCAGGATGATTCGTTTTGTTCGTCTACTCATTGTTACACGGTCACTCCGCGTACAGTCGGCCGGCTTCTTGTACGCGCCTGACCCTGCACGTCTAATCCTCTACTCTACATCAGTCATAATGCGTCAACAACAGTGGATTCCGCGGGGATACAACTCTCCGGTATTGAACGAACTGGCCAACAGGCGGCCGTGGTTCAGTTACGGATTTCCTCGAGGGCCTCAAGGGCCGGCCCGAAATTTGGATTGCGCTTCACGGCGTCTTCCAGGTCTGTCTGGGCTTGCTTGAGATCACCCAGGGCGGCCATTGCCAGTGCACGATAATAATAGGATTCCTCGAAATAAGGTCGATCCTGGAGAGTTACTTCGGCCAGTAGAATCACATCCTCGTACCGGCCAACCTCATAGTAGGCCTCGTAAGGTCCGAATTGGTACCAAAGCATGCGCCAGGGTAAGCCGATGGCCCGGGCCTGATCAAAGGCGGCGGCCGCCATTTCGTGGTCGCCCAAGGCATTATAAGCCGTGCCCAAATTGAACCACAGATAGGCGTTGCCGTCTTCGCGGCCAAGCTCGTCCTTCGTTCGAGCCAGAGCGGTCCGCCACATCGTCTCATCATCGATAGCCGGGCCGACAATCTCGGTCACTTCAGGGCGCTCATCAGGATCGAATAGCACAATGTAGTTGCGGCCAAATTGGCGCCAATAAGTGTCCAGATCGTCATAGTTGATCCGACGGCCCTCAGAATCAGCGTTTTCGGCTGGCACCTCGCTCGTTCCAAACCACGAATCATAGGCCCAGAATTGCTTACCTTGATCATCGTAGGCAACAATCAAAAGGTAGTGGCCGTACCAGCCCATCCAACGATACTCGCCAGGTGGGTCAAGGCCGAGTTCGACAATGACTGGAAAGCCGCGGGAAAGCAAGCGACGCAGTAGGTCCAAGTCCCCATTCGTACGGCTCAATGCCACTTGGTCTGTCTCATTGTTGACATAATCCGCCATTTCGTATGGGCTGACGTTGCGATCTTCAGGTTCGGGCTTCAACACGGCGGCCGTCTGTTCCTGACTAAGGTGCAAATCGAAGTAGCTCAATGCCATTGCCAATGTCGCCGGTCCGCAGTTGTTCCAGCCCTGGAAAATATGATCGATACCGTTCAGCCTGGCCGAGACCGGAAAAGGGATGGGCGTATTGGTTGGCGTGGGCGTCGGTTGGGCAGTGGGCGATGGCTGTGGCACTATCGCCAAAGGGGTTGAACCGGTTGGCGGGTCATCTACAGTTGACTTGGCGACCACGTTGGAGGTAGGTTCTGCGGTAACAATCGCTGCAGCAGTTCTTTCGGTTGACGGTACCGATTGCCCGAGAAGAGCGGCCGTATCCACCGAAAGATCTACTGTCGGTAGCATCTCGACGTGGTCGCGTTCGGCCAAGGCTTGGAGCGGCTCCGGTAGATAGGCAGCGACATAACGACTCGGCACAGCCTTCAGCAAAGCAGGCAACTGCCAAATCAATAGAGCCATAATGAGGACCAGAGCCAGAATCAGTAAGCGTCGTCTGCGCATAATCTAGGGCTCTCCAAATGCGGCCGACCAGGGAATAATGGTCGGAACATGGAGCCAACTGACCAGAAGCTATCCAACCATTCGCTCTCCGATTCGGGCGGAGACAAAGTAATGCGAAGTCAGCTAACCGATCTACCACAAATTATAGCCGCAAACAGCACCATCCCAATGTACCATAGGCTGTTGAGAGGCTTATCCTTACACAACACTTATCTGTTAATTCTCATGACCGGCCGGACTTCAAACAAGATTACCCAAAAAAGTCCCTCAGGAGAGCTGCCGTAGCCAGCAGTTCTGGCACACTATGGCTGGTGGTCGGTCAGATCCAACTGCATGTGGATACTCTCTTCGTCACGGTCGTATTCGCGAAACCCGCAGCGTTGGTATAGGGCTAAGGCATTGGTCCAGTCATGGTTCGTTTCGACAATCAGGCGCCCGTAACCTTTTTGACGAGCGACTGCCATCAGACAAGCAACTATTGCCTGACCAATACCTTTGCGACGAAATTCGCCAGCCACGGAAACACGCACGATTCGTCCCAAACCCTCTTGCTCCCCGATGAGCCCACCTGCTGCAACGATCGTGCCCTCAATCTCACCAACCATAAATGTATGCCCACTGGCGAGGTAACTTGCGGCTATGTCGTCGAGATCTGGGTTGAGCTTGGGGTCAATAAGGCCAAAATGGTCGCCGAGTCCGGCAAGTATCAACTTCTGAACATGGGCTTGATCGTCTTGCCTGAAAAGGCGACATGACAAATCAGCTAATACTCCGTTCATTCAACGGTCACGCTCTTTGCCAGATTCCGAGGCTGGTCGACGTCGCACGAGCGCAGAAGGGCTATGTGAAAGCTAAGGAGTTGCAGCGGTATGATATTGACGATCGGCGACAGCAGCGATGGTGCATCAGGTACGTATATGACGTGATCGGCTTTCTCGGCGATATCCAAGTCACCGGCGGTCGCCAGAGCGATGACCGTGCCACCGCGAGCTTTAGCCTGTTCGATCTGGCTGACCATTTTATCGTAAAGGTCGTCCCGGGTGGCGATAGCTACTACCGGCATTTGCTCGTCAATCAAGGCGATGGGACCATGCTTCATTTCGCCGGCCGGATAGCCCTCGGCGTGAATATAGCTGATCTCTTTCAGTTTCAAGGCGCCTTCCAGCGCAATTGGATAGTTGATACCCCGGCCGATGAACAGGAAGTTCTGGGCCTCGCAGAAACGTTGTGCCAGATCACTATACTCCTCATCACGCTCCAGCACCTGGCCGGCCAAATCAGGTAAATGAGCCAGGTCGGCCAGCAAATCCCTCAGTTCTAAATCCGTAATGGCACCCCGCATTTCACCTAGAGTGCAGGCCAATAAGTAGAGATCAACTAGCGAGGCCGTAAACGCCTTAGTCGTGGCAACGCCAATCTCAGGGCCGGCATGCATGGCAATGTAGCCGTCGGAGATTCGTGTGGCCTGACTGCCGAACACGTTTACGATCGCCCAGAGTTTGGCCCCTTTGCCGCGGGCCAAATCACATGCTGCCAGTGTATCGGCCGTTTCGCCAGACTGGCTGATGGCCAGCACGGCGGTGCGATCATCGATCAGCGGATCGGCGTAGCGAAACTCGGAGCCGTAGCCTACCTCTACCGGCACCTTGGCGATGGCTTCGATCATGTACTTGCCTACAAGACCGGCGTAGTAACTGGTCCCACAGGCAACGATAAAGATCTTATTGATGTGCGAGGCAACCGATGCGTCGAGGCCCAACTCTGGTATCTCAAGCTTGCCAAGGTCAAAATCAACCCGACCGCGAATCGTATCAACCAGCGCGCGTGGCTGATCAAAAATCTCCCGCTCCATGAAATAGCGATAAGGTCCTTTCTCGGCGCTTACCGGATCCCAGGGGATAGCATGTACGGTGACTTCCTGCGGCCGGCCATCTAGATCGGACACGCGGTATTCATTGGCTTCCACGACAGCCATTTGTCGATTTTCGAGGAAGACCATCTGTCGCGTATGTTTCAGGATCGCCGGAATGTCTGAAGCTACAAACATCTCATCCTGACCGACGCCCAATGCGATGCCGCCAGCGTTTCCTAGACGTGCGCACACCAACTGTTCTGGATTGTCCAAGGCCATGGCCAGAATGGCGTTAGAGCCTTTCGAACGGCTCAGGGCCTGGCGAACCGCTTCCTCCAGGCTAGAACCGGTCGCCATATGTAGCTCAATGAGCTGGACAATCACTTCCGTGTCCGTATCGGAGCTAAACGTTACGCCCTCGGCCGCCAGTTCCTGACGGAGCGGCAGATAATTTTCTACGATACCGTTATGGACGATAATCACCCGGCCGAGCATGCCGGTATGCGGGTGTGCGTTGCGTTGGGAAGGCATGCCATGGGTAGCCCAACGTGTATGGCCGATGCCGATCTGGCCAGGCATCGGGGACGACTCCACCAAGGACTCCAGGCCGGCAAGCTTGCCAACGGAACGACGGACGGAGACCGCGCCATTCTTCTCAATCACGGCCAGTCCGGCCGAATCATAGCCACGATACTCCAGTTGTTTGAGACCTTCCAGTAGAATTGGTTGCGCCCTGCGGCTGCCCACGTAACCGACAATTCCACACATGAGAATCACCTTCCGTGAATTATCGGCAGCGCCAATAGAGAAATCGGCCGGTAACGGCAGTGGCCCACACAAAACTTTAGCTATAGTGCCAAAGCCGCTTCGCTGAAGAAACTATGCTGAAACGGCGCGCCCAGCAAGAATCGATTGCAGTAAGTTGGGACGCCCTCCATGGTGAGTTCCAGGCCGGACCCGATAGGAGACTGATCTGGGCCACTGCTCCGCCTTTTGTCGGCCGCTTACGCAAACCGGTTTGTAGCAAAGCTCGTATTTCGGAGGGGGGAAAACGCAGGATGTGGCAATCCTGGGAGGCACCCGCTGATGATTCGATTTTCAGGTCTCTGACCAACTGGTTGTTCAGATTCACCCTTAACCTCACTTTGTGGTGAGGAACCTCCACCTCGTCAACCTTGCCTGAAGCAAGGCCCATGCGCTTCGTTTTACCCGCGTATTCAGTTGTAAACGACGCCGTAAATCTAAATCGACGCTACCTTGTTGATAAGACCCAGTCATCGTAACCTGACCAGGTGCAGAAGTCAAGATAACTTTAGTAATGCCAAGCCCAACATATTGACAAGGACAGGCGGATTCATATAATTAGCCGCTTCAATAATTAGACAGGCTAACTATTCGTGTCCCAAGATACCAGCGTACTTGCGCAGAACATCCTCCAGATCATTCCTCAGATCATGCGAATCCTCACCGCCGAGTTTCGCCGCTCCGGCCATCTCATGACGCCAGGAAACTTCCAGATGATGGTCCTGCTACATTATGGCCCGGCCAATCTGAGCGATTTAGCCGAGTACCAGAATGTGAGCCTGCCGACCATTTCAAGATCGGTCAGCCGGCTAGAGAAAATGGGCTGGATTCGACGCTTAGCGAAACCTAATGATCGGCGGGTGACATTGATTGAGCTCACTTCTGACGGGCGACACCAACTGGAAGAAATGAGTCGGCTGGCAGAAGCGACTCTGGGCGCCTTGCTTGATCCGCTATTGGAAGCGGACAGGATGACACTGGCTGGCGGACTTGATGTGATGCGCAGGACGTTTGATTTGTACGAACCAGAGAAGGAAGAGTAATGCTAACAAGATTATTCGATATGATAACTCGCCTCTCACTCAGATTTCGCTGGGTGGTGCTGATTCTATCCTTGCTAGTTATTGCGGCGGGCATCTATGCTGCAGCTACGCTGAACCTCGAATTACTTCCAAGAATCGAGTTTCCACAGACCGTCGTTGTGGCCCAGTGGCTGAACGCTGAATCGGCCGACCAGTTCTTATCGGAGGTCACGGTTCCATTGGAGCAAGCGCTCTCCGAGGTGGATGGCGTGGTCAATGTCGAGTCGACGACGACGCGAAACTTCGCCTTTATCATTCTGCGAAATGAGTTTGGCCTGAATCAAGATCGCATTGTGGAGGATATTGAGGCGGCCACAGCCCAGATTGATTTGCCGGAAGGGGTTGAACCGCCACAGGTCCTCAATTTTAGTCTTGGTGACCTTCCGGTTGTGGTGGCCAGCGCCTCGTCAAGCGATCTGTCCCTGGCAGAATTGAAACAGGTGGTCTCAGCAGAGCTAGAGCCCAGGCTAGAGGCCCTGGAGCAAGTCAGCCAGGTTACCGTGAGCGGTGGGCAAGAACTGCCGGAGGAAGGGGTGGCGACTCCGCCCGAGGCTGATGCAGAAGCCCTGGCCGAAGAGGTGGAGGAGGAAATTGAAGATCCTGGTCGGTTGCCGTTGGTCATGATTGAGGGT
This sequence comes from Promineifilaceae bacterium (SeqCode), assembly GCA_041570195.1. Lineage (GTDB taxonomy): Bacteria > Chloroflexota > Anaerolineae > Promineifilales > Promineifilaceae > UBA11865. The sequence continues at coordinate 42,552 of JBFFWQ010000008.1, read as the reverse complement.
GCCAAGTCGATGGGCATCGAGGTTGAGTATGCGCAAGATGTGACACCGGAGTTTCTTGCCGGCGTGAGCAACGCGGTTGAGGACGAGAGCCAGGTATTGATCGTTTTGCAAATGATACCACCGGAGATCCTGCCATATGCCCCGCCTGAAACGTTAGCACTATTGCCTCAGGAATATGTTGGCGAACTTGATCCAGCGCTGCAACAAGAGTTGTCTGACCTAGCCGGAGATTTGGGTTTCAACCAATATGCCTTGAGCGAATCCGTGGCCATGTTACGTGGTGAGCCAGTAGCCGAGGCGCCCGCGAAGCCAACGCAGGCTCCTGAATCTACGGCGATGGCGGAGCCGCCTGCATTGGAGCTGGAACCTCTGGCGTTGCCCGAGTCGTGGATAACTGCAGCGGCACAGGCTGGGCAAGACCTGACCACGACGGCGGACTTGAGTTCAGAAGTCGTGGGCACAATCGTCAACTTTGCGCCGGAGGTTTTAATCGAGCTGGAACCGTCTGCCTGGCGTGTCGTCGAGCCTGATGTTTTGGCGATTGCCCTGCCGGCGCTGGCCGAGCAAGCGGAGCCAGAATTCGTCGCCGAATTGCAGGCGATTCAACTTGCCGGCCACGGAGTGACGCCTGAGCCGGTTCCTTTGCCGGAATCGTGGGTGCAAATGGCAGAAGCAGCCGGATTTGAATTGGAGAGCACGGCCGATGTCAATCCTGAGGCTATCACCATGCTGTCCGGCGCAGCGCCGCAGCTCCTAGATGACCTTGACGCTGTGATTCTATTTGCTTTCACGTCTGAGGTGCTGGCAGCATTGCCGGAAAGCTATGTGGTGGGACTGGACGAAGGTTTACAGGAAACGCTGACTGTGATCGCCGTGAGAGCCGGCCAGTCAGTCGGCGAGGAAATGGCAGAGACTGAAGAGCCGCAGATAGAACCGGTTCCGCTGCCCGAGACCTGGATTGTTGCAGCAGCTCAGGCCGGACAAGAATTGGCCACAACCGCGGATCTTACACCGGAAATCATGGGCTTTGTGGTCGACCTGGTACCTCAAATGCTGGTTGAGCTGGAGCCGGCCGCCTGGCGTGCGGTGTCGCCAGAATCGCTAGCGGTGGTCATACCTACTCTTGAAGAAAAGGTGGAGGAAGAGCTCTTAGGCCAACTACGGGCGATTCAGCTGGCTGGCCAGGGCGAAGCGCCGGAACCTGCTCAGTTGCCTGATTCGTGGCTTCAATTGGCCGCAACGGCCGGATTTGCGCTCGAAACTACGGCCGACATCACGCCTGAGGCCATACCCCTGTTGGTCACCAATGCACCCCAATTGTTGGATGATCTAAACCAAGAAATGATTTTGGCCCTTGCTCCGGACGTGCTGGCTGCGCTGCCGGACGAGTATGTCGGCGGGCTTGACGAGGGACTGAAAGAAACATTGGCGATTATCACCGCTCACCGATCGATGGCTGCGGAAGTGGCGACCGATGTTGAGGAGGTAGTCACTGAAGAGCCAACGGCCACGCCAGATCCGGCGCGACTACCGGATCTGCTCATTCAAGGTGCCCAGGGCTTCGGAATTGAGCTTGAGTATGCTTACGATATTACACCGGAATTCATGCGCCAGGTTTCAGCCTTTGGACCGCAGGGGCTGCAGATCCTGACGATGATGATGCCGGGCAATCTAATGGTGATGCAACCTGAAGTCATCGCCTTGCTGCCGGCCGAATTCGTCGAAGGCCTGGATGCCGATTTGCGAGCTGAGTTAGATGAACTGGCGACGGAGTTCGGCGGCGCTGGACAGCTGGCGATTGCCGAAGCTGAGGAAGCATCCGAGGCTGAGACCGATGAGGTAGCAACCGATGCCCCGGCGTTGACCGGCCCATGGCTTGAGCCTGGACCCGATGGCGCGCCGTCTCAGTTCCAAACGGCGGCCGATCTGATCGACAATCCATTCGTTCCTGGAGCAGCAATGCTGCTAAACTTCTTCCCGAATTCGCCGCAAGTCGAGGATCCGATTCCCTGGATGCAAGCGTTGACGCCTGAGATTCTTGGGTATCTGGCTGAGAATGAAGAAGGTTTCGTGGCCAATTTATCACCTGTGATATTGGAGATGATGTCGCCCGAGGCGCTGACATTCTTACTCGTAAATTATGGAGACGAGTTCGCAGCCGATGTGGCGCAGCGGCTGGCCGGAATTGCCGCTGGCACGGTGACGGCGTTTGTGCCCGAAGCCTCGATCACGCGAACAGACGGCGATCCTAGCGTGGTTCTGAATCTGTTCAAAGATGGCGATGCCAACACGGTCGAAGTAGCGCATCGTGTATTCGACGAACTGGATGCCTATCAGGAAGAGAATCCTGAGATATCTTTCAGCCTGGTGTTTGAGCAGGCAACCTTGATTGAGGAATCGATTGAAGGCGTTACTCGTGAAGGCATTTTGGGCGCGATCTTTGCCGTCCTGGTTGTGCTCGTATTCTTGAGCGGTCGGGTTCACGGCAAATACAAACTGAGCTGGCGAGCCACGTTGGTCGTCGGCGTTTCAATTCCCTTATCGGTATTCACGGCCTTCCTTCTAATGCGGTTGGTGCCGCCGACAATGGGTACCTGACTTAACAACCTGGCCGAAGACACGGGTATAGAAGCGATCTCGTTTTTCGCGAGGTTGTTCCCCACGTCGGTGACGCTCAACATCATGACCCTCAGCGGCCTTACGGTGGCCGTAGGTAGGGTCGTGGACGACTCGATCGTCGTACTGGAGAATACCTACCGCTACATTCAGAAAGGGGATGATACGAAGACTTCGGCGCTGGAAGGTACACGCGAAGTGGCCATCGCTATTTTCTCGTCCACGCTAACGACCGTAGCCGTGTTTCTTCCGCTAGGCCTGTTTGGCGGATTGATCGGTTCCTTCTTCCTGCCGTTTGGCTTAACAGTTACCTATGCGCTCCTGGCCAGCTTCTTTGTGGCCATCAGTGTCGTACCTGCTCTGGCCTATCTGCTGATAAACAAAGACCAGATTCCGGAGGAGCGGGAGACCGGATTACAGCGACGCTATTCACCCATCTTGAAGTGGGCCTTGGGCCATCGCGGATTGACAATGTTGATTGCCACGCTCATCTTCGCCGCCAGTCTTTTCCTGCTACGGGGCTTGCCACAGAGCTTCATCCCGGAAATTGGTGAGCCGACGGTCAATGTGACGGTTGAAATGCCGAACGGAACTCAGATGGCCGAAACGGATCTTGCTGTTTCAGAATTCGAGCAGACTGTTTTGACCCTGGCCGGGGTCGAAACAGTTCAGAGCGAGATTGGCAGCGCGGGTGGCTTCGAAAGCTTCTTTGGCGGCGGAGGTGTCAGCCAGAATGTGGCCAACATCACAATCTCGGCCGAGTCACCAGACGAACTCGATCAGCTTACGGACGAGGTGCGCACCGAGGCCGAGAACGTCTTCGGTTTGGAGAATGCAGTTGTTTCGGCCGCATCGCAAACAGGATTCGGCGGATTCAGCCTGATCGTGACCGGCAATTCGATGGAGGAGCTGACGCCTGTTGTAGATGACGTCAAGGATATCTTGGCTTCGCTAGACCAGGACGAGAACGACGAGCCAGATCTCAGAAATATCTCCAGCAGTATAGACCAGGCGGCGGTGGATGGTAATCAGACGATCATACGTATTGACGGTCAGCCGGCCATGAGTTTCAGTGCGGAGTTGGATACGGCCGATACGATCGGTGTCACAAGGGCTGCCAAACAGGCCGTATCAGAACTCGGAAGCTTGCCCGCAGGAGCCGAAGTCACCGAAGGCTTCGAGTCGGAGCAACAGACTCAGGGTTTCCAGGAGATGATCTCGGCCATCGCTTATTCAATCGTCATCGTCTATATCATCCTGGCCCTCACTTTCCGCAGCCTGGTACACCCGTTCACCATTCTGTTCAGCTTGCCTTTTGCCCTGGTTGGGGCGGCGTTGGCGTTGTGGCTTAGCGGCAGCGTCCTTGGAATCTCGGCCATGATCGGCTTAATGATGCTGGTGGGCGTCGTGGTGACGAACGCCATCGTTTTACTCGAGCTGGTGCAGCAATTGCGCGAACGTGGCAACGTCGCCTACGATGCGCTAATGCAGGGCGGACGGACAAGATTGCGACCGATCTGGATGACCGCGCTGGCAGCCGCGCTGGCGTTGACACCTCTGGCGCTCAGCCAGGAAAGCGGTGCCATCATTGCCGCCGAGCTGGCGATTGTGGTCATAGGCGGTTTGATCATCAGCACGGCCCTGACGTTGGTGGTCGTGCCGGTGGTCTACAGCCTGTTTGACGACGCTGGCAGTAAATTGCGTCGCCGGCGTCAGCCCGAAGAAGCCGGTGCATAAGGCAAGCGGATCACCACTACCCTTGATAGGGTGAGGAGAAGGACCTTCAGACAAATAGAACGAGAGTAGTTGGTGAATCCTTGCTGACTATGATCCGACCCGCGCAGCAACTTGTGTTGCGCGGGTCGTTGTTTTTGCCTGGATGTCAATCATCAAGCATAATTGCGTTACCATCTGGTCATGGCGTGATAGTGGGAGGAAAGGAAATGGGCAAGAAGCAAGTAGCTATAGCCACGGACAGTGTTGCCAACATTCCGGTCGATCTGATAAAAGAGTATGACATCAAAGTGATTCCCCAGTGCCTTAACTGGGTTGGGGAGACCTATCTCGATGGAATTGACATAACGGCTGACGAGTTCTATCAACAGCTAGGCAGCGCCAAGGAATTGCCGACAACGTCCCAGCCCTCAGCTGGCGAGTTTCGCGAGTTCTTCCTCGAAATTGCCGAAGGTTGCGAAAGTATCGTCTGTATCGTTGTTTCAGACCACTTGAGCGGTACGTTGGACTCGGCCAACGCGGCGGTCAAGATGATCCCCGATTTTCCGATTGAGGTAGTTGATTCACGTTCGGCTTCCATGGGTCAAGGTTTCATCGTTTTGGCTGCGGCAAATGCGGTGAGCGAGGGCAAAAGCTATACGGAAGTGGCCGAATTGGCCCGCGGTCTGGTTCCGAACGTGAGGGCTGTATTTGTGGTCGATACGCTCGAGTTCTTGCACCGTGGCGGGCGAATTGGTGGCGCGCAGCGACTCGTTGGTTCCGTATTGTCGATTAAACCTTTGCTTCATTTGGTCGATGGCAAGATCGAGCCATTGGCGTCGGTGCGTACCAAGCGAAAGGCGCTCGACAGGGCGCTGGATATCATCGCGGAGGATGCGGCCGGGAAGGGTCCACTCCACGCAGCGGTATTGCACGCATCCACACCGGACGAGGCCGAGAAATTCTACAGCACGGTAAAAGAACGGTTGCAGCCGGCCGAGCTGTTGCTGACAGAACTGACTCCGGTTATCGGTACGCACACCGGCCCGGGATTGGTGGGTCTGGCCTACTACAACGAATCCTAAGAGAAGCTGACTTTATTTGTGGCGCGCGCAAGGCGGGCTAAATCTACCCAGCCAGGCTGCGACTGGCGAGTCACCATCCGCTGCGAAGCTTGACACAAGAATAATCGCTGGCTTTGGCGATCTGGTATCTCGATTCTGGTTGGTTGCCAACAATAACGCTTGCCAATCCGCCAAACTGCCAATTCAGCGTTTTGCCGCCTTCCAACACGAACAGAATCGTCCATTGTATTTACTCACTTGCTAGAATAGTTCGACATAGTATAATTCTTGATCGAATTTTATGAGCGAGCGAGTGGGAAATGTTTACAAATGACGATATGCAAGCCCCGGAGAACTGGGAGAATTGGATTGGGTTCGTTCAGGGTCTGAGTCCTGAGACCGATCCTATGGCCACCCGAATAATAGATGATCTGCGTCAGGTTGCCGGGTTGCTACACCGGATCAGCGAAAATAGCCTTGCGCCGAGCAGACTCTCATCGGCCAAGTACCGGCTGCTGATGGACCTGCTGTACATCGAAAGAGTGCACGGCCGTTGGGAATTGAGTCCTTCGGAGATCAGCAAACGCCAGGGAACAAGCCGAAATACGGCAAGCACACTAATAAGTGATCTTGCAAGAGACGGATTGGTTGAACGGCAACTGGATCAATCCGACCGGCGCAGATTCCACATATGGCTAACAGACGCCGGCCGCGCGGAAGTCCAAGCCAATGCCGGAATTCATCTGCGGGCAATCACCGGCTGCTTTGATGTGCCTGGTCAGGACGACAAAGAGCACCTCGGCCGGCTGCTGGCCAAGCTGAGTCGTTACCCGCGCCAGGGGAGTCGTTCTGGCGCCACCCCTAATGACATTCGATAGTAAGTGAAGATCTATAGGTCGTAATCACCCGGCCTGATGATCCAGTTCTTCGGAGTAGAGTATGCAATTATCAGCAAGAAGAGATTCACGAAGGGGCGCAGGGAGAAGTCGTTCTGGCAGCGGTGGATTAAGGCGTGGAGTCGCCTATGTGCGCCGCTATCCGAAGGTGACGGCTGCGGCGGCAGGGGCGCTCCTTGTGGCCACGATGGCCCAATTGGCCGTGCCGCAGTTCGTCCAACGTATCATTGACATCATTGTAGAGGGTGTTGGATACCAGACAGTGCTTAACCTACCGCCTATGATTCAACAGGTTGCATCCGAGCGGCTTGGACTGGACCTGGTATCAGCGCAATCCCAACTCGATCAGGCGCCCAGCGCTCTGGTGTGGGCGGGGATAGCTATCGTCGCCTTCGCAATCGCCAGGGGGCTTTTCGCTTTCGCCCAAACTTATATGTCGCAGATCCTTTCGCACAACATCGCATTTGATCTGCGCAACGACCTGTTTGCCAAGATTCAAAGGCTAAGCTTCAGCTACCATGATCGCAATCGAACCGGCGGGTTGATGATCCGGGCCACTGACGACGTCGAGCGGTTGCGCCTGTTCCTGGGCCAAGGCCTCCTTATGGCGCTGCAGTCGCTCCTATTGTTGGTCGGAACGTTGATTATTCTATTTATTACGAACTGGCGCTTGACTCTAGTCATATTGCCTATCTTGCCATTTGCACTGGTTATTTTTATGCTGTTTGGCCGGATGGCGCAGCCGTTATTCCGAGAGGTTCAACAGCGCCTGTCCAAGGTAAATACGATTTTGCAGGAGAATCTGGCCGGACTGCAAGTGGTCAAGGCGTTTGCAGGCGAACCACAGGAGACGGCACGATTTGAAATAAGTAATGACGATCTTCTCGAACAACGGATTAGAATCAGTCGAACATTCTCTTTTCTTTTTCCCCTGGTTTTCCTGGTAGCCAACCTTGGCCAGGCGGCCATTCTGTATTTTGGCGGTGTCCAGATTGTCAACGGCACGCTCACGCTCGGTGAATGGCAGAAGTTTAGCCTCTACCTGGTCTATGTATTTATCCCCATGGCTCAGCTTGGTTTCATCATTTCGCTGATGGCTCAGGCGTCGGCCAGCGCCGATCGCATCTTCGAGATATTAGACACAAAGAATGATGTCGCCAACCGGCCGGACGCAAAAGAACTGGCTGAGGTGAGGGGTGTCGTGGAGTTTGACGGGGTGACCTTCCGGTACTTCGAAAGCGGTGAACCCGTGTTGCAGGACGTCTCATTTGTGGCCGAGCCAGGCCAGACAATTGCCCTATTGGGGTCGACGGGAAGTGGCAAGACCACGATCATTAACCTGATACCTCGATTCTATGATGTCAGTGACGGCCGCGTTCTGATTGACGGTCATGACGTGCGCGACGTCACATTGGAGAGCCTGCGGCTGAGAATCGGCATCGTATTGCAGGAAACGACACTATTCTCAGGGACTGTTCGCGATAATATCGCGTTCGGCCGGACCGACGCCACAGAGGACGAGATTATCCGTGCGGCCGAGGTTGCTGCGGCCCACGAATTCATTACGGAGTTTCCGGAAGGCTATGGTACCCGGGTAGGTGAGCGTGGCTCTACTCTCAGCGGGGGTCAGAAGCAACGAATTGCCATCGCCCGGGCGCTGCTCATGGATCCGCACATCCTGATCTTGGATGATTCGACCAGTAGCGTCGACTTGAGTACCGAGTACCGCATCCAAAAGGCTCTGGACGATCTCATGATCGGCCGGACAAGCTTTGTCATCGCGCAGAGGATAAGTACTGTTCTCAATGCCGACCAGATTATTGTGCTGGATAAGGGGCGGGTCGCGGCTATGGGCACACACGAAGAACTGATGGAAGACAGCGCTATATACGCCGAGATTTATCATTCCCAACTGGCCGACGATGTCCAAACGGCGGCTTAATCTCAATGCGATGATGTTGAGGACGCTATCGGACTGGCCAGAATTACGCGGAGAATCCAATGTTTGATCGCCAAGCACAGCTCTTTGGAACTGAAACGAAAAAGGCCCAGAGTGTCAGCGGTACCCTGAAGCGTCTTTGGGGCTACTTCGGCAAGTACAAGCTGGCCCTGTTGATCGTAGCTGTGGGCGTCGTCGGCGGCACGTACATGCAGGTGCTAATCCCTGATCTAACCGGCCAGACCGTGGACTGTTTTCTCGGACCCTACGCTGCGCGCGATACGGATGCTACAGACGGTTTGAATCTGGAAGCAACGATTCCTCAGGAAAGTCTGCCAACGGCAACGCCGCGGGAGTCACAGCAGGCATTTGGCAACTGCTGGTATACGACCACGGATCCGTTTGCATCGGCGGAAGAGACCATTGCCGGCTTGGGCGGGTTGGTGCTTCTGATCGTGGGCTTGTACGTCGGCAGCGCGCTGCTGTCGGGTCTCCAGTTCTATCTCATGAGCTGGGCCGGCTTTCACGTACTCAGAGATCTGCGCAGCGCAATCTTCGATCACGTTCATCAATTGTCGCTAGGTTACTTCACCAGGCACGAAGCCGGTGACGTTATGAGCCGGCTGACAAACGATATTGATTCACTGCAACAGATAATTGGTTTCGGCTTGGTCAGCGTCCTGCAAGGTGTCTTGCTGATTGGCTGGATCATTATCGTGATGTTCAGGATGAGCGCCCCTTATGCCTTCATTAGCCTGGTGACTCTGCCATTAATGATCATCGCTACACGATGGTTCTCATCGCAGGCGCGAAAGGCGTTCCGGAGGGCTAGGGCCGAACTCGGCTCTGTAAATGCCGACCTGCAAGAGAACATCTCGGCCGTGCGCGAGGTGCAGGCTTTCAGCCGCGAAGATGAGAACATCGAGCAATTCCGAATCACCAACGCAGCCAACCGGGATGCTAATGTTCAGGCCCAGGCGTATTCCAGTGCACTGGCGCCGACGCTCGAGGCACTGAGCTATGTTAGCCTGGCCGTGGTGGCTGTTGTGGGCGGGCTGGCCATTCTCGCGGAAGGCGATCTATTCGCCACGACTGTCTCGATCGGGTTGATCATAACATTCATCGGTTACACCCAACAGTTTAATCGGCCGGTTCAGCAGATTTCAGTGCTTTGGACCAATATTCAGAATGCCATAGCTGGCGCCGAACGCATTTTCGACTTACTCGATACAGCACCGGACCTGACCGACAAGCCAGACGCGATTGAGCTACCCGAAGTAGAAGGACACGTGCGCTTCGAATCAGTGTGGGCCGAATACAACGAGGGAGAGACAGTCCTTAAGGGTATCGAAATCGAGGCTAGACCTGGAGAAACTATCGCCATCGTCGGACCGACTGGGGCGGGTAAAACGACGATCATCAATCTGATACCCCGCTTCTGGGACGTGGTCGACGGCAAAGTCATCATCGATGGCCGCGATGTTCGGGATGTGACCCGACGTTCGCTGAGATCGCAGATCGGCATGGTCCTTCAGGACACATTCCTGTTCAGCGACACAGTAATGAACAACATCCGGTACAGTCGACCGGAAGCCAGTGATGAAGAGGTGTTTGCCGCGGCGCGTCTGGCCAGGGCTGATCAGTTCATCGGCAATCTCGAGCATGGATACGAGACGGTCCTTGGCGAGCGAGGCGCAGGATTGAGCCAGGGCCAGCGCCAGTTGTTAGCCATTGCCCGTGTTGCCCTGTCCGATCCGCGCATTTTGATCCTGGACGAAGCGACCAGCAGCGTTGACACCCGTACCGAACGTCAGATACAGAATGCGTTCCAGGAATTACTCAGTGGCAGGACAAGTTTCGTCATCGCTCACCGCTTGAGCACCATTCGTACTGCTGACCAGCTATTGGTCTTGAATGAAGGTGAAATAGTGGAACGTGGCACGCATGATGAGTTACTGCGGACTCAAGGATTCTACTATGACCTGTACATGAGCCAGTTCCGGCGCGAAAGTGATGACGACGTTGATCTTACGTCTGAGGATGCTTTCTTCGTGCCAAGCGATTGATAGAAGGCGGAGCACCTAAGCCTGACGCTAACTGCGGTCGTGTCTCTGACTTCCTTTGACCGTGGTGCTATTCTGACCAGGTTCGGGTCGAACGCTTGAAGGCAGAGTACGCGGTCGAAGTAACCTGGCGCCCGTTTGATCGGCATGCGGAGATACCGCCATAGGGACTGAGACATGCCGGCCGCATTGAGAGGTTGCTTCAGCGGCATGAGCGATCGCCTGCGTGAGACGGCTGAAGCGGCCGGCCTACCCATAGTGGTTCCAGAGCGCATTTCTAGTTCGCGGCGTGCCCTGGAAGCGACCGAGTTCGCCAGAATGCACGGGCGGCACGATCAGTTCCGCACTATCTTTTTCTGCAAGTTTTAAGGAGAGGGCCAGGACTTGTATGCCTGATCAGTTCTGCGAGCCGCGGCGGTTGAAGCCGGACTAGATCCCGATGCCATGGAAAAGGAGACGTCGGACGGATGATTCTCTGATGCCTTCGATATGGTATCCAATCAGGCCAAATCGCTCGGAATGTGCGCTGTGCCAGCGCTTCACGATGCTGGAGGTGCAGCTGTTTGAGATATTTGAGCAGACTTTGGCTCGGTTGACTTAGTTGCCGTGTCGGCAATAGAATATCGCAGCTTCTTTGGCCCGAGTAACGCTTGCCTACCGGGGCTGTTTATCAAGAGCTAAAGTTTCGTACGGGGACTCAAACTATGGAAGTAAATAGCAGGAAGCTGATACGGAACTTTGTCATTGAAGTTGTCGTATATGGCGTCCTTGTGGTTGCCTACTTCCTGCTCGTGCTTCAGTCGTTAGGGGAGTGGCTGACCTATTTGTACGAGAACAATCTGGGAGTTTACGCCGTGGTTGCTCTGATCCTGATTGTGGTGCAGGGCGTGCTTTTTGAGAAGGTGACTACGTTTCTTGTCGAGCGACTGGGTTTGGAGAGACTCGAGTAGCCATGGAATTTCCAATTTCCGGAGTGGTGATCAACCCGCTATTCTTGATCGGCGTTGGCTTCCTGGTTGGCATCCTGGGTGGATTCTTTGGTGTAGGCGGTGGATTCTTAGCCGGTCCGATGTTGTTCTGGACCGGCATGCCAGTCAATATGGTTGTTGGCACCGATCTGGCCCATATGACTGGAAAGTCGATCGTCGCCTCTAGCCGGCACAGAACCCTGGGCCACGTCGATATCCGGCTAGGCGCGGTGATGATAGTTGGCACAGTTATCGGCGTCGAAATCGGGGCTCAGTTAATTGAACTGCTGGAAGAAATGGGCCAGGTCGATCTGGTGGTGGGCATCGCATACATCGTCATATTGCTGATAATAAGCTTCTTTACGGCCTGGGAAAGCATCCGGGCAATGCGAATGATTCGGGCCGATAGCCTCAATGTGAAGGACGTCGTCTCCTTTCAGAGCATTACCAGGCGAATGCATAGCATTCGTCTACGGCCAATGGTCTCATTTCCTGGCTCAGGCATTGCTTCTGTATCGCTATGGGTTGTCCTTGGCGTTGGTTTGATCAGCGGTATTCTGGCCGGCTTCCTGGGCGTCGGCGGTGGCTTCATTCGTATGCCGATGCTGGTCTACATCATCGGCGTTCCAACGCACGTTGCGGTTGGCACCGATTTGTTCGAGATCGTATTCTCGTCAGGTTACGGTACGATAACCCATGCCCTAAAGGGGAATGTCGATATCTTCATTGCCCTGGTCATGCAAACGGGCGCAGCCATTGGCGCCCAAATTGGAGCAGTCTCTACACGCTATTTCGCCGGACCGCGCATACGATTGCTGTTCTCGGTATTGCCGTTGATTGGCGCGATCCTGGTCCTTATCCGCCTGCTTGGAGGAGGCGAAGGGCTATAGCAATGGCAATTATCCGATCGATTTTACTGGAGTTGCAGGAATGAAGACGTTAATTTGCATTCGCCAATTGCCTTACGCAGGTAATACGTTAAGTTTTGGCGGGCTGATTGCCGGATTGCAGAATTCACCTATCACATTAATGACTGTGGTGGGTGATGAGACACGGCGCGCGAACGCCGATTCAGAATTGGAGAAGGCCAGCCAATTGTTAAACGGAAGCCGGGTTGAAACCAAGATTCGGCTGGGCACTCCCAAGGCGGAGATCTTGAACGAAGCTCGAGAGGGCGATTACGCAACAATCGTCGTGGGATCGCAAGACGCCGCCGGCATGCTTGAAGCATTGCTTGGGACCGTAACCGACAAAGTGGCGGACAAGGCTAACGCAACAGTCCTTGTTGTACGCGGTGAGCGTACGGGCGCGTTGAAGAAGGTCCTGGTTGCCATTGGCGGACAGAAAATGAACCGCAAGGTCGTCGAGGTAGGCACCCGCCTGGCCCGGTTGGCTCAAGCGACCGTAACAATTCTGTTCGTTACCAATCCAGTACCCACCATGTACACGGGGCTTGACGAGATCGAAGAGACTTTGCCTGAACTGCTGAAAACGGACACGCCCATCGCACGTTATTTGCGCTGGAGCGCCCGGTATCTGGCTGATCAAGGCGTGCAGGCGGATATTGAGGTAGCTCAGGGCGTTGCATCGGATGAAATAATGCGTGTTGCCCGTCAGGGTGACTATGATATGTTGGTCATCGGTGCAGCCGGTACGACTGGACCAGTACGCCGCCTCTTTGTCGACCAGGTAACGCCTCACGTCGTCGAGCGCGCGCCATGTCCGGTCTTGGTAGTGCGCTGACTTGGAGGCGCGTCGGGGCGGCCAGCGGTCGCGGCAGCCCTAGAATCGCCCCTTGTGGGTGGTGAATCTCTGTGGGAACAAGTGTATCGTCGCATACTTCCGGCCGTCGCCTGGCTCGATTAAGCCTTGTTTTGTTCATCGTTCCGCTGCTTTTTCTGGCTGTATTCTTCTTCTACCCTCTCGTTCGTCTGTTCGCCCAGAGCCTATCAATCTCGTCCGCGAGGCAAGCCCTGGAGCAGGCATACATTCTTAATGTGGTCTGGTTCACGTTCTGGCAGGCGGCGCTGTCTACGGTACTGACGCTGGTCCTGGGCCTACCAGCGGCCTACATTTTTGCCCGCTATGATTTTCCTGGAAAGTCAATGTTGCGGGCGTTGGTAACGGTGCCTTTTGTAATGCCTACCATTGTGGTTGCCGCCTCCTTCAGAGCACTGCTCGGACCACAAGGGCCGCTGAACGATTTCCTGATCGACGTGTTTGATTTGCAGCAGGCGCCCTTGAGACTTGAGCAAACCCTGGCGATCATATTGCTGGCGCACGTTTATTACAACATGGCAGTGGTGATTCGGCTTATAGGTGGCTTCTGGGCCAATCTGAATCCGCGGCTAACCGAGACGGCCAAGGTGCTAGGCGCGTCTCCGCCGCGCGCCTTCTGGGAAGTGACGTTGCCTCTACTTCGGCCGCCTCTCATTGGAGCCTCGGTGATCATCTTCCTGTTTACCTTCACTAGCTTCGGAGTGATACTCATTCTGGGTGGACCGTCCTTCAGCACCATTGAAACCGAGATCTATCGGCAATTCGTGACTTTCCTGAACCCGGAGGTGGCAGCCGTCCTGGCCCTGTTGCAGATCATATTCACTTTCCTGCTGATGTTGCTGTATGCTCACTGGCAACGGCGATTGTCGGTGCCTCTCGACTTTCGACCCCGGAAGACGACAATGCGACGCCCGCGCGAAATTGGGGAGAAGATCGTTGTTGGACTGCTCGTGAGCGGCCTAAGCGTCTTCATGTTGAGCCCCCTGCTGGCATTGGTATGGCGCTCGCTGGTGGATCGAAATGGCGCGTTCACACTGGCCTACTATCAGGCGCTGCCCGCCCTACGGCAGGGCAGCATTACCTTTGTGTCACCGTTGGTGGCTGTCCGCAACTCGATTGGATATGCCGTCCTGACCATGTTTCTGGCCGCCTTTCTGGGAATCTTGAGCGCGGCCATGATCAGTCGCCGATCGCGATGGCGGACGTGGCTGGATCCGGTGTTTATGTTGCCGCTTGGTGCGTCGGCTGTCACTCTCGGATTTGCCTATGTCCTGTCCATGGGGCGCTTGCGTACCTCGGCGATCATTGTGCTGGTGGCCCATACGTTGGTGGCGCTGCCCTTTGTGGTGCGCAGTATCCTGCCGGTCATACAGGGTATCAAACCATCGCTAAGAGAGGCGGCGGCCGTCATGGGCGCCTCACCGCTTCATTCATGGCGAGAGATCGACCTGCCTATCGTTAGCCGGGCTCTATTGGTCGGCGCGGTTTTTGCTTTCATGGTCAGTATGGGGGAGTTCGGCGCTACCAGTTTCATAGTTCGTCCGAATAGCGGTTTTCTCACATTGCCGATAGCAATTCAGCGCTATTTGAGCCAGCCAGGCGCCCTGAATTTCGGCCAGGCGCTTGCCATGAGCAGCATCCTGATGGCTGTGTGCGTCGTCGGTTTTGTTGCCATCGAACGGTTCCGCTATGCTGATATTGGCGAGTTCTAGTCCCGGGTTTGCCGATGTTGCTTGAGGTTAAAGACGTACACAAAGCCTTCGAAGGCCAGCCGGTCTTGCGCGGCATCACGACGTCAATAGCAAAGGGCGAAATCGTTGTCTTGCTCGGCCCGAGTGGCTGCGGAAAGACGACGTTATTGCGCATTATCGCCGGATTGGAAACGGCCGAACGGGGAACTCTATCGCTAGAGGGCAGTGATCTTGGACAGATTCCCATTCACAGACGTGGCTTCGGAATGGTCTTTCAGGATTACGCCCTTTTTCCTCACAAGAATGTCAACCAGAATGTGGCCTTTGGCCTGCGCATGTCAGGCTGGGATCAGTCACTGCAAGAACGCCGTGTCCGGCAAGTGTTAGGGATGGTTGGCCTATCGGATTTTGGGGAAAGGTCAGTTCATGAATTATCGGGCGGTGAGCAACAGAGGGTTGCCCTGGCCAGGTCACTGGCACCGTTTCCCAGATTGCTGCTACTGGACGAGCCGCTGGGCTCGCTGGACAGGGCTCTGCGAGAGCGACTTATGGGCGAACTGCGCCTGATTCTGAAGCAGGCCAGCGATCCATCGGCTTCGGAAGTGATCGGCCGAAAAGCGACCGAGGCAGGGATCGTCGGCTCGAATTCAGATGCACTGGCAGACTCACCAAGAACGGCGATGACCTCGATCTATGTCACTCATGACCAGGAGGAAGCGTTTGCCGTCGCAGACCGCGTGCTGGTAATGAATGAGGGCAAGATTGAACAGGAAGGAACGCCGGTCGAGTTATATCGCCGGCCAATGACGCCTTTCGTCGCCCGGTTTTTGGGGATGGAAAACTTACTGGAAGCGGAAATCATCAACCGGGATCCTCCGATTGTACGAAGCATAGTTGGCAATCTAATGGTCGAAGTTCTCCCTGAGCACGAGAGTCGACAGGCGACGCTTCTGATCCGTCCGGGGGCCGCGACGCTTGTCCCGGAAGACGACCAGGGCCGAAACGTCGTCGAAGGCTACCTGACTGACATATCTTTTCGCGGCCGACATCAGGTCGCGACGTTGTCGATCACCTCTGGCTTAGAACCGGCCAGCCTCAGACTCAACTTCGATTCAACCGTAATACTACCCGAAATCTCCACCCGAATTCATATTAGACTTGAACCGAAGAGGCTTCAGCTGCTTGCGCGTTAGAATGGTGTAAATAATAACTACTAGCCATTGCGGCCTCATAGGTCATGGCCTTATAATGACCGGCATTAAACGCGGACAACTTTGAGGCTTTTGTGGCCCGGTTCGTTTGCCGCAGGACGAGTGCAAGATGTCAATCTGGTGGACAATAGGCGCATTTATATTGGTTCTGACGCCTATCATACTGATTCATGAACTAGGGCATTTCGTTGCCGCGCGCCTATCAGGCATTCGTGTTGAGGAATTCGGGCTAGGTTTTCCGCCTCGAGCGGCAACGCTCTTTAAGCGCAACGGAACTATCTACTCGCTGAACTGGATCCCTATTGGAGGATTTGTCAGACCGGCCGGCGAGGACGATCCGTCGGTTTCCGGTGGTCTGGCTGGGGCTTCTAAGAAGGCACGGCTGTTCACCCTCTCGGCCGGCGCAGGGGCCAATTTTCTGCTGGCTCTACTGCTCTTCTGGATTGCTTTCATGATTGGGCCACCGCGCTTTGAGATCGCCGTTCCGGAAGTGCAGCCCGACTCGCCAGCCATGCTCGCGGGTATTCAGGCTGGCGACGTATTGGTCGAAGTCAATGGTAGGGAAGTTGACGGATCGGGTGTTGTCGTTGACGAAATTACCAGTTCGGCCGGTCGGCCGGTGGAAATAATC
The DNA here is from genome assembly GCA_041570195.1 of Promineifilaceae bacterium (SeqCode). Classification (GTDB taxonomy): domain Bacteria; phylum Chloroflexota; class Anaerolineae; order Promineifilales; family Promineifilaceae; genus UBA11865. Next base: position 25,981 of record JBFFWQ010000008.1, on the reverse strand, counting down.
GTTCTTCGTGGTGAAGAACGGCTAACATTCAAGGTTACGCCACGTCTACCGGGCGAATATGATGACGAAACCGAAGGTCCAACGGGCATTCGGCTGGAAGGCCGGCGGACGGGCGAGAACGTTTCGATGGGTCCGGTACAATCGGTGGCGATGGCAGGCCAGACGATGTTTGACGTGGTCTGGGGCACGCTGCGCGCGCCGGTCATGCTCATTCGCGGCCAAATTACGCCAAGCGAAGCACGACCTGTAAGCGTGGTCGGCCTAAGCCAACTTGCGGGCCGAGCGGCCGAAGAAACGGCCAACCAAGGCGATTGGTTTCCACTCCTTTGGTTTGCAGCCGTGATCAGTGTCGCATTGGGTTTCACGAACTTGCTGCCAATCCCCGCACTGGATGGCGGCCGCATCATGTTTGTATTGGTAGAAGCGGTCCGTGGGAGACGAATTGAGCCCGAACGAGAGGGCATGGTTCATCTCGTCGGCATGTTGTTCCTGTTAGGTCTGATGCTGCTGATTATCGTGCAGGATATTGTTAACCCAATCATTCCATTCTAGAATTGACGACACTTGCGCGGTTGTCGAGACTTCTTGATTGAAGTTGACAGGGATTAGAGCTCGAGGATTTAGGCTCTAATCTCTATTTTTTTGGAGATACCATGGACGAAGAGAATAGTGATGCAATCGGCGAATTGATGGATTTGCTCAAGAATGAAGAGAGTCTTAGTGTGGCTGCCTTGTACGGCCTTTCCGATCTGACCCCAGAAGAGCTGTCACTGTTCTGCCAGGGCTGGGGTGAGTTCAGCGATGAACGAAAGCGGGTCATGATCCGGCACCTGGCCGATATCACCGAAGAGAATTTCCACGTTGACTTCAGCGGCATATTCGCTTTCTGTCTGGCCGATCGCTTGCCGGCCGTGCGCCTGGCTGCGCTAGACGGCCTATGGGATACGGAGCGAATAACCTTGATCAATCCGATCGTAGAACTCATGGTTACTGATCCTGATGTACAGGTCCGCACTCTGGCGGCGGCAACCATCGGGCATTTCATCTTAATGGCGGAATGGAATCAGATTCCCAGACGAAGCGTAGCCCCGGCCGTCGATGCTCTTCTTTCGTTGCTTGACGACGGCGCCACGCCAACGGCGGTTCGTCGTGCGGCATTGGAATCGTTAAGCCCATCATCGCATGAACGAGTGGCTTCGTTGGTGGAAGAGGCCTACGATAGCGGCGATCAGGAGCTGCAGATCAGCTCGATCTACGCAATGGGGCGCACGGTCGACAAGCGCTGGCTGCCAATCGTTCTGGACGAAATGGCCAGCCATAACGACGAGATGCGGCTCGAGGCCGCCAGGGCAGCCGGGCACTTAGGAAGTAGTGACGCAGTTTCGGAGTTGGCTGATCTCGTGACAGATCACGATTTGGAGGTCCGGCTTGCGGCTATTGTGGCGCTGGGTCAGATTGGGGGCGCTACGGCCACTCGAATTCTAGAGGAAATGGATGGCGATCCTGACTTCGTAGATGTCCAGTCCGCCATTGAAGAAGCGCTGGAGGAGATGGCCTGGCTGGGCGGTGAAATTGACTTGTCGCCGCTTGGCTGGGACAATAATCACGAAGATGATCGTTTCCTTTCCGTGTGAAAACTACTCTCCGTGAGCGGCCTTTTAGACGTTTTTCTGCAGAACATCTTACCCATATTCCTTGTCGCGGCAATGGGATTCGTGTTGCGTCGGAGGCTGGGCCTTGATAAGCAGGTGCTTTCCAAGCTGACGTTTTACGCCTTCTCGCCAGCTCTGGTGTTTTCTTCTCTGGTTAGTTCAGAGATACCAGGTGATGAAATGTTGCAGCTTGCGGCGTATGCTGTCGTTGTAACGTTGCTAATCGGACTGGTGACGCTGCTGGCCTCCCGGCTTCTGCGGCTTTCACGAATCGACACGGTCGCGCTGTTGCTGGTGGTCATGTTCGTTAATAGTGGCAACTATGGTCTGACCCTCAATCGGCTGCGCTATGGCGAAGATGGCCTGGCAAGAGCGGCAGTCTATTTCGTGGTTAGCACGATTCTGGTCTTTACCCTAGGCGTGTTCATCGCCTCAATGGGTCAGGTAGACTGGCGGGAGTCGCTAGTGCGTCTGCTTCGAATGCCGGCGTTTTACGCCGTCATCGCGGCCGTGCTGATTTATTCGCTTGATATCCACGTACCCCAGCCATTGTTGAGAGGCATCGAATTGGCTGGCGCAGGAGCGATCCCGGTCATGCTGGTTGTTTTGGGTATGCAGATCGCCGACCTGACCGATCTCGGCCGGGTTTGGTTGGCCCTGCCGGCCTCGGGAATTAGATTGATCGTCGGGCCGATAGTGGCGGTCATTGTAGCGAGCTGGTTTGGACTGCAGGGTTTAAACCGGGCGACAAGCATTATCGAGGCGAGCATGCCGACGGCCGTCATCACCACGATTCTTGCCGTAGAGTTTAACGTGCGCCCGGGCTTGGTGACGAGTACAGTAGTGTTGACCACTATCCTCAGTGCTATTACTGTGCCGATTGTCATCACCTGGCTCGGACTATGAAGACCTTTCCGCAAAATGACGATAGGCCCGTTAGCCGTAGACCGGCACTGGGGAGTTGTAGGGCGATTCGCGAAGTACGGTGGAGTCTTATCGCTGTCGTTGGCTTGGTCCTGACGATGGGCTGGCTGGCCCTGCCTAGCACGATTGACGCTCAAGGAGAATCGTCAATTCAGGCTGAGGCCAGCGCAGAATACAGTTTCGGACAAGCATTGCACCTTTCTCTGGAGGCCAAGGCCGCGTCGCCCGTCCGTAAGGCGACGCTGTTTCTCAGCGCGCCTGAGTTTGCCAACACACTGACGGCCGATGTCGATTTTCCAATCGATCGTGAGATCGCGTTAACTCATGTGGTCGACCTCAAACAGTTGCGCCTCGCTCCGTTCACGACCGTCACTTACTGGTGGATGATCGAGGACGAGGACGGTAACGAACTAGAAACTGAACCGCAAACGGTCGAGTATGTCGACGATCAGTTTGCGTGGCGCGAAATTGAACGAGATGGTGTTCAAGTCTTTTGGACCGGCGACGAACCGGCAGTTGGCCAAGGGGCGTTGGATGCGGTGGTAAATGCCCTGCCGGAAATCAGGGCTATCATGCCTAGCGAACCCCCGAGCCCCCTGAGAATATACGTGTATCCGACCGCGGCTGATTTGCGTGCTGGATTGCGCCTTACGGGCCGAGATTGGGTAGGCGCTCATGCCCGTCCAGAACTCGGCGTCATCCTTGTGTCGGCTGGCAGTCCGGTGACTGCGGCAACGGACCTGGCCCGAACTATTCCCCACGAACTGGTCCATCTTTACCTGTACCAGGCAACGGGCGTCGGCTATGAGTCGATGCCCCTATGGCTGGATGAGGGTTTGGCCAGTTTACTTGAGTCAGAGCTAAATCCAATCTATGCTACCAGGCTTGAAGAGGCCACTGCGTCAGGCGAGACCATAGCTCTTGACGACCTCTGCTATACATTACCGGCCGATGATGATGCAGTGCTTCTGGCCTATGCTCAGAGCGCGGCGATTATTCGCCATATTCAGTCACAGTACGGCAACCAGGCGTTGAAGCAGATGATTGTTGAGCTAGCTGATGGCGCGGACTGCCAGTCGGTGACCGAACGAGGGCTGGGTATTTCGCTGGCTGCACTGAATCAGGATTGGTTGGACCAAGAAGCGCCCCAGTCTCTACTACAAAGAGTTTGGCGCAATGGAAGGGTGGGGCTGGCTATTATCATTGCTGGATTCTTGTTATTAGCACTCTTGGTCGGGCTTCCGAAAGGTCGCAAAAGCTGACGTATTTGTAAAGCATTCAGATCACAGGACTAACACTACTTGCCAATGAACACATCTAAGAGAAATAGCTGGACGAGCGAGCGCAGATGACTGACAGTGATTTTGACGACTACTTCGGCCGCGGAACGGAGCTGCTACATCAAGGCAATGCGCCTGAGGCCATACCCTTGTTGGAGAAAGCTCATACATTGAAGCCGAACCACATTGACGCTACGATCAACTTGAGCGGTGCATACATTCTAGCCGGCAAGTTCAAAAAGGCTGTGGCTTTACTGGAGCCGCTCGGCGAGCGCGAGCCGGATAACCCAATGGTCTGGACAAATCTCGGAGCAGCTTACCTAGGCAATCCGGTTTTGGCTCGAGAGCAAGATCAGCGACGAGCGATCGCCGCCTTCGAGCGGGCGTTGGAGATACAGCCGGCCGTACCTAACGTGGCTTACAACATTGGTCTGATATATCGCGATCGCCAGGAGACGGAAGAGGCCGCCGGCTGGTTTCGCCAGGCGGTCAAAGATAATCCAAATGATCGTCATGCGCGCCGGATGCTGTCCAAACTAACCGGATCAGATTAGCCGTCGATCACCCAGCTGAAGAATACGGATCACCGGCACCTGTTGGAATCGGAAATATGTCTGAAGAATTGATCGTAGTTGGAGGAGGATTGGCCGGCGCCGAAGCGGCCTGGCAGGCGGCCGAGATGGGCCTGGCAGTTCGTCTCTACGAGATGCGGCCGCTGAAGCAGACTCCGGCTCATGAAACTGAGCAACTGGCCGAGTTGGTCTGCAGCAATTCGCTCGGCTCAAACCTGATTTACAAGGCGCCAGGTTTGCTGAAGGCAGAATTGCGAGGATTGGGCTCGTTGATACTGCGCTGCGCCGAAGAAACCGCCGTTCCGGCCGGTACGGCCCTTGCAGTTGACCGACAGGCCTTTGCCCGGCAGGTCACAGCCATGGTAACCGGTCATCCACGGATCGAAATAGTAAGAGAAGAGGTTCGAACGATTCCGGAAGCTCCCTGCATCGTCGCGACGGGACCGCTTACATCCTCCGCGTTGTCTGATTCGCTGGCGGCGCTGTCGAGTCAAGAATACCTCTACTTTTACGATGCCCTGTCACCTATCGTCAGTAGCGACTCAATCGACACGAGCGTTGCTTTCCGGGCTTCTCGATATGATGACGAAACGCTGGTTGAAGGTGATTATCTGAATTGCCCGCTGGATGAAGCGACCTATGATGCTTTCCAGCAAGCGCTGGCAGCGGCTGAGCAAATCGAGTTACGGGACTTTGAGCGCGAAGACGCCCACTTCTTTGAGGGTTGCCTACCGGTAGAAGTAATGGCTCGGCGCAGCAGGGATGCACTGAGGTATGGGCCGATGCGACCGGTTGGTATAAACGATCCGCGCACTGGGCGCAGACCCTTCGCGGTCGTTCAGCTAAGGCAAGATAATATAGCCGGTACGTTGTACAATCTGGTCGGTTTTCAGACTAATTTGCGCTGGGGTGAGCAGAAGCGCGTGTTGCGAATGGTTCCGGGGCTCGAGCAAGCCGAGTTCATGCGGTATGGCATGATGCACCGAAACACTTACATCAACTCGCCTGAACTATTGCAGCCGACGCTGCAATACCGGTCCCGGGCTGAACTGTTCTTTGCGGGTCAAATTACCGGCGTTGAGGGTTACATGGGCAACGCCGCGACCGGCCTTGTGGCTGGCATCAATGCGGCCAGATTATTGCAGGGCGACAATCCAGTCATTTTTCCAACCCTGACCATGCTAGGCGCATTGTGCCATTATGTGACTCACGCACAAGCAAAATCATTTCAGCCGATGAAAGCAAACTTCGGATTACTTCCGATGCCTGAACAGCGCATGGGGAAGAATGAGCGATATCGTTACTATTCGCAGAGGTCGCTTACGGCCATGCGACGCTTCGCTCGGGAAAGGAGAGTCGCTTACGATTCTCATATCGCCGAACGTGAACTGCAGATCGGGGAACGTGCTAACTAATGGAGCAGCCGCGTCAAGGTCCACGCCTTTGCTGGCATAAGTTAGTTCTGTCCCTTGTTGTCCTGTCGATGGTACTGCTGCCTGTTGCTTCTTCAGATAGGGCAGAGGAGAGTCGGACACCTCCGCCTACCCCGGCGTCCAATTTCCCGGTTCCGACAAGCCCGGCCGAAGCTGCAACTAGCCAAACAGCCACCCCCACGCAAGAAGTTGTAGTGACGGAAGTCTTGTCGACAATAACAACCATGCCGGACCTAGTTTTCGACGGCCAGGAAGCCTTTGCTTACCTGGAGCAACAGATGGCTTTTGGACCTCGATGGCCCGGAAGCCCGGGCCATCGAGAGGTCGGCGATTACATCGTTTCTACATTGGATGAGCTTGGCTGGGCGGTCGAAGAACAACGCTTTCCTTATCTAAATGTTGTAGGGCGGAATATCATCGGTAGGGCAAATGAAGGCGCAGGTGACGTCATCATTCTTGGGGCGCATTATGATACGCGGGCCATTGCCAATCGGACGCCGGGCAGTGTGGCGCCGGTGCCGGGCGCCGTAGATGGCGCTAGCGGCGTCGCCGTGTTGTTAGAGCTGGCACGGACGCTAAACCTGGACGCGATCGAACATGAGATTTGGTTGGCGTTCTTCGATCTGGAGGACAACGGCAGTGAGGGCATGCCGGGATTCCAATGGATCGTGGGTTCAACCCACATGGCCGAGAATCTGGATATCACGCCCCAAGCCATGGTACTGGTTGACATGGTGGGCGATGCCGATCAACAATTGCTCTATGAAGGAAACTCCCATCCTGACCTTCGAGCCGAATTATGGCGCATTGGCGCCGATTTGGGTTTTGGCGATCAGTTCATCCCAGAATTGGGCTACACACTGATTGACGACCATCTACCTTTTGCCTTGGCGGGAATCCCGGCCGTCGACATCATTGATTTCGATTATGAGTATTGGCACACTGTGGAAGATACGACCGACAAGGCCAGCGCGGAAAGCTTAATGCGGGTCGGCCGAACGCTGGAGGTCTGGTTGGAAGAGAGAATAGGAGAATAGGAGCCAAAGATGGACATTAGCCTAACGCCGACAGTGTTATCGGTCACAGTATATACCGAACAGGCAAGGGTAACGGCCAGAGGTCAGGCAACCCTTACGGTCGGTAGCCACAGATTAGTCGTGGAAGATCTGCCGCTGTCAATGGATAGGGACTCGGTGCGGGTTGACGGTCAGGGTGAAGCGCACGTTCGTTTGCTCGGCGTTGAGGTGCGCAGACAGCATTTTGAGGAAACACCGGCCGCAAAAGTCCGTAATCTTGAGGAAGCAATCGAGGGACTGGAAGATGATTTGTATGCCGTAGCCGACGAGCAGGCTGTCCTCGATGCCCAGGTTCGACACCTGGAAGGGCTAAGAGGGGAAAGCGAGCAATATGCCAGAGGCCTGGCATTGGGCCGGACGAAAGTGGAAGAACACGAACGAATCAGCCGCTTCTTCGAAAGACAAGACAAAGATCTGCGCGCTTCCAAGAGAGAGTTGGAGAAGAAGGGAAGGGCATTAAGCAAGGCCTTGGACAAGGCCGGTCGCGAACTCGAAGAACTGAAGTCATCGCGACCACCCCAGAGGAACCAGGCGATTGTAGATCTGGAGGTACTGTCGGCCGGTGATTTCGAGGTTGAAGTGGTCTACAACGTGAGACAGGCGTCATGGAAACCAATCTATGACGTGAGGCTCCTCGAGGTAGAGGGCGGCAGTGAGCTATCAATCGAAGGAATCGCCCAAATTACGCAAAGCAGCGGGCAGGACTGGGCAGATGTGAGATTACAGGTATCGACGGCCCGAATTGGTCTCAATCGCCGATTGCCCGAACTCAAGCCCTGGTACATTGACATTTACCATCCACCCGCGCCGCGGGCCGCACCGGCTCGAGCGGCGAAAGCCACCGCTGCTCCACAGGCCATGGCCATGGACGCACTAGTCGTTTCTGAGGCGCCTATCGCGGCGCAAGTCGCCGAGGCTGCAGTATACATTGAAGAGAGCGGCGCCACAGTGACCTATGAGGTGGCAGGCCGTGGCAACATCCCCAGTGATGGTTCGCCGCACAAGTCGACGCTTTTTCAGTCGAGATTTCCGGCTCAGGTGGATTACGTGTCCGTTCCGAAGCACACGGAGGCAGTCTTTCGGCGGACAAAGGCCGCCAACGACGGGCCATATCCGTTCCTTGCCGGACCCATCCACCTGTTTGTCGGCCAACGCTTCATCGGCGTCTCGCGCCTTGAGTATGTCCCGGTGAGCGACGAGATTGAACTCCTTGTTGGGGTCGAAGAGCGCCTTACCGTTGAACGAAAAATGGTGCGCAGAGACGTTGACAAAAGGCGCCTGCGTGATAAGCGACAAATACAATTTGGATACGAGATCGAAATCAAGAATCTTCTGCCTGCGCAGGCCAATATCGAGATTCAAGACAATCTGCCGGTTTCCAGGCATGAAGAGATCTCAGTCAAGCTGATCGAGGTCACGCCTGAGCCAAGCGAAAAGAAGGAGTTAAATCTGATGGAATGGCACCTTGACGTGGCGGCCGGCGCGACAACGAAGATACAATACGAGTATCAAGTTGAGCACCCGCGATCACTGCAGATCGTAGGCCTGGTTGATTGAGTGGATGGCGGCCCAATTTTGCTATAGTTGTTGACGGAGGTTAACATCGCACAAGACATGCATTACGTTGAAGGTCCTAGGGAACGAGCGGTACTCGTGGGCGTCGAGTTTACCCGCGGTAAGCAGTTGCTTCCGGTTGACGAAAGCCTGGCCGAACTGGCCCGGTTGGCCGACACGGCCGGGCTGAAAGTCGTGGGACTGGTGTCTCAACGACTGAAGCACCCGGACAGCGCGACGTACATCGGTCGCGGTAAACTGGAGGAGGTGAAGGCGCTTGCATCTGAGATGGACGCCGACCTGGTTCTGTTTGACGACGAACTCTTACCCAGGCATCAACGCGAGTTAGAGAAGTATTTTGGCGATGATACACGAATACTTGACCGGACCGCGCTCATCCTGGACATATTTGCTTTGCACGCCGATACGCGAGAAGGTAAGCTGCAGGTCGAGTTGGCCCAGCTCGAGTACCGTCTGCCTCGACTGACTCGTATGTGGACCCATTTGGCGCGTCAGGCGGGCGGTCGGGCAGGGGGATCGTCCGGCGGTGTGGGCTTGCGCGGTCCGGGTGAGACCCAGCTGGAGGTGGACCGGCGCGAGATCGGCCGGCGAATATCGCGCCTCAAAGAGGACCTGGATTCGGTCAGGGCCCATCGCGGTCGTTATCGGGCCAAGCGGCGCGAGACCGAGATCCAAGTAGTGGCCATCGTCGGCTACACTAACTCGGGTAAGTCGACATTGTTGAATCGACTGAGCGACGCCGATGTCTTGGCTGCGGACATGTTGTTTGCCACCCTCGATCCAACGACAAGGCGAGTGGTTATGCCCGGTGGCCGGGAAGTACTGTTCACAGACACGGTTGGCTTCATTCAAAAACTGCCGCCGGACATCGTGGCAGCTTTCCGAGCGACACTGGAGGAGATCATCGAGGCCGACTTATTGCTGCACATTGTAGATGTGACTCATCCCCAGGCAGCAGCACAGATCGAGTCGGTAGAAGATGTCCTGGCCGAACTTGAGGTCGATCACCTACCCCAGATTATCGCTTTGAACAAGATCGACCTGCTGACAGACGAAAAGAACCCGGCAGAAGGGCTGAAGTTGCCGGCCGTGGGTGTGCAGGTTTCAGCTCTAACCGGTCAGGGGATTGAATCACTCCTGTTGGCCATCGAGGCGGTCATGGAAGGACAACTGCATCCGCTGACCGTCAAGTTGCCGTACTCCAGGGGTGATCTGTTATCTCTCTTCCATGAGAGAGGCCAGGTAGGCAGCGAGAACCACCTGGCCGACGGTGTCGTCATCGACGGTCGCGTGCCCGGACGTCTTATCCCGTACTTCGAAAACTACCGGCTGGCACAGAATTAGCCAAAGAATCTGGGTGACAGGCTTGATGAACGATCGAATCAATCGTTTCCTGGAGCGAGCGGCCGATCTTTTGGCAGGGCGGCCTGGCCTTTTGATCTTTGTGGCAATTGCTCTGGTGCTAATCAACTTCTTGCTGCAACTCTTTCCCGGACAGGGCTACTGGATCGTCGATTCAAATCTATGCCTTCACGCTGGCTTAGTCATCGGCTTCGTGGGCATCTTGTTGATTCGGCCCTTAGGTTGATTGATGAACGAAATCACCAGGATTGCAGCGTCTGAAGAAGTAAAGGCGGCGATGCAACTCTGCCGGCAGCGCGTTGGTCAAGCGCTTGATCTGGCTATATCGATTCAACAGATTCCATCGCCTACTTTCGCAGAGGCTGAACGAGCCACTTACGTCGAAAGCAAGTTTCGTGAACTGGGCCTGGTCGACGTCAGCCAGGACGCGATGCACAATGTATTCGGCCGATTTCCCGGATTGGCGAATGGTTCGCCTGTCGTTCTCAGCGCCCATAGCGACACCGTCTTTTCTCATGAAACCGATCTGTCCGTGAGTTATGAGAATGGCCAAAAGCCGGCCCACGGCCTAATTAGTGGCCCTGGGCTGGCCGATAATGCGTTGGGTGTGGCCGGCTTATTGGTGATGGCCGGGATGTTGAACGACGCAAAGTTACGGCCGAGAGAGGACATATGGTTCGTGGCCAACGTCTGCGAGGAAGGCTTGGGCGACTTGCGTGGCATGCGCAGTGTCGTGGAGCGCTTCGGTCCAGAGGCTCGCTATGTGGTAATCGAGGGCGGATCATTCGGTCATGTTTTCCATAGAGCCATAGGCGTACGTCGCTTTCGGCTGACGGTCAAGACGCCAGGCGGGCACTCATGGGGCGATTATGGCAGCCCCAGCGCGATTCACATTCTTGGCCGAATTGTCGGAAGCATAGGCCAATTGGAGCTGCCCAAACAGCCAAAGACAACGATCAACGTGGGCGTTGTTGAAGGAGGCACGACGGTTAACAGCATCGCCGCGCAGGCTTCTTGCCTGATCGACATGCGCTCCATAGATCCGCAAATGCTAAATAGACTGCTGACACGTGTAGAGCAGATAGTAGCTGAGCAAACGCTAGGGGCTGACGTGACTGCTTCCCTGTCGAAGATCGGGGACCGGCCGGCCGGAGAGTTGGCGCAGGAGACGCCGTTGGTGACCTGGGCGGTAGAGGCTCTACGGCTCGTCGGCTGTCAAGACGTACATTTCATGGCCGGGAGCACGGACGCCAATATCCCAATCAGTATGGGAATTCCGTCGGTGTGCGTTGGTCTAGCAAACTCTGGCAATACCCACCGCGTGGATGAGTTCCTGGACCCAGCTCGCCTACCGGAAGGACTGGTTCAGCTATTACTGCTAACACTGGCGGCCGCTGGCCTCGAAGGCGTTTCCACCTAGGAGGAGTTGTACATGGAGTTCCAACTTAACGAAGATCAACGTCTATTCCGCGATCTAGTCCACGATTTCGTGGCCAAGGAGGTAAAGCCTCGGGCGCGGCAGGTAGACGAAGAAGCCTCTTTCAATTGGGAGGCGACGCGCAAGATGGGGCCGCTGGGCTTGCTTGGCTTGGAGGTGCCCGAAGAATATGGCGGCGCGGCCGTCGACGCGGTCAGCGCGGCCATCGCCATTGAGGAACTGGGCTGGGGTTGTGGTTCGACGGCGCTGGCGATCTCGGCCCACAATGGCCTGGCCCTGGGACCCATCATTCGCTACGGCAGCGAAGACCAAAAAAAGAAGTGGCTGCCACCCTTGGCGACCGGGCAGAATAAGTTGGCTTGCCTGGCTCTTACCGAGCCAGGGGCCGGCTCAGATTTGCAGGGAGGCGTGCGTACGACAGCGGTCAAGGAAGGCGACTCGTGGATCATCGACGGAAGCAAGATGTGGATGACCAACGCCTCGATTTCAGATGTGATGGTCTTGCTGGTGCGCACGGATCCGGCTGGAGGTAGCCGTAGCTTGAGCCACTTGATAGTGCCTAGCGACGCGCCGGGCATCAGCATCGGTCCGGCCGAGAAGAAGATGGGCCTCAAGGGCTCGCCAACTCATGCGGTCACACTGGATGAAGTGCGCGTGCCCCAGGGGAACCTGCTGGGGCCCGAAGGACATGGTTTGCAGCAAACTCTGTCGACATTGGATGGTGGCCGGGTGGGAATTGGGGCATTGGCGGTTGGTTTGGCGCAAGCGGCCTACGAAGAAGCCCTCAAGTACGCCAAGGAACGCGAGACCTTTGGCAAACCGATCGCTCAGTACCAGGCTATCCAGTGGATGTTGGCAGATGCGGCAACTGAGATACAGGCCGCCCGGCTGATGGTCTATTGGGCGGCGTGGTTGAAAAGCCTGGGTAAGCCCTTTACCAAGGCTGCAGCCATGGCTAAGTTGTTCGCAACGGAAGTAAGCGAGCGTGTATGCCGGAACGCCATTCAGGTACACGGCGGTTATGGTTATAGTAGCGAGTTTCCAGTTGAGCGGATCTACCGCGACACGCGGCTGATGACCATCGGCGAGGGCACTAGTGAGATACAGCGGCTGGTAATTGCCCGGCAAATATTGAATGCCTGATCGCCCTGGGCGATTCTTTTGGCTGACAGCCGTCAACTGTCGGCCTTCAGCTTTCCGTCACGGCTATTGGAGGTAGGAGTTGCAGGGTCTTGTATGCCGCTGCTTCGGTGGCCGCCTCGGTCCAATTGAGCCGGTAATAGTCACCCTTCAACCAGGGTTCGGCAAGGTCGGCGTAATGTGGACTGGCCAGATGACCTGATTGACCGGGCGCGTGCATGACCAGGACCGAGTTCCAATCGCCCAAGTCGATCACCTGTCTATAAGATGGGGCGATATTGTTGGCGCCGTCTCCGGGACTGATGGACATCTGGCAAACGGTGTCGGCATCTCCGCCGACGATGAATGGCCCCACGTTGAATACCTGATCGAGCGGTGGCTGGGCCGAAAGCGAGTGACCAAAAAGGATTTGATGGTTCTTACCCCAGGTCCATCTAGTTGCATCATCGCCGAATGCATCTCGCAATTCACGCATGGTCGAGGCTAGACCTTGTTCCAAGATCCGGATCCTTGCTTTGGCAGGGGGCAACCAGAAGGATTCTTCCTGGTCTAGCAGGCGGAAGAGCACGGCGATCCACTGGCTGTGGGACTCGCCGAAGGGATATAGGACTGGGTGAGGGCCAGCGCCCAGGAAGATCTCAGTCAATGACTCACCAAGTCTAGGTTGAAGAATGGCCTTGGACAATCTGCCCACCAGTGTCTTGTAAATGACGCCGCCGGCGCCTTCAGCATCCATGCGGCCGTCCCATGCACGCAGCAACGCCAGGCAGGCCACCGCTTCTTCGTCCTTAAGACTCAGGCCCTCCAGCCTGTTTACAAGTTCCCGCCCGGGAATCGAGTAGAGATCGGACTGGAAGCGCCGGCTGTCGGCAAGAGTGAGTTCCTCTTTCTGACCAATGAGATCGGTCACGCGGCGGGCCCGATAGCCGTTGCGCCAGGCAGCCCCCAGGAAATGCGGATAATCGTCGCCGACGATCCTATTATTGGCAGTGACCAAAAAGCCGGCCGACGGATTAAAAGCGTGGGGCATTTCTTCGAACGGTACGTCGCCGATCCACTCGTGCTCGCCTGTCCAGCCGGGCACAGGCACCTGGCCAGTTCCTGACCGCCGGATAGGTACGCGGCCGGTGACGTAATAGCCGATGTTTCCGGTTGTATCAGCATAGACGAGGTTTAGGGCTGGACTCTCGATTCGCTGGACGGCGCTGACGAATTCATCCCAGTGGCGGGCCTCGTTGAGCATGGCGAAACCGTCGAAGCTGCTGTTGGGGGCCAGGGAACGACTGGCCAAGGCCAAGACCTGACCGTTGGACGGCAAAACGGGCGTGATCAGCGGCCCGTGATGGGTGACGACTACTTGTTCGATAATTGCCGGCCGGTTCCGAATCTTTATCTTCTCCTCAATAATGTCGGCCCTGCGCCATGAACCTTCGAATTCGTATTGATCTACATGGTCAGGCGAGAATCTTTCGACGAAGAGATCTTCGTTGTCGACGAAGGACACGGTGGCGCCCCAGGCGATGTATTCGTTATGGCCGACGAGCACGTAGGGAAGACCGGGCAGAGACGCGCCGGCCACGTGCAAGCCGGGAGACCTGGGCGATTCCGGACAATGCATATGCAGCACATACCAGAGTGAGGGTGTACTGATGGGCAAATGCATGTCGTTGCAGAGGATAGGATGACCACTGGCAGTTCGGTTCCCATTTATGACCCAGGCGTTGCTGCCCCGGCCGCGCCCGGCCATGAATCGACCGATAAATGGGCCCTCGACTGCGCGCAGCAATCCGCCCGGTTCAAAAAGGTTGAATTCGATGCCCTGGGGCAAGGTGACGGGATTGTCTTTCGGGTAGTGCAGTTCCAGCTCGGCGGCCGCTTCCGAGCCGACCTTTTCGATCAATTGAGCGCGCGTGAGCTTGTTGGCGAAACCGTGGGACAAAGTCCAGGCCATCAAACGGCTGAAGGCGACCGAATCGAGGGGCGTCCATGGTTCCGGTGTGTGGCGCAGTAGCGAGAATTCGACGGGCAGGGGACGGTCGGTCTTCAGGAAGGCGTTGATGCCGGCCGTGTAAGCCAGAATATCGGTCCGCACGGTCTCGCTGGTCAGGTCCCACGTGGACTGGGCTAGCCTAGGGAAGCCCAGGGTGCGGCTGAAGCGGTCGGTTTCCAGGCCCGTTTCGCCGACGATGGCCGCCAGCTGGCCGGATGCCGCCCGACGATGGATCTCCATTTGCCACAATCGTTCCTGGGCGTGGATGAAGCCTTGAGCCAGGAATAGATCGGCCCGGTTCTCGGCCCTGATTGTGGGGATGCCCCAATGATCGCGACTGATGGAAACTGGCTGGCGAAGGCCGGGTAAGTAGATCCGGCCGTCCAATTGGGACAGACGACGAGAGCTCAACTGTCGAAGAGCTGGCTTGAGTAGGGCTCGTAAGAGTCGGGAGCCTGAAAGGCCAGAGAGAATGTTCATCCGTCTAGTCGATCAGGTACATTCGTCAACAGGGCCGCAGCTGGGAACGGTTGGGGCGCAAGAGTCGTTGACGGGCATGCCCAGGTAGGGCGAGGGATCGAGTGTGTTATCGAATTCGAGCTCGTTCAAATAACGGCCGGTGCCATCGTCCTTAACAATGGAGAAGTGGAGATGAACCCAAATGCCTCGGGGCGAGTTGCCGTTGTAGTCGCCCGTGTAGCCAAGAAGCGTGCCTTGCTCGACAAACACTTCGCGGGCGCCTGGAGGGAAGGTATCGACGATAAAATCATCACCCTCGCTATCGGCCATATGGGTGTAGTAGAGCCAAATCTGACGGCCGGGCTGCAGCGGATCGTCGGGCACGCGCTGGATCAAGGTGCTGCGCCAATCGTCTTTGCGGGTGACGTAGCCGTCGTAGGCGGCGTAGACGGGGACGAGGCCAGGTGTTTTTCTGTCTGGGCTGAAGATGTCGATGCCCTGGTGGCGATTGGCCCGGGAATAGGGGCCGCCGGAAGAGGCATACGGTAGACCGATGAAACCCTCGGCTGGCAGGATGAATGGCGCCCCGATGCAGGCTTCGCGCTGTGAGACGACGAGCGATTCGCGAGCAGATTCTTCGCCAAGGGCCCAGAGCAAAAGGCCTTCGCCCCTGGGGCCCAGCAGGACGCTTGCCACGTTGTCAATCAATAAAAGAAGGATAATGCACGAGGCGACCATGGCCAGTGCGACCATGATCTTGAATATGCGGCGTTCGGGTCCTCTTAGCCCGTGCAAAGTTCTTCTCAACATGGTGTGTAAGTTTAGCGGCCGGATGGCGGGAAGCAAGGGGAATCGGGGGAACCGGGGGAAACTTAAAGGTTGCGAAGAGGGCGTCAGCGGAGGCGCCCTCTTCGGTTTCACTCGAGATCTTTTAGCCGTTACGGGCCAGTTTGCCCATCCGTTTGGCGTAGCGCTCGGCCTGGCCGAAGATCCGAAGGCCGGCCGGCACCATGATCAAGGCCAGGATTAGCAGCGGCCAGATGTATTGCCACAGGACTTCGATGCCCGCGCCTTCCAGCAGAGCGGCGCGAGTGCCTTGGAGTACGTACCAGGCCGGCGACAGCTTCGACAGCGTTTGCAGGAAGTCAGGTAAAACCTCAACCGGGTAGTAAACGCCGGAGATCAACAGCAGAGTGGCTACGATTATGTGGGTCATCTGGGCGCCTCGCTCAGGGAAGAGCAGTGGCAACACAGCGCCCATCACTCCAATGCCGACGAATGAGAAGCTGCCGGCAAGCAGCATGACCAGCCCGCCGGCCATATTGGCCTGACTCATGTCCAGATCAAATAGCAGAATGGTCACCAACAAGATGACGCTGGTGAACAACATGCTGTACACCACGGCAAACGAAGTATGGCCGACCAGGTGAACGATGCGCGGCACCGGGGCCATCAAAGTGTACTCGATGGTGCCTTCCCAACGTTCAATGGCGATGACCTCAGTCACCCAGTAGAAGATGCTGGACAGGTAGCGCCAGACCAGCGTGCCTATCAGCAGGTAGAGAACCAGGTACTGGCCTTGTTCGGCGCTGGCCCCGGTCAAGACCTCCATGCCCAGGCCAATATAGCTGACGGAAAGGCTGTTGGCGATGGAATAGGCTAACCAGACCAGTTCCCAGGCCCAGTAGCGCTTGACCAGATTCCAATTGCGCTCCACGAAAGCGAAGGAGGCTCTGGCGTATTGGCCGCGTAGTGGTTGTGTTGTGGCACTCATGACTATGTACCTCTTTACTTCCAACTAGTTTACTGCGGATTCAACTCAGCCACTTTCCCGCAGACTGTGTGACTTGAATCTCGAGACAAGACTTCGTCGTATTTCCGGGAAAGCATTGACACATCCACGCTAGATGGGCAGGTCGGTCTCCCTGATAAGTTCCTTACCGGTCAGATCCAGGAAAACGTCTTCAAGCGTTGGCTGATGGCCGTTGGATCGATGGGCCAATGCCTTCAGATGTTCAGGCGTGTCCAAGGCGACGATACGACCGCTGTCCATGATGGCGATTCGGTCGCACAGATTCTCGGCTTCGACCATGTCGTGAGTGGTCAAAACAATGGTCGTATCGTGGGAATCGCGTAGCTCGCGGACAAAGGCCTGTACATCACGTTTTGATCGCGGGTCAAGGCCGGTCGTTGGCTCGTCAAGCAGCAGCAAGATAGGCGCGCTGAGCAATGCCCGAGCAATGGCCACCTTCTGCTGCATGCCGCGCGACATTTCTTCCATCGGACGGTCAATATTCTTCTCCGGAATGCCCAGCCTATCCAGGATCTCCACTACCTGGCGGCGGATTTCGGCGCCGCTGACGCCATAAAGCCTGGCGCCGTAGTGTAGATTCTCCATCGGCGATAGCTTCTTGAAGAAAGACGCCTCGACCGATACACGATTGATCAAACGTTGAGCGGCCATGGGATCCTTAGTGACATCATGGCCAAAAACTTGGATGTCGCCCTCATCGGGCAACAACAGGGTGGCGATGAGGCGGATCAAGGTCGACTTGCCGCCGCCATTCGGACCCAGAATGCCGAAGATCTCACCTCGACGGACGGCAAAGGTCAGATGGTCGACGGCAACGGTTTCCGATTTGCCTTTCGCGCCGTTATTGCTGCCGTTGCCGTTTTGCTTTCCTTTCTTCCAAGGGAGCCAGCCTCTTTCATTCTTCTTTCCAAATACTTTGTAAGCGTTGTGGACGCTTAGTGCGATTTCAGCCGTTTGATTCATTGTCATTTCTCCGGCACGGCTGCAGTGGCCTGAAATGCCGCCTTACGTTTGGTTTCAGGAAGCTCAGCGCGTGCATTGCTCATTCAGTTCTTGCAAAGTGATGTCGAGACCTGGCCGCAATTCCAGTTCATAGGTATCGAATCGGCGGATAGGACGCATGCCAGCTCTTTCGTATAGCCGCGTGGCGCCAGTCAGGCTGGAGGCGTCGACGCCGAGGCCAACGCGAGTCTTGCCCTGCTTGTAGAATTGTCCGAAGCTGTAGTGCAGCAGGGCCAGCCCAAGCCCTTGACGCCGCCACGGTCGACGGACGCCCAGGACCCTCACCCAGCCCATGTCTTTATCTTCACGACTCTGCGGCATGCAAAGAGCGACCCCGGCGATTTCGTCACCGTCCATAGCCAGGTACCACAGGTCAGGATCGAAGTGTTCTTCATGTTTCATGAAGTGCAGCCAACGTTCAAGTTCTTTCTCAAAAGGCTGCTCGACGTAACCCCAGTGGTCGCGAAAGGCATCGTCCACGGCCCAGACGACGTCGCGCGCCTCATCCAGGCCTCTCATCGGCCGGATAGTGATACCGGCCGGCCACTTGGGCTCTGGCGGATGGTCCTCCAGCTCGATAGCCATGGTATGGAAGTGGCGGACGGGCGTCATGCCACGATCCTTTAGCAGTTGGTGGCCTGGCGTGTAGGTGCTGTAGATACCGGATCGCATGACGACTCGAATGTCACCAGGGACGCGGTCCAAGGCCTGGCAGGCGCGTTGTTGAGCCCATTCCATCAACTCCGAGCCGATGCCCAGACCTTCGTAGTCAGGATGCACTCGGCCCCAGACCCAGATGTCGACAGGCGTCTCTTCGATATCCCAGACTTCAATATAGCCCACCAGTCGGCCCCCTGGCGTGAAAACTACCCGCGTTGATGCTTCAAGATCAAAGTCGGGTAGTAGCCACTCGGTACGCACATCTGATAACGTGGCTTCGGTTTTGCCGATCATCTGCCTGGAGCAAATGTCAAAGAGCTCCACGGCCGGTTCGAGATCGTCCATGGTCACTGGCCGTCGAAGGGGCCAATTTTCGACACTGGTTTGTGGCGCAAATGTCTTTGTTAGGATCGTGTTCTTGTCCTCCCGTTTTCTGTTCCCCTTCAATTCAAGGTCAGAGTGAGACTGGTTTGATTCAGGTTCAGCTATTAAGTTGGTTGTGGTTAGTAGTTGTTCACTCATCGCTGTATTTCTCCCGCGCTAGTTTTGTTTTCGCCAGTTTGGCGAAGCGAATGTCTTTGTTGAGGCTTGCACTGTGATCGACGTTACCTTGCGTGGACGCCAAACTGGGCCAGTTCGCGCACCAGATCTATGGTCGGATGGAAGAGTAAACTCTCCATGCCCAGCTCTTGGGCTGCTGTGACATTGGCCGGGCTGTCGTCGACGAAGATCACTTCGCCGGCCGGCCGGCCGAGCCTTGCCAGCGCCCGTAGGTAGATCTCGCGTTCTGGTTTCATAGTGTGCTCCTCGGCTGAGACGACGATCAAGTCGAAAGCGTCGTCGATCGGGTACTCGTTTGTCAGCCTTCCGCGTAGAGCGTCGGTCGCGTTGCTAATGATGGCCGTCCGGTAACGGGGCCTCAGTCGACGAATGTAGTCAACCAGATCTAAGTCGAGCACATCGCCGCGCCAGAAATCCCGCCGAAAGTCGTCGAGTTGCGCACTGTTTAACTCTAGTCGGCGGCCGACCCAGCGCCACAGCGCCTCGTCACTCACTTCACCTACTTGGGCCTTCGTACCCATCTCTCCGCCGAAAACGATTTCTTCTGATTCCCACTCGTCAAGGCCCAGGCGTTGTTCCCACGCCAACCGGCTTGAACGATCGGGCGTGCGTATTAGCACGCCGCCCACGTCGAATACCACTGCTTTTATCACCAATCAAACCTCTCTGCTTCAAGGACCATCGCCAACTGGCGGGCCGATCAACGGGTCGCAGACGCCCTCGGATGGGTAAACCGGCCGGTGGATGTCTGCGATTCTCGCCGATCGGCCGGGTAGCAGCCATTCTTGCAGGTCGCCCTGGGCTCCTTCTGTCCGGCCTGTTCGATTTCTTGGTGAGGCTTTGGGGGACAAAAAAAGGCCGCAGGCGACTCGATGCGCTGCGGCCTTTAGACTCTCTTTATGTCAAGTCAGGCAGACGCACGCGCACCCTGGCAAGGGGAACTACCATCGCCAGCACGAGCAACTGAAAAAGCATAGATCATGTTTTTGCTCACAGTGCGTCTCCTTCAATCAATGTACGTAGCACGCTACGCCGCGATCAATTTAGCATATGGGCTTGGTTAAGTCAAGCAGAAAGTGTGTTAATCTCTTTACAGGAGCGACGAATTGTCGCCGGATGAGTTGCTTTTGGTCCGATTATTCGTCCAGAAGCACCACCGGCTCTTGATAATAGCGTAAGCGGCTGGTCGCCAGTCGATCGGCCAGGAGACGGTTGAGCCAGGCGCGCTTAGCCGCCAGCGGCTCGTCTCGCTTGAGTCGCTCAAGACTAGCTTTCAGGCGCAAGATGCGGCCGGAGATGACGAAGCGGGTTAAACCGGCCGGCAATCGATCGCCCCGGCCGGCGGCGGCAAATACCTCTTCAGGCTTCAACTGCGGATAGACAGCGGCGGCGATCATGTCCGGGAATTGGGCGATTAACCGGGCGTGGTCGGCCAGCAATGTTCGCTCGACCTTGCCAGAAGTGGTGTAATAGGAAACCATTTCCTTCATCACGGCCAACTTATCACCGGGGTCGATCGCTTCGGCCAACGTTAAGCGTCCCTCGCGGTCGAGGAAATAACATATAGCCGCCGGTCGATTCACAAAAACCACTGGAAGCTCAGCCGAGGTCAAATCGGTCAGCCGAAGACCAGGAAGTTGTCCGAGTTCATTTTTCAGTGCGCTAAAATGTCCCTGGCCCGAGACAACGTGAAACCATGTATGAAGCTCGAATTCGGGACTTGTCGCCGAGACCACTTGGGCCACAATGTAACGGTAGCCGAGACGAGACAGCGCAGTGTATCTGGTGGCACCATCCAAAACAATGTAGCGGCCTTGCCATGGCAAGACAACAGGCGGATTGACCAATCGGCCATCGCGCTCTAGCAGGGACATGAGTCGAGCCACACGTTTCTCGTCTATCAGCTCGTGAGGTAGCACGTTTTCCACCGGCAATACGTCAAGGGACAGCGTTTCGCTGGGCTGGCGCGAGCGTAGGCTGGCGAGCGTCTTTTCGACCAATTCTGTCGACTCCTCTACCGGCCGGTCACTTCGCGCATGAACCGAATGGGGAAGGAGAAGTATCCGGCGTTGAGCCTTGAGCCTGTCCAATAGCTCGGCTGTTTTCGCGCTCAAAGCTTCCGACGGGGCAACAATGGCGGCTCCACCGAGATGACCGCGCCCCATGAGCTCTAGCAACGCGCCAACATCTAGCAACTCAAAATGTGAAGGATTGATTAAGTAGGCATCAGCTTTCATCCGTTCGAGCTGGCGGTGTCCGATCAGGCTGTTGGTTTCAGCATTTGACGGCAGGTGTAATGAGACGATATCCGCCTTAGACAACAATGCATCCAACTCTGTCACCACCATGCCGGTCGATAGAGCCAGCTCCGGCGTCAGCCTCGGCTGATTGACCAACACCTGCATGTCAAAGGACGCGGCACGTTGAGCTACCTGAAGGCCGGTCCGGCCAAAGCCTACAAGTCCGAGCGTTTTTCCGGCCAGCCGCTGTTCTTCGGAGCTGATCCGTTCCGGGCTCTGCCAATTCAGAAGATCGAGCATGAGGCTAAGCGTTGCCTCGGCCTCGTTTACCGCCTTAATGCCGGGGTCATAATGGACGTCAATGCCTAGGGCGCGGGCAGCACTAACATCTATGTTGTCCAGGCGCCGGCCCAGGCTGCTGATGAAGCGCAGGCTGTAACCATATTCAATAACCTGGCTTGAAACGGGCGTGTTTTCAGCGACCACCAGACCGTGATATGGGCCAATGATGTCCTGCAGTTCTTCTTCATCAAGATCAGTCTTCAAGTCAACCTGGGCTTCATTGCTCAGAGCGGCTAGGAAACCCGGGGTTGCCGCTTCTGTGACCAATATCCTTGGTCGTTTGTCGACGGCCGTGTCTGCAGCCTCTGACCCAGGATGGCTGCCTTCGGCGTCGTTGAGGCGCAAAGCGAGTGATGGTAAATCGACGTTGCCGCCGCTCAGGAGGACGCCCACTCGCCGGCCCGATCCAACGTAGCGACCGGCAAGGATCGGGGCCAGGGCCACGGCCGCGCTCGGCTCCACGAGTATCTTCATGCGCTGCCAGATGAATTGCAGGGCGAAGATGATCTCGGATTCTGTGGCGGTAACAATATCGGCCACATAGCGGCGCATGATAGCCAGATTGCGCCGGCCGATGAAGCGGGTTCTAAGTCCGTCGGCAATTGTGAGCGGCGCTTGACCTAGCTCGACGATATCACCGGATAGCCATGAGCGGCGGGCATCGTCAGCAATTTCGGGCTCAACGCCAATAACCTGGCATTGAGGCGATAGGCTGGACGCAGCTAGTGCACTACCGCTGATCAAGCCTCCGCCGCCTACCGGAACGAAGAGCAGATCGAGTTGACCAACCTCTTCAAACAGCTCCCAGGCGGCCGTGCCCTGGCCAGCGATAATATGGTCGTCATCATAAGGGTGAACTAGAGTGTAGCCATGATGCTCGACCAATTGGGCAGTGACTGCCTCGCGCTCGATGGCCTCGCAGGGCACGATCTCAGCGCCATAACCGGCCGTAGCCTGGCGTTTAACGGCCGGCGCATCCCTGGGCATAACAATGGTGGCGCGGGCGCCGAGCAGACTAGCTGCTAAGGCAATACCTTGAGCGTGATTGCCGCTTGAGTGGGTGATAACGCCGGCCTGGAGGCGAGCGGAATCGAGCGATGAAATTGCGTTGTAGGCGCCACGGAATTTGAATGCGCCTACACGTTGGAAGTTTTCGCATTTGAAGAAGATGGCAAGGCCAGTCATTTCGTCCAAGGTCCGTGAGGTCAGGACGGGCGTGTGATTAACTATGCCTTCCAGTCGCCTGGCGGCGCTGGCAACTGCACTGGCTTCGAGTGCCTTCATGGTCCCATAGTTTAGGGCTGATCTGCAGATTGACAAGGTGCAAGCGCGGTTTGAGGCCCGTGTCTTACGCTGCGCAGAAAACTGATTTGGGGGATCCGTGCGGAGAATTGAGCAGCCATTGGGCGGAGGCGGAGTTACGGGGCGATTCGCTTGACCATCTCCAGACGGCGGAAGACTTCGAAATAGCCTAGGGTCTGGAAGCCGGACCAGTAAGGGCTATCGGCCGGCAGATTTTCCATCACCGCGTCCTGCGTCGGATGGCGGCGGTGGAGGGCTTGAAGCACGGAGGCGGTGACCTGCGCCGGATTCCCTTCGAGTACCTCGACGACCATGTGGCTCAGCTGGTAGGCGTCGGCCCGGTATGCAACCCAGCCGCGGCCGCCCTCGCGATCGCCCACAGATAAACCACGAATATCCTGATTAGAGTGAAACGATTCTGTTTCGTTGAGCCAGTTAGGGCGTTCGCGGCGTTCATTCAGGAGGGTCAGAAGGTGTGAGTGTTCCAGTTCGGTGATCTCCAAACGCGGGCCGTGGACCAAGCTCTCCTCGGAAAGGGGCGAGGTATGAGAAGGCGGTCGGCGAGCTACAAGCAGTTGGCGCCCAGGATGGAAGCCGCCAGTCAAGAACAACTGCTGGGCAGGTACATTGCCGGCAATAACTTCGATCCAGAGTTCCTGGCACTGTCGCCGGCTGGCCGACTCCATCAACTTGTCTACGATGGCTCGGCCGGTACCCTGACGCCGGCCGATAGGTAACACGCCTACACGAGTGATCCAGGAGCGTCCGGGGCGGACGCCCAGCATGCCTAGCCCGAAGATGATCTTGCCGTCCATTGCTACCCATGAAGCCTCCAGGTCAATGTCATAGGTATCGATGTATTCCTGCAACCGGGCGACATTCATCGGCATCGGCACGATGTAGTCGACGCGTGTTTGATTGTAGGCGTCGGTCAGCTGCTGTAGGGAGAAGTTGCTTGCGCGGTGGAGTTGCACTCGTCGGCTCTGGTTACAGGTTGGCAGGCAACGCCGATTCTAGGAACGAATGTCGTTGGCAGAAAGTTCGCCGTCGGCAAAGCCGCCGTCGGCAGAGTTGCCGGGGAGAAAGGCGGCAATCTGCCCGGGGAACTCTTTCACGTCAATAGGCTTTAGTATGCAACCGGACAGGCCATAGCGCTCGGCCGTCATCAGCGCTTGCTCGGCAGGCCAGGCAGTAATGGCCACTATTGGTGTTGCCTCGAACTTGGGCATCTGCTGCAGCATTGTGACCACCGTTTGGCCGTCAAGATCGGGCAGCCCCATGTCGATCAAGATCAGGTCAAACTCGCTTTCCTGGGCGAACTGAATTCCACTGCGCCCATCGGCGGCATGAACTATCCCATAGCCTTCCGATTCGAGAACCCGCTGGACCAGAATCTGGTTCGCGAGATTATCTTCAATGTGCAGAATCCTTATCATGGGCTGACTCTTTCAAATCGCACAGGGCGAGGCAAACATCGTAGCATTCGGCATCGGAATTATCAAGGCAAGTACACGGAGGGGCGCAAGATGTATCGAAGGTTAAATCCGGCGCACTAATACGGCGCCCGCAACCCGCCGGCCGACGATCTGCTGAGCGCCGTCGACGTCCAGTGTCAGGGGGCCGTCGAACGGTGCGACTTCACACACAACCAGTTCCTGACCAGGCGTCAAACCCAAAGAACCCAGATAACGGAGCATTTCACCGTCAGCGTCGTCGGGAATGCGGGACACGACCGCCCGCGTGCCAGGTCCGAGGTTGGAAAGTGGCAAGTTCTGCAAGTCGGCAACCCTACCGTCTTTGCCGGGAATGGGATCGCCGTGCGGGTCGAATTCCGGATGATTGAGTGCGGCTGCAATCCGTTCCTCAAGCTTTTCACTTATGACATGTTCCAACAGGTCGGCCTGTTCGTGAACCTCGTCCCAACCAAAACCCAGGGCCTCGATGAGATAGAGTTCTACCAGGCGGTGATGTCGAATGACCTCAAGGGCGATGTCGCGGCCGGCGTCAGTCAACGTCACACCATAATGTTTCTCATAGTTCACCAGATTCAACTTGTGAAGCCGCTGGACCATGCTGGTAGCCGACCCAGGTTTTACCTCGCGCGCGGCGGCGATGCGCGAGGTACTCACGGGGCTTTCTTCTTGTTCAAGCCCGTATATGGTTTTCAGGTAGTCCTCTATGGCCTGATGATTCAATCCGTCGCGCTGGCGCGACGAGCCAAGCGAAAGGGTCTCTATTTCTGGCGACAATTTGGTTTCCTATAGATAACAACCAGTTTTAGGTACGTCTAAAAGTTAGCACGATGGATACACTGTGTCAAGAGCACAACGAGTTGTGAGGCCAACTCTTAGGATAGAACATCTTCAGATTGGCAACGCCACATCGCTGACCTCTGGCCTCGTTATCCGCTTGAATCCAGATATTAGCTGTGCTGTCAGGCGCATAGGCATAGGACGCGGAGCGCAGTGACCGACAGCCTGACCCGTGCGAGAGATCTGGATTATATGCGACTGAGCCTTTAGTCGTCCGAGCGTCTTCTCCTGATTTCTAAACCGACGCCAGTTGCGGCTAAACCGGTCCCGACCGTCATGGTCGCCAACAACACCGGCGCTATGGTAGCTCCGCTCTCGGGCAGCACGACTTGAGGTGGTACTGTTCCTACCTTGGCAACGCAGAAGTCTACGCCCAAGACCAACAGCTGTTCAGCACTCAAGTAAGCCTCGGTCGGGTTCAAAGAGGTGACAAACCATTCATTGTTTGGCTCGGCCGATACCGTCCACGTGCCATGTCCCGCAGCTACCAAGCCGTAGGTGCCGTTCTCGCTGGATTGCAAATAAACGGTGGTCTTGGCATCATTCGACACGAACTTGATCGGCACGCCCTCCAGAACAGGTTCGCCAGTGTCTGCACATAATCCGTCGGCGTTCAGATCCTAATAGACCGTTCCGCGGATCGAGCCACCCAGCTGCTCGGCTGGCTGTTCATCCTGGGCTGTTACGGCCCCGGCCGAAAGCGTGAGTAGCAAGGCGATTGTGACAACGAAGACAATTCTTTTGTACATCCTGGCACCTTCTGGATGAATGAACAAGCTGCCTGAAAAGCTGGCAGAATCGAATATCCCTTCTTTGGGCTAAGTGCTCTAATCACGATGTGCTCTAAT
>JBFFWQ010000007.1:0-93215 GCA_041570195.1 Promineifilaceae bacterium (SeqCode) | reverse complement strand
CGATCCGAATACGGCCGAGGAATACCAGGAGGCGGTTGAAGCACTCTATGCGGTAGCATACAAGATCAAGTTCGCCAGTAAAAAGGAATTGGGTAGGGATTATGTGGTGCCGCCGCTGGAGGGATTGTGGTGGGCGGCCGACATGGATTCATTCACCGTGAAGCGGGATAAGAGCGCCTGGGACTGGACGATGATGATCATGACGCCTGACTGGGTGACGGAGGAGATGTTTGGCCGAGCGGTTGAGCTGGTCGAAAAAGGCAAGAATCCGCCGGCATTATCGAAGGTCCGTCTGAAGAATTACCAGGAAGGGCTAGCGGTCCAGATATTGCACATTGGATCTTTCGACGATGAAGGGCCGACGCTGGTCCGCCTGCACCAGGATTACATGCCGGCCAATAACTACGTCGAAAACGGCAAGCATCACGAGATTTACCTCAGCGATCCGCGCAAGGTGGCGCCGGAGAAGCTCAAGACGGTACTGCGGCAGCCGGTCATAAAGGCTGGCTAGGCTCAGAAGAGAATAGGACGCAGATTAGCAAGATTTTCAGGATAGTGGCCCTGTACAGGCGCGATTTCGGTGGCGCGAGCCAGGCAGCTTAGCGGGGCGATTGACCCACTACTGTTGTTCAAGAAGATCGATGTAGGCGCCGTCGATCAGGTCTGAGTCGGCGATGTTGAGTAGGGTCATGAGTTCGGCGGCAATGGCCTGGCCATCCTGGATAGTTTGGCCGTCGGCGAGGACGACTTCGAATTCGAGGAATGGGCCCAGGCCTTCGACCTGGTCCAGATGTATCCGGGTATCCCCGATCCAGTATAGCCAGCGTATTTTGCGCACGATGCCGCGGATGCCGTAGGTTCGGGAAAGGACGTCGGTTAGTGTTTCCGGCTCGGCCGTATTGGTGATGAAGTAGTCGGATTGTTTCGGGCCGGTTTGGTCGGGGCGATCGTAGTAGATGAGCTGGCCACGATCGGGGGCCAGGATGCGGAGTTTTAAGCGGCCGTGGGGGGAATGGAAGAAGATGTCTTCCTGGGGGATATGTTCGCCGGCCGTGTCGCTGATGGCGGTGACTTGGGCTTTGAGCCGGGTCATGTCGTGGACGAGGGCCTTGATTTCGATGTTGGTGGGCATGTTTACCTGTTAGTGAGTAGGGAAGAAATCCCGTTTTATCGCCGATTTGCCTGGCGTCTAGCAAGTTAGAAGGTATTCGGCGGTCACATTGTATCGCGAGATTGCATCCCGCACCGGTTTACCAAACCGGGCTACGGGGCTGCGCCGACCATCTCGGCCGCCAGGCGGACGGTCTGGAAGTGGATGTCGACGGTATCGTCGATGTTTGTCCCGTAGCCGCCGGCCATGGCGATGGCGACGGGTAGACCGGCCGCGCGGCAGGATTCAAGCACGAAGCGATCGCGTTGGGCCAGGCCGCGCTTGGTTATGGCCAGGCGGCCGAGGCGATCGCCGGCGTAAGGGTCGGCGCCGGCCAGGTAGATGGCCATATCAGCTTCAGCCAGCTCCAGCGCCCGGGTGACGCCGGATTCGAGGGCGTCCAGGTAAATAGGGTCGTCGGCGTCGTCGTCCAGGGCGACATCCAGGTCGCTGGGTTTTTTGCGAAAGGGGAAGTTTTTGGCGCCGTGAATGGAGAAGGTGAAAACCGTGGGGTCACCGGCGAAGATCTCGGCCGTGCCGTTGCCCTGGTGTACGTCGCAGTCGAGGATGATGAATCGGCGGGCCAAATTCTCGTCCTGCATGGCCCGGGCGGCGACGGCGCTGTCGTTAAAGACGCAGAAGCCCTGGCCGTAATCGGGGCCGGCGTGGTGGGTGCCGCCGGCCAAATTGACGGCCAGTCCGTCCCGCAGGGCAGCCCGGCAAGCGGCGATGGTGCTACCGACGGAGCGGCGGGAGCGTTCGACCAGGCCGGGCGACCAGGGAAAACCGATCTGGCGGATCTCGCGGTCGGAGAGACGGCCGTGCTGGACGCGGTCTACATAGTCGAGGGTGTGGGCGCGGGTTAGTTGTTTGTCGGTGGCGGCTGGGCCGGGGGTTAAATCTTCTTGGGTGATGACGCCTTCGGCGGTGACGCGCTGCCGCAAGAGTGCGTACTTGGGCATTGGGAAACGGTGACCGGCTGGCAGGGGAAGGACGAAGTGATCGTGGTAGAAGACTTTCACTAGTCAGTGGCGAAAGCGGGCCCTAAAGGTTGGTGGCCATTGCCGCCGAGGGCGGCTTCTCTTTCGTGGCGGAACTGGCGGGTGTACAGATCGTAGTAGTGGCCGCGGGCACGAATGAGCTCGGGGTGGCTGCCAGACTCGGTAATCTGGCCGTCTTCGATGACCAGGATGCGGTCGGCGCGCTTGATGGTCGACAGGCGGTGGGCGATGATGAAGCTGGTGCAGTCTTGCATCAGGCGCTCCATGCCTTGCTGGATGAGGGCTTCAGTTAAGGTGTCTACCGAACTAGTGGCCTCATCCATGATGAAGATCTCGGGCTGGGCCAGGACGGCCCGGGCCAGGCTGATGAGCTGTTTCTGGCCGACGGAGAGCAAATTGCCACCTTCGCCCACCTCTTCGTCGTAGCCATTTTCCAGGGTGGAGATGAAGTCATGGGCGCCGGCCAGTTGGGCCGCGGCTGCGATGTCTTCATCAGAGGCGTCCAGACGGCCGTAGCGGATGTTTTCGCGAATCGTACCTGAGAAGAGGTGGGGCGTTTGCAGGACGACGCCGATCTTGGATTGGATGGCGTGCAACGTCAATTCGCGGTAATCGCGGCCGGCCATGATGATTTGACCGTCCTTGGGCTCGTAGAAGCGGGCCAGCAAATTGACGATGGTTGATTTGCCGGCGCCGGTGGGCCCGACCAGGGCGATGGTCTCGCCCGGCCGGACGTGCAAGTTGAAGTCTTGCAAGACCGGCTTGTCGTCTTCGTAGTAGAAGTTGACGTGGTCAAAGACGATGTCGCCGCTAATGGAAGGCACTTCGACCGCGTCGGGCCGATCCTGGATTTCGGGTACTGAGTCGGTTAACGAAAATACGCGTTCGGCCGAGGCGATGGCTTGCTGCATTTCGGCATAAACGCGGGCCAGTTCCTGGATGGGCCAGAGCATGAAGGTCACGTACATGATGAAGGCCTGGATGCCGCCGATGGTCATATTGCCGATCTCGACCTGCCAACCACCAAAGAGGGCGATGGCGCCGATGGCCAGAGCGCTGATTAACTGCACTACCGGCAAGAAGAGAGCTGATAGCCAGCCGGCGCGGTAGCCGGCCTCGTACATCTCGCCGGTGAGTTCACTGAATTCGCTCAGATTCTGTTCTTCGCGCACCAGGGCCTTGGTCACCCGGACGCCGGTGATGTTTTCGTTGTAGGCGCCGGTGATCTTTGAATTGGTTTTGCGCACGATGCGGTATTCGACCAGGATCTTCTTCTTGAACTGGATGGCGACTACGATCAGAATGGGGATGACCAGGGCGACGATCAGAGCCAGTTGCCAACTGATGATGAACATGAAAATAAAGGCGCTGATGATCCGGGTAACTCCCCAGGTGACGTCGAGCAAGCCCCAGGAAACCAAGTCGCCGATGCGCTGGGTGTCGGATGTAACACGGGACATGATCCAGCCGATCGGCGTACGATCGAAATAGGAGAAGGAAAGCTCCTGCAGGCGGTCGAATAGTTTCTTGCGCAGGTCATATTGGACGGTCTCGCCCAACATGCCGGCCAGGTAGATGAAACCGAAAACAAATAGGGCCTGGACCAGGTACAGGAGAATGTAATAGGTGATGATGCGAGTCAGGGCCTCAATATCGCCCGGGATAATTCCCTGATCGATGATTTGGGCACTCAGATAGGTGGTGGCCGAGTCCATGAAAGCCACGGCGGTGATAAAGAACAGGAAGCCGATCACCATCGGCCAATGGGGCTTGGTTTGGGCCAGGACGCGGAGCACCGTCTGGCCGTTAAACTCGGTATTGAATTCTTCTTCTTCGAATTCGTAAATGTCGTCGCTCATCGTTCTTACTAGTCTGGTCGAGTAACAGCAGCCGCCACCTACCGACCGCCATCTAGCGGCCGCCGCTATGCGGTCGCTAGTTCGACTATCTCCTGCTCCAAGTCGTCCTCGATTTGAGCCTGCAATTCGTAAATGTCGCGGTAGACGCCCGGTTGGGCCGATAAATCCTCGTGGGACCCTTGTTGGACGATACGGCCGCCTTCCAAAACCAAGATCAGGTCAGCGATCATCACGCTCTGGATGCGATGGGCGATGATGAAAGTGGTCCGGTTTTCCATCAGCCGTTCCAGGGCCTGGCGGATCGCCGATTCGGTCTCGGTGTCGACCGATGAAGTGGCGTCATCCAGGATCAATAGACAGGGATCTTTTAGCAACGTGCGGGCGATGGCGATGCGCTGCTTTTGGCCACCGGAGAGGGTCACGCCACGCTCACCGACCAGCGTATTGTAACCGTCGGGGAAGTCGAGGATGACGTCGTGGATGGCGGCCGCCTTGGCCGCGACGATGATCTCGTCTTTGGAAACCGGCCGGCCGGCACTGTAGGCGATGTTGTCGCGAATCGTGCGCGAGAAGAGAAAGGGCTCTTGCTCAACGATGCCGATCTGGTGGCGCAAATAAGTGCGTGGATATTGGTCGATTTCGACGCCGTCCAACAGCAGACGGCCGCTGGTCACCTCGTAAAAACGGGGCAGCAGGTTGACCAGCGAGGTCTTGCCCGAGCCGGTGTAGCCCAACAGAGCGACGCTGCTTCCCGGGCGAACATGGAAGCTGATATTGTTCAGCACCGGCCCGGCCTCATCGTACTCAAAGCAGACATCGTCGAAGACGATGTCGCCCGCGATCCCGCCAGCCGGGGCACAGGAACCCGAGGTCAACTCTTCACGGTCGACTTTGACAACATCCATCACCCGGTCATAAGAAACCATGGCCTGGGACATGTGGACGATGAGACGGCCCAGGACGCGCATGGGCCAGATGATCCAGATGACCATGCCGGCGTAGGCCATGTAGGTACCCAGGGTGATTGTTCCGTTAATGGTCATCAGGGCGCCAACCAGGAAGCCGCCGATCATTTGTAGCCCGGCCAGTATGTCCGAGGCTGGCCAATATAACGAGTGCAAGGTTATCAGGCGCTTGCCGCGGAGGTAGCGTTCCCGGCTGTCCCCTTCGAATTTGTCCCGTTCGTATTCCTGGCGGGCGAAGGCCTTGACGACGCGCACACCGCTCAGGTTTTCCTGCAGGGTGGTGGATACGGAGGCCTCTTGTTCCTGGTACGCCTCGTAAGCCTTTGAGATCCGCTTGAAGAAGAAATATGACATCGTGACGATGAAGGGGATGATGATCACCGAGATAAGCGCCAATTGGGGGCTCATGATGAAGATGGCCACGAAATTAATGACAAAGAGGGCCATGATGCGGCCGAAGCCGATGGCTTCCTGGGCGAAGAAACGGCGGATGGTGTCGACATCAGACGTGGCCCGCTGGATCAGCTCGCCGGTTTTGGTCTGATCATGATAGGAAAAAGAAAGGCGCTGGATGTGGTCGAATAGATAATCGCGCAGACGACGGGCGACGCCTTCGGAGGATTGAGCCGCGAGCCGGCCGCTGAGAAAGGTGAAAGTCCCTTCCAGAAGGGCCAGGACCACAAAGCCAATGGCCACTAATAGAAGCGTCTGATCTACCTGTCCTTGACCGAGCACGTCGTCGACGAGGAAGCGCAGCAGGAAATAGGTAGCCGTCTTCATCAGCGCAGCCAGGGCCAAGGCCAAAACCGCAGCCAGGTAAATGAGGCGATAGCCAGCCAACATGCGCCACAAACCGGTTAACCTGTTTTCGGAAATGGCTTCCTGGAGGTCAGGCGGAGTTGGCGCTTCGATGATTGTCATGGTTTACGTAATTATATCCGATCGCGACCTAAACAAGTTCTTATACCACAATCGTTCGGAAAGACTGTTAAATTGGTGACAATGCTCTCCTCTAATCAAGGTTTCGTCGGGCCTAAGAGAAGCCAGGCTGACAAAGAAAACCAGAGATCGCCATTCCGTTCTCAGACGGCGATCTCTGGATCGCGAGCAATCTCAGGATTGCTATTGTACTATTCGGCTTTCGGCAGCTCGGCTTTCTTAAGCCGGGTACAAACCCGTATTTGTGATCCGTGCCCGGCTAGTTGCTAAACAATGCGCACCGGTTCGCGAACGTTATCCGGCCGTTGCCCGGGCCGGTGCTCTTCCGAGATGGCGCTCCAGGGTGGTGTGTGCGGGTCATCATGCTCACGCCTCCAGCCAACCAGGCCATAGTTCTTGGCGTAGAAGTAGGTCTCGCGGCCGTTGACCCACAATAACTCGATCACGTCGTCGAGTTCAATGCCGGTTTGGAATTTGTGCTTCTTGTGATGTTTGACGAACTTAATCGTATCCGTGACGCCGCCGCTATTGGCGGCCGATTTGGCGCCGCTGTTCTTCATGTAGAATTGCACCTGGCGAGCCTGGGTGTAGGTCTCACCTTCGGCCATTCGTCTGCGCAGCCAGCGACTGCCTTTGGGTAAGTCGGCGTCCTTCTGCCGGTAATAACGGCCAGCGCCTGGCGAAGTATCGACATCCCGGTAGATGAAGTCGTCGTCGAAGAAGAACTCCTCCCAGTTCTGGTTCTTCGTCTGGTAGAATGTCGAACCATCTCGTTGGGTTTGGAATCGTTCCTGGGTGCCGCGGGCATTTACGACCTCATACAGCCGATCGTCGCCGCGAACATATTCGAGGAGATCGATCCGTTTGCCGGTCGGAATGACTTTGGCTGCTTTCTTGGGGACCTTGGAGATGCTGGCTTCGCACAGCAGATAGCCGTTTTCCGGCGTTTCGTTCAGGATCCGAACCGTGGCTCCGGGCTGCGTCCGTCCCAGAAGTGTGCTGTTCTTGTCGGCCTTCTCTCGCATGTTCAAGCCGAGTTTGGTCACGGCCATCTTATTGCCTCGCAACTCGAGACTGCTGAGCCACAGGTAACCTTCCACCAAGTCGCCGGTCGGCGCCGGTAGATCGTTGTATATCGGTTCCAGGAATGGCCAGGGATCCATATAGCCAGTCTTCCAACCAGGGATCGTGTGGCCAGCTTTCTTCAGGGTCAGGTGCAGATGAGGGCCGCTAGAATTACCCGTATTGCCGCTGTAGGCGATTATCTGCCCGGCCTCTACGCGATCGCCAACGTTGACCGGGGGGTTGGGCTTTGCATGGGCATAGAGCGTCGAATAGCCGCTGCCATGATCGACCACGACGTGCCACCCATAGGCGGACTCCCTGCCATCCCATCGTTTATCGGTCACCCGGGTGATCTTTCCGGCTGCAACAGCATAATAGTGCGTGCCCATTTGAGAGGCAAGATCAATGCCCTCATGGCCAGGGAAGCCGAACTTCTTGTAAAACTCTGGTCGAGCCCCGAAGTATTGGGTGACCTTCTTTGCGTCGGTCGGCCAAAACTCAAAGCTGAATCCGGCTGGCTTAACTTCGACCAGCTCTTCTTTGGGCTTTTCAGGTTCTGTGGTAGCCGCCATAGGCGTTTCAAAGGTCGTGGTGGCTGCCGCTATCGTACTTCCCACGAAACGTATATCGTCCCATTTGCCGACGGCGGCGTAATAGACTCGCTTTTCGCCGGTCCCGAGATGTTCGGCCGACTGGACAACATACGGCTGGTCCTTGAAAACGGTCCTGAATTCCTCTGACACAGGTAGAAAGCCGTCATTCAGAATGACCTTTTGCAAGGCTGCTACAGGATTCAGCGTCAGCAGCCGTTTTCCTTCGCCCTCATTCCATAGGAATTCGCCCAGGCTGCCGGCCGGCTTGGAAACCTCTTCGCCCGGAGCGCCAGGCGCCAGCGGATCTCCGTCTTCCGGATCTACGACTTCATCCAGCTCGGGTTCTGGGAACAAAGGGGCCGGTGGCTGATCAATCCGGCCGCCTGGCTCAATGTGGCTGCCGATCCTAATATAAATAGGCGGACCCATGAAAAAACCTTCGCTGATAGCGGTTGGGTTCTTGCGCTTATTCTGCGCCAATTCATCAAAGGTCAGAAACGGCGTAAGGGCATATATGCCCACGTCGACGTTTTTCCAGCCATCGTCGTGGGGGCTCCCGTCTGGCTTGGGCCCGCCGGCCGTTCGCACTCTGCCCTTGTAAGAATGCTGGTAGTAGGCAAATACCCACTCTGTGCCCGTCCACTTGTGAACGGCAATGCCGATACCGCCATAGGGGATCTCCCGGCCTGCCGTGTTGTTGTAGCGAAATTCGCACCAGACCTTTTTGTGAATGCGAAAATCGCTTTTGCCGTCAATAACCTTGAAGAAGTCCAGCTCAATGCCGCGGTGATTTGGCTTAACAGGCGGCCTGTCTTTTTTTGGAGCGATGGCCGGCTTCTCTTCTACTTTCTCGTCGACGACCGGTGGAGGCGTGGAAACAACGTCTTTCGGGGCCTCAAATTCGAAGGTCGTGTTGGCTACAAAGTCGCCGACTGGTTCAATCGCCCTCTGTAATTGGTTGGCGACATCGCCAAACCAAGGTCCAAGCCACCACAAGGTCGCCGGCGGGTAGTCGGGATATTTCTTGTAAAGCTCACCCAAATCGGCCACGATCCTGCTCGGGCTGGCTACCCGGGCATTTTCGTACCCGAACTCTTTGATCAGAATCGTCGGCCGGCCGATGCCATTGTCCCGGCAGACCTTCAGAATATGACGGTAGCGGCCGACTTTATCGCCACCGCCATGAAATAGATCGTCGATAGTGTAACTATACTCGTGCACGCCTACGGCTGCTTTGTCAGGGTTCTGCCCGCAATAACGCAGGAATGCCAACGATCCGGCGCTTTCCCAATCAGGATACCTGGGAGTGCCTGAGGCCCAATTGGGACCAATGGCTTTGTAGCCAGCGGCATTCATTAACTTAGATATTTCCAGAGACCACCAGTGAATCCAGTCGGTCTTTTCCTGGTCCAGCTCATTGCCGTAGGCGATCCAGATTTTGTCCTTGTGGGGGATCAATTCTGGGGGAATGAACGATAGAATCAAGTCCCAATAACTGGCGGCCGCACTACTGGGAGTTGCACCGTAGTCGGGTACGGCGAAGCTCTCATGCTTGTCCCTCACCACCCGGAAAATGATAATATCGTCAGGGTGTGGATTGGCCAGGGAATCCATGACACCGACCGTTCCGTCGGCGCATGTAATGGCAACCGGAACACCTGCGTCATGACAACGCTTGACGTAGTGTTCGCCTATGCCAGATGGATTCCCCCCGGCTCCGGCCGTATGAAACCCTATACGGGGATGTATTTTTGCCATCGCGAAATCTCCTGTGTTGTATGGTAATTGAGTAATTGGCGGAAAAAAGACTTCCACGCAACAGATAGTGATTCGCCGCTAATTACTACCGTTTCTCTTCGCCCTCAAGACTGGCGAGTGGGCTTGCCAACACCTAATTCTGTGCAACCGCGGTTGCCATAGCTCCCACTTCAGCCCCAGAGGAGCGTTTCAATTTGATTATACGACGCAAACATTAGCAGGCGCAAAAGACCTGACGCATCTGACTCTGCAATAGTCCCAGGGTCTTGGCCAGGGCTTTTGCATTTTCAACCAGGTGAAGAGTCAGAGGAGCTGAACAGCCGTGAAAGGCCTGGCTTTGAAAGAGGGTCGAGCGGCGGCGAGGTTGTTGAATCCTTGCCTCTTCACTAGACCAATGACTAGGTTGTTGATGATAGCCAGGGCTTGCGCCTGTGTCCGACTGTTCATTCGCGTGGCATCCTCACGCAATGTCGTGTCACGACGATAATGAAGTCCATTTTCAATCGCCCAGTAGCTGCGCGTAAGCTTCAGTAAACAGCGTGGACAAGCTTGGTCCGGCGTCAAACTCGTGATGCCAAAGGGACGTATCTCGACGGACTTCGCCAGATGCTGTGATGATTACCCGGCGTTCCAATTTGAAGACCTGAGCCAGTCCAGGCCAGTTGGCGTACTCATTTAGGAAGCAGCTGGCGGTGAGCCGTCTTGTTTCTACGCGGCCATGACCGCAATTAACGATCTGAGCTGTTCTCAGGTCGCGCGGTGCCTGGCCCCAGCCAGGTGCAGTTGGAGCCTGGCCAAACACTTCCTCGATATCGGCTAACAGGGCTGGTTGGTTCTCCTTCACCAACCACAGGTAATCACCACCACCCTCGATAATCTGCAAGGACAGGCTCCTCTGTGTTAGCATAGCATCCCCACGTACAACTTTCCCACGCAGGTCGAGAGCCGCCAAGAGTCGTGGGGCGGCGGCAATCTCATTCTCTTTTGAACCGACCTCCAGCTGCATCAATACAACATCCTCATCAGGTTGGTACGCGGCCAACAAATGTACACCCTTGCTTTCACCGTTGGGAATCGTACCCTGCATGGTCTTGCCATCGATGGCTATCAAGATGCTGATGCCGGACGACCTGCCCTGTTGTAGGTATTCACTCGTGACCTCTTGCAACTGCTCTACATCCACCGCCTCCGCCAATACCCGGCGATACGTGTTGTGGCAGGGCGTTTTCTTGCGTTTTAGCCGTAACATCGTTGCCAATGAATCACACCGATGTTTGGCCCATTCCGCAATCCCATAAGGTGTGTCTTCCCCGCTCAGCTCGGCAAGCATCGTCAATAACAAAACCAGTGCCAGCGAGTAACGCTTGCCCTTGGCTTTCCGCCGGTCAGCCAGTGTGTTGAAGCGTGCAACCAGACTGCCCACGTCGAACAAGACTGCCTCCGTCCCCGAGTTAACTATGATATCATCCATCTGGACCTTCCTCCTTCGATGTTTTGGTTGGCACCTACATCTTAATGGAGAAAGGTCCGCTTGTAATTACTTTGCCCTCCTACTTTGTAAAAGCCCTGGTCTTGGCCAGAAAGGATTGTGTTTCAGGGGGTGATATGGTAGACTGTTTCGGGCACGGACAGATTCAGAGCAGGGATTTAGGATATCCAGAGCGAGAGAAGTTCGCCTTCCGCATCGCTACGTGGTGCGATTGGCTGTCAAAAGCTCGTGGAGCCAATCGTGTTCTTCCACCAGCAGCACAGAGTGAAGATGGCCATAATACAGAGTGATAAGGGCCGCAATCAAGAACGGCAAGGAATGGTCTTTTGTCTAGATTCCTGGCGGCCGGATAATGAGCAATCGCGTTGGATAGTTAGCGATCTTCGGGCCAACTTTTGTTGCTCCACTAGGAAATCACCTGGAGGGTAGTGCATGGCAGAGTACGCCGATCTTGAGATTCGTATCCTGGAGCAGCAGGCCGAAGGATATCCGGTGGAGATGACGCTCAATAGCGAGCAGCAATTTCCACGCGGGTTTCTTGATCCAGGCTTTCTGCCCTGGGTTTCGGCTGGAACGGCGGCCGAGGACGGCGAGAATCTATTCAACTGGTTGCTGTCTGATGAAGCGCTGAAGATGGCCTGGGCCGAAGTGCGCGGACAACGGCCGCATCGGCGCATCCGGCTACGCATCGACGCCACGGCGCCAGAGCTGCATGCCATCCCCTGGGAGTTGCTGCGTGATGCGGGCGAGGGCATGGTGGCGCAAGATTTGGCCGCTACGAGCGCGACGCCATTTTCGCGTTACCTGGCCGGCCGGTGGCGGACCGGAGGCCCGGTATTGCAGCGGCCGATCCGGATCTTGGTGGCGATAGCCAGTCCACAAAACCTAAGCGAGTATAAGTTAGCCGAGGTCGACGTCGACGAAGAGTGGAAGCTATTCCAGGAGGCCACGGCTGATCACGACGACATCGAAGTCACATTGTTGCCGCAGCCTTGCACGCTGACAGCATTAGAGGAGGCGTTGAAGGAAGGGCACCACATCCTGCACTTCATCGGTCACGGCGCTTACCGGGAAAAGGATGGTCGAGGCCAGGCGGCTCTGTATCTGGCCGACGATCAGAACCAGGTGAAGCTGGCTTTTGACGAGGATGTGACTGGTATGTTGGGACGCCAGTTATCGGACCCCGACGTGCTGACCGACGAGCGATTGCGCATGGTATTTTTAGCCAGTTGCCAGACGGCCACGCGCAGTCCGGCTGATGCCTTCCGGGGGCTTGCCCCGCGCCTGGTCGCGGCCGGTGTGCCGGCCGTAGTCGCCATGCAGGATTTGGTGCCGGTCGACACGGCCCGACAATTCGCATCAACTTTCTACCGGCAGTTGCTGGACCATGGCCTAGTCGACCTGGCCAGCAATGAGGCGCGATCGGCCTTGCTAACGGCCAAGCTGTCGGGCGCGGCTATCCCGGTGGCGTTCAGCCGGCTGCGGTCCAGCCAACTCCTGGGAATCCAGGGCCGTGTCAGTAGCGATAGGGCGGAGGATTTCTGGCCTTTCTTGCTGGAAAACGTCGATCTGGGCCGGGTAACGGCTTTCTTGGGGCCACGGGTGACGGAAGGCCTGCTACCCAGTCGCGAATCGGTAGCTGAGAAATTGGCCGAGAAATACGGCTATCCCATGCCAGATCAGGGCAACTTGGTACATGTGGCCCAGTTCATGGCCGTCAAGGATCCTGCCCTGCTGCGCAGCGATTATGTGCGCACCTTGCAGCGCAGTCTGTTCAGCTACCTGGATATTGTCCCAACCAAGCAACAGAAGCGGCAGTTGCGTACGGCTTCGCTGAGCGAAACGGCCGAAGCAATAGAGTGGTCGGAGCGCGTCCTGGAGATTCAGGAAGGCGAGATACACCATCAACTGGCCGACCTGGAATTGCCTCTGTATGTGACGACGAATGTGGACAGCTTCATGTATGAAGCCCTCAAGAAAAGGGAGGGCGTTTCACCCAGGCGCGTCGGGCTCAGATGGGAGCAGCCGGAAGCGGGCACACCGCAATATGTCATTAATCCTGAACCGAGCGCCCAAGAGCCGGTCGTCTTGCACCTGAACGGTCACGATGGCGACCCGGAGCAAATGCGGCGCCTGGTGCTATCCGAGGATGATTACCTGGAGCATTTTGTTCGCCTGTCTCGGGATCAGGAGATCATTTTGCCCATGAATGTGCTGGGCATGTTATCGGAGCATAGCTTCCTATTCCTGGGCTATCATCTGGACGACTGGGAACTGCGGGTGATCTTGCAGGGATTAACCAAACAGATCGCCGAGACATCGCGAGATCGAAAGACCCATGTGGGTGTTCAATTGGAAGTTGAGGAACAAACGACCAGTGATGAGGCCATGAACTACCTACGGCGCTACATGCAGGAATTTAACGTCGACATTTATTGGGGTGGCACGCAACAGTTTGTCAACGAGTTGCACAGTCGGTGGCGGGAATACCTTGAAGCTGATGATGATGATTGGTAGGCTTGCCAGAGCCTATCACTACCGGTGAGCTGGTAATAACAAAGATATTTGTCCAAGTCCACTGGTGAGCAGGTCAGGTCACACTATTGCAGATGGCAGTTAGCTAATTCGTCCAAAAGAGGATAAGAAGCGTGGCTGAAGAAGCATATCAACTTGTCGTAAACAAAGGACCGCTAAAGGGTGAGGTCTTTCATCTAGGCCAAGACAACATCATCATTGGCCGGGATCAATACGCGGACATCGTATTCGATCACGTCGAGGTTTCGCGTCACCATGCCCGGATGACGCGCGTAGCCGAGGGCTACGTGCTGCAGGACTTGGGTAGCACCAATGGCACTTTCGTAGATGGCAAGCAGTTGGGCGGTGACCCAGTTCTCCTGAAACCAGGCCAGACGATATATTTAGGCGGGGCCGTAAGTCTGAACCTTGAACGCGCGGCGTTATCCGATCCCGTGGCGACAGTGGTGGCACCTATAGTGGTTCAAGAAACAGTTGTTTCCCAGCCGGAGACGCCGCCAGATATCGAAGATACAGTCGCCTTACAACTAACCCAGGCGCTGGCTAATCCATATATGGGTCCGCGGGCTTTTGAGGCTGGCGAACGGCAATTCTTCTACGGCCGGGACGACGAAATTGCCATTTTGGCCGGCCAAGTGATGTCCCGGCGGGCTTCGTTATTCTTCGCCCAGTCTGGCGCCGGCAAGTCGTCCCTGTTGCGGGCTGGCTTGTTGCCGGAGTTGACCCGCCGGGATAAAGTCGGCCGGGGGCCCCGAGCCCGCTTCGTTCAGAAGATGCGGGTCATGCCCATCCTCGACGTTGGTTACAGTCTGCCTGAAGAGCTAATCGATATCATCCTTAATGTGTATGTTTTTGGCGCTTTGTCCTCCTTGTACCCAGATAAGACGGCCGGTGAGCTGGCCGGTCTCACCCTATGCGAGGGCCTGGCGCCTTATTTTGGCCAGGCTGATGACGGCGCGGCGGGCGATGATGAAGTGCCAGATACGCTTGTTTCACCTAGTGCTGGCCTCGAGGAGCCGGATGCCGGCGCGACTAAAAGCGATCTTTCAACGCTGCTGATCTTTGACCAGTTTGAAGAGCTGTTCACTTACCATCCGGAGCACTGGCGGAAGCGCGAGGATTTCTTCCGCCAGGTTGGCGAGGCCTTGGAAGAGTACCCGGATTTACACGTGCTCTTCACCATGCGCGAGGATTTTATTGCCGAACTGACGCCTTACGCCAACCTGCTGCCCGAGCAGCTTCGGGCTCGTTTTCGCCTGGAGCGCCTCAAGCGCAATGCAGCCTTGAAGGCGATCGTAGCTCCGGCGGAGATGGCAGGTCGGTCTTTCGCCGAAGGGGTGGCCGAAGCGCTGGTCGACAACTTGCGTCGCGGCCAGCCGAAGCAGGAGAGTTTGGCCGGCGAACCAACGGTCGAAGCGGAGTTGGGCGCCTATGTAGAACCGGTGCATTTGCAGATCGTCTGCCGCCAATTGTGGGAAAATCTGCCTTCCAAGCGCACGATCATTGAAGCGGTCGACGTCCAGGCATTTGGTGACGTGGATCAGGCTTTAACCGGCTTTTATGAATCTACGCTGGCCGAAGTAACGGCTCGAACTGATATCAGCCCGCGACGGTTGCGGGCCTGGTTTGACGAGCAAGTCATCACGCCAGCCCGGACCCGGGGCCTGGTCTACCGCGGTGAAGAGGAAACAGAGGGGCTGCCTAATGCGGCGGTAGACATTCTCAACGATGCCTATATCATTCGGGCCGATATACGCGGCGGCGATGTCTGGTACACGTTGGCCCATGATCGCCTGGTCGAGCCGGTGCTGGGAGCCAATATTACCTGGCGGGTGAATTATGAGAACCCGTTGGACAAGGCGACGCGGGCCTGGTTGGCCGCCGGCCGCGATCCGGGGCAACTGCTGGACGGCGCGCAACTAACCATAGCGCAGACCTACGCCGACGAGAATCCGAACGATGTGTTGTCGGAGGAACATGAGTTCCTGGTAGAGAGCCGCCGGCAGGAGCAACTGGCGGCCGAGCAGGCGGAGCGGGAGGCCAAGAGGCGACGGCGGACGATCATCGCCGCTAGCGCGGTGGCCATCGTCTTACTGATCGCCACAATCGTTGCCGTAGGCCAGGCAATTCGAGCCACTGAAGAAGAGGAAAAAGCCAAGGTCAGCGAAAGGCTGGCCCAAACCAACGAAGCCCTGGCCGAAGAGAAGGCGCTGGAGGCCGAAGCAGCCAGAGACGACGCAGAATTCCAGGCGGAACGAGCCGCGGAATCGGCTTTGGAAGCCGAAGCGAGTGCTGAGCTGGCTGAGACTCGGGCGGAGGAGGCGCGGCAGGCCCAAGCTGAAGCTGAGTTGCAGCGCGATGAGGCTGAGCGGCAGAAAGAAACGGCTGAGCGGCAAAGGCGACTAAGCCTGGCAGAAGGCCTGGCGGCCAATGCGCTGGCGGTGATGTCAGGCGATATCAACGATCCGTCGCTGGCGCTGATCCTGGCCCGTAGAGCGGTGAACGTGACCAGAGACGTCGACGGTTTCGTCCAGGATAACGCACGCCGGGCATTGCTGGAGTCGGTGGCGAATGCGCCGCCCTGGTTGATGAACCTGCCGCGTTATACTCACGAAGACGCGGTTACTCGCGGGGGATTTAGCCCGGATGGGGAGAGGCTCGTCAGCGGTAGTTGGGATGGGACGGCCAAAGTCTGGGATATCGCCAGCGGCGCGACCTTGCTGACCCTGGCCGGGCACAGGGGGTCAGTTAACTCGGCGGCCTATAGCCCGGATGGTGCGACCATCGTGACCGGCAGCGACGACGGGACGGTTCGTATTTGGGACGCGACATCTGGAGAGAAACTCCGCGATCTGGACGGGCACGACGATTGGGTTGAACAAGCGTCCTTCGATCCTGGCGGCGAGCGTGTGGTCAGCGCCGGGTCCGATGGCGTAGCCAAGGTTTGGGACGTCGCCAGCGGCGAAGAGGTTTTGGTCCTTGAAGGGCATGGCGACCGAGTATTCGCGGCAAATTTCGACTCGCAAGGCGAGCGTATCGTCACGGCCGGCGGCGATGGCACGGCCAGGGTTTGGGATGCGGGGAATGGCCAGCAGTTGGTGGTCTTGGAAGGGCATGAAGGCATCGTGGCCTGGGCAGTGTTCAATGCTGCTGGCGATCGTATCGCCACGGCCAGTCTTGACGGCACGGCCCGGGTTTGGGATGCCGAGAGGGGCGATGTCGTTGCCTTCATAGAAGGTAGCGGGGCGGAGATCGTTTCGGCACTGTTCAGCGGTGATGGAGAGCAATTGGTCACCGCCAGCCGGGATGGGTCTGGAGCGGTCTGGAATGCCAGGAGTGGAGCGCTCATTCATGAACTGCTAGGGCATCTTGGCCAGGTGAAGTTCGCCGATTTCAGCCCGGATGACCAACTTATCATGACGACGGGCGAAGATAGATCGATACGCCTGTGGGACGCGGCCACGGCCGAGGCCGTACGCAGCCTTGGCGGGGGCGGCGGCGCGGCGGTGGATGCTGCCTTCAGCGGCGACAGTTCGCGCCTTGTGGTCGGGAGCGACGATGGTATGGTCGCGGTTTGGGATGTGGCCACCGGCGATGAGTTGGCCAAGTTTAGGGCTCATGAATCGGGTCTTACTGGCCTGGAAATCGACACGGCCGGCCAGCGCATTGTAACGAGTAGCGAGGATGGCACAGCGCGGGTATGGGATGCAGAGGCAGGCGTAGAGCAATTGGCGTTGGAAGGGCATGATGGTTCGGTGTCTGATGTCGCCTTCAAGCCCGATGGTTCGGTTATTGCCACCGTGGGCCAGGATGGGCAGTTGTTGGTGTGGAACGCCGCCTCCGGCGAGCTGGAATTATTCCGTACTGACGCCGGGGTGTCGGGTATCAACGATGTTGTTTTCAGCGCCGACGGCTCCACGCTGGCAACGCACAGCGAGAGCGACGGCCAGATCAAGATTTGGGATGCGACGACGCTAGAGCCGCAACTGACCATCAGCGAACAGTGGGGCACCACGTCGATCGACCTAAGCCCGGATGGCCGCGAGGTGGTGGCCAGCAACACCAACGGCACGGTTTCCGTCCTGGATGCGTTCGGGGGCCAGGTACTTCTATTCCTGGAAGCGCACCCCAACTTTGTTAGATCGGCCGCTTTTAGCCCTGATGGGTCGTTGATCGTCACCGCCAGTGATGACACCACTGCCCGGGTGTGGGATGCTGAAACCGGCGACGAACGAGATGTGCTAACCGGACACGGCGACTGGTTAACCTCGGCCACGTTTAGCCCGAATGGCAGGCTGGTGGCGTCAACCGACCAAGATGGCGTCACTAAATTATGGGCGTTAACGGCGCCGGCGTTGATCCCTGAGTTGGCGCACGATGGCGGCCCGATTTTTCAAGCCGCTTATACGCCTGATGGCCAGCGCCTCATTACCAATGGTAATGACTTCAAAGTCAACGTTTGGGACGCCGAATCAGGCGAGGCGCTTTCATCCAGGATCGGACTCATCCTTGACAGAAGCCCCTTC
The DNA here is from genome assembly GCA_041570195.1 of Promineifilaceae bacterium (SeqCode). Classification (GTDB taxonomy): domain Bacteria; phylum Chloroflexota; class Anaerolineae; order Promineifilales; family Promineifilaceae; genus UBA11865. The sequence goes on along the minus strand of JBFFWQ010000007.1, from coordinate 75,335 downwards.
GAAAGCACAAGCAACCTGGCTATTCTCCCAGTGGTTCAAGACGAGACGGGTGCGGTCATTCTCTGGAACGTGATCGACGACGAGATCATATCGACCCTGGCTGGGCACGCCGGGTGGGTGGATGGGGCTGATATCAGCGGTGACGGCCAAATCGCCCTCACCGCTGGTTGTGATGAGTTGGATGAGGCCAGCGGAACATGTGTCCAAGGTACGGCTAAGATATGGGACGCAGCCAGCGGCGAGGAGTTGTTGAGCCTGCCACATGAGCCGGTCGGATTTCAGCGCCTGTCAAACCAATACATCCTTGACGGGGCGCTTGAACTGAGTCGAGATGGGAGCCGTCTGGTTACCGGCGCTTGCATCCAGTTGGATGAAGATGGCATTTGCACTAATAGCCAGGTGACTGTCTGGGACACGATGTCCGGCCAGCAGGTAATGAGCTTTGAAACCGGGTTGGGGTCGATCTGGCGGATCGAATTCAGCCCTGACAGGTCGAGCCTGTATACGACTGGCGGGGAGGGGACGCAGGTTTGGAACAGCGCGACCGGCGAAAGGATCCGGTCGATACCCGGCGAATTCGGAGCCGTTGATCTGCGAGGCGAACGCCTGGTTACCGTGGGCGACGAGTTTGCGGCCACGATATATAATATTCGGACAGGCACTGCCCTGGCGACACTCAGTGGGCATAGAGACGGCATCAATGCGGTCGAGTTTAGCCCCAATGACGAATACCTGATCACTTCGAGTTGGGACGGCACGGCCCGGGTATGGAATACCAGTACGGGCGTCGAGATATTGAGTCTGGCGGAGCATGAAGGGCAAATTTGGGATGCTCATTTTAGCCCAGACGGCCGGAGCATTGTCACGACCAGTGAGGATGGCACAGCCCTGATCTGGCCGTTCGCGGTCGATAAGTTACTGGAGTTATCGGAGCCTTCTATTCAGCGTTACTCACCCTTCTTGACGCCAGAAGAGTTAGCCCGATTTGGTTTGACCGGCGATTAAGGATGAGTTATCAGGCATTGGCGGTCAACCCCCCGTGGAGGCAGAGGGCGCCTAGGCAAGTAACCTGGGCAAGTAGCCTAGGCAAGTAACCTAGGCAAGTAGCCTGGGCAAGTAGCCTAGGCAAGTAGCCTGGGTAAGCTGCCTAAGCAGGCCAGGGTTCTAAATGTAAAACGAGGGAGGATTTTGGATGCCAGAAGAGAATAGCACGACGGAACTTTACTTCAATGGGATCAATGCCGAAACGGGTGAGTATGACTTTCCACCCATGGACGGCAGAAAACTCACCGGCCTACTTTTCGATAAGGATGATCGGGAGAAGATGGCGCAAGCCAAGCCGGAGAATTTCAATGAGTTGAAGGCCAAGTGGCAGCAGAAGCAAACCGCGACTTTTGGCATTATCGAGGGCGTCGAGCCGGATAAGCTGGAGCAGGCTGGCTGGGGCGTCATCTTCGCCCACGACGCCGATCCGCAGATCAAGGAAGCGCTGAGCCCACTGATCCAGTGGCGGGAGAAGACAACGGCTGGGCTGTGCCAGGTGTATGAAGGCAATGAACGCGGCCACCGGCCGGGTGAAAGCAAGACCAACTTCTTGAAGCGGGTTGGGAACAAGGGGCCTGGTCCGGTTAACCCGGAGAAGGTGCCGTACTATCTGCTGATCGCCGGCGACCCGAATAGGATTCCTTATCGTTTCCAGTCGCAATTGGACGTGCAATATGGGGTCGGCCGGATCCACTTTGACACGGTCGAGGAGTATGCTAACTACGCCCAGAGTGTGGTCACGGCCGAATCGGGCAAGGTGAAACTGCCAAGGACGGGCGCCTTTTTTGGGGTCGAGAGTCCCGGCGACAAGGCCACCGAATTAAGCACGGAATACCTGGTAGAGCCGCTGTTTCGAAAGTTCCAGGACAAACGGGAAAAAAGGCTGAAAGGCTGGGAATTCTCCAAGTTTATGAAAGACCAGGCCAACAGAGAGCGGCTGAGCCAGATTCTGCTGGGCGATGAGACGCCGGCCTTCCTATTCAGCGCCAGTCATGGCATGGGCTTCCCCAATGGCGATAAGCGCCAGGCTTCTGAACAGGGCGCGCTGCTACTCGGGGATTGGGGCGGGCCCGGCAGCGGCCCAATAAAACGGGATTGGTACTTCGCCGCCGAAGATTTGGAGGCGACGACCAACTTGCTGGGCCTGATCGCCTTTTTCTTCGCCTGCTACGGGGGCGGCACGCCCCAATATGATGAGTTCGCCAAGCAGGCGTTTAGGGAGCGGGCTGAAATCGCGCCAAGTAACTTCCTGGCCCGACTGCCGACCAAGATGTTGAGCCAGCCGCGGGGCGGCGCTCTGGCCGTGGTGGGGCACGTGGAACGGGCCTGGGGTTTCTCTTTTGTGTGGCCTGGCGCCGGCGCGCAGACGGAAGTTTTCGAAAGCACCATCGAAAGCCTGCTGAGCGGTAAGCCGATTGGCCTGGCCATGGAGTATTTCAACGAACGTTACGCGGAACTTTCAACCGTGCTGGCCGATGAGGTCGAGAAGATCGAGTTTGACGAAGCCTATGACCCCTATGAAGTGGCCGGTATGTGGACAGCTAACAACGACGCCCGGGGTTATGCATTGCTGGGCGATCCGGCCGTGCGCCTGCCGGTAGTGCAGGAAGCTGAAGATGCGAGCGAGCGGCCGGTGATAACGGTTCCATCTAGGCCTGCTCCGGCGGAAGAGGGGGCTCAGCCAGGGGCGCCGGAACAGCTAGAGGAGCCGGCAGACGAGCCGCCGGCTACCGAGGACGCCGGTACGGACTTCGCCCCGCCACCGCAACTTGATCCGGCTGTGGCCGAGGCGTACCCTGAGTTAGCAAAGATGATGAACGAAGATTGGATCAACGATATCCGGGCCGGTTACGAGCGCGGCAACCAGGTGTTCCAGCGAATCCTCGACACTTTCCTGCGCGATCACAAGACCACGGTGATCATGTACTGGATCCTGTTCCTAGTAGGCCTTGGCCTGTTCATCGCCGGCGCTGTTCTGGCGGTTGTGTCGGAGGACAATTATGTTCCGGCGGCTATCTTCGGCGGCCTGGGCGTGGCCACGTTCGTCACTTTCTTTGTCGGTCGCTCGGTACAGTCGGTCGAGGAAAATCTGGAGTACATCACCTGGCTGGGCATCATTTACAATACGTACTGGACGCACCAGGCCTGGGCCATGAATCCAGATACGGCGCAGGATGAGCTAAGGGAGGCCAACGAACGCGCCCTGGCTCAATTGGAGCATATGATCGAGAAACACGCGGAAGCGAGGGGCAAGCGGCCGAAATTGCAGGAGGAGAAGAGCGAGGGCAGCGGTACGTAGCACGGGTTCGAACGCGTCGGTCGTGATTGGTTTAATTCGCCTCTAGTGCCGGTGTCCAGGAGCTTTCTTTAGCCCAAATCATAATTGCTCAATCCATGCTTCAGCCATGTTTGGCGAGCGCAAATGTACAAGTTGCAGGTGCGAGTATTCCGGCCGTCCCAACAGTTCCGGGTATTCGCGGCGACGACGGTTATATGTCTGGAGGGCCCAGAGGAAGAGCGAATCACGGTTGAAGAAGTGGGTCCATAATCTTTCCCGGTTGCCGCTCCAAAGCTCTTGCCGAAGAATTCCCCGCCGTAGCGTACGCCACCACAAGCGCCATAATATTAATGGCAAGGGATAGTCTAGCCAGACGATGGTGTCGGCGCGGGGCCAGACAATTTCCCGCGCCCGACTGTAGTTGCCGTCCACGACCCAAGTTTCGCCTCGGGTGGCTTGTTCTACGGCCGCGTGGAATTGTTCGGGCGGCCGCATCTGCCAGTTTGGCCCCCAGTTGAGAGCGTCCAGCTCAGTGTGCGGAATACCCAGCTTGTGCGAGAGTCGGTTGGCCGCAGTAGTCTTACCCGAACCGGTCGTGCCAACCACAACAATGCGTCTTGAGCTCATGAAACGATTCTACCAGATGAAACACACAAGGTGGTTGAAGAGGTATAGGAACACAGAAGTCTAGGTCAGATTCTTTGTGCCCTAGCTGATTGCGTGGGCACACCAAATGGTATACGCTTGGGCAAAGCAAGCCATTCGACTTCAGCATAGAGAATAGATTTGAGTAAGCCACTAAGCTACCTCAGGGTTATTACTGACGTTTGACGGGTGGCGGTGTGGAGACCAGGATGTGGAGGAGTAGATGACGGAATTTACTAGCATTGGGCGGCCGGCTATTTTGCGTGACGGCCGGGTGAAGGTGGCTGGCGCCATACGCTACGCAACTGACATTCGCTTGCCGGGCATGCTGCACGCCCGGCCGGTCACCAGCCCGCATAGCCATGCCCGAATCCTGGCCATTGACGCGGAAGCGTCGTTGGCCATCCCTGGGGTGGTAGCCGTATTGACGGCCGGAGATCTGCCCAATTTCCCGGCCGAAAATCGCCGGCGGCTGTTGCTGGCCCGGGAACGGGTGATTTTCACTGGCCAGCCGGTGGCCTTGATCCTGGCTGAGAGCGAGGCGGCGGCGGCCGACGGCGCGGAAGTGCTGTATGTTGATTACGAACCGCTGCCGGCGGCGACGACGATTGACCAGGCCATGGCCGAAAATGCGCCGCTGGTCTGGCCGCAGGGCTTGCCCGGCAGCAGCGACGAGGCGGGCGCTCACGGGGCCGATACGGGCGATGAGGAAGCAGGGGCGATCACGCGCAGTAATATCTCTAGCGAGCGCCGCTTTAAGCGCGGCGACGTCCAGGCCGGTTTTGCCCAGGCCGATGTCATCGTCGAGCGAACCTTCAACACTTCCATGGTGCACCAGAGTTACCTGGAGCCGCATGCGACCGTGGTTCAGCCAGACCCGCTGACCGGTGGAGCCACCGTCTGGACCAGCACCCAGGCTCCCTTCTGGGCCCGCGAGGAGGTCGCTGGCGTGCTCGACGTGCCCGAATCGGATGTCCGGGTCGTGGGGACGCCGGTAGGCGGCGCCTTTGGCGGCAAGTTCGTCTTGTACGAACCGCTGGTGGCCCTGGCCGCCAACCATGTGCGACGGCCGGTCTGCCTGGTACTGACGCGCATGGAAGAGATGCTGGCGGGCAATCCCGCACCGGCGATTCGCTTGGCCATCAAGCTGGGCGCTAAGAAAGATGGTGCGTTCACCGCGTTGGCCGGTGAAGTGACAGTCGATTCCGGTTGTTACCCGGGCTTTCATGTCATGTCAGCCTTCCTGATGAGCAGCGTATATCAGTTCCCTAACCTGGATGTTCACTACAGCGAGTTGTTGACCTTCAAGCCCTCGGTCGGCGCTTATCGCGCGCCAGGCGTGCCCCAAGGTGCGTTTGCCCTGGAGAGCCTCGTCGACGAATTGGCGGCTGAACTTGATCTGGACCGACTGGAGATCAGGCTACGAAACGCCTGCGAACCAGGTGATTTGATGGCCAATAACGAGCCATGGGCGTCGATGGGTATGCGCCAGGTCCTGGAGAGCCTGGGACAGCAGCCGGCCTGGCTGGAGCGAGACGCGGCGCGGGCGGCCGGACGCGGGGTGGGTATCGCCATCGGCGGCTGGCCCGGCGGCACTGAACCGGCGGCGGCGAGCTGCGCCCTCAATCGCGACGGTCAACTACATGTGCATATCGGCTCGGTTGATCTGACGGGCACGACGACCGGTTTCGCCCTGATGGCGGCCGAGGTTTTTGGCGTGGAGCCTGACCAGGTGCGAATCGTTTCTGGCGACACGGGTTCGGCTCCTTATGGAGGCTCCACTGGCGGCAGCAAAATCACGTATTGTGTTGGTCCGGCGGTAGTGCAGGCGACCGAGGAGGCGCGGGTCCAGGTGCTGGCCATCGCATCGGAGGAATTTGAAGTTGATCCGGCCGACCTGGAGATCGTCGACGGCAAAGTGCAGGTGCGAGGCGTGCCCGGGAAGGCTATTCCGTTAAGCGAGTTGGCCGGCAAGACGATGCAATTTGGCGGCAAGTATGCACCGATCATGGGGCACGGTCGCCATGCCGAGAATCGTTCGTCGCCGGCTTTTTGCGCCCAGTTGGCCGAGGTCGTCGTCGACGAGGAGACGGGCCAGGTAAGGGTCCCGCGGCTGGTGCTGGTTCAGGATGTTGGCCGGGCGATTAACCCATCGGGCATCGAGGGCCAGATGATGGGCGCGGCGGCCCAGGGCCTGGGCTGGGCGCTGTACGAAGAGATGGTTTATGATGAGAGCGGCCAGTTGTTGACCGGTGCCTGGATGGAATATAACGTTCCCAGCGCAGGCCAGGTGGCGGAAAAGGTGGAGACGGTCATGGTGGAGGTGCCCTCGGATCATGGGCCCTTTGGCGCACGCGGGGTGGGAGAGCCACCGGTGATCGCCACGGCCGCGGCGGTGGCCAACGCCATCGCCGACGTTACCGGCCGGCGTTTGAGCGACTTGCCTATGACGCCGCCCAGGGTGCTAGGATTGTAAGTGCGGGCTGCTGTCTGCAGTATGCCGTTGGCAGTGTACCGGTTGATTTGTGATTGGCTGATTTTCCCGGAAACCTTGAGGTAGATTTTTCTGGGGTGTGGTTAAGTCAGTTTCCGGGAAAAGATTTCGCCAAAAGCTGATCTACCTCGGCGGCCGAAGTGCAACCGAGCGCCTGTTCGGCGATCTCCCGAGCTGTGGTCAGGGTGAAGCCGCGGATGGCCTCTTTGACGGCGGGGATGGCGGGGGCGCTCATGCTCAGTTCGTCCAGGCCCAGACCGACCAGCAATGGCGCAGCCTGGGCATTACCGGCCAGTTCGCCGCACATTCCGACCCAGATGCCGGCTTCATGGGCAGCGCGGACGGTTTGCCGAATCATTCGCAGCACGGCCGGCTGCAAGGCGTCGGCCAGGTCTGTTACCCGAGCGTTGCCACGGTCGGCGGCCATGACGTACTGAGTCAGGTCGTTGGTGCCGATACTGAAGAAATCCACTTCATGGGCCAGTTGGTCGGCGCTGGCGGCGGCGGCCGGCACCTCGACCATGATACCAACTTCCATTTGGGCGTCGAAGGGCAGGTCGCGGGCCTTTAGCTCCGACTTCGCTTCATTGAGCAGGGTTTTAGCGGCCCGCACTTCAGTCAAAGTGCCGATCATGGGAAACATCAGTTTCAGGTTGTGGCCATGGCCGGCGCGCAGGATAGCCCGTAGTTGGGTCTTGAATAACTCCGGCTCATCAAGGCAGAAGCGAATGCCGCGCCAGCCCAAGAAGGGATTGTCTTCCTGGCCCAAATCGATGTAGGGGAGCGGCTTGTCGCCGCCGACGTCCAATGTACGGATGATGACCGGCCGCTGGCCCATGGCCTGGACTACTTCCGCGTAGACGGCAGCCTGCTCCTCCTCGGTGGGCGCCGTCTGGCGATCGAGGAACAGGAACTCGGTGCGGAACAAACCAACGCCTTCGGCGCCGAATTCAAGGGCGATGGTCACATCGTGGGGGCCGCCAATATTGGCGCCGATTTCAACACGATGATTATCTACGGTGACGGCCGGTCTACGGCTGGCGTCTTTGGCGCGTTGGCGGTCGAGTAACCACTGGCGGCGCTTCTCTTCCAGGCCGGCCAGTTGGTCTGGTTCAGGCGTCAGCCAGAGCCGGCCCTGGCCGCCGTCAATGGCTATCTTCTGGCCGCCAGGCACGCTTTCTAGAGATGGGCCCAAGCCGACGATGGCCGGGATGCCCAGGGCTCTAGCCAGGATGGCGCTGTGCGAAGTTGCGCCGCCCAGTTCAGTGCAGAGACCAAGAACCAATGCCGGATCGAGGCGGACGGTATCGGATGGGGTGAGGTCGGCGGCCAATAGAATGACAGGCTCGTCGAATTCCAGCGGCGGCCGTTCGACATCCATCAAGCCAGTCAAGACGCGCCGGCCGACGTCCATGACATCGGCCGCCCTGGCCTGCATGTAAGTGTCGTCCAGGGCCTGGTAGTCGGCGGCCGTCTGTTCGATCACCCCAAACCAGGCGGCCTCGGCGTTGACTCGATCGTCGACGATGGCTGCCTGAGCCGCGTCCAGCAACGTTGGATCCTGCAATATGAGCAAATGGGCCTCGAAGATGGCCGCCTCGGCCTGGCCGACCTGTCTTATCGCCGTCTTGTGAAGTTGATCGATTTCTTGCACGGCCCCGGCCAGGCCCTCCTCTAGTCGCCGCCACTCTGCGCCCGCGTCAGTTACGCTATAGGTCGTGACCTCGGGCAAGCGCGGCCGGTATTGGAAGGCGGGCCCGATGGCGATCCCGGGTGAAGCGGCGATCCCGGCCATGGCGCCGTCCTCTGTTTGGACTGGTTCGGCTACTGGCGCGGCCGCTGTAGCAGCTGCAGACTCCAGTTCCTCGTCCCTGTCGCCGAAGTTGTCATCGGCCAGATCCTGGATGGCCTGCAGCGCCAGCGTGGCGTCAGGCCCGCGGGCAGTGATGACGATCTCGTCACCCTGACGTACGCCGAGCGTCGCTACCTGGTTGATGCTTTTGGCGTTGGCCTCAGCGCCGCCTTTCGAGAGACTTATCGACGATTCATAGCGGTTGGCGACGCCTACAAAACGGGCCGCCGGGCGAGCGTGCAGCCCCAGGCGATTGTATACTACCAGGCGCAGTTGTTCGACCGGACCTTGTGTTTCAGCTGGTTCGCCGGCCGGTTCTGCTAGCGGCGACTCGGCCGCGTCCCCCGCTTGAAGTTGGCCGGCCTTTATGGCCAGCGCGCCTCGCGCCTCAGCCATGACTTGTCGAATGTCCCCGCCAACGGAGGCCTGCACCGCGGCGGCCATAGTCCCTTCCACCAGGGGCGCTTCACACAGGTAGACGTTGGCCTGGCGTTGGGGTTCCAGGAACTCCAGCGCCAACTCGGCGCTCAGGACAGCGCTGCCCAAATCCATCAATACCACAACGCCGTCGTCGTCGTAGACGGCTTCGATGGCCTCATAGACCTTCATGGCGTCGGTGCCGATTGGATTCTCAGGGTCGTCGATGCCGCCGGTCGCGGCTAACTGGATCTGTCCCTGGACCATTTGCTCGGCCAGCTCCCGAACCCCTTCGGCAAGCTTGGCGCTGTGTGAGACGATTACAATGCTTACCATTATTGATTTAGGTGGTGTTGGAATCAATCAGACATTGTTCCTTCAACAGGCCGGACAGGCGACTACTTCATGCACGGCCGATTCAATATGGGGCGTTAGTCGCTGCGCTGGACCAGACACGAAACCGGTCGCGCCACACCGACAGGCATACCAGCCCAGTTCGACGGCCGCGTAGGGAGTAGGAGCAGATTGCAGATCAATTAGCTCCACTGCCAGGCGCCAGCGAGCATTGGTGATCAGGTACCGGCAGCCAATCCCCATTAACTTGTTTAGTAGCTCATGAAAAGCTCGACAATGGCGCATCAGTAGCACGGCGACCGTTATTCCGGCCGGGAATGGGACGCGGTAGGCGTCGCCCCAGATGACGGTCAGATTGCCGGCCGGCAGAGTCTGGACGGCCGTGGTCGCCAAGGCCGGGTTGAGCTCGATAGCGTAGACATGGCGGGCTTTTCTGGCCATACGACAAGCTAATCTGAGATCGCCGGCGCCGACATCGAGGACGGCGTCATCGGCACCAATCCAGTTCAAGGTCTGGCGGTATGTCGCTTCGTCGTAGGGCGCCCATAGCCTTTCCCAATCGGTCGCGGCCAGGTTCGAAGTTGCCGTCACTGTAAATTCGGTCATCTAATTAACTCGAAGAAATCGCTGTGTATCTCTCACTTGCATTTCAGTGACTGAACGCAGAACCTATTTTGGCTTAATTAGTTGTCGTTTTCACCCCGGCGCTGGCTCCATGTGAAAGCCAGCACAAAGACGCCCCAGGCCAGGCCGGCCACAATACCATATAGTAGGGCTTTATTCAGTCCCTGTGACGGTTCGAGCCGCCAGACGATCCAGGCAGCCAGGAGGACGCCGAGAAATGCCATGTAAATTGGATTCCGCGGCGGCGGCGATGCCTGTCTCTTGGCTGGCTTGCCTTTCTTCGCTTTATTGGACTTCTTTGCCATATTGTCTCCGTGACTGGCGCCAGGAATAAACGGGAACCGCTAAACGGTAACCGCCAGTCGTCCATAATGGACGGTCACGAGTTGACCAAAATCAGGGATCAGGCTAGAGGCAACGAAGAAGGAGCGCGTAGCAGCCTGATCCCTGAAAGTAGAAGGGTAAGAAGAAGCGTTAGTCGTGCTCTACCCAGCCCATTGTGCGTTTGACGGCCTTGAGCCAGCCTTTGTAGAGTTCCTTGCGGGTTCCGTCGTCCATGTCGGGTTCCCAGGTGGCGTCAACGAGCCAATTCTCGCGCAGATCTTCGAGGTTCTCCCAGAAGCCGACGGCGAGTCCGGCGGCGTAGGCGGCGCCCAGGGCGGTCGTCTCGGCGACTTTCGGCCGCACGACCGGCACGCCCAGGATGTCCGATTGGAACTCCATGAGCGTCTCATTGTAGACCATGCCGCCGTCGACTTTGAGCGCCTTCAATTCGACGCCAGAATCCTTGTTCATGGCGTCGAGCACTTCGCGAGTCTGGTAGGCGGTGGCCTCGAGGGCAGCCCGAGAGATGTGGTACTTGTTGATGTAACGGGTCATGCCGACGATGACGCCGCGAGCATCGGATTGCCAGTAGGGGGCGAACAGACCGGAAAAGGCAGGCACGAAGTAAATGCCGCCAGAGTCATCCACCTCCTTGGCGAAGTCTTCGACCTGGGGCGAATCGTCGAAGAAGTTGAGGTTGTCGCGCAGCCATTGGACCAGCGCGCCGGTGATGGCGATGGAGCCTTCCAGCGCGTAGACGGCCGGTTCGTCGCCCATCTTATAGGCCAGCGTGGTTAGCAGGCCGCTCTCGCTGGGCACGATCTCAGTGCCGGTGTTCATGAGCATGAAGCAGCCGGTGCCGTAGGTGTTCTTGGCTTCGCCGGGACTGTAGCAGGTTTGACCCACCAGGGCCGCCTGCTGATCGCCCAGGTCACCGCAAACGGGAATGGCGTCGCCAAAGGGCCCATTGGCCGGGGTTTTGCCCCAAGTGTTGGGATCGCTTGAGGGCACCACCTTGGGCAGCATCTGCCGCGGAATGCCCATGATGTCGAGGATTTCCTGGTCCCAATCCAAGGTTTCCAGGTTCATCAACATGGTCCGGCTGGCGTTGCTCACGTCGGTCACATGAGCGCCGCCGTCGGGCCCGCCGGTCAGCCACCAGATGACCCAGGTGTCGATGTTGCCGAAAACGGCCTCGCCGGCCTCGGCGGCCGCGCGGACGCCGTCCACGTTATCCAGGATCCACTTGACTTTGGGGCCGGAGAAGTAGGTCGCCAGGGGCAGGCCTACCTTGGGCCGGAAGCGATCTTGGCCGCCATCTTTGGCCAACTCGTTGCAGATCCTGTCTGTACGGGTGTCTTGCCAGACGATGGCGTTGTAATAGGGTTCGCCGGTTTTGGGGTTCCAGACGACGGTGGTCTCGCGCTGGTTGGTGACGCCAACGGCGGCGATATCGCCAGGCTGGATGCCAGCCTTTTCAACAGCGCCTTTGACCACGTCCTGGGTTCGGGCCCAGATCTCCATCGGATCATGCTCGACCCAACCGGCCTTGGGATAGATCTGTTCGTGTTCAAGTTGATGAACGCTGACGACGCCGCCGCCGTGATCGAACAGCATGCAACGGGTACTGGTCGTACCCTGGTCTACTGCCGCAACATATTTTGCCATTTCATTTATCTCCTTCTATTTTGGATATAGTCTCGACTCTGCTCCAGCGCTGTGAAACCCTGGAGCGATTCATCTTCCCGGAAACTGGCTTGCAGGCATGTAAGGGGAACGTTTCTCGAGGTTTCCGGAGAAATCGAGCCACCGTATCAACCCTCCAGCGCGTCCAACAATGCCTTGAGCATCAGGTAAGACGAGGTCGCTCCTGGATCCTGGTGCCCGATACTGCGCTCGCCCAGGTAACTGGCCCGCCCTTTCCTGGCCTGGAGGGGGATGGTGTCTTTCATGCCTTGCTCGGCCGCACTGACCGACGCCGATAGCGCTGCCATCTCGTCATCGCCGGTAGCAAGGCCGTCATGAAGCGCCTTCAAAGCCGGGATCCAGGCATCAACCATCGTCTTGTCGCCGGCCTGGGCCCGGCCACGCTGCACGATACCGTCGAAGCCGGCTTGCAGCATGGTGGCCAGATCTTCACCCGTCAACTCCTCTTTGGCGTCAACGGCCATGCCGCCGCGCATGAAGAACGTGCCATAAAGCGGGCCGCTGGCGCCGCCGACACTAGAGATGAGGGTCATCCCGGTTGTCTTAAGGATGTTGCCAATGTCCTTGTCAGCCACATCGGGTAACTTTTCCAGGACCTTGCGAAAACCACGATCCATGTTGATGCCGTGATCGGCGTCGCCAATGGGCGAATCCAACTCGGTCAAGTAGGTTTTGTTTTCACTCATCACGGCGGCCGTTGATTCTAGCCACTTGACAACCTGATCTCTTGTAACTGTCATTTCCAGTGACCCTCGCTTCTGTGGTTAGTGACGGAGGCATTCATGCCTTTAGCATTTATGCCACCAGGCCCGGCGGCGCCTTTATGGCCTTGAATCGGTGCGCCGCCAAGCCTTAGTGATCGGTTAGGTCTAACGGGAGAAAGGAGATTGGGCTTTCGTTCGTCCCGATCTCCAATCTCATCGTGCTGTTAAGCAAACGACTTGTACTGTTAAGCGTTCTAGCGCAGGCCGGGCGTATTTACCGGCGCATCCCAGAATTTCAAGATCTCATCATCTACCTTGAGTAGGGTGATGGAGAAGCCTTGCATTTCCAGGGAAGTGATGTATGGGCCGATGAGATTGCGGACGATGGTCAGCCCCTTGGCGGCGCAGATTTCGTTCAGCTTGCGATAGACGGCATAGAGCTCGGAGACTGGTGTGCCGCCCATGCTGTTGACGAAGGCCAGAACCTGGTCGCCAGATTGGAAGGGATCGTCGGTCAGCTCCAGGTCGTACCATTCGCCTTTGTCGTTGTCGAATTCACGGACGGTTCGGGTATAGGCGCCGTCGTCGATGACGGCCAAGGACATCATTTCGGTGATCTCGTCGGCCGTTTGCATCTTGAAGCGCTTGCGGCCAGGTTCGCCGTGAATGCCGATGCCGAACTCGTACTCGTCGTCGCCCAGATCGAAGGTCGGCTTACCGGCGGCCGGGACGATGCAAGAGGTCAAGGCCATGCCGATGGAGCGGCCGTATTGGTTGACTTTGCGACATAGATCAGCGCATTGGTCCAGGTCGTAGCCAGCTTCGGCGGCCCCGCCGACGATTTTCTCGGCCAAGACCGTGGTGCCGACGCCGCGCCGGCCGGCCGTGTATAGGCTGTCTTTCACGGCCGCGTCGTCGTCGATGAGGATGCTCTGGACCTTGATGCCATCGGCGGCGGCCATTTCGGCGGCCAGCTCGAAGTTCATCACGTCGCCGGTGTAGTTCTTGACCAGGAAGAGCACGCCCGCGCCACCGTCGACGGCCTTGGCGCACTCGTACATCTGGTCGGGGGTGGGCGAGGTAAAGACTTCGCCAGGACAAGCGCCGTCCAGCATGCCAACGCCGACGAAACCGCCGTGCATGGGCTCGTGCCCGCTGCCGCCGCCGGAGACCAGGGCGACCTTGCCTTTGACAGGCGCGTCGGCCCGGTAAACGTATTTAGGTTCGTAGTGGACCTTGAGCAGATCGGGGTGGGCGGCGGCCATACCCTCGAGCTGTTCCTTGACCACATCTTCAACCGCATTAATCAGTTTCTTCATGTCAGGCTCCTTTGAAAAAGCCGTTAGCTATTGGCCATTAGCCAATAGCTGAAAAAAAGGTGATTGGCAGGCGGTCTCTCCACGAGACCGCCTGCGGACAATCACATGTCCTACAAGTAGTTTGCTACCAGCCCAAGGCCATCCACAGGCCAGCGGCGACGGCCGCGCCGATCAGCGGGCCGACGATGGGTACCCAGGAATAGGCCCAGTCGCTGGGGCCTTTGCCGGGCAGGGGCAGAAGCTGGTGGGCGATGCGCGGACCCAAGTCGCGGGCCGGGTTAATAGCATAACCCGTAGGCCCACCTAGCGAGAGGCCGATGGACCACACCAGGAAGCCGACTGTAATAGCGCCGAGGGAACCGATTACGTCGGAGTCGCCTCCTAGGATGGCAAAGACGCCGAACATCAGCATGAAAGTGCCGATGATCTCCGTAATCAGGTTCCAGAAGTAGTTGCGAATGGCCGGGCCAGTAGAGAACACTGCCAATTGGCCATCGGGGTCGGTGCCTTCCCAATGTTTAAAGTAGGCCAGCCAGACAAGGACGGCGCCGATGAAGGCGCCGATTACCTGCGCGACCCAATAGGGTATAACGTCGGCCCATTCGAAACCGCCCTCAATAGCCAGGCCAAAGGTCACGGCCGGGTTAATGTGGGCGCCACTGATGGAGCCGGTAATGAAGACGGCCGTGAAGACGGCCAAACCCCAACCAGTAGTGATGACGATCCAACCGGAGTTGTTACCTTTGGTTTTGTTCAGAACGACATTGGCGACTACGCCATCACCCAATAGGATCAGGATCATCGTACCAATGACTTCACCAATATACTCCTCCATCTTTTGTCTCCTTTGTATTGTAGGAATGTGAATACGTTACAGATAACAAACACTGCCACTTGTTCGATAACTAAGCTTCAGCCGATACAAACCCTCCTTTGCCGTTTCCCTCCTAACAATCCGGGAATCCGCCAACCCGGCCTGACCACTGACAGAACCCGCCCCATGGATGACGCCAGTAAACAGCGCCGATAATTGACGACAGTCTGTCAGGCTAATGACACTATTCGTGATGTAAATTGAGAAGAGCCCTCTATCCCGTTTGCTAAACAAAAAAAGCATCTTGTCTCATACTATCCCTGGCAGGGAGACAAGATGCTCAAAAAACACCTAGCTTCATTCGATTAATCGGCCACCAAAACTGGGGTGTTGCCATGACCGTCGCAACGTCCTCGCTATAAGTGATAATCGACAAAGAGCGCGCTGCTAATCCAAATAGATCTGTTAATAATGGCGGAGATCCGATATGGAAAGGTTTCCTGGCGGCAGGAAAGGCGCAACGCGAGCCAACGTTGGCAAGGATAGGGGATTCGGCCGAGGATTCAATCGGAAACCCAATAGCGATTCATAATGAAACGTTGTTGGTCGATATCTGTTCCAGGTCGAAACGAGATAATGGGAGCGGGTTAGTGCTTGAAGTCGGCCGGGGCGATGTTGAGGCGCTTCATTTTGCGCCACAGCGTGGTGCGGCCGATGCCTAATTGCTGGGCCATGTCGGTGACCCGGCCGTGGTTGGCCCAACCGGCGCGGATGATGGCTTCCCTTTCGGCGTCGGCGACTGAAATGACGGGTTCGGCCTGGGGAGAGTCGGCAGTGATGATCCGCCCTTTGCGCACGACTTCTGGCAGATTGACTACGCGCACGACATCATCCTGGCTATGGGCGACGGCTCGCTCCAGTGCGCTTTCCATCTCGCGCACGTTGCCGGGCCAGGGATAGCGGCACAGAATGGCGAGGGCCTCGTCGTCGATCCATAGCGCCCGATCATCCCGTTGGCCGATGCGGGCCAGGAAGCGCTCGGCGATGAGCGGGATATCGTCGACGCGCTCGCGGACGGGCGGGATGTGGATGTTGAATACGCCGAAGCGGTAGTAGAGGTGAGAAATGAAGCTACCGTCGGCCACCAACTGATTCAGATCGGCCGTGGTGACGGCCATGATGCGCACGTCAAGCTGGATCGGCTGGCTGCCGCCCAGGCGCATCACGTGGCCTGTTTCCAGGACGCGCAACAAGACGGTCTGCAATTCGAGGCTCAGGCTCTCGACCTGATCGAGCAGCAAGGTGCCGCCGTGAGCCAGTTCGAATTTGCTTGGCTGACCCAGAATGCCGGTGCCTCGGGCCTGGCCGAGAAACTCGGAAGCCATCAATTCATGGGGAATGGCCCGGCAATCGATGACTACAAAGGGTCGGTTGGTACGGCGGCTATCATCATGGATAGCCCGGGCCAGGTGGTTTTTGCCCACGCCTCCCTCGCCGCTAATCAGCACCGGAGCGGTACCCCGGGCGGAAATACGCGCCTGGCGCAATACTTCGCGCATGCGGGGCGTTTGACTGGCCAAGTCATCCAAAGTGACCGCGGCCTTGCTGCCGATCTGCTGGTGGATAAGGCGACGCACTTGCTCGATGGGTCGCAGGAGCAGAATGTGGCCGACGGGCTGGTTTATCCCCGCCCTCGCAGGGCGTGCGCCAGCACGGCGGGCGCCAATTGGCCGCAAACTGATGAGACAAGTGATACTTCGGTCGCCGATCAGGAATACTGTTTCGTCGTCGCGTATTTCACGTTCCTCTTCGATTGCACGCAGCAAGTTGGCCGGTAAAGCCAACATCTCGACCAGCGGCCGGCCCACGACAAACGAGGGGTTAAGACCCAGGATCTGGCCGGCCTGTTCGTTCATGTGGAGGATTTTGCCCGACTCGTTCCAGGCAATGACGCCGTCGGCGATGGCGCCCAGGATCGTGTTGACCTCACTCAGATGCCGGTTGGCCTCCTCCAGAAACCAGTTGGTGTGGAGTTGGTTGCTGATGGCCCGGGCGGCCGACATGGCCAGGGCCAAGGTATGGGGTGAGCCCATCTTGGCCGGGCCGACGATGCACAATACGCCGGCGATCCGGCCGCGTACGTCATGCACAGGGGCGGCGGCAGTGGCCAGGTGATGATAGGCGTGGAAGAAGTGTTCGGGGCCGATAACCAGGGACGGCATCGCATCGTATAAGGCCAGGGCCAATGCCGTGGTGCCAGTTTGCCCCTCAGCCCAATAGGCGCCACGCTCAAGACCGGCCTCTTCAAGCGCGCTTACCGCATCGCTATCTCCGATCAGGGTATGAACGCAGCCGGTGCCGTCGGCCAGCAAGATTGCATAACCGGCGCCTTCCATATATTGGTGAACGTCTTCCATGAAAGGAACGGCTATCTCATTCAAGGCCGCACGGGCCCTTAGGACGGTGGCCAGCGCGGCTTCGCTGGCGCGGTTCGGCCGGGGCGCGGCCCAAGGGTCCAGGCGAAAGGTGCAGCGCTGCCAGGAGGCCAGCACGGCCGGATCGACGATGGCATTTTCGGGCCAATCTACCCGGCCGGTGCTCACGAAATCATCCCATATCTGGGACAGGGTTTCATTGGCGATTGGGAAGCTGGCCGGCTGCATGGTTTCCTATTGGCGAATATGGCCGTCGCCGATGCAGATCCATTTGTAGGTGGTCAGCTCTTCCAGGCCCATGGGGCCGCGGGCGTGCAGCTTCTGGGTGCTGACGGCCACCTCGGCGCCCAGGCCGAATTCTCCACCGTCGTTGAAGCGGGTGCTGGCATTGACGAAAACGGCGGCCGAGTTCACTTCGTCGACGAAGCGGGCAGCATTGGTCCAGTTGTTGGTCAGGATGCTGTCGGAATGCTCGGTGCTGTGTTGTTGAATGTGGTCGATGGCCTCGTCCAGGCCGGAGACTATCTTGACGCCCAGAATCAGAGCCAGCCATTCGCGGTCGTAGTCAGCGGGTTCAATATGGGCGATATGAGCGCCATGATCATTGGAACGCAAGATGTTTAACGCCGTTCCTTCGGCTCGCAATTCTACGTCTGACTGGGCCAGTCGGGCTGCCAGGCTGGGAAGTAAGTCGGCGGCCACGGCCGGATGAACCAGCAGCGTATCCAGGGCGTTGCAGACGCTCGGCCGTTGGACCTTGGCGTTCTCGACGATGTCGACGGCTCGCTCCAGGTCGGCGGTCTCATCCACGTAGATGTGGCAGATGCCGATGCCGCCGGTGATGACGGGAATGGAGCTTTGCTCTCGGCACAATTTGTGAAGGCCAGCGCCACCGCGAGGCACGATCATGTCCACATACTTGTCGAGGCGCAGAAGTTGAGCCACCAATGCTCGATCGGGATCGTCGATGTATTGCACGGCGGCGTGGGGTAGGTTCACCCGCTCCAGGGCGGATTGGATGACCTGCACCAGGGCCAGGTTGCTGCGCAGGGTTTCGCTGCCGCCGCGCAGGATGGTGGCGTTGCCCGTTTTGAGGCACAGGGTGGCGATGTCGATGGTCACGTTGGGCCGGGCTTCGTAGATGACGCCAATGACGCCAATGGGGATGCGCCTTTTGCTCAGCCGCAGCCCGTTGGGCAGCATTCGGCCCTCTGATTCGGCGCCAACCGGATCGGGCAAATCCACGATGCGCCGGGTATCGGCCGCCAGCCCCCGGAGCCGGGCCTCGTCGAGTAATAAACGATCAAGCAGGGCGTCGCTCAAATCTTTGGCCCGGCCGTCTTCGATATCCAGCTTATTTTGAGCCAGGATCATGGCCGCCTGGTTTTCTAGCTCGTCGGCGATGGCCAGCAGGGCGACGTTCTTCTGATTGGTATTCAAAACGGCCAAGGCGCGGGAAGCTTTTTTTGCGGCTTTGCCCATGGCAACGAGGTCAGTTGTCATTTTGTCGTCTCTCCGAAAGAAAATGGGACGCAGATGCCTGAGCAAAGCTCAGGGACGCAGATTACAAGGATTAGGACAGGATTACGATCTTGGTTTTGCCTCAGGTAGTGTCTTGCCTACACAATTTGGCTGATAATAGCGCGTGGCGTCTCTGCTATCCTTTATTGAATGAGTATCTTAGTACTTATTGGTCGATTGAGCCACGTGAGTAGAGTTGAGTTGGACGAACGTGTATTTCCTCGCCGATCCAAGAGAATCAACCCAACAGTGCCGGCCGGGCTAGACAAGGATCAGGTCGTTACGGTGTACGGCCACGGGGCCGTAGGCGTAGCCCAGGCGCCGGACGATCTCGTCAGAATGGCAGCCGATAATCTGGCGCAGTTCGGCGCTGCCATAGCGTGTCGTTCCCCGGGCCACTTCTGACCCATCGGACTGGATGATCGAGATTATATCGCCCCTCTCGAAGTCGCCGTCGACGGCGGTAATGCCGGCTGGTAGCAGGCTGCGCCCTTGCGCGCGCAGGGCCCGGGCCGCGCCGTCGTCGATCATTAGCGTTCCGGCCGGAGTGGGCCCGGCGAAGATCCAGCGCTTGCGGCTTTCTAGCGGCGTTTCCAGGGCTGGGAAGCGGGTACCGACGGCCTCGCCGCCGACGATGCGGGTGACCACGTCGGCTGTCCGGCCAGCGGCGATGATCACGTCGGCGCCGGCGCGGCGGGCGACGTCGGCGGCCTGCAACTTGGTGATCATGCCGCCGACGCCAAGACCGGTGGAGCTGTCGCCAGCCAACCGGCGCAGGGAGCCGTCGATATCGCGCACCTCGGGTATGAGTTGGGCATCGGGGTTGGCTCGCGGATCGGCCGTGAATAGTCCGGGTTGGTCGGTCAATAGGAGCAGCAGATCGGCCTCGGCCAGGAGGACGACCAACGCCGAGAGATTGTCGTTGTCGCCGACTTTGATCTCGGCCGTGGCCACGGCGTCGTTCTCGTTGACCACGGGCACGATGCGTTGATCGAGTAGCGATTGCAGCGTGTCGCGGGCGTTGAGGAAGCGGCGCCGGTTCTCGACGTCGGCCCGAGTCAGAAGCATTTGTCCGACGTGGATACCATAGATTTCAAAAAAGCGTTCCCACTCGAGCATTAACCGGCTTTGGCCGACGGCGGCCAGCATTTGTTTATTGGTAACCGTAGGTGGCAGATCGGGAAAACCTAGCCGTTCGCGGCCGGCGGCGATGGCGCCGGAGGTGCACAGGATGATGTCATGGCCGTCCTTGTACAAGGCGGCGCATTGCCTGGCCAACTCCACCATGTGAGCCCGATCCAGCCGGGCAGTGCCCCCGGTCAGAACGCTGGTGCCCAGCTTGATCACAATTCGTCGCTTCATATGTCTAGTCGATCTCGAGTTTTTCGCTTCGCGGATGCTTCATGTCGAATCGGGCAAAGACGAGCCGGATCATATAAAGTCGCGGAGCGAGCTAAGGTTGAGATAACGGTCGATGATACCGCGGCGCCAGGTGAAGCGCACGATCACTACCCAAATGAGGGTGACCAAGCCGACGATGAAATAGTCAATCGCTGAATGGAGAGGCGTCAGTCCATAAAACTCCTGGATCGGTTCGACGGTCAGGGCGAGAAAGAAGGAAGCGAAAATCACCAGGGCTAAGAGTGTCGGGCGCCAATCGCCGCTCAACGTATCGCCACCGACCCAAAATTCTGAAGGCGGTTCCACGAAAATGATCAACAACAGACCCATAGCCATCATGGCATAGGTCAGGGAAAGCTGGCCGTAAGCCGTATCGCCCGTGCTGACGACGAAGAATAGATACACGCTTAGTCCGGCCGCGCTCATGGTGATAGCCGCCGGGAGGACGAAGTGTACCAGACGGCGGGTGAGGCTGCCCTGGCGCACCGGACCCGGGCGGGCCCACAGAGCCAGGGCGAAGGCCGGGATGGACAGGGTCAGAAGGGAAATGATCGAGCTCTGTGATGGCGTGAAAGGGAAGCCCGCGGCGAGCATGGCGATCATGGCAATAAGCAGGACCAGGGAGAAGATGCGGGTCATGTATAGCCGGAAGATATCTTCCATGCCGTTGAGGATGCGTTGACCTTCGATAAATGCCTCTGGGAGGGCGGCGAACGAATCGTTCAAGAGGATGATATCGGACACACTGCGACTGGCCTGGCTGCCGCTTTGCATGGCTACGCCGAGATTGGCCTGCTTTAGGGCTAGGACGTCGTTGACGCCATCACCGGTCATGGCCACGTAGTGATCGCTGTCGCGCAGTACGCGCACCAATCTTTGCTTCTGGTCTGGGGTGATACGGCCGAAGATCGACTTGTCCAGGGCGGCTTGCTTGAATTGGGCTTGGTCAAGCTCCTCCAACTCCGGCCCAGAAATCATCGCCGATGATACCGCGTCGCCGCCAAGTCCGGCCTGCCTGGCTATCGCGGCCACTGTCCGGGGATTGTCGCCGGAGATTATTTTGAGTTCGATGCCGGCACGGGCAAACCCTTCCAGCGTTTTCCTGGCCTCGGGACGCAGTTCGTCGCTGAAACCAAGCAGGGCTAGCGGACGGAGCTGATCGGGCAAGCGCGGATCGCCGGCTGAATCATGCAAGGAGATGATGTCCGGGCGGTAGGCGAATAGCAGTACTCGAAGCCCACCGGCAGACCAATGCTCGACTGTTAATTCCAGGTTGCTCTCCGGTTGCGATTTCGCTCGCAGCACTTCTGGCGCGCCAAGGATGTAGGTCCCTGGCAGCGCGCTGGTCGTAAACGACAGGGCGCTCCACTTCCAGGAAGATGAAAAGGGTACTTCTTCACGGAACGATTCTTGGCGGCCTGAAAAGCTTTTGGCCAGCGCGTCACTGGTGCGATTGCCGACGGAGACGCTGTGGGCGAATAGGCCCAGGACGTCATTCAATTCCTCTGGATCAAAGTCAGCGCTGTCTAGGACCTGAACTTGTTCAAGTTTGATCCTATTGGATGTAAGCGTTCCAGTCTTGTCCAAGCATAGTACCGAAACGTGGCAGAGTGATTCAACGGAATTTGCCTGCTGGACGAGGGCGCCCTTGTTGGCGATGCGCAGCGCCCCCAAGGCATAGGCCACGACTATGGTCAAAAACAAGCTGCTGGGGGCCAGGCCGATGACAACCGATGTGGCGCGAACACTCTCCAATAACGTCGCTTCCTCATTGACGACAAGGCTGAGCGCGAGCATGATGGCGAAGAAGATGACCACCAGCAGGAGGACGCGGATAATCAGGTCGACTTCACGCTGCAAGGGCGTCTTTTCGCCGGTGAAGGTACGCGCCCCTTCGGTCAGGCGATTGGCGAAGCTATCGCGGCCGACTTTTTGAACCTGGTATGTGGCCCGGCCGACCACGCAGAAGCTGCCAGAAAGCACGGTATCGCCGGCGTGCTTGTGAATCAGATCCGATTCGCCGGTTAACAATGATTCGTCGACGTCCATGTGGCCGTCGCCAATCACTTCGCCGTCGACGACGATCTGGTCGCCGGGCTCAACCACCAGCACATCGGCCAACACGATCTCACCGGGATCAATTTCCTTTTCCCGGCCATCGCGGATCACCTTGACCTTTGGACGGGTCAACAAACTTATTTGGTCCAGCTTGCGTTTGGCGCGCACTTCCTGGATAGTGGCGATGATCACGTTAAGTACGGCTACGCCGGCGGTGAAGAATGCATCGCGTGGACTACCTAGAAGCAGAAGGACCAAGCTGACGCCAAAAAGCACGATGTTGAAGAATGTGAGTAGATTGTCGCGCAGGATCTGGCGATAAGGACGACTGCTCTGCAGCTTGAGATCATTGCCCTGGCCCCTGGCTCGCCGGGCGGTCGCTTCTTTTTCGGTTAGACCCAGGTTTAACGATAGCACGTGGTTCATAGTCAGATACGGCAATGACGATCAGCCCATTTCTGATCCTTGATTCGTTCATATTATATGGGCAAATGGGCCGATTCTTGGTATGAATTTCTGAGTCGTGTCTAGCCGGTACGAGAAGGAGGGTCGGCCAAGGCACACCGGGCTTAAGATGATGGGCTTTCTTCGCCGAGTTGGTCAAGGGCCAGAATGACCCATACTGGATCGTGGTCGCTGGCATCACTGCCTGTGAAAACACCGGCCGCCAGAGGGCTCATGTTGCTGGCGAAAATATGATCCAGAGCCACACCCAGACCTGCAACGCCAAGCGTCTGGCCGGCATCCTGGCTAACCCAGGCCAGGCCGGCATCTTCCAATCTAGTCGTCAAAGCGGTCAGGCTGTCAGGTGTTATGGTGTTGAAATCACCGCCGATGATCGCATAGTTGCTGTCCTGGGCAAGTTTCATCGCGGCCTCTTTGGCTATGGCCGCTATT
The DNA here is from genome assembly GCA_041570195.1 of Promineifilaceae bacterium (SeqCode). GTDB lineage: Bacteria > Chloroflexota > Anaerolineae > Promineifilales > Promineifilaceae > UBA11865. The sequence goes on along the minus strand of JBFFWQ010000007.1, from coordinate 52,447 downwards.
TGGTCTTTTCGCGGCCTAGGCCCGAGCAGAAACGTCTCCGTGTGAGTACTGTAAACGGGGATGCGATGACCTTCGACGTCTATCGTCGCCCTGGTGGCGATGCGAATCTGGTCGTTACTAGGATTCTTGTGCGGCAATATGATCTTGGCCGAATCGACGATTGGCCAGCGGCTCAAGACGGCGTTGCCGAAGTTCTGGCCGTGGCGACTGTGAACGGAGGCCGGATAATAGACGTAATCGTAGCCCAGCGCCGCGGCGATTTGCTCCGTTCCCGTTTCATCCATCTCTTGCAGCAAGAGGATGTCTGCGTCCTGGAGCTCCTCGTTGTCGCTCAAGTCGTCTATCGCCTGTTGGATATGTTCGGCGAAGGCGATATTCCAGGTCACGACTTTCAATTCGCCGTCAAAGGGCGGCTGTTCGAAGGCGTAAGCCCCCTCGAATTTGGGTCCATCAGGGCTGGTGTAATTGGTGACTTGCCGTCGAGCAACAAGCAGCAGCCCAAGGAGCAGTAGCGCCAGCATAACGAATAGACTGGCTAACGCGAACGTCGGCAGGCGTCGCGTCCTTGCTGTCCAATGGCGCTCTAAGGCCGTCGGTTTTCTCTGATGTGCCATACAGGCTGGCGGAGATTACTCCTCTTCCTCTGCCAGGCGCCAGGCCAGTTTGTCGCGGCTGGCGAGAGCCAGCATTGCCGCGCCCAGGCCGAAAATGGTAACCAGGAAGCCGATGCCCAGGCCTAAATAGGGAATGGCGCGAAGCAGGACGTAGATGATGAGTCCCAAGAGCATGGGCCAGAACCTGTGATTGGCGGCGCGAGGCAGCAGTCGTTCGAGGATGATCAGACCGGTCACATAAGAAACGATGACCTTGCTGATAAACAGGAGAAATACCATGAAGATGGCGAAGAGCAGGGCGGTGGTCGAAAAGCCAAGTCCCCAGGTGGCTATGGCCAAGCCGCGCAACGTGAGGATGGCCAGCCCGATTCCGATCACCAGTACGAGCAGAGTCAACAAGATTACGCCGGCAAAGCCGGTCACGAAGCCGACAAAACCATAGAGACCGGAAGCCATTGGCCGGCGGCGCAGGCTATCGGACCAGCGGCTGAAATTGACCGGAAAGAGCCAGGAGACCAGGCCGCCGACGATCAGGAACTGGGCCATCTGGCGCAAGCGGATAAGAAACCATTCGCCCGTGGTCTGGGCCTGGTTGGGGGAATCGTTTTGGGCTCGAGCCGGCGAGGCCAGCACGGACCATCTTTGGTCGCCAACTGGCCGCGAAGCGACGTCCGGGGGCTGATTCTCGGGGGCCAATGCGCTGGAGGGCAGGATCTGGAAACCAGTTTCAATGTTCAACAGATCGAAAACCCTTTCGATGAGCGCCAGGGGGCCGACGACGACTTTCACGTCCCGGCCGACGTTGCCGGCCAACTGGGCGCCTAACGCGGCGGCCACCAGGTCGCGATCGACCTGGGAAGCGGGATCGGTATTTAGTTGGGCGCCTATGAAGTACAAGCTGCGGTCGACGGCGGCCGCTTCATTGGCCTCCAGGGTCGCTGCGGCGGCGTAGACGCTGCCGCCGACGTCGCCGTTGACGTTGACGACTTCGGCCGCGGCCACCAGGCTGCCGGTCACTTGGCCGTTGATGGTGACGCGACGGCCGACGGCCAGCACATCGCCGTTCACCGTGCCGTCGATGACGACGTTGTCGCCGCTCAGAAAGGCGTCGTTGTCGAAGGTAGTGCCCGCGGGGATGGATTCGCCGGCAACCAGATCTTGGGCCTGGGCGGAGCCGGTGATGGCGGCCAAGCCCAGAAGGATCAGCAATAGGATAACAAGCAAACGGAAGCGGCGATTCTTCAAGCGGGTCATGGTATCTCCCTCTTCGCGTTAATCTGCATGGTGACTGTATCCTGAAGGTTGCCTATCGTCATGAACTGGTCATGACAACGCAGTGACAGGACAACGAATATACACGAACTTTATTGCGATTTATCCGCAATGGCAAACGCCCACGTGCCCGTATCAGCAATTGATACAAACACGCGGGCGCTGTTCAGTTCGCCCAGGGTGGCATTAGCCACCCTGATTCTACAAAGGCGTCGCCACGAGGGCTGTATAGGTCAGTATCACATTCCCAGCGCTGTCGCTGATGGTGAGCTGTGAGCCAGAGAGCGCGTATGTGGCGGCCGTGGGCAGCAAAGCGAAGTATGCAGCCTCCTGCTGGTCGAGCTCGGCGCCACACGACACCTGCAGACTCACCACGTTGCCGATGGTGATTTGGCTTCCGCTGACCGTGTAGGTCGCACTGTAGCTATTGCAGCCACCCGAACCGGCCATCTGATTGTTCGCGCCAAAGGTGGCCGTCACGGTAGGCCCTTCCAGCACCGGCTTCTGCGCAGAGCCATCAAAGTAGGAGACCAACGTCCAGGAAGTGTTGAGCAGCGGGTTGTCGGGCGTGGCTTCGACGACCGAGACCGCAGTCTCGCCCGTGGCCTTTCCGCCGGCTGAGTTAAGGGCTTCGATGCCATAGGTGATGGTGCCGACCTCCGTCGCCTGATCGACGACCGAGTCGCGGAATGCGGCATTTTCCAATATGAGGACCCCGTTTTTGTAGATGTTGACCGTCTCTGCGCCGCCGCCGACGCTCCACGTAACCTGGATTTGATCGCCCACAGCCACTTGCGACGGACTGGCGGTGAAGGAGTAGATGACGGGATCTGGTATTGGGGTCGGCGTACTCGGCACCGGTGTGGCCGTCGACGGTGGAATCGTTGGCGTGGCAGTCGGGATGGGCGTGGCCGGTTCGACCACGTTCACGAACTGCTGCGCGCGGCTGGTTCCGTCCGAGTTGGAAGCTTCTAACTGGTAGGAGTAACCACCAGCGGCGGGCGGGCAATCTTGCATGTTGCCGCTGCTCGGGGCACTGGGCCACAGGACGGTGGTATCCCGCCAGATTGTCCTGCTCGTGCTGTTGTCGACCTGCCAGGTAATTATCACGCACTCGCCGGCATTGATCTGGGCCGGCTCGACCGTGAAGCGGGTAATCTGCGGCGGGTTGCCAGGCGCAGGAGTGACAAAGACGGTGACCGTTCTGATTTCGACCGAACCGTCTGTCTTGACCACGCGTAATTCATATGTGGTGGTTTGATCAGGGCAAACAGTTCGTTGGCCAACACCAGGCACGCCGTAGTTGCGCCAATCTTCGCCTTGCGGGTAAAGATAGACGGCTTGGACGTTCTCGGTGGCCCAACTCAGCGTCGAACATTCGCCGGCTTGGATGCTAGTGGGATCGGCGCTGAACTGGATGCCCGGCGAGGGCGTCTGCGTTGGCGGCGGCGTGGCGGTTGCAAAGGGCACCACCACGATACCAACCCAGATGCGATCGCCAAAGAGCAGGCCCTCGGGGTTGCGCATGGTCCAGAATTGCTGATACACGCCGGGCTGAATGGGGGCAACCAGGTTGACCCAGAAGTCATAAGTCTGGCCTGGGGCGACCTGGCCCTCGACCGGCGTAGGCACGCCGCCCATGCGAGCGGCCGGGTTGTTGCCGCCAACGGGTACGAGCGCATAGTTGCTGTCCCAGGTGCAGGTGCCGGTATTGCGCACCCGCCAGCCTTTCTGGAACGGTTCGCCTGGTGAGAGGGCGGGCGGGTTGGTCATGTTCTGATCGTCTAGATTCAGATCGGCCACCCACTGCATGGCGTTGACACAGGTTGGCGGCGGCGCTGGCGTGGCCGTTGGTCCGGGTGTCGGCGTCGGGACGGGCGGTATTTCGCCTTCCTCGAGGCCGAAGTACTGCTTGATCAGGTCGGCGACGACGCCTTCATTCTGGAGTTCGGTGAGGGCATTGTTCAGTTCAGATTGGAGTGTAAAAGCACCCTGTGGCATGGCCATGGCTAACTGCTGTCGGTTCAAGCCCTGGCCGGCGATGGCGAAATCGCCTTGTTCCTCGGCCAATTGGGCTGGCGCCAGGTCCATGGCCACCAGGTTAATGCGGCCGTCGTTCAGGTCTTGTAGAGCGCCGTCCATCTGCTGATAGACGAATAGGTTGTGCTCGTTCATGAGGCCGGCTTCTATCAGATTGGTTTGAGCGAAGTCTTCGTAGATGGAGCCGCTCTGTACGCCCAGGCGGTAGAGGGCAAGTTCCTCGGCCGAAGTGATGGTGATGTTGCTGAGCTTGGTGGCCAGGACGGCGTCTTCGCTCAAGAAGTAGGTATTACTGAAGTCGACGAAACCGTCGCGTTCTGGCGTCACGGTTATGGCCGAAATAGCGACGTCGATCTGGTTGACTTGCAGCGCACCTCCGAGGCCGTCAAAGGCCATATCGGTGATTTCAACATCAAGGCCGAGTTTCTCGCCGATGGCGTTTATAAGGGCTATGTCGAATCCATCAAGCTGATAACTGTCATCGTAGTACTCGAATGGCGGGTAATCGGCCGATGTGCCGACCAGGATCGTGCCACGTTCCTTGATGCCGGCCCAAACGGCGTCGACTGTTCCCTCGGGCTGGGCGATCGTGGGCGTGGTATCCGGAACCGTGACGGCTGGAAGCGTGGGCGCCAGGGTAGGCGCTTCTTCCGTGTCGAACGGCCGCATGACCAGCAGGATGAAGGCCAGTGCCCCGCAGATTAGCAGGGCGACGACTACAAGAATGATCAGTAAGATATTGCGACTGGTGGAAGATTCCTCCGGTGATCCTTCTGGCGGTGGTCCGCCGGACGAACTCTGAGTAGTATCTTCTGCCATTTTCTCCTCCTCTGAGAATGGACAAGATTAACAGGATTTACAGTATAGCTGTAGGGTCCCCAATCGTGGCAGCATTCTCAATCATTGTTGTGCACGTCGGCACAAGTGGTCTGCTTTAAGAATAGGACGCAGATCTACAGAAATCGCGGGCAGATGATACCATTGAATCTGCCCGCGTGCCATCATTATGGAAACTGATGAGCCTCAACCCGGTGGCCTTGATCATAAACAAGCCGGCGCCGTTGGGCAGAATGGCTGTCAGGTGATAGACTTGACGCCCTTGACGTATTCGTTGTATGCGAATGGTCACCGCATCAAGAGAGGTGGAGGGACCGGCCCGATGAAGCCTCGGCAACCACTGGTAGTTCAGCAGGTGCCAATTCCGGCAGACAGCTTGGCCAAATGAGCCGAGAATCTGGAAGATGAGGGAAAATGCAGCTAACCTGGTATGCACACCTCTCTTCGGGAGAGGTTTTTCTGTTTACGAAGGTAATGGAGTGAAGGCTAACTCGAAGAGCTAGCACCTAGTAGAGCAAAAGGGTGACGATATTCCCGGTAACTCACTACCATCTTGCTCAGGGCCACAAGCTGGCAAGTTTCCGGGAAAATGACGCCAGGTTTCTAGGGTGAAATGGGCAACGGCATGGATCGAATAAGATTATTGAAGGAACAGCTGGAGCAACGAATTCTCGTTCTGGACGGGGCCATGGGCACCATGATCCAAAGCTACCAGTTGAGCGAAGCCGACTTCCGGGGTGAGCGATTCGCCGACCATGCAAAGGATCTGCAGGGCAATAACGATCTGCTCAATCTGACCCAACCGGCGATCATTCGGGCCATTCACACCGCTTACCTGGCAGCTGGGGCGGACATCATTGAGACAAATACCTTCAATGCGACGGCTATATCACAGGCCGACTATCAGTTGGGTCAATTGGGTTACGAGATGAATCTGGCTGCGGCTCAACTTGCCGTCCAGGCCCGGGATGCATTTGAAGAGGAGCGGCCGGAATACCGCGGCCGTAAATTCGTGGCCGGGGCTCTGGGGCCGACTAACCGCACGGCTTCCCTTTCGCCGGACGTCAACGATCCCAGTAGCCGCAATGTGACCTTCGCACAGTTGGCCGCGGCTTATGGCGATGCCGCCCGGGGATTGCTCGACGGTGGGGCAGATTTTCTCCTGGTGGAAACCATTTATGATACGCTCAATGCGAAGGCAGCCATCTTTGCCATTAAGTCGGCTTTCGAAGAAAGGGGCAGAGAAACGCCGCTCATGATCTCGGGCACGATCACCGACGCCAGCGGCCGTACCCTGTCCGGGCAAACGACTGAGGCATTTTGGAATTCGGTGCGCCATGCCGAGCCGCTGATCGTCGGCTTAAACTGCGCCCTGGGAGCCGGGGCTTTCCGGGAGTACATCGGCGAGATGTCCAGGATCGCCGACGCTTATGTGAGTATCTATCCTAATGCCGGATTGCCTAACGAGTTCGGCGACTTTGATGACACCCCGGAGTATATGCGGGACGTGCTGCGTGAGTATGCGGAGAACGGCTTCGTCAACATCGTCGGCGGATGTTGCGGCACAACCCCGACCTATATCAAGCAATTTGCCGAGATCGTCCAGGATCTACGGCCAAGGGCAGTACCTGAAGCCTCGCGGCTGACGCGCCTGAGTGGGCTTGAGCCGTTGAATCTCACCCCAGAGTTGAACTTTGTCAACATTGGCGAGCGGACCAACGTGACCGGCTCGCGACGATTCGCGCGCCTGATCTTGAACGGCGAGTATGAAGAAGCGTTGAGCGTCGCCCGGCAGCAGGTTGAAAACGGGGCGCAGATGATCGACGTCAATATGGATGAGGGCATGCTGGACGCCGAGGCGGCGATGGTCAAATTCCTGAACCTGGTGGCGACCGAGCCGGATATCGCCCGCGTGCCCGTGGTCATCGATTCTTCCAAATGGTCGGTGATTGAGGCCGGTTTGAAGTGCGTGCAAGGTAAAGCAGTGGTCAATTCCCTGAGCCTGAAGGAGGGTGAGGCGGCTTTCATCGAGCAGGCAAAATTGGCCCGACGTTACGGCGCGGCGGTGATCGTCATGGCTTTTGACGAGAAGGGCCAGGCTGATACGGTGGAGCGAAAAGTGGCGATTTGCGGCCGGGCTTATGCGTTGTTGACCAAAGAGGTTGGATTCCCACCGGAAGAGATCATTTTTGATCCCAATGTTTTCGCCATTGCCACCGGGATTGAAGAGCATAATGAATACGGCCGGGCTTATATTGAAGCAACGCGCCAGATCAAGGAACAACTACCTCACGCGCTGGTTAGCGGCGGGGTCAGCAATATCTCGTTCTCTTTCAGAGGTAATGACGGGGTTCGAGAAGCCATTCACTCGGCCTTTCTGTACCACGCGATCCAGGCCGGAATGGACATGGGCATCGTCAATGCCGGGCAACTGGCCGTATATGAAGAGGTCGATGCCCCTTTGTTGGAGCGGGTAGAAGATGTGTTGTTCAATCGCCGACCGGACGCAACTGAGCGCCTGGTGGAGATCGCCGAGACGGTGAAAGGGCAGAGTATACGCCAGGAGAAGGATCTAAGTTGGCGAGAGGCGCCGGTAGACGAGCGGCTGGCTTATGCCCTCGTGCAGGGAATCGGAGAGTACATCATAGAAGATACCGAGGAAGCTCGCCGTCAGGCAGGCCAAACCATCGAGGTCATCGAAGGACCGCTCATGGACGGCATGAACCGGGTCGGCGACTTGTTCGGGGCCGGCAAGATGTTTTTGCCCCAGGTGGTCAAGAGCGCCAGAGTGATGAAGCAAGCTGTAGGTTACCTGGTGCCTTTCTTGCAGGCCGAACAAGCCGGCCAGGAGCTGCGAGCCAAGGGCAAAGTGCTCCTGGCGACGGTCAAGGGCGATGTTCACGACATCGGCAAGAATATCGTCGGCGTTGTATTGCAGTGCAATAACTACGAGGTTATTGATCTGGGGGTCATGGTGCCGACCAACCAATTACTGGAAATAGCCCGGCGCGAGAAGGTGGATATCATCGGGTTGAGCGGCCTGATCACGCCCTCCCTGGAAGAGATGCGGTATGTGGCGGCCGAGATGACCCGGGAGGAATTCGACGTGCCGTTGCTGATCGGTGGGGCGACAACTTCGAAGGTGCATACGGCGGTGAAAATCGAGCCGAATTACAGCCGCGGACCGGTGGTTCACGTGGTCGACGCCTCTCGGGCGGTAGGCGTGGTTTCGAATCTTTTAAGCGTTACCAGGCGGGAGCCTTTCACGGCCGAGATCGCCAACGAATATGCGAGCATCCGGAAAAAGCATGCCGGCCGGCGGGCCGTCAAACGATTGCGGCCGTTGGAGGAGGCCCGCCAATATGGGTTCAAGTCGGATTGGACAGGCTACGATCCACCGGCGCCGGCGTTCACCGGCCAACGGGTCTTTGACGATTACGATCTGGCCGAGATCGGCGACTACATCGATTGGACGCCTTTCTTCAAGGCCTGGGAGTTGAGTGGCCGCTATCCGGCCATTATGGATGATGAGGTAGTGGGAGAAACGGCGCGGGCGCTCTTCCGCGACGCCCAGGCGCTGCTGGGATGTATCGTCGGCAAGAAGTGGCTGACGGCCAAGGGGGTAATAGGCCTGTATCCGGCCAACAGCGTTGGCGACGACATCGAACTGTACGAAAATGGGAATGGCCGCGAACGGCTGGCTGTGATTCACACGCTGCGACAGCAAATGGAGAAGCCCCCGGGACGGCCGAATTACGCCCTGGCCGATTTCGTGGCCCCGAGCGATTCGGGTCAACAGGATTATCTGGGCGCATTTGTGGTGACGGCTGGTATTGGCCTGGAAGAGGTCGTACAACGTTTCGAGGCGGCCGGGGATGATTATCATGCCATCATGGCCAAGGCCCTGGCCGATCGCCTGGCCGAGGCGTTTGCCGAACTTATGCACCGGCGGGTGCGGCGTGAGTTTTGGGGCTATGCACCGGATGAGGAGCTGGATACCGAAGCGTTGATCTCCGAATCGTATCTGGGTATCCGGCCGGCGCCTGGTTATCCGGCCTGCCCCGACCATACCGAGAAGGGGATCCTGTTTGACTTGCTGAACGCGCCGGACAAGACGGGCATAACGTTGACTGAGAGTTTCGCTATGCAGCCGGCAGCTTCGGTGAGCGGCTACTACTTCTCCCATCCGGGAGCGGCCTATTTCGGCGTCGGCCGGATAGGCAAGGATCAGGTTGAGGATTATGCGATTCGCAAAGGCATGGACCTGGTCACGGTTGAGAAATGGCTGGCGCCGGTCTTGGGGTACGAAAATGGCTAAGAGTAGACAATAACCGAAAGAGAGGGGCGCAGAGTTCCAGGATTTGCGGGCCAATAGTCCAGGCAACATTGTGATCGGCTGGTCTTATTTTGCGAATTGGCCGGGATGTACTAAAGTTGGCGTCCTGCAGAAGATGAAGTCAACAAAAGATCTAGGCGCAGAGTACGTATATGCCGGTAACCTGGACCTGGGCGAGAGGAAAAATGCCCTGTTGCTTAACCTGGTTGGCCTAGCCCTGCTTTTTGTTTTTGGCTGGCTTTTCGTGCAGTTGGCAGCGGCCATTCGGCCCGAGATCAGTGCGACCGGCTTCTTCGACGTCATCCAGAACCTGGAGTTATTGTACCTGGTCGTTGGCTTGTTCGTGGTTTTGGTTGTTCACGAATTGCTGCACGGTCTGCTCTTTTGGATTTACACTGGCGAGCGACCGGAGTTTGGCTTTCGAGTGGTTTATGCCTATGCTAGCGCGCCAGGGTGGTATCTGCCGCGCAATCAGTTCATTGTCGCCGGGCTGGCGCCGATCGTGGGCCTCACGCTGGTGGGCCTGGTCCTTCTTCCGCTGATCACGCAAGCGTTGGTGGCCGAGTTGTTGGCCTTGATGGCTTTTAACGCCGCGGCCTCCGTCGGCGACTTGGTGGTAGCTGGCTGGTTATTGCGCAAGCCGGCGACGTTGATGGTGCGTGATAGTGGACCGAGAATCAGGATATACACGTTGGCTGAGGATGATGTGGCGGGGATGAGCAGGCGCTGGCTCAAATTGACCGGATCGCTGGGCATCGACGAAGAGGCCGCCCGGCGCGTTTTTGCCGACATGGTCGTTCGTTACAATGGCGATGGCCGTTACTACCATATCCTGACGCATGTGGGGGAAGTTCTGGATACGGCCGGCGGCATGCATGATCTGGCCGACGACTATAAATCGGTGCAACTGGCTATCTGGTTTCATGATGTCATTTATGATTCACGGGCGAAGGACAATGAGGTCAGGAGCGCCGAGTACGCTCGCGCGGCGCTGAAGAAGCTGGGCATGCCCGAGCGAACTATTACCCGGGTCAGTGACATGATCTTAAAGACTGTGACGCACGAGTCCGAAAACGAGGATAGGGACGCCCTTATCCTCCTGGACGCCGACCTGGCGCCTTTGGGAGCGGACAAGGAAGTCTTTGCCCGTCAATCAGACGCACTACGGCAGGAGTTCGGTTGGATACCCGAGGATGAATACAAGGCAAATCGGGTGCAGGCTCTCGGCGGGTTCTTGAACCGTGAGCGCATTTACCAGACGGATCGACTCTATCAGGCGCTAGAGGCGAAGGCGCGGAGTAATCTTAACCAGGCAATAGCTGAGTTGTCTGAAGCCGGCACCTAAGCAAGCCAGCGTTCAGAATATGAATTAACCTGCCGATTAGTTGGCTTGCTTTCAGGAGAATAGTTGCAGATCGGCTTGGTATGTGAACTTGAATTTGCAATTGCTCTCCACTTAGTTCGGCGAGGGCGATTCCACTGACTCATCTGGGGGAGGCTTTTCATCCCCTTTGCTGATTAAGCGAGCGATCCAGGCATTTTGCTCATCTGCCTCAAGCACCAACTCCTTGACGATCATGGTCATCGGAATGCCCAGAATAGCGCCCATAGGGCCCAGGACGGCCGTCCAGATGGTAATTGAAAGGATGACCATAATGGGTGCCAGGTCGAGACCCTCGCCCATAATCTTCGGTTTAAGCACTTCATCCGCAAGGCCATTGATGAGGATGATGCCGACGAAGACGATTATGGCGGCGAGCGGACCGGATTCCAGCCAGGCCAAGATCGTCGGCGGAATGGCAGCCAGCCAGAAGCCTACGACGGGGATATAGCTCAACAAGAAGGCCAGGATACCCCATAGCAAGGGCAGGGGCACGCCCATGATCACAAAGAAGATAGTGTCAAGGGTGCCGGTTAGCAAACCGATCCAGGTGGTGATGGATATATAGTGCCGGATGTCGAGGCTGAACTCGGATAACCGCCTGACGTAGTCGTTGCCGGCGTCTAGTTCGGCAGCCACTTTGCGAGGCATGTTGAAGGCTTCGACGAGCATAAAAATAATGGCCATGAAGATGAGCGCCACGTTGGAGAGGGCTTCCACGAGCCCACCAAGCAGCCCGGCATAAAGATTTATCAGCGCGCTGGGATCAATCAGATCGGCGACGGGTTCAGAGTTTGTCTGGCCAAGCCCCATACTGGTCAGGAACTCCGCGACGGATTGCTTGATGCTATCTACTTCGTCGGCGTAGGTCGGCAGCAGATCGAACAGTTGATCGACGGCGACGATCAAGGTGATAACCAGGAAGGCGCCAACGGCCAGGATGGCCAGGAAAGTGAGGACAAAGGCCAGCCAACCGGGCGCATTTTTCTCGCGCAGCCAGTAGAAAAGCGGGCTGGCGCTCAACACGATAATCCAAGCCAGCAGCAAGGGTACGATGATGCCGGACGCTTGCCGCACGGCGATCAAGGCTATACCTAGGCCGGCGATGCCAAGAATGAATCTTAACGTGAAGGATAGGCTCTTTTGAGACACGGCAATTGCGTTACGTATGCAAAGTCTGCCAGCACAGGAGAATGACCGCCCCTTGAGAGAACATCAACCAGGCCAGTAGCAGGGTGGCGATGATGGAGGCGATATCGATCCAGCGAGGCACCTTGCTTTGTATCTCTCCAACGCCCTCGACGGCCAGGCCAAGCCGGTTTTCTGCGCCGGTCATTCGGGTGTGCATCTCGTCGACACGATCATTGAGCCGATTGATGGGCGCGCTAATAGCCTCGACGAGGTTTTCGGCCCGGTCTTCCTGTCTCTGCTGAGACTCCTCGCGCAATTCGGCCGCGCTGACGGCCATTTCTTCCATGCCGGTGCGGATATCATTGATCTCCGTACTGCCCGGCACTTCTACGTTGAGAAATGGGATGGCATTAAGGGCTGCGATGGTTTCCTCGACGGCGACCACGGTATCGTAGAGCGACCGCACACCCTGACGAGCCTGGCTGACTTTTTGCTCGACATCCACGTCCAAGATACGGTTCAGCGCCTCTACGACGAGATTCGTTTCGGCCAGGCCGGCGCCCAGATCCTGCACGCGCTGGTCGGCGTCCTCAAGCGATGTCGAGACCTCTGCCAAAGTAGCGCCGGCCTCGCCGGCCACGATTTCCAAACGTTGCAAGGTGTTGTCGATAGGTGTCAGGATGGCCAGGATGGTCTCGGTTGCCGGCGTGTTGACAGCCCAAACGCCGATCACGCCAGCCAGGCCCAGCAGCATAAAGATTGAGCCAATGACGATGGCCGCCCACAATAAGATGCGCTGAAGAATGTTCGGGCCTTTCTTCTCGGATCTTGGCTCTGACGGATCCAACTCCGGATCCTTCGCCACCGCAATTTCGGTTTCGGTGCTCTCCGGTTCTGAGTCTTCCGACTCTATGATTTCCGCCTCGCCGGTTTCCGGTCCTGATCCCTCTGTCTCTGAGCTTTCTGTTTCGGAACTATCCGGCTCTGGACTCTTCATTTCGGTACTTTCTGGCTTGGCGCCTTCAATTTCAGCATCATCCAACTCTGAATCATTCTCTTCTGGGGTTTTCATCTTGCCTTCCTTTGTAACTAGCCTTCAGCTTTCAGCTTTCAGCCGTCAGTTTTTCGACCTCCCGTGCTAGGCGATTCTCATACATGGTGGTGTGCCGCGGCGCGTGTGGTCTCTTTCTAGAGCTCTTGTCAGCGACGGTCGATCAGCTGTCGGATTCGTCGTCCTCTGGCGCGGCTGCGACGTTGCTGTTGGCGACCCAACCTTTCATGAGATGGTGCACGGCCGCGGCGCCGATCAGCGGCCCGTCGGCGACCGGCAATTCGGCCGGGTAAAGGACGAAGGGTTGGGTCTGGTAGCCGCCCATGCCGCCGTGGCAGCCGATGAGTTCCTCAAAGGCGGCCACTTCATTGGTATCGGCTCGATAGAAGCTGTTGACCAGGATATCGGGGCAATTGGGGAAGCTGTCCTCACGAATCAGGTGTTGGGCCGCCCGGGGGCCAAAGCCGACCAGGGGGTCGTCGCCTTCGACCCGTTCTTCGGCCAGATAGTTGCGGCCATTAGCCCCGATGACGACGGGCCCGTGCTCTAGGGAGTGGACCATGGCAAAGCCAATGCCCTCGTGACTGACCAGGCCCTCGAGCATACCAGGATAGACGACCTCGATCTCTTCCAGCGTCGCTCGTTCCTCGAGTCGCGTACCGTAGACCAGGCCAAGATTACCCGAAGCCATGACGACAATGCCGGGCAGTTCCTCGCCCTTTACTTCGTCGGCTGAGAGGACCTCGGCCTTCACGATCTCGCTCCTTTCTCTGCCGGCCGCATAGCGCTTGGCGGCCCCGGCCGCCCGGCGGGCGGTATTACTGTCTTCATGTTGCATGGCGTCGGACAAGACATTGTTCAGGTTGCTAACGCCTTCGGTATTTTCCTCGTAGCCGCCAACCTGGTAGTCATCGGTCAATTCCTGCACTAACTCGGCCAGGGATTTGCCGTAGCGCTGCTTGAAGGTGGCGCCGCCGCTCTGGCCGTGGTCGGACAAGATGACGAAATGATAGGGGCGGGACGCTTTTTCGGCTGCGCTTTCCAGGCGGGCAAACTGCTGGTCGATCTTGTACAGGGCGTCAAAAGCGTCGTGGGTTTCTACCCCAGAATGGTGGGCTACCTCGTCGTAACCGACGAAGGTGGCGTAAGCTGAAGGCGTGCCGGCAAACATATCGCCGATGAGGGTGTAGATATTCAATTCACGCAGGAAGACGGTCGTGCCGCCGCGCACCAGGGCGTATTTGAAGTTGCGGTGGTGCTTATCCAGACGAGGTTGGATGTCCTTGCGCCGCTGTTGCCAGAAGCGATAGCGTTCCAGGATGATGTCCCAAAACAGAAGCAACAAGGTGCGCGAGAAGTTGTAGGGATCGGCGAAGTAGGCATAGAAGTCGGCGGTGTGGAAGCGGGAGAAGTCCTTGATGGTGCTGGCCGTGTTCATGACGTTGGGCGCGTCGCCGGACAATAAGTTGCCGCGGCTGGCGCCGTCGTCGACCAGCAGTCCGTTGCCATCGGAGTGATCTTGTTCGATCTTGGCCACTTCGTCGGGATTGCTGGAGGCGACGATCTTCTTACGCTGGCGATCGTACCAGCGAAAGGCTGGAATATTGTAGTTGTTGCCGTGCAGCAAGCCGGCCTGGCTGGCCGACGTCTGAGAGGAGAGGTCTGTCTCCCAACCGATCAGTTTGTGGCTGCCTTCTTCGAGCCAACGCTTCATCGTCGGCGTGTAGCCCAATTCCATGGCCTTCTCCAGAACGGGCTCGGCCAGGCCGTCGATCTCCAGGAAGAAGACGCCTGGTACATCGGTCTCGACGACCTTTTTGCTGCGGCGAATGCGTTTGTTGATGACGTTGCGGTAGTAGGAGGCGTCGTCGTCCAGGGTCAAAAGGGTGCTCAGGATGACGTTGACGGCCGTGACGCCCAACGCGGCCCAGACGGCGGTCCACAGGCTATCGATTTCGAAACCGGGAACGATCTGGGCCGCCAACCAGACGATGAAACCGTTGAGGATCAGGAAAAGCAGGCCGCCAGTAAAGACGGCGAAAGGCAGCAGTACGCGACTCAGAATGGGCCATAGAAGAGCATTCAAGAGGCCGATAACTGCTGCGGCAATGAAGGCCGTGCCAATAGCGTCGGTGGGTGTAATCGTCAGACCATTGAGCAACCAGGCCATGATGAGTAGGCCAACGGCCGAGAAGATCCAGATGATCAGAATACGGACAACCGGGTGTCTTCCTAAAGATCTTCTATGCTTTTTCATTCTTTTCTATGCCTCCACGGATATGGGTATAGCCTTCATCTATCAGCTTCAGTTTGCTGTGAGCCGTTAGCCGTTTAGGAAGACCAGGATACGGTTGCCGCCGGCGTCGAATATGGTCAATTGGCCGGCGCTGATGGTCATCTGATTGGCCTGCTGCATCAGTCTCAAGAATTCACTCTCTTGCTCCATGATGCCTTCTGGCGTGGCGCAAAGCGTCTGGCTGGACGACAGGTTGCTGATGCGCAAGGTCTGGTCGTAGGCCGTGAAACCGCCGCTGTAACTGTTGCAGCCGCCCGATCCGCTAAGAGTACCGTCGGCGCCAAAGCGAGCCGTTATCTCGGTCCCGGGCAGCGGCGTCTGCAATCCACCACTAGACGAGACGTACGATTGAAGCAGCCAGCGGCCGGAGGTCAATCCGTTCACGACGGTGATCTCAATCTGTTGGGCGCTGGTGGAGTTGTCAGGGTTGAATGTCAGCAGTTCATAGGAGGTGGTGACGTAAGGCTGAACATCCTTGGTGCCTTGCCCGGTAACGGGGAAATTCTCGAAACGGGCGCCGACCGGATACAGGTAGACGGCGCTCACGTTCTCGACCGACCAGGCCAGGGTGGCCGTTTCGCCGGCGTTAATTGTCGTCCGGCTGGCGGTGAAGTCGATGTCGGGCGCGGGCGTGGCGGTGGGCGTTGGCGTGGCGGCCGGCGTGGGTGTGGGCGGGGCGGGCAGGACGACCACATTGTCGCCATTAGCGACCTCGACGAACTCCTCAGATACCCAGCCGACGCCGTTGGGCGCTACAGGCACATTGGCCGCCCACCAGGTGCCATCTGCGCTGACGCCGACGACTTCTAGCACGGCGCCAAAGGGCGCGATGCCGATGACCGGGTATTCGAGCCCAGGGCCAGTGCGGACGTTGACGCCGGACCGGGCGGTCACGGTGGCGGTGGGGTCGCCCGGCTCTGGCGTGGGTGGGATGACGGTGGCTTCAACCGTCACGCCCGGGGGTGGCAGCGTTGCCTCGCCCTCGGCGCCCGAGTCGGAGCCGCCGCCAATGACGTAAACAAACACCAGGAAGAGGATGCCGGCCAGCGCCAGGACGAGGGCCACGGCTAGGACGACCACCAGCGTGTTGGTATTGCCCCCCGATTGTTGGGCGGCCGGTGCTTGATCTTCCTGCTTTTCACCGGTCGCGGGTTCAGTCATTTCATCGCCAGGTTCAGGCGCCTTACTTTCCATGTCATCGTTGGGTGTCTGATTTTCCATGTTATTATTCCTCTGTAGAGTCAATTGTTGCGTCAACAAGGTACCAAGCGCGCACGCGCCGGATTTCGTCGAAGAGCATGAGCAAGACGGCGACGCCGTTCAAGGCGACAAATATCGTGATCAGCTTTGTCAAAGGAGTGGTTGGGTGAAAGTCGCCGTAGCCAATGGTAGTGAAAGTGATGACTACGAAGTAGATCGAGTCTAGCCAATTCCAGCCTTCCAGCCAGTGAAAGACGGCCGCTGTAATAACGATTAAGAAGGCGACGTAGATGAAAATCGGCCGGGCTCTTCGATCAAGTAACAAGTCCAGAAAAAGCGTCCTGAATATCCGGACTCGCCGACTTCTCTCTACGGGAGTTTCGCTCATTTTAGCTCTCCATCGTTCTGACGTACATTGTAGCGTGGTTCGTTCAGACCGAACTGCGGTCAGACAAGCTCTATTCGTTGGCCGTGGCCTCAGCTTCCTGTTCTCGCTGCATCTCGACCTCGTGTTCCTGGCGGGTAGCCCAAGCCCTGGCGGCGACGAACAATGCCAGAGCGCCAATGGGTAGAGCGATGCCCGCGCCCTGGGCGACCAAATCCACGTTTTCGCCGGTGAATACGACGCCTAAGAAGTTGACGGCCAGGACGACCACAGTTACGCCGATGAGGCTGGTTTCAAGCTCCTCGGTATTGTGGATCTTGAGCCAGCCAGGGAATTCTATTTCGCTTATGAAGAGTTGGTAGAAGCCAATGGAGGTGATGTAGAGCACGGTGCCGATCAGGAAAGTGTGCACAAACTCGACCACCTCGATTACGATGGGAATCTCCTCTTTGTGGTGTACTTCAATGAGACCTAGTATCGCGCCTATGGTCTCTACAAGCAATCGGATGAGTTGGATGCCGCCGAAGAGAAAAAAGGCGGCTGCGGCCAGGCCCAGGCCGACGATGGGAATGATGATCATGTAACGGGTGCCAACGAAAAAACGATTCATATTGATTCTCCTGAAAGTTAGCTGACGGCCGTCAGCTTTGAGCTAGCTTTGATTTGTCTATCGTAAGAAAAGTAAACGAGACTAGAATTACGATTGACGCGACGCATGATATTGGCCCATTGTAATGGGCAGGCGGATATCGACCTCTCTGATTGTCCTCAAAAGCGACATTCGTTCAAGTCATCCTAGCGAGCGTGTTGCAAGACTTGTCCTGGGAGTTTCATAAACATAGATTCGCGGCCCGTGTTCGTAGTATATGGCGGTCAAGCGCCCGGTTGCGAGAAGGGGGCGAGACTTGCTTGGTCGTCTGGTTCTGTTTCTTAAGCCTCGCGCTGGGCGGCGATCTGACCAGAGTCAATCGCATCAGCCAGGGCCTGGTGATCCTGCTCGGTCTGGTTGGCGTAGGCGAGGGCGAAATCGGCCAAGGCCTTGGACAGGCTGTCCATGACCCTGGCGCAAGTGTGGGCGGTGGTCTGGGCCATTTTGCGGTTGGTCTTGTCGCCGAAACCGTTGGCCCGGCCGGCGACCACGGCGCTGGCAACCAGGCGTTTGAGATCCCACTCCCACGGTCCGGGATGGGTCTCGTCAAAGTCGTTGATGTCGAAGACGAGCTGACGCTCTGGCGTGGCGAAGACGCCGAAGTTAGACAGATGGGCGTCGCCGCATAACTGGACCTGCAGCCCAGTGGATGGGGTTGCGGCCAGGTCGGCGGCCATGACAACCGCCGAACCACGCAGAAAGGCGAAGGGCGATTCGACCATGCGGCCGTATTTTATGGGTACAAGATGCTGAAGCCGGCCCTCATCCTGTGCCTGAAGCAAGGCCAGTGGATTCGGCCGGTCGGGAGGGGGCGCCCAAGCGCCGTGGCTTCTACGTGGTACTTGTTGGCGCAGCGCGGCGCCCATTTTCTTTCGCTCGAGACGGGTAGCCATTGCAAAACCTCTGCTAGTGCTAGGCAAGCCACGATTCAGAATAATAACCAACGTACCGATTTGGTGGCCTGCTTTCAGTAGAAAAGTTGTAGATCGGCGTGGTATGTGAACTTAGATTCGCAACTGTTCTCCACTTAGATGCTGCTGTTTACTTGCATGCAGCAGGCAAAACAATTTTCCCGGAAACGGGTTAGAAGATTGCCATGGGATGCCTGCTTGTGAGTTTCCGGGAAAGCGGCACACAATAACCGGACGAAGTACTTGTTGGACCGTGTCGCTTTTTCTATTGCCAGAGTTGCACGCCCGGCGGTAGATCGGCCGGGTTCGTTTGCGCCATGTCAGGCTCCCCCCACGAACCTATGTTGCAGTGCCGAATTCCCTCTTGGTGCTGGGCAATAAGCCGAGGATCAAGGCCAGCAAGTTGATGGCTATGGAAGGCATCATGATTTCAAGCGTGGCCTCAAACGGCAAGTCGCTAGCGATGAGCGCGATGACGTCGAAGATCAGGTAGATGACGGCAATGGAAACCATAAACAGCCAACCCTGGGGATCGCCGTTCCAGATCCTGGAAGCGGCCCAGAACCAGATGAGGGCGACAAGACCGGACATTATGGCGCCCAGCCATGGTGCGCCGAGGAAACTCAGCGGGCTGAACGCGAACTCTAGGTAGCGGATCGTATCGAATACAGCCACGATTCCAGCGGCGACGGCTATAACAGCCAAAATGACAATAGCTCCGGTGCGTTTCATAACTATGCCTCCTTGAACACGAAAAATGAACGACTAGAAAGACTGATAGCACTCAAGTACTAGTCACATTGAAGATTATATCATGTCTGGCAAATATCTCACGCCACAGCTACGGATAAACGGCGGGGACAAAATCCAGAACAGAAAAATCTGGATGCACGTACCCTTCGGCGTCTTGACGAGGGGGAAGCTCCAGCGGTTCAGGCGTCAAATCCTCATAGGGGATTTGGCCGAGCAGGTGGCTGATGATGTTCAGCCGCGCATGGCGTTTAATATTGGCGTCGACGATGTGCCAGGGCGCGTGGGGCGTGCTGGTATTGAATAGCATGTCGTCGCGGGCCCTGGAATAGTCGACCCACCTGGAGCGCGCCTCCAGGTCCATGGGGCTCAATTTCCAGCGCCGGCGGGGATCATTTATTCGCTGTTGGAAGCGTTCTTCCTGCGTATCGTCTTCGATATCCAGCCAGTATTTGATCAACTTGGTGCCCGAGCGAGTCAGGGCCAACTCGAAGCCGTTGACCGTGGCCATGAAGTCGGCATGCTCTGCGGGGGTGCAGAAGCCCATGACCCGCTCGACGCCGGCCCGGTTGTACCAACTGCGGTCGAAGAGAACCATCTCGCCGGCCGAGGGTAGGTGGGATACGTAGCGCTGGAAATACCACTGGGACTTCTCTTTTTCGGTGGGTGTGCCCAGGGCGACAACACGGGCGACCCGGGGGCTCAACCGGTAGGTGATGCGCTTGATGGCGCCGCCTTTGCCGGCCGAATCGCGCCCCTCAAAGATCACCGCGATCTTGAGCCCTTCCCGCTTGATCCAGCCCTGGAGCTTCACCAATTCTATCTCTAGCCGGGCCAGCTCATGCTCGTACGCTTTGCGGCTCATCTTCTTTGGTATTTCATCACTCTTGTGTTCGCGATTGTGTTTTTTCGACATGATGCGCGCTCCTTAGGGAATTGGACAGGATTAACAGGATTAGGAATGCTCGTGGTAGGTGACGGCTGAAAGTCACCAATAAATGGTAACCGGTGGGGACTGGTCGAACATTCTTCAACCAAGCCCCACTACCTCACTTGGTTAAGTACTCACAAAGTCCATAGCAACAGATTCCATGCCGCCGGGCGCTGCGCCCTTGAATTGGCTCATGTACAAGGCATAGTAGAAGCCTTTCTTGGCCATCAGCTCGTCGTGGGAGGCCATCTCGACGATCTCGCCGCCGTTGACGACCATGATTCGGGCCGAGTCACGGATGGTGGCCAGGCGGTGGGCGATGGAGAAACTGGTTTTGCCCTCCATCAAAGCTCGCAGGCCGTCCTGGATCAATTTCTCGGTCCGGGTGTCGACGTTGCTGGTGGCCTCGTCCAGGATCATGATCTTGGGATCGGCCACCATGGCCCGGGCGATGGTGATCATCTGCCGCTGACCCTGGCTCAAGTTGCCCCCGCGCTCGGTCAGCAAGGTGTCGTAGCCTTCGGGTAGATTCATGATGAAGTCGTGGGCGTTGGCCTTCTTAGCCGCCTCAATGACATCTTCTTCTGTGGCGTCGGCATTGGCGTATTTCAAGTTGTTCATCACCGTATCGGTGAAGAGGAAAGCTTCCTGGAGCACGGCGCCAATTTGCTTGCGCAGGCTCTCGCGGGTCAGCGTGGCCAGGTCCTGACCATCGATCAGGATCTGACCGCGGTCGATGTCGTAGTAGCGGGTCAGGATATTGATGATAGTGCTCTTGCCAGCGCCCGTCGGGCCGCAGATGCCGATGGACTCGCCCGGGGCGATATCGAAGTTGTTGTCGCGCAGGATCAACCGGCCGGGCACGTAACCGAAATCGACGTCTTTGAATTCGATGCGGCCGCCCTTGAACTGGTAGTCGACTGCGTCGGGCGCGTCGAAGACGGTCGGCTCTTCATCGACGATATGATAAACACGCTCGCCGCCGGCGGCCGCATTGAGGGCGGTGGAAACCAGGTTGGAGATCTGGGACAGGGGCGAGGCCATCAGGGCCACATAGCCGGCAAAGGCGGTCACCGTGCCCAGGGTCGTTTGCCCGCCGATGACCATCAGCGAACCGACGACGTAAACCAAAACGACTTGAACGTAGGTCAAGCTCTGGGTTAGCGGGAACTGCATTAGCGAGGTAAAGAAAGCCTTGCTGCCGACATGGAACACATCGGTGGCGTTGGCCTCATTGACTTTATCGGCCCAGGCCTGGCGGCGCTTGCTAATGATAACTTTGTGCCCGGCCAGCGTCTCTTCCTGGAAGCCGCTGGTCTCGCCCAACTGTTCCTGCAGCTTTTCAAAGGCCGGGCTGGCAATACGGGTGATGACCAGCATCGAAGCGATAATGACCGGCACAATGAGTAAGGCAGCAATGGTGAGGCGCACGTTGATGGCCAACATGACGACGATGATCATGAGGATGAACATGACGGCCCTGATGATCTGGGCGATGCCCTGTTCGTAGTACTGGGCGACAACTTCGGCGTCGTTGGTGATACGGCTCAGGAGCTCGCCTACCGGCGTCCGGTAAAAGAAGCCCATAGACAGCGTCTGCAGATTCTTGAACAGGTCCGTCTGCAGTTTATAGAGCGCCTTGGTGGCCAGACTGGCAAAGGTGCGGTCGGCCAGGAAACTCATGACCAGGAAAATCAGCCCGGCGACAACGCCATAGCTGACCCATCGCCATAATTCATCGGTAGAGCCGCTGTCGTTGATGGTATTCATCGCATTTCCGGTGATCCAGGGCAGTGTGACCAGGGCGAGCAAGGCGACAAGGCGCAAAAGGACACCCAGCACAAATCTACCGGTATTTTCGCCGCCCGACATGTTGGACGTCAGCCGCTTTAGGGTAGCGCCAGTCATGCTTTTTTTGTCGATGGCTTTCTCTTGTGGCCTTTCTTTACCTTCCTCGAGGATTTCTTCTGCCATTGTTGCTTTGGTCATGTTGCCACCTCCTCTAGTTCGAGTCCGGCAGTGATGCCGCCGCCCAACTGTGATTCATAGATTTCCTGGTAGAGCGGACTGCTTTTGAGCAGATGTTCATGGTTGCCCATGGCGACGATCTCGCCATTCTGTAGCAAGACGATGTTGTCCAGTTCGATGACGGCGCTGATGCGCTGGGCGACATAGAGGGTGGTGATGCCATGGGTGAATTCCGGAATGGCTGACTGTACGCGGCCCTCGGTAGAGGCGTCTAGCGCGCTGGTGCTGTCGTCGAGGATCAGGATCCTGGGCTGTTGGGTCAGCGCGCGGTTGATGGACAGGCGCTGGCGCTGGCCACCGGAGAAGTTGTAGCCGCGCCGGGCTACGGGGGCTTCCCATTTTTGTGGTAAACCGTTGATGAAGCCCCAGGAATCGGCCGCTTTGGCCGCGCCAAACATGACCCCATCTTCGATCTCCGGCTGGGCGAACTTGAGATTGAATCGTAGATCGCCCTTGAATAATACCGCTTCTTGCAGGGCAATGCCGACGATCTGCTGCAAATTGTCCTGGGGGATGTCGCGCACGTCGACGCCGTCGATGGTAATACGGCCCTCGGTCACGTCGTAGAAACGGGGGATGAGGTTGACCAAAGCTGACTTACCCGCGCCTGTGGCGCCCAGGAAGCCGACTTGTTGCCCGGGCTCGATGGTCAAGTTGATGTTCTTCAGGGCCGGAGGGTCCAGGCTGCCGTCCGGCCGGCGGAAGGCGAAGCTGACGTTCTCAAAGACAATTCGACCCTCGACCTGGTCCAGATCGGTGGCCAGGGCGCCTTCTTTATCCTGCACCTGGGGTTCGTCGTCGTAGACTTTGAGGATTCTTTCGGCCGATGTATCGGCGCGCAGAAGCATGGGAATGACGATGGCCAGCAGGGCCAGGGGGGCGATGGTCAGGGAAAGATACTGGGTAAAGGCAGTCACCTGGCCGACGTCCAGGCCGGCGTTGGTCAGTACCTGGCTGCCGCCGACGCCGATGCCAAAGACGATGGCCATTTGCCCGACGCCGACCAACAGGGGATTGAGGTAAGCCACGCGCCAGGCCGCCTCATAAGCCGGTTTGCGCATGGCATCGGCCCGTTGCTCGAAGCGTTCGACCTCGTAATCCTCGCGGGTGAAGGCTTTGACCACCTGGATACCGGTTACGTTCTCTTGCAATGTATTGTTCAGGCCATCCAACCGGGCCTGGCGTGCGTGGAAATTGCGAAAGACCGATGGAACCAGGAGCAACATCAAAACGGCCATGACGGCGATGACCACCAGTAAGACCCACAATAGTTCCGGCGTATTGATGGCGGTCAATGCCAGAGTAGCCAGGATCATGAATGGCGCATAAAGGCCCAGCAGGAGTGCATAAAGCATGCCATTTTGTACATTCAGCACGTCGGCATTGAGCCGGACCATCATTTGACCGGTGGGATGCCGGTCAAAATTGCCAAAGGAGAAGCTCTGGATTTTCTGATAGAGCCGGGATCGGATGTAATAGGCCGCACCCTGGGAGAAAAAGACGGCCAGGCCGGCGGCGATGGCCATGGTGATCCCGGCTACTACGGCCAATACCAGCATCCAAAACCCGAGATCCAATACTGCTTCCGGGTTGCCTTCTACCATACCTAGATTGACCATGCCCTGGGTGAGAGTGGCAAAGCCGACCGTGGCCAGAACTGATATCAGCAGTAGGAGTTGTGATGATACCAACCTGAAACGGTACATCCTGGTGATACCGAAAATACGCCGGAATGATTTGAGCATATTGATCTACCTCCTGAACTGGGGCTGGGGGTCGGTCGCTGGGGGTCGGGGACTGATCTCTGGTTCCTGAGACCTAGTCCCCGAGCGTTGCGACCATGACAGCTTTGATGGTGTGCATCCGATTCTCGGCCTGGTCGAAGGCGATGGAGGCGGCCGATTCAAAGACCGCTTCGGTCACTTCCATGCCATTAAGACCATGTTTTTGATAGATTTCTTCGCCGATCACGGTGTCTCGATTGTGAAATGCCGGCAAGCAGTGCATGAACTTGACGCCAGGGTTGCCAGTTAGAGCCATGGCTTCCGCATTTACCTGGTAGGGCATGAGGGTCTCGATTCGTTCCTCCCAGACCGCTTCGGGTTCGCCCATGGAGACCCACACATCAGTGTGCAGGTAGTCGACGCCATTGACGCCTTCGGCCACATCTTCGGTCAGGGTCAGGCGGGCGCCGGTCTGGGCGGCGATATCTCTACACTCAGCCACCAGCTGCTCCTCAGGCCATAAATGTTCCGGGGCGCACAAGCGGACATCCATGCCCAGCTTACAGCCGCCAACCATGAGCGAATTGCCCATGTTGTTGCGGGCGTCTCCCAGGTAGCAGTAAGCGATCTCGGGCAGCTCCTTATAGCTATGCTCGGCCATGGTCAGTACGTCGGCCAGGATTTGAGTCGGGTGGTACTCATTGGTCAGGCCGTTCCAGACGGGCACGCCGGCATATTCGGCCAGGGTCTCGACGGTCGCCTGGGCGAAGCCCCGGTATTCGATACCGTCGAAGACGCGGCCCAGCACGCGAGCCGTGTCTTTCATAGTCTCCTTGTGGCCGATGTGGGAGCCGCTCGGACCCAGGTAGGTCACGTTGGCGCCCTGGTCGTAGGCGGCCACTTCAAAGGAAACGCGGGTCCGCGTTGACGATTTTTCGAAGATCAGGGCGATGTTCTTGCCTTTCAAGCGGGGTTGTTCATAGCCGCCGTATTTGGCCGCTTTGAGATCGGCCGATAACTTGAGCAAGAAGTTGATCTCATCAGGCGTGAAATCAAGCAGCTTGACGAAGTTACGATTTCGAAGATTGAAAGCCATATCTGCCTCCAAGTGCATACAGATTGAATTAGAAATCGGTCTGGAATAAGTTGAATACGTGGAAGGATCGCGCCAATTCGCAAAACGTCGATGCGTATCTATTCTTTCATGGATAGACAGTCAGGTCAATACACGAATGGCAACGGTGTGAATCGCGACAGTCATTTGATGGCTGTATTTGGGGTGGCCGAGATCCTCGCCCAGAACGGGCTGCCATTTTCACAGAGCATAGACTTTTTTGCGCTGTGGGTTAACTGCGCGCCGGTTCTATTGCTCTGTTGTTTGACGGACGCCGTTTAGCTCGTCGACGACTTCGAAGACATCGCCGTTGAGGTAGAAGTTGACGCCCACGAAATTGGGTATCTGGCCTCTTTCCTCGGCGCACCTCTCTGCTCGCTCCAGCAGGTAATCGTAATCGTTAAGGATGGCCGCGTCGACCCGGCTGGGCGAGGCGCGGGTGATCCAATGGTTGAAAAGGAAGAAAGGTTTGCCTGTGTCGCCCCGGCTGGGTTTGCAACTCGTTTCGTCGAAGTCGGCCATTTCGGAAAAGGCGTAGGGTGTTTCCTCGGTGTAATCCCAGACGTGCAGGTACCAGTCCGGTGGTGGGCCGGCCTTTTCGGCCATGACAAGCACGCGCTGATTCTCGCGGATCATTTCCCGCAATGTGGGCCATGAAGTGCCTGGTTCGTAAGTGTAAACCAGGGCAGAAAGACCGCTCTCGATAAAGGCATCATGCGTATCGGCCGGCGATACCAGGTCTTCAAAGATGATGCCGATGACTTCATTGGAGTTGTCGTCCAGGAAACGGCGTATCTCAGTCAGCGTCTCGGCCAGATCTGTGGCACCCAGGCTGCACATCATGTGGCACAAATAAGTACCATCTTCTTTGCTCAGTTCGATCTTGTCGAGAATATTCTGGACGGCGGCTTGTTGTTCCTCCGGCAAATAGTCAAGGTGCTCTTCAATCCAGGCCTTGTCGTCCCAGTAATGGGAGTCGATCAGAAAACCGCGCACCCCGGCGTAAAGTTGGTTGGTGACTGAGCCGTCGTGGGAAGGCCAGATCCAGCCGTAATCGGCGATGGACATGGCATTGTGGGTGGTGGCGTAGGCGACCTCGTTGACCGGCCGGTCGCATAGTTCGGCGTGGCCGTTGCAAACCAGATCTGGCTGCCGGATCTCGGCCAACAGTGCCCTGAGGCCCAGCGGGATCAGGATGATAGCCAGCACGGCGGTCACGAGGGCTAGCCTGCTATAACGTCCCAGCGGCCGCAGCCAGCGGTCGACTCTTTCTGATAAGAAAGGGAAGAATGAAAGCAAAAGGAAGGCCACGCCCAGTGCCAGGGGGATCGTCGCCGTTTGCCAGACATCGCGCCACACAGTACTCAGCAGATTGGCCAGGACATCGAAGATCATGTTTTCCAGGGACACGGGCAGCGCCGATCCGGCCGCGAATCGAGCTTCCAGAGCGTCGCGCAGCAGGAAGCCAAGGACCAGCCAGGCCACGACCACGAGGACGCTGGTGAGGACGAGCACAACGCCAGCCGTACGCAGCATTTCGACCAGGTTATTGGAATGAATCCAAACGATGATGGCCAAGGTTAACATCATGACCAGGAAAGCCAACGGAAAGGCAACTCCGTCGAGAAAGATCATTACCGAGCGGATGGTGTTGAGGCGATCGATAGCTTCTTCGGTGGTTTGTCCCAACGTGTTGGCGGCCGTGACCACGCTATTCATTGCTTCGCTGTTGGCGAAGGTGTCGGCTAACCGTTCCGCGGTCCGCTGAGCCTGAGCTTGCAGTAAGGGGCGGGCGGCAAGGGCCAGGGCGCTGTGCAGATCGCCGCCTGAGAGGGCAGCGTCGAGCTGCTGGACGATGGTCGGCGTGGCGGCCGCGGCCGCCTCGCCCAGGAGCGCCTGGCGGAGGGCGTCTTGTTGTTCTGGGGACAGGTTCGCCAGGGTGGCGCTTGAGATGCCAGTTGGCAAGGGGCCGATATTTCCCTGGCCGAAGTCGGCTGCGTATTGGGCCAACTCGTCCATATCCACCTGGCCGAGTTCAGCCGGTTGGTTGCTCACATTCCCGGCGAATAGCTCGCCGGTAAGAGCCATTATGCCGTCAACGATGCGATCGGCCATAAGATCGGGGTCCAGCTCGGCAAGGGGTATGTGTGGATCAAGTTCCTCGACATCGCCTCTCAGGTAGGCGGTGAAGTTATTGATCGCTCCTTCGGTGGCGCCCTGGATCGTGTCAGGCGGCACTATCAGGTACAGGGTCGAGGAAGCTAAGCTGAGCAAACTGGTTGATAGGCTTGGGTCCACGTTCAGTTCGCCCAGCATCAAGGCGGTTACCTTAACCATCTCCGGATCGGCGAGCAGGTCGGTATAGATACGATTATAGAAGTCCTCTTCGTGTAGGGCGTTGTTGTACAGGTCGGGATCGAGCAGAGCGCGACTAACGAGATCGGCGGTCAAGAGAATGACGAAGGCCAGGACAAAGACGATGCCCAAGAGCACAGTGGCTGTCCAACGGATGAACGGCCGGGACCAAAATGACTCTTTTTGCCCTGCTTCACTCATCTTATTCTCCCTAAGAACCGGGCAGGATTAACGGGATTAACAGGATGCTAGTTTCTGTGCTACCGCGATGATCTCAGGCATTCGTTCTTAACGTGGCGAGTTGAATAAGGATAGTTCTTGCGCAACGCTGTTAAGAATGGTCGGTTCACCATTTTCGTGTAGTGATAAGTAATCGCCTGCTATGTTGTACTAGCTTGAGCCTCTCTGTTCGGGCTGATTTTGCTTTGCCCTTCTGCGCATGGCCAGGGCGTCGGCGAAGAGTAGGAATCCGCCGACTAGAGCCCAGATGGTGAGCGACCAATAAATCGCGGGGCCGAAATCAAGGGATTGGGCCATGAGGGCCAGCCCACCCAGGATGATCTCGAAGATGCCTAGGAGCACGCTAGCCCAGGTACGGTGGCGTTCTTGCTGACCGATGCGAAAGCCGCCGGTGATGTGGATGATGCCGGTCAGGACCATGACGCCGCCCAGCAAGTTCAAGATCAGCATTTCGTTCAGGACGCCGGCGGTGAAGCGGCGGGTCAAAGCCAGCAGACCGGCGATGATGCCGGCGATTCCAGCCAGGATGGACCAAGGACGCCTGTTCGCGTGACCGGTCGCGCCCCAACGAACGCTCATGATGCCGCTGGCCAGCCAAAACATACCCATGAAGTTGACCAGCATCGGCCGGGCTTTGTCGGGCTGGAAGACGAGGGCCAGGCCCAGGAAAGTGGCCAGCAGGCCGCGGATCAAAGTTACCCAAAAGGGGGCGTCGACGCGTCTAGATTTCTGGGCTGATTGGTCAGCAGTCATGTCGATAGGTGGTTGGTTGAAGTGGCCACAAGGGTATGGAACCGTTTCTGTAAAGATATGGGACGCAGAGTAGCACAGATTACACGGAATACCAATAGTAGATCTTGCCTCAGCGAAGGATATCTTCTTTGGGCTAAATTGGGGAGGGGACACCGTTTAGAAGCACGGTTTTTGACCGGTGTTTATCCAGGCTCAACAGGCGCATTTGGATCGTTTAGAGCAGCGGTTGGTGCAGTCTTCTTTAATCTGCGCATCCTGATCCCGTCGGCTATTAGGCCAATGCCGGCGACAAGCCCCCAGAAACTCAATATGATCCTGAGGTTTTCGACAGACACGAAGATAGAGATCAATAGCAAGGTCCCGATGCCAACCTCCACCAGGCCCAGGAATTCATGGCCTAAGGACCAGCGCCGGCCGTAGGCTTTGCCCAACCTGAACCCGCCCAGGAAGTGAACGAGACCAGCCAGCAGCATGATCAGGCCAAAGATGGCGGTGAGGATCTCGATAGAAACAAAGCCTTCCAGGAACGATCTCAGGAAGAAGGCGACGCCGCCCACGAGGCCAAGGACAGCGGTATTGTCCATAGCTCGAAGCGGCGGCGGTTGGACAAGCCCCAGATCAAACTCATCAGGCCGCTTAGCAGCAGGTAGATGGCAATGAACTGGACCAAGATCGACTGGAGGTGATCGGCTTCGGTAAGTACTTCAACCGGCAGCAGAAGGCCAAGCCCGAGCAACAGGGCGGCGATTCCGCGAACGAAATTCAGCCACCAGTACTTCGTGGTAAAGGACTGGACTTCGCCCGAACGTTCACCTTGTTTCAATAGCGGATCCCCTAGCGACGGATCATTCATTTGGCATGGTCGCCTGACCCTTTTCATTTTCGGCAAGATAGGCGTCGACGGCCGCTTGCACGGTGGGGTAGATGTGTTCGGCCGGAATGGCCTCTTCCAGACCGGCCCGTCTCATCACGTCTAAGACCTGAGTTTTGACCCGGGCGACCCGGAGGTCAATGCCGGTTCGCCGCAATTGTTTCTGGAACTCTTTCACGGTGATGACGGCCGTGGCGTCAATATCGTTGATCGATTCGCCGTCGATCAGCACGATTCGCGGCGGCGGGTCGGCGGCGGCTATAGCCTGGCGGACGGCGGTCACGAAGTCATGGGCATTGGCGAAGAAGAGCGTGCCGTCAAAACGGATGATGAGCAGCCCGGGGTAGGTTTCGCCCTCGGGATAGTGCTCAATGTCACGGTAAACGGTCGTTTCCGGCACCCTGCCTAACACAGAAGTGTTGCGATGTTTTGTGCCGAATAGAAGCACGATTAAGCCTAGTAGCGCTGCTAATACCAGCCCTTGCAATAGACCAAGAGCCAGCACGCCGATCATGGCCACAATCGCCGTCGCATAGTCAAGATTCGTGATCGAACGATATTGGGAGATCTTGCTGAAGCTAATATTGTGCCAGACGGCATGAATGACGATGGCGCCCAGGGTCGCTTCGGGCAGGTTGGCGAAAATTGGGGTCAAGGCCGCGGCCGTTATCAATATGGCCACCGCTGCTATCAGGGAGACCATTTGGGTTTTGGCGCCGGCCCCGACGGCGGCGGCTGTGCGCGACATGCTACCATCTACCACAAAGGCGCCGCTAAAGCCGGAACCAAGATTCGACGCCCCGACGGCGATCAGTTCCTGGTTGGCGTCCACTTCATAACCCAACTTCGTGCCATAAGAGCGGGCAATGGCCACCGACTCGGCGAATGCGACCAGGGCCACACCAATTGCTCCGGGGGCGACGACCAGTAGCTCGTCGAGGCCCAACCCTTCCGGAATACCGAATTCGGGAAGCCCGGCCGGAATCTCGCCTACAACGTGAATGCCCGCTGATTCGAAATCGAGCAGGCTTGAAACGGCAATAGCCAGGAACAGCACGATGAGCGCTGCCGGTAGTTTGGGCGTGAATTTGTGCAAGGCAAAGAGCAGCACCAGGCTAATCGCGCCCACTATCGCGGTGGGCCAGTGAATCATGTCGATATCTGTTATGAACAGCAACAGATCCGGGACGAAGTCATAGCCTTCTGGTTCAAAGCCCAGCACTTTGTCTAGCTGACCAATGGCGATGGATATGGCTACGCCGACGACGAAACCGTCCAGCACCGGCCGGGATAGAAAGTCGGCCAACACGCCCAGACGTAAAAAGCCGCCAATAATTAGAAATACGCCCACCATCAACGCCAGAGCAATGCTCAGCAAGACCCATTCCTCGCTTTGTACGGCCGAGGCGCCCAAGATCCCGGCCACGACACTAAAGGACAAGGCGGCCACGGCCGAACTCGGCCCAACGTCGAGATGCCGTGATGTGCCGAAGATGGCATAGGCCACCAGGGCCAAGGGGGCGGCATACAAACCGGTTTCGGGCGGCATGCCGGCGATACCGGCGTAGGCCATGGCCTCGGGCACTAGCAGGGCCCATAAAGTCAGGGCGGCAATCAGGTCGGGCCGGAACCAATCCTTTTGGTATTTCGGCAACCAGGCGAGAATGGGTAGATAGGATTTAATAACATCGCCGGCCGAACGGCGTGGTTTATCAACAGTGGTAGTCATAGATCTTTATCTTCTAGACCGGCAATGCCGTCAGCGGCGGCCGTGGTCAAGTTTGGTTTCAGTCGCTCACGCATATTTTCTGGAATCTTTCTTATCTCAGGTGGCTAGCGCGGTTACACCCTTTAGCAAGAAGTATAGGCCAAAAGCAATGAGCACGATGAGCAGGATGGTCTGAGCATTTTTCTTCAGCCATTTGAACAGCTTGTCCATGAAATCCTGAGAGCGTTCACCCATGATGGCGTAAATCAGTATGAGTAGGAGGAATAAAGATAGAGTAATCAATATGAACGGCAGGTAGTTGGCGAGACTGGCTATTGGTTCCAGGTTGGCGGCGAAGATGAAACCAACGGCCGTTAAGGTAAAGATCCACTGCTTGGGGCTCACGAAGAGCCAGGCCAAACCCAATTTATAGGCTTTGCCCGGGGTGAAGGAATCGATCTCTGCCAGCCAGTTTGGCGGGGCTTTGTCCTCGTCTTCGGAATGCGAGATGATTTTGGCCGCGGCCGCCAACAATAAAATGCCCATCACCACGAGAAGCATGGCCATGAGCGCCGGAGGCCCGGCGCTCTCCTGGGCATCGAAAACGCCGGTAATGGAGAATATCAAGGCGAACGCCAGGCCTTCGATCAGCATATTGCTGGCCATGCCGCCGACGTACGCTGTCGATGTAAGCAGAGCCCGCTCTGTGTGAAACAACAAGATAAGGGCCAGGATTCTACCAGGCGTTATGGCCATGGCGACGGCAATGGGCAAGAGATCAGGCCACAGTTCAGACATCGTCACTGGCCCTTATGCAACCCATACTTGTTTGCCGTCACTTTCCCGGAAACTGGAGAGCTTGTCTTCAACGGTGGATCGTAACCCAGTTTCCGGGAAAATCGCACAACCGTACCGTTAGGAAAGCCTGATTCCGTCGCAGCTATACCGCTTCGGCGTCGATGGCGGCTTCATCCTCGGCCGTGAGTTCCTGGTCTTGGATGCCCAGATCGCGGAAATTGGCTTGCCCTTCGAGAGGAATATGACGTGTGGGTTCTGTCTTTGTCTCCGGCATAAAATAGGTCACACGCTTCCTGGCCGGCCATGGCAGTGCTTGTACTTCTTGCCGCTGCCGCAGGGGCAGGGTTCATTGCGGCCGACTTTTTGCACCGTCTGCTCTTCGGCGGCCAAGATGCCCATCACTTCGTCGGCGTAGCGTCGCTGGCGCAGCAGTCCGGCCATGATCTTCATCGGCCGGTCGACGTGGCTGAAGAAGGCCTTGTAGCCAGCGCAGAGATAGTTCAGGCCATCTTCCCCATCCGGCGTCTTGATGAAGCGGTTGCGGGGACAGCCGCCGTGACAGGCGAAGCGGACCGGGCACTCCAGGCAGTAGCGGGGCAGCGTGTCGCGCTTGTCTTCGCCGAATTTACGCTGTTGGTCGGAAGCGACCATGGTCAGCATGTGTTCTTCTTTGATGTTGCCCAGGAAATAGTCGGGCTCGACGAAGTGATCGCAGGAGTAGAGGTCGCCGTTGTGCTCCAGGGCCAGGGCGACGCCGCAAGTTTCGCGGTGGATACACAGAGAAGCGCCCTGACCAACCCAGGAGCCAAGCGATGAGTCGAAGAGCTGGATGAAGACTTTGCCGACGTCGTTATGGACCCATTCGTCGAAGATGGCGATCAGGAAATCACCCCATTGTTTGGCTTTGACGGAGCGCCCGGTGACCAGGCTGCCCTGGGTGGTGTAGAGTGGACGCTTGGAGCTTCTGGCGACGGGCATGGATTCGGCATCAGGGCGATCACGAGGGTCCGCCCCTACCACATCGGATCCATCGCCGTATTCGCCCCAGCCGAGGTTGGCGATGGGTAGCAGTTCGGGCGTGGCACGTTCGATGATGGGAATGAATTGAATGAAATCAACGCCAAGATCGTCGCGGAAGAAGCGGTAAACCTCCAATGGATAGTCGCCGTTGGCGGCGTGTACCGTGCAGAGGATATTGAACTCGACTTTGTGTTTCTGAAGCAGACGAGCAGCGGCCAGAACCTGGTCGAAGGTGCCTTCGCCGCGCTTGTCCACCCGGAAGGCGTCGTGCATCTGCTTGGGGCCATCCAGGGAGATGCCGACCAGGAAGTTATGCCGGCGGAAGAATTCGCACCATTCGGCGTCCAACTTGGTGCCGTTGGTCTGGATGGTATGATTGACGGTCATGCCCGGCCGGCCATATTTCTTGACGACAGCCATCGTCTGCTGGAAGAAATCCAGGCCCATGAGCGTCGGCTCGCCCCCTTGCCAGGCGATGGTTACCTCGGGCCCTCGCTGGGACTCGATGATCTGCCTGACGTAGGCTTCCATGACATCATCGGTCATGCGGAAGGGGCTGCCCGGATAGAGCGCTTCCTTGGATAGGAAGAAGCAGTATTTGCAGTCCAGGTTGCAGATGGCGCCGGTGGGCTTGGCCATCACGTGAATGTAGGGCGGGGCGCCTTCCGGCCGGGTGAGCGGCATAGTCATATTCTCGGGGGCTGTTGCCATATTTTGGCCACCTTCATATGTTGACGAGCAGAAGCCTGGCTTTTCACCGGTCAGCGCAGTACCAGCGAATTCAAAAAGCCAGGCTTCCAGGTCTCTGTTTAGGGCGCGGAGCCCCGGACGACGACGATCGCCCGGTGCTCGCAAGCGGTCTGAATCTTGTCGCTAATCAACCGCGTCTACCTTTTGGGTAACTTTTAGGGCGTCCGGCATGTTGAACTGGATGAACTCCAGCGGATCAAATGGGAACTCTTCACGCAATTGTTCGAAAGTTTCACCAATCGCCTTTGTTTCCGGCCGGGCGTTCTCGATTTCCGTAAACGGAATGCCGCGCGCCTTCGGTTTATCGGGGTACTTCTCCTTCCAGAGGGTGTGGCGGATGAGCATGCGATCCCATTGGCCGCTTTGATAGATCAGTGTGGCCAGCTGCGGGGAAGTCTCGCGAGGATCGGTGATGAGATCGTAAAAGGCGGCCGATGTGCCGGCACCCTCGCCAGATTCCGGGCCGATCCAATGGCGCTTGTAACGACCTTTGACCGTCGCGCCGAGGTCGTTTCCGGTGTAGATGAAGACCCAGTCGCGCCGGCCGTGACCGTCGCCGTTCATGAGCAACGAGGCCTGATCGACACCGTCGATCACCCGGTCGGTGGGGATGTTACCCATGCCGCCGCCCAGCCGGGCGAAGGTGGTGAACAGGTCGGTTTCGTGGATGATGTCGTTAAGAATCGTGCCTGGCTTGATGACGCCTGGCCACCAAGCGAAGGCCGGTACGCGCACGCCGCCTTCGGTGACGTCGCCTTTGCCGCCGCGGAAAATCGTATCGGCCATGCCGAACAGGCTGGGAGGATTGTGAACCATTGGGCCGTTGTCAGCCATGACCACCAGCAGCGTGTTTTCGGCAATACCGTGCTTCTCCAACTCATCCATCAGCTCGCCAATGAAGCCGTCCAGCCTGACGAGCGCTTCGGCCATGGTGCCGCCATTGTACGATTTCTTCGGTTCGATCGCGGGAGGGGAGAAGTCCATCAGATTGGGCCAGTAAGAGACGAAGAAGGGCTTGTTCGCTTCGACGTTGCGATTGACGAACTCCATCAATCGCCGTTCACTTTCCAGATCGATCTTGCCGTAGGTCTGGGGGTCTGGTGTACCCCACTCGCGGGTGAACTCGCCCTTCTTGCCGTCAATAGCCAGGACCAATCCCTCACCTCTCAGACCGGTATTGTCAATCTCGTTATAGTTATCTTTCCGCATGTGGGCCGAGCCAGGTGCGGCGTTCGCCGCGTCGCCTACTGGGTTCCAGATGCTGCTGACCTGGTTGTAGGGTAGGAAAAACGCCTCGTCGAAACCCTGGTTGTGGCAGTAACTCTCGGGGATATCGCCCAGGTGCCACTTGGCGTAGAAGGCCGTTGCATAGCCAGCGTCGGAGAGGACATTGGCCGTGGTGACCTCGTCGCCGCCCAGACCGCCGAAGATCAGTGGCCAATCGACGGCGCCCATGCCGTAGCGGACCGGGTGCCGGCCGGTGATCACCGCTGCCCGGCTTGGCGTACAGGCCGGTTCAGTGTACATACGGGTGAACATGGCGCCTTCTTGGGCCATGCGATCGATGTTTGGGGTATTGAAGCCACGAATGGCGGCCATCTGGGGGATGCCCAGGTCGCCGAAGGCCAGATCGTCAAACATGATGTGGATGATATTTGGCGGCGTGCCGTGTTTCTCTTTCAATTCGGCCAGCCGGGCGTCGAGGTCCGCATCCTCGGCGGCCCACTTTTCGCGGTTCTGGAGTTCTACGATGTAATATTCGGCATCGTGAACGATCTCGTCTGACATTTTGTTGCCTCCTAAAGGTGAATTGATGTGTATTTCCGGTAGACAGTGGAGAAAATTGACAAAACAAGGAACTAAGCGCTCCCCGGGCTTGAATACATTAAGCGGCCGTGTGACCTGCCGTTTAGCCTAGAGCAAACCTTTGATTCGTTTATTAACCTGTCGAATACGTGGTAGAAGCAAGAGTTCCCACGCCGCATATGGTAGGACAGCTTAGCCGTATGTCCAAACATAGCATATCTGGAAGCGATAGGCTTCGGATGGCTTGTGGATGATTCACGGTCTGCCGTTTATAACGCGTGCGGCAATCGTTCACTGGTAGTCACATTACAGACGGCGTCATCTGTTACAATGATCGACGAAGAGTGGGACGACTACTGGATAGGCCAGGGGAGATGAAACGAATGTTAGACTTCCTTAAGTTGAACCGAATTGTATACTGGTTACCCCTGGCTCTTTTGCTGACAGCTTGTGTCCCGGCCGAAGTGGAACCATCCTTGGGGGGGCAAGTTACGATCGACGGCCAGTCGTTGCCGACGCCGTTTCCGTCGCCCACCGCGCCACCGCCATCGCCACCGATCACCCCGACGGCCTGGGAACAGGCGCCGGCGTCAGGTGTGCCGACAACAGATAACCAATATCTGCCGCCGGCCGTCACCGCTACGCCGGTTCCGCCTGTGCCCGGTCTGGTCTACAATCTGGATGGCGAGTTGTGGCGGGTGGGGGGCGACTGGCAGCCGGCTCTACTGGCGGCCGAAGTTGGCGACGTGCTTTCCCCGGACGGTCGACAAGCCTTGAGAGTAGTGGAGAATGACATCTGGCTCATCCTCTTGCCTGGCGGGCAGCGCTTTAACCTGACCGGCAACTCTGGACGCAGGCATTGTTGTCCCCAATTCTGGCCGGCCCGGCCGGAGACCGTCGTCTTCGGCTCCTGGCCTTTGGACGAAGAGCTTGGGCCGAGCACCGGTTATTTGACGTCAGCCAAGTTTGACCTGAGTGAATACCGGGTGTTGGATGAAGAGAGTCCCTCGAATGCCGATCCAGCGCCTGGCCTTGACGATCAAATCATCGCCTACGATCGGGCCGGTTCGGCCTGGCTTTACGATTGGGACGATGGTCCGCAGGCGCTCGATCCGGCGGCCTACGGTCTGAGCAACGTCGTCCGTATCGGCGGGCCGGCCTGGTCGCCTGATGGCCGGCGCCTGGCCTGGACCGTGGCGGTGGCCGAACCCG
Organism: Promineifilaceae bacterium (SeqCode); assembly: GCA_041570195.1. Lineage (GTDB taxonomy): Bacteria > Chloroflexota > Anaerolineae > Promineifilales > Promineifilaceae > UBA11865. The sequence goes on along the minus strand of JBFFWQ010000007.1, from coordinate 16,284 downwards.
GGTGGCGCATCGCCGTGGCGGTTTTTGATCTGGATGCCGGAACCGCGAAACTCTTTCACCCTTACGAGAATATCGGCCGGGGCGGCTGGTTCCCGCCGCCGGCCTGGAGCCCGGACGGGCGCTGGCTGGCGTTCGTGACCGAAGACGTGGATCCGGCGTTGCGGGGTGCCTGGGTGGTCGACGTCGACAGCGGAGAGGAGTTCTTCGTTGGGGCCGGTGTGCGGCCGATCTGGAGTCCCGACGGGAAGTGGCTGCTGGTCAGCCCGGTTCGCGAGGGCCTGGACGATGGTTCGGAGGTTTGGCTGTTCGAAGCCGGGACGTGGCAGCCGCTGATGATGTTTATGCCGCCGGGCGCGGTGGTCGTGGACTGGCTGCGTTGAGTAATATTGGACACGGACTTTCGCGGATCGGCACGGATTTCCTTGTTTCTGGGTCGAAGAATGCCTTTAACTGGTCAGCGTGCGTTGAGGGGCGGCCGCAGTTAGAATTGTTTCATGCCGATCAATAAGCCGGTTATCAGCGATAATGGCGTGGTCCGGCCGACGCACGTCGAAGTGAACCTGTCCCGCCTGACCCAGAATTACCGGGCCATCGAGCGCGCGGTGGCCCCGGCGACGGTGATGCCCATCCTTAAGGCCAATGCCTATGGGCATGGCCTGGTAGAGATTGCCCGCCATATGGCCTCCCTAGGCGCGCCTTATCTGGGCGTGGCGTTCCTGGAGGAGGGCATCTTGCTGCGCGAGTACGGGGTGATGACGCCAATCCTGGTGCTGGGCGGTGTGCTGGGCAACCAGGTGCCGATGTTCCTGGAGTATGATCTCACCGTGACGGCATCCTCCATCGAGAAGCTGGTCCAGACCAATGACGCGGCGCGGGCGCTGGGCAAGACGGCCAAGGTCCACCTCAAGATCGACACCGGCATGGAGCGGATCGGCGTTCATTATTACAGCGCCCAGGGGTTGCTGGAACAGGCATTGCGCTGTGACTATTGCCAGGTGGAAGGCATCTTTTCCCATTTCGCCAGCAGCGACGGGTCCGACCTGAGTTTTGCGCGCGAGCAATTAAAACGTTTCGACGATGTTCTGCGCTTCTACGAAGATCGGGGTTTACCGGCGCCCATGCGGCACATCGCCAATTCGGGCGGCATCGCCCAATTGCCGGAAAGCCACCTGGATATGGTCCGAGCCGGCATTTTGCTCTATGGCGTTTACCCCTCAGCCGAGGTGAAGCGTTCTGTCCCGGTCCGGCCGGCGCTCAGTTGGAAGTCGCGGGTCGTTTACTTCAAGGTGGTTAAACCAGGGCACCCGGTGAGCTATGGCTCGACCTGGCAAAGCGATCACATGGTGCGCGTGGTGACCGTGCCCGTGGGCTACGGCGACGGTTATTTTCGCAGTCTGTCTAACCGGTCGGCAGTGATCATTCGCGGCAACCGGTACCCGGTCATCGGCCGGGTTTGCATGGACCAGATGATGGTCAATATTGAGTGGGAGACGGCCTACAATGGCGACGAGGTAGTCTTGCTGGGCGAAGCTGAAGACCAGTCGGCAACCGCAGGAGACCGGCCCGCGGCCATCAGCTGTGCCGACCTGGCCGAATGGGCGGGCACCATCCCTTATGAGATCTTGACCAATATTAATACCCGGGTGCCGCGCATTTATTTGGGCGGCGATGGCTGATCTGCGGTTGTTGGTCGTCGCGGCCGATCCGCTGGCCCGGGCCGGGCTGGTTACGCTGCTGGATGAACGGCCTGGGTTGCATATCGCCGGCCAGGTTAGCGGCGGCGAGTCGCTGGCTGAGGAGCTGGATGTGTTTCAGCCCGATGTGCTGGTCTTCGACCTGGGTTGGGAGCCGGACGAGGGCCTGGAGACCCTGGAGGAGCTGGCATTGGAGCCTGAGGGGGGCCAACCTAACGTCGTGGCGCTGGCGCCTGACGAAGAGACGGCGGCGGCAGCCTGGTCGGCCGGGGCGCGGGGTGTGTTGCCCAGGACGGCGTCGGCCGGGGGGCTGGAGGCAGCGATCCACGGCGTGGCCCTGGGCCTGGCGGTGATTGAGCCGGAACTGCTGGCCAATGCCTGGCCGGCTGGCTCGTCTGGCGAGCCGGGCCTGGACGAAGCGCTGACGCCGCGGGAACTGGAGGTGCTGCAGCTGCTGGCCGAGGGGCTGGCCAACAAGGCCATCGCCCAGCGGCTGGACATCAGCGAGCACACCGTCAAGTTCCACGTCAACGCCATCATGAGCAAACTCGGCGCCCAGAGCCGGACGGCGGCCGTGGTGAGGGCGACGCGGTTGGGGTTGATAATGTTATAGCTGTTAGCTGTGAGCTGTGAGCTATTAGCAGTGAGCGGTTAGCCAACAGCTTTCAGCCGTCAGCTTTCAGCTGCTGTCTACCTAGCCATTTTTCCAGGTGGGGCCAGGTAGAAGGGCCGGTGCCTTGGATGGGGACGGGGGGTAGAGTTGGGCCCAGTAGATAAAAACCGGTAGGTATTACCACAAAGACGCGATGGCATTTGCCAGAGGTGTCAGGGATGCTTCACTCCGAAGACTCCGTTCAGCATGACAAGGGTGACGCTGCGCGGTATCGGGCGGATTGCGCTAGTAGGGAGCATGAAGTTTCCCGAGAAGTTCATATTGGAGGCAGCTTCATGGCAGATTTATTGGCTCAATTATCGGATTCGTTGGCCGGGATGGTGGAAACGGCCGGGCCTGGTGTGGTGAGGGTTGAAGGGCGGCGGCGCTTGCCGGCGACGGGCATCGTCTGGGCGGCCGGGGGCGTCATCGTCACGGCCAATCACGTTGTTAAACGGGACGACAAGATCACTATTGGCCTGGCTGACGGCGAGCGAACCAGCGCTAAGGTGGCCGGCCGCGACCCCAGCACCGATTTGGCCGTTTTGAAGGCTGAGGCCAGCGATCTGGCGCCGGCCGAGCGGGCAACCGGCGATTTACATGTCGGGCACCTGGTCCTGGCCCTGGGCCGGCCGGGGCGAACCGTTCAGGCTACGCTGGGCATCGTCAGCGCGCTGGGCGATAACTGGCGCACGTCGATGGGCGGGCAGATCGACCGCTATCTGCAGACGGACGTGGTTATGTACCCGGGCTTCTCGGGTGGACCGCTGGTGGGCGCCGGGGGGCAGGTCATCGGCCTTAATACCTCGGCATTGGCCCGGGGCGTAAGCCTGACCGTGCCCCTGGCGACGGTGGAGCGGGTGGCCAATACGCTGCTGGCCCACGGCCGAGTGCAGCGTGGCTACCTGGGCGTCAGTACGCAGCCAGCGCGGCTGCCGGCGGCGATCAAGGAAGAGATCGGCCAGGAAACCGGCCTGCTGGTGGTGAACGTGGAACCGGGTAGCCCGGCCGATGAGGGCGGGTTGGTGTTGGGCGATACGATTGTCGGCTTGAACGGCTCGGCCGTTCGCCAGCACGACGATTTGTTGGCCCTGCTCACCGGCGACGTGGTGGACCAGAAGACGCCGATCCAGATCGTGCGCGGAGGCGAGTTACGGACGGTCAATGTGACTGTAGGACAACGGCCGTAGATGCCTGATCTAGTGGGCCAGATCAATGAGCAGATGTCGGCCGTGGTCGAGGGGGCCCGGCGCTGCCTGGTCCAGGTGCACAACGGCCGGCGCGGGGCCGGGGCGGGCACGATCTTGCACGCCGACGGTCTGGTGATCACTAATGCCCATGTGGTCAAACGCCAATCGCCAAAGGTGACTCTGGCAGATGGGCGGACCCTGTCAGGCCAGTTGCTGACCTATGACGAAGAGCTGGATCTGGCGGCCGTGGCCGTGGATGCCCGTGATCTGCCGACCATCGAGCTCGGCCGGCGGGGGCAACTGCGGCCCGGCCAATGGGTGGTGGCCCTGGGCCATCCCTGGGGCGTGACCGGGGCGACCACGGCGGGCATGGTCATCGACGTGGGCCGGCCGGCGGAGGGGTTACCTTATCGGGGAGAGCTGATACAGGTCGGATTGCATTTGCGGCCGGGTCATTCGGGCGGACCGATGGTCGACGGGGCCGGCCGGCTGGTGGGCATCAATACCATGATCTCGGGGCCGGAGGTGGGGCTGGCGGTACCCATTCACAGCGTCAAGCGGTTTTTGAAGCAGCGCCTCGGTTCGGCCGCCTCAGTTGTCGTTTAGACCGGGTTAAATCAATAGGCTTTCTGACAGCAGCAGGTTGGGCTAGGCCAGATGAAAAGTGCATATTGGGAACGCTTTAGTCCGTCATTTGAGCGGTCAGTTTGTCTTCTTATTCTGGCTTGTTAGAATGAGTGACAGCGTTCTTTTGTTGTGAGTGCCATTGCAAGAAGCGACAAGTTCACGACTTCGCGATTGTAGCTGGGAATGTTCTCATACAGAAATCGAATGTCCGCTTTTTAGTCTAGGGAGGAGAAAATCATGGCAAGGGCTTTCTGGTTCTACACGATGGAGCTTCGTGAGGGAGTAACGGAGGAGGAGTTTGAGTTATTCCTGAAGGACGAGTGGCGTGAGTATACTCACCGCCCTGGTGAAACCGGTGGGTGGTTGAAAGATAGGGATGCTGAGGGACGGGGGAAGTATATTGCTTATTTGGAAGCCGAAGATCTCGTAGCGCGCAGGAAACGATATTTCACGGCCGATCTTGAGCCGAACGAGGTAGCTAAACAACATGACGAGGCGAATCCTCATAATTCAAGATTGCTGGCGAAGTTTCTGGAGCTCTGCGAAAGTTTCGATATGGAAAGCCCTACCCGATACGTAGATATCGATATTGATTATCTGTCTTGACAGAGCCTGGGCGCACCCCAACTGAATAGTCTCGCTCTAATGCCCTGCAATCAGCAGGAACAGCCGCGGCCGCAGCGCCGTGTCAAGCCCAGCAGCTTGTAGCGAAGGGGTGAATTTTCTCGACCTTCTTCGCCGGATCGGCTACAGTCGGCGGTGGTGAGCGATGGGCTACCCTTCGAGTTGCTAAGAAGAACGAGAGGATTCGTTCTCGATGGCTACGAGGGTAGATGCCATGACAGGTCTTTCCAAATTCCGTATTTCATCTGGCCAAGTCCAAGCAGGTTGACGAGTTCAGGCATGTGCATCTCTGTGGTTAATCTACGCGGACGCATCACAGGGGAGACTAGATCACATGATCCGTCCAGTTCCTGGGAAGCAAAACTCTGTCAGTACTAAGCCCTGAAAGCGGCGCAAAGAAGATATTAGTATCGCATGTCACCGGTTTTCAACCAGGCGGCCGGCTGTGTTGACCGCATCGACCTTCTTTAGTCGCTCTGAGACGCGTCTTGCTGTCTCGTGATAATCGGTTTCGTTCATGACGGATGAAACCGCCTGTCTGACCGAACGCAGACTGACATCGGGTCGCGGCACAACTCGAGCAACGCCAAGTCTCTCCGCCCTTTCTGCCAACCCAGGCTGGTCCCGATCCCAGGGCAATAGCACCATCGGCACCCGGTGAAACAAAGCTTTGCTCACGAGTCCGTGACCCGCATGACTGATAACGATCGAACTGCGATCCAGCACGGGAGTGTGAGGCACAAAGCCGGTTAGGGTGACGTTTTCTGGGATATCATCAAGTGCCTCCGGATAACCCCTTCCCGGAACTGTCAGAAGCGTACGCACTGGCTGATCCGCAAGCGCCTGCAGCGCAGAGTGGGCCAGCGTGAGTTCCTCTCGTTGTGGCGCTGTACTCAAGGTCACGAGTGCCCAGGGATCGTCCGGCTCTTTGACGAATTCGGGCAGCTCATTTGATGCTTCCCACAGGAGGAAACCAACATAATGGTGATGTGACGGAAGCTGTGAGGGTTGGAAGTCAAACTCAGGATCAGTCGCATGAAGGACCGTGTCTGCGCTTTGCGCGAGCGGGTAGAGACAGAATTCCGCCAGCCACTGGATAGCAGTTCCATAGTAGTCCTGATCCCACCGTCTAATCGAGTGGTCTCCGAAGTAAAAACCCCGGATTAACAAAGCACCAAGGAACTCCTGCACTCTTGGCCAATTGATCAGCCTGGCCCATGCAGAACAGCGAACCAAAGATGAGGTCAGGTTTGATGCGTTGCATCACCGCCTGGCTAGCCGGTTGTGCAGCCGAGGCCCAATCGACGATAGGGTTGGACGAATTGGCATCGGGCCGGCCGCTCGTTGCTCTAATCTCGTCAGCCCAGCGGATGACAAAACCGTGAGTTAGGTACGCAGACTGTTCGACCTCGGTTGGAAGAGTGATGATTGGTAGAGCCGTTGATTCGATCATTTGCTCGGTAGCCGAGTCGCAAAGAACCGTTACTCGGTGACCGCGGTCTCGGAGGCCGCAAGCGAGCGCGACCGCGGGCTGCCTATTGCCCCCACCACGCGCACCAAGCAGTACAAGGATAGAGCGATCAGTTGTCATATTCTGAGGCATTTTCGCCATTCATTTCTTGTCATCGTAAAGTGTCTCGGTAGCTTAGGGCGTGTTTGCAAACTCTCGTCGGTGCCCTACACTGAGGGGCATGAGACGAGGAGAGTTAACAGACAAGCAATGGGAACGGCTAAAACCGTTGCTACCACCACAGAAACCAAAAACTGGCAGACCGAATCTTGACCATCGCCAAGTCATCAATGGGATCCTCTGGATAGTGCGAACGGGCGCTCCCTGGCGAGACCTACTCGAGCGGTATGGTAAATGGACCACTGTGTCAAGTCGCTTCTACCGCTGGCGGGAGGCTGGCATCTGGGAGCGCGATATGGCGCAGCTACAGGCTGAGGGTGATGTCCAGGGCGAACTGGACTGGGAAGTTCACTTCGTGGACGGCTCGATTGTCCGTGCCCACCAGCACGCGGCTGGGGCAAAAGAACCACACCAGAAGCAGAAGCGTTAGGCCGTGGTCGTGGTGGTTTCAGCACAAAGGTCCATGTCCGAGCTGAAGGCCGGGGTAAACCCATCACCCTGGTGCTCACGCCTGACCAGCGCCATGAAGCTGCGGCATTTGAGACGTTGATGACCAACGGGGCGGTTAAACGCCCTGGCTGCGGTCGGCCAAGGATACGACCGAAACGCCTTGTCGGCGACAAAGGGTATTGTGGTGGGCCGATCCGCGGCTTTCTACGCCGTCGAGGTATTCGGTTCACGATTGCCAAGGAAAGCAGCATGTGTCGAAAGGGTCCATTTGATAAAGCGATTTATCGAGAACGTAATCGCGTCGAGCGGCTATTCAGTCGCTTCAAGCAATTCCGCCGCCTAGCGACTCGCTATGAAAAACGGTCAGCGAACTATCTTGCCATGTGGCAAGTCGCTGCAGTTCTGATGTGGCTTTAGTTTGCATACATGCCCTAGTTAATGACCATGCAAACCGGTGCGGGATGCCATCCCGCGTTACAAAGGGGCCACAGAATGTCAACTGTTCCGTGAAGCGCCAATATACTTTATTCCCGTAGCCGCAGATGCCAAATCGCGGCGCCTGGAGTCAGGCTTAGGCGGCGATGTTGAGGACGCTTGGACCTGGCGAGCTTGTGGCGTAGAATGGGCCAAGCACAGAATTCAACGCCGCCACAATTTTGACCGAGGTACAGGGTATGCTGAGCGATGCGCAGGACGCTTTTGGGCACGAGTTGCTGGATCACCTGGCCGGCAAAGAGACCTGGGAGATTATCGAGCGTGATGATGGGATGTTCGGCACTGGACTGGGAACGAAGTTGTATTTTGCCGAGTACAAGGAGTGGCCAGCGGGTGATAAGCTGGCCATGACTTGTGTGCGGGGCAAGGTGCTGGGCATCGGCTGCGGGGTGGGGCGGCATTCGCTCCACTTGCAGGAACAGGGCTTTGACGTACACGGGATAGACGTTTCGCCGGGCGCCGTCGAGGTCTGTAAGCGGCGGGGCCTGGCCAAGGTAACTCTCTTGCCGCTGACGCAGCTGAGCCGCGAGCTTGGCGTTTTCGACACAGTCTTGATGATGGGCAATAATGTCGGGCTGTTGGGTAATCCCAGGCGGCGCGGTGGTTTCTCAGGCGGCTCAAGGGCATGACCAATCCCGAAGCGCGGATCATCGCCGTGACCAGTGAGGTAGGTGTTACGGATGTGCCGGAGCATCTGGAATATCACGCCCGCAATCGGGCCCAGGGGAAACCGGCCGGACAGGTGCGAATCCGGGTGCGCTATAAGCGATACGTCAGGCCCTGGATTGATCTGCTGATGGTCACGAAAGATGAACTGCGCCAGCTATTGGACGGCACCGGTTGGGAGCTGCGCAAGACGATTGAAGGCGAGCTGGGTTTGTACGTGGCGATCATCGACAAAGCCTGACCCCGGATCTCCCTGATGAAGAGGAGGAATGAAATGCTAAAGACACGGTTTACCGAGTTGGTCGGATGTTCGTTTCCGATCCAGCAGGCGGGCATGGGTTCGCACGCTAAGCCCGAATTGGCTGCCGCGGTAGCCAGCGCCGGCGGACTTGGTATGGTATCTGTGTACAGTAAGTATGGCGGGCCACCGGCGAATGTCGCTAGAATGCTCGACTACACAAGAGAGAAGACCGAGGGGGTCTTTGGCGCAAACTTCATCATGCGTTTCATGGAGCCTGATCTGGCCCATGAGACGGTCAAAGTCGCCGCCGAATCTGCCAATGTCGTCGAGTTCTTCTATACCGACCCCGATCCGGCGCTGATCGAAATCGTGCATTCTGCGGGCGCGCTGGCGTGCTGGCAGGTTGGCTCGCGGGACGAGGCGATGGCCGCCGTCGATGCTGGCTGTGACTTCGTCATTGCTCAGGGTATTGAGGCAGGTGGGCATATTCGGGGAACGATCGGTTTGCTGCCGCTGTTGGAACAGGTGCTAGCGGCGGTCGACGTGCCGGTGCTTGCGGCCGGCGGTATCGGCAGCGGCCGGGCCATGGCGGCCGTCCTTGCCGCTGGAGCAGACGGTGTGCGGGTGGGCACCCGCTTCCTGGCGGTCGAAGAAGCGGAAGCGCACCCGGACTATCTGAAAGCGCTCATTGGCGCCGAGGCGCAGGATACCGTCTACACGGAGGCCTTTGAGGTTAGCTGGCCCAATGCGCCGCACCGTCTCTTGCGAGCCAGTCTAGATGCTGCCGAGGCTATTGATGGGGAGTTCTCTGGCACGATGGCGGATGGTTGGAATGGCGAACGATATGACGTACGCCGATTTCAGCCTGAAGGCGTACATAAGTCAGCAACTGGAAACATAGCAGCCATGTCCATGTGGGCAGGGGAGAGCGTGAGTGGCGTAAAAAAGGCCCAGACGGCGGCCGAGATCATCCAGGAGCTTGCGAGCGAGGCTGAGATGCTCTTGAGGCGCTGGCGCTGAATTGGCATTCGCGCATAGGATAGGCATTCGTTATGTGCCGGCAAGGGAGAAGTGCACATGCGCCCGCCCATTACCAGGGCCGCACACCATGAACGAAATCCGTAGCGCAAACTTTCCAGTTTGCGGGTCCAGAACCCGGATCAAGAGGCCTTGTCTTGTCATCCCGACCGAAGGGAGGGATCCCTGAGGCCGCATCGTATTTGAAGCCCAAGGTAGTAGGGATGCTTGTATGTTGATTAAGATACTGATAAACCTCCTTATGGAGGATTTGTTGGACGGCAGGAGGGCGGTGACATTCAAGGGCTGCACAGCCATCGAGCTTGTAGTGAAGATCAGAACCAGCCAACTAGGTGCTCAGAATGCTCATTATTCGGTTAAGATCGAAAAAGTTTGATTTGCAAAGGAAGTTTCTGTGAACGATAAGGCCAATTATGTACATGCGGCTTCTTTGGCCGAGGTGGAAGCGGCCGGTTGTACGGTCGTACAACTGGACGGGTACACCGTGGCGTTGTTTGCCCACGACGGGCAGGTTCATGCCGTCGACAACCGCTGTCCCCATATGGGTTTCCCGCTGGATCGGGGTACCGTGCGAGAGGGCATCCTCACCTGTCACTGGCATCACGCCCGCTTTGACCTGGAAAGCGGCGGCACTTTTGACCAATGGGCCGACGATGTGCGTGTCTTCCCAGTTGACGTGCGGGATGGCCAGGTATGGGTGGAACTGTCCCGGCGCGGCGATCCACGGCAGCATCAGCGTGAACGACTGCTGGTGGGGCTGGAGCGGAATCTATCGCTGGTGATGGCTAAGTCGGTGCTGGTCTTAAGGGAAGGGCAGGGTGATCCGGCCGAGCCATTCCGGGCCGGCTTGCTGTTCGGAACCCAGTACCGGCGAGCGGGCTGGCGCATGGGTCTGACGATGCATGCTTGCCTGATGAATCTGTTGCCGATCCTGGACGAAGCAGATCGGCCTCGGGCACTGTACCATGGTCTATCGGCCGTGGCCCAGGATAGTTTCGGCCAGCCGCCGCGTTTTCCGGTCCGGCCGCTGCCCACAGAGACGGCCGATATCAATACGCTGAAGGGCTGGTTCCGCCAATTCGTGGAAGTGCGCGATGCCGAGGGGGCGGAGCGGTGTATCATCTCGGCCGTACGGGCCGGTGCCAACGATAAACAAATGGCCGATATGCTTTTCGCCGCGGCGACCGATCATCGTTACATCGACATCGGGCACCCGGTCGACTTCACCAACAAAGCCTTTGAGGCGCTGGATGTCGCCGGTTGGGAGCACGCCGAGCAAGTGTTAACCAGCCTGGTCAGGGGTTACGCCGTGGCCGACCGTATGGAAGAGTCCAACGCCTGGCGCCATCCGGTGGATCTGGTTCGTATCCTGGAGGCAGCTTTCGAGCAGTTACCCGACGCTCTGGATAAAGGTCGGGCAGTGCGGGCCGAGGGCGAAGCGTGGTCCGGCGCTGAAGAAGTTCTGCCGCTGCTGCTCGGCGATGATCCCCAGGCTATTGCCGATGGACTACTGTCGGCCCTGGGCGTGGGCGCTAGCGAAGTAGACCTGGCGGTCACGGTTTCTCATGCGGCGGCTCTACGTATCGTTCGTTTTCATACCAGCAACGAGTTCTCTGACTGGGACACGGCGCTGCACACTTTCACTTTCGCCAACGCCGTGGAGGGAGGTCTGCGCCGGGCGCCGTCGCCTGAACTTGTGCGAGGCGTCTTCGATGCAGCTATGAGCGTTTACCTGGATCGCTTTTTGAACATTCCGGCCGCGCGCTTGCCCGAACCAGTTGACGATGGACGAGGTGAGGATGAGTTACTGGATGCGCTGGACGCCTTACTGGATCGCCAGCAGCAGGTCAGCCAGGCCGGGCAAATCGTGGCCCAGTATCTGCACAGCGGCGGCCGACCAGAACGGTTGCTGGCCAGGTTGGGGCGTCTGTTGCTGCGCGAAGATCGCGACTTTCACACGATCCAGACTGTGGAGGGGGCTATCAGCCAGTACCGACGCCGGGCGAGCGAGGCTCGCCTTCGCGGCAAGACCAGTTTGCAAGGAGCGGCGGCGCACATGCTGGTGGCCGCGGCCCGGTATCTAGCAGCGCACTCGCCGACGGTCCGGGCCCAGGGGCAGACTTACGAGATCGCCCAGCGTCTTCACCGCGGCGAGCATCTCTTCGAGGAATCGTAGGCAAGTAGCAACGATAACTTATGCGCCTTGGATGAGGTGGAGCACCTGGGGGAGGAGGGTGGCGGTTGTTGAGATCGCTTCGCCGGCGTGGATGGTCGGGTTGCCGGCCCAGTCGCCGAAGTAGCCGCCGGCCTCTTCTAGGATGACCGGGAAGGGGGCGCAGTCCCAGTCGCTCATGATCGGATCAAGCATCAATTCTGCCCGGCCGGTGGCGACCAGCATATGGCCGTAGGCATCGGTCCAGCCGGCTCGAAATCCGGAGGCCGCCCGGAGCCGTTCCCAGGCCGCGCCCCGGCCGTAGGCGGCAAAGGAAGTTGTATCGGAGTGGACCAGCAGACCATCTTGCAGGCGGGTTGCATTTGATACCCGGGCCGGCCGGCCGTTCCACCAACAGCCCTGACCGCGAGCGGCGGCCAACATTTCGCCCATGGCCGGGAAGTAGGCCACGCCGACTTCGACCCGGTCTTCGATCTTGAGGCCGATGAGCACGGCGTACATGGGCACGCCGCGGACGAAGGAACGGGTGCCGTCGATGGGGTCGATATACCAGCGGTGGCTGGCGCCTTTGGAGTCGGCCGGGCCATATTCTTCGCCGATGATGGCATGCTTTGGATAGCGGCTTTCGATGCGGCCGCGGATGAGTTCTTCGGCCATGCGGTCGGCGATGGTGACCGGCGTATCGTCGGCTTTATACTCCGGCCGCAGATCGGTCTGGAAATAACCCAATGTCAAGCGGCCGGCTTGCCAGGCGGTTTCGAGGGCGAAGTTCAAATAGTCGGATAGTGATTCGGTCATGTCTACCTCAAGGAAGCAATTAGCGGTTGGCAATTAGCGATTAGCTTTTTCGACTGCCATTTTCGCTGATGCGGGGCGATGGGGCAAAGGAGAAGAGGGGCAGAGGAGAAGAGGAGGGAAACTAGGAGGTACTGAGGGAACTTGTAGGAAGTGGACAGCAAACAAGAGCTGAAAGCTGATGACTGAAAGCTGACGGCTATCCCACTAGCGGCTCGATGCAGAGCGGGTCTTCGTTGCGGGGGTTGTTGACGTGGGTGCTGACGGGATAGAAGGTCATCTGGCCGGCCGGGTAGGGTTTGAGCAGATGCTGGATCTCGCCCGGGTGTTGGGCGCCGGGGTCGAGCCACAGGTCAAAGTCATCTGGGGCCAGGATGACTGGCATGCGGTTGTGAACCTGCTCCAACAGATCATTAGGCGACGTGGTCAACAAGGTACAGGAGTCGATCTCTGAACCGTCCGGACCCTGCCAGTTTTCCCATAGGCCGGCGATGGCGAAAGGACCGCCATCCTTCGTCTGAATACGCACCGGTTGTTTCACGCCGTCGAGCTTTTGCCATTCATAGAAACCGTCGGTTGGCACCAGGCAGCGGCGATATTTGATGGCGGCGCGAAATGATGGTTTCTCGGCCGCCGTTTCAGAGCGGGCGTTTATCATCCGCGAACCGATCTTCGGGTCTTTGGCCCAGCGGGGAATCAGGCCCCAATGGAAGTAGGTCAGCTCGCGCTGACCAGACGATTTTGAAACGCGGACGGCGGCGACAGGCTGGGTTGGCGCGATGTTGTAGCGAGGGGCGATGGTGGGAACTTCAGGCAGCTGAAACAGAACGGCGACAGCTTCCCCGGGCGCTAAGAGGGTGAAACGACCACACATATATTAGTTTATCGGCCGGTTACGCGCTTCGCAGTGGCGATTGTGATTGCTACGATGACGCCAAAAGTACGTTCTATTGCCGTTATTCATGGTGCTGCGGCTGCGGAGCGTGAGTGGGCCGCCGCACACTGGACAAATCGCCTCGGCCGGCGCCGTGGCGTTGGCTGTAACCTGCTTACCCTCAGTTGTCTGTGCTACTTTCATGGCTCTCCTGGCTAGTTGTATACAACTATTTCCAAGATAACAAACGCCGTTCAATTTCTTTGACTCCCCCCACGGTCGCTATTGATGGCGAAGCGGAACTCTTCAACATCTGAGCCTCTATAGCTTAACAGATTTCGGCCGAAATTTCCATGGCAAAAGGTTGTATTTTTACAACAAAACTCAGCCATATCGGGGATCGTAGGGTTATTGTAGGTTATGGTAGAATGTCATCATGAGCTTCGAGCTGACGGTCGATCAACAAGCTTTGCGGGAGCTGGCCGGCGAATTCGCCCGGCGCGAGATTTTGCCCGTGGCTGGCGAGTACGATCAAGAGGCCCGTTTCCCGCGCCGGGTCTTTGAGCAGGCGCTGAATGTCGGCCTTCTGAGCCTCAATATCCCCGAGCGATATGGCGGGGCCGGTCTTGGAACCTTCGACCTGGTCCTGGTGGTGGAGCAATTGGCCTGGGCCTGTACCGGTATCACGGCCGCTGTCACCCTCAACGCGCTCATCGCCGACGCCATCTTGCTGGGCGGCGACGAGGAGCAGCGGCAGCACTATCTGGAGCGCTTGAACGAGGGCCAGCTCGGCGCTTACGCGGTTACCGAGCCTGGCGCGGGCTCCGACGTGGCCGGCCTGGAGACCCGTGCTACGCGGCGCGGCAACGGCTATGTTTTAAACGGTACCAAGACATGGATCTCCAACGCCACCGAGGCGGCGTTCTTCGTCGTATTCGCCAAGACCGATGTCACGGCCGGCCATGGTGGACTCAGCGCCTTTGTCATCGGACGAGAAACGGCCGGCCTGGAAGTGGGCCGGCCGCTGGGCAAGATGGGCCAGAAGGCGGCTCCAGCGGCCGAACTATTTTTGACCGATGTCACGATACCGGCCCAGTCCCGGCTGTTGGACGAGGGTGATGGCTTCAAACTGGCCATGCAGGTCTTTGATCGGTCGCGGCCGATGGTGGCGGCATTCGGCGTCGGGTTGACCCAGCGCTGTTTGGATGAGTCGCTGGCCTATGCTCAAGAGCGCCATTCGATGGGCCAACCCATCATCCGCCATCAGGCCATCGGGCATAAGATCGCCGAAATGGGTCTGCGCCTGGAGGCGGCCCGGCTGTTGACCTATCAGGCAGCGCGAATAGTGGATGACGGGCGGCGGAACACGCTGGAAGCCGCCTATGCCAAAGCTTATGCGGCCGATACGGCGATGTGGGCGGCGACCGAGGCGGTTCAGATCTTCGGCGGCATGGGCTATAGCACCGAATATCCGGCCGAGAAATTGCTGCGCGATGCCAAGCTGCTGCAAATATACGAAGGGACGAGCGAAATTCAACGCAATATCATGGTTCGAGAATTGCTGGCCCGCCGCCGGGCAGTCTAGGTCATGAGGCCATTAGACGGCATCCGGGTCTTATCACTGGCGACAAATATCCCCGGCCCGGCGGCCGTGGCCCAATTGCGCGATCTGGGCGCAAAGGTGGTCAAGGTCGAACCGCCGGCCGGCGATTTGCTGGCCATTGCCGCTCCGGCCTGGTACAGGGCCTTGCACCGTGGCATCGAGGTGGAGCGCCTTGACTTAAAGAGCGCCGAAGGTAGGGTCGGGCTGGCGCCTCATCTGGCGGTCAGCGATTTGTTACTGACCTCGAGCCGGCCGGCGTCCCTGACGCGCATGGGCCTGGATTGGCCGGCGTTGGCTGAGCTTTATCCCAAGCTGTGCCAGGTGGCTATCGTCGGTTATCAGGGAGTGGAGGCGGAAAGGCCGGGGCACGATCTGACTTACCAGGCTGAATTGGACTTGCTGGATCCACCTGGCCTGCCGCGTACAGTCCTGGCCGATCTGGCCGGCGCGGAGCGGGCCGTTTCTGCCGCCCTGGGGTTGTTGCTGGCCATGGCCCGAGCAGGCGGCAGGAATACTGCCGGCGGCGTTATGGAGACGTCGGATAGGTATGTCCAGGTGTCGCTGTCCGGGGCGGCGGCCGCTTTCGCCGAGCCGTTGCGCCATGGCCTGACGGCGCCGGGTGGTTTTCTGGGCGGGCAACTGCCGGGTTATAATCTTTATCAGGCGCAGGACGGCTGGATCGCCGTAGCTGCCCTGGAAGCCCACTTTTTGCGACGACTGGTGGCTGAGTTGGGCCTTAGTGGAGCGACGGTCGAAGCGTTGGCTGACGCTTTTGGCGAGCGCCCGGCCGATTTCTGGCAGACATGGGCGGCTGAGCGGGATCTGCCGATCGTGGTAGTGGCCGGAACAGAATAGCTAAGCTAACAACTAACGGCCAACAACTAATTGCTAACGGCGATTTCGTAGGAGATAACTTGAGCCACGGCACACCAGCATCGAAGAAGGGCGTAGGGCAAACTTCATGAAGGTTTACAGATTGATCCGGCAACTCTGAACGAAGAGCCGTGCCCATATTATCCCTTCGTAAAGTTCAGGATAGGCCCGATCGAAGCGCTTGCCCTGAGCAATGTCGAAGGGGAGGGATCCCTGCGTTCGTACCATTCTCGAAATGAGAGGTACTGGGGATGCCTCGCTCCGAAGAGTCCGCTCGGCATGACAAGTTCGGAATGTTATGTGCATTGCCGGATGGATTAATGAACGGCTATCCAGTTTGTGGATCAAGCTGAATGTACGAAGGAGAAGGCTATGACTGAGGCGGTGATCTTAGAGGCAGTTCGCGTTCCATTCGGCCGGAGGGAGGGCATGTATCGCGCGACGCGGCCGGATGCTTTGTTGGCCCATACCTTGTGCTCCCTGGTCGATGGGGTGGGCATCGATCCGGCTGATGTCGAGGATGTCATCGTCGGTTGCGTGACTCAGGCCGGCGAGCAAGGAGCCAATATCGGCCGACTGGCGACGTTGTTGGCCGGGTTTCCGGTGCATGTGCCGGCCGCCACCCTGGATCGCATGTGCGGCTCCAGCCAACAAGCGGT
>JBFFWQ010000006.1:0-98119 GCA_041570195.1 Promineifilaceae bacterium (SeqCode) | reverse complement strand
CAGATTGCATAACAGTTCTTCACCTATCGTTTGCGTTACTTTGAGCAACGTGTCGTCCCAGAAGAATCCGGTAGTCGACCTGAGATTATAGCATGGCACTATACCACCAGAAAATCGCCTTCTTCTGGCCCGAGTCTCATCTGATCTAACAAATCTCTATCATGGCTCTAACAAATCTTTTACGGTGCGGGCTTAAAGTTTTGATGTAGCTGAGGGCGGTGAACGAGTTGGCGAAACCGCAATTGAAGATCAACAAAGTATGAAGTGCGTAGAAACGCGAACAACAGAGGAAGACGGAGGTATTGTCTAATGATGTGGAGAAGCGCTTATCGAGCGCCGAGGCTATCGGCGAATACATGGCGGAATCAAGTGCGCCTTTTGAACCGACAGATGGATTTCATGTTTGGTGGAACGCGGGGTCCCATTCGCAAGGAGTATCCGTTGCTTAACGCCTGGGCCGGCGAGCATGGCCTGATGATAACAGCTGAGATTCCAGGCGTTGATGCTGATGCCCTGGATATTAGTGTAGACGGACGAAACTTAACCCTGAGCGGCAGCCGTCAGTCGGAGGAGCTACCAGAAGAGGCGCGCGCCTATCGCAACGAACGGGTCAGCGGAGAGTTCACGCGCAGCGTTGAATTACCTTTCGACGTCGACGTAGAAGCCATAAAGGCCAGTTTTTCTGATGGCGTGCTGGAGATTGAATTGCCGCGACTGCCGGAAGAGAAACCGCGCAAGATTGCCGTAAACGGCAGCTAAGACACCAAGATACGATAAATACAACCTGGGAGAATCAATATGAGCGAGAAGACAATGGAATTGGAAAAGAAAGAAGAACAGACGCCGGCCAAGAATCCAGCCCGGCGCGTGCGCCGGACCTTGAAACCACGCATCGACCTTTATGAGGCGGGAGATGATATCGTGCTGTTGGCCGATATGCCCGGCGTCAATGAGAGCGACGTCGAAATTACTCTCGAGAAGGATCGACTGACTATCCGCGGAGCGGTTGCGGAGCGGGCACCTGAAGGCTACCGGGCCGTCTATTCTGAGTTTTGCCTGGGTGACTACGAAAGAAGCTTCGTCCTATCCAACGAAATCGATCGTGATAACATCGTGGCCAGCTTTACGAACGGGGTGCTGCGACTCTCCTTGCCGAAGGCGGAGGCAGCCAAAACGCGCAAGATCGCGGTTCAAGGCGTGGCGTAGTCCAAATTAGAATACATAGCTAGAAAGGCAAATTCTGAGACCAGAGCGAGTATTATCTCTGGCTTGATTAGTCAAGACAGCCGGCCGCCGCCGGCTGTCTTTCTTTGTGCCCTTCCGCTAATGTCCTCAAGGAGGAGCTGAAGGCCTTGTTCCAGGGTGATCTGGGGCCGCCAGCCTAATAGCTCGCCGGTTCGAGCCACGTCGGCAACTACTTCGATATCTTCGCCAGTTCTATCGGGTAATGCTCCAATGAGTGGCCGGCCGCCGCGCCCAACCAATTGATAGGCGAGTTCGGCGACATCGAGCAGCGTTGTGCCCCGGCCGGTTCCCAATTCAACTGACTTGCCGGGTTGCAGATCCTTGTCCAAGATGGCCACAAGCCCATCGGTGACGTCGTTCAGGAAGATCCAGTCACGACTCTGTACACCCGAAGTCATGACGAAATCTTGGCCGGCCAGGGCCGAACGAAGCGCCGCTTGAACAAATGTATGGCTTGGCTGGCCAGGGCCGTAGGCCTGAAAAATCATGGCCCCCACAATTGGCCATCCATATCGCCGGGCAAACATCTGGCAGAAACTCCAGGCCGCAGCCTTGCTGGCAACGTAGCCATTGGATGGCTTCGACTCGCCAGGCGTCCGGATCGTTATGAACTGTTGTGGTGGGGTTTCTAAATCTTTGTTCTGGAAGCAGGCGCTAATCAGGTTCAAAGTGCCATGGACATTGTGATCCAGGGCGATGTCGGGTTCGATCTCCGGGTTGGCAACGCCGGCTGCTGCCAGATGAACGACCTTCTTCGGGCTCACCAGGGTTACAGCCTTGCTCGTAGCATCTGATTGGCGCAAGTCAACCTGGATGACGTCTATATCCAAGTTTGACGCGGATTCAGTCGTAAAAGTCGACTGCATCTCGGCGCCATCGTCGAAAGCCAAACTGACGATTTCAACGTTTGCGGCCAGCAGTTGCGGTACAAGACGCCGGCCGATGAACCCGGTGGCTCCGGTAACAAGCACACGCATGGCTGCCTATTCGCCAGCCAAGAAGAGCCTGTACCAGCCAAATGTCTTTTCGAGACCCTCTCGCAATGTGTGTTGCGGATGCCAATCCAAGAGCCGATGGGCTTTTTCGGACGCCAGGTACTGATCCGGTATTTCATTATGGGCCTGGTCCAGGATGACCGGCTCCAGTTCTGGGCAGTCGGACAAGGAGACGATCGTTTCCACGAGCTCCAGGGCAGTAGTGGGCTGGTCCATGCCGAAATTGAAGGCCTGACCTCGCACGTCTGGCTGTTCAAGCTGCCGGGCAACAGCCATATAACCGCTGACGGCATCCTCTACAAACAGGAAGTCTCTGCGGAATGTGCCGTCGGAACGGATAATCGGGCGTTCGCCGCGCAAGACGCTGCGCATTGTTCCCGGCACGATGCGATTCCAATTCAAATCACCGCCGCCGTAGAGATTGGCGAAGCGTGTGACCACGATTGGCATATCGTAGCTCTGCGCATAAGCTTGTGCGATCAAATCGGCGCAACTCTTGGAAACATCATATGGATGGCGACCCAGCAAAGGCGACTCCTCACGATAAGGCAGCTCGCTCTGAGCGCCATAGGCTTTGTCGCTGCTGGCTACTATCAGGCCAGACACGGTTGGATTGCGCCGAGCCGCCTCCAACACAACCCACGTACCCTTCACATTTGTTTCGAATGTTGAAAGCGGGGCACGATTAGCGATGGGTACGATTGTTTGGGCGGCAAGATGGAAAAGCGTTTCAATCTCGTATTCAGCCAAGATCCGCTCCACCAGAGGATAGTCGCTAACGTCGCCTTCGACGACGTAGATTTTTCTCAATAGACCTGAGCGCACGAGTTGCGAATGGGGCACCTGGTCCCTGATTAACCCGACGACGTCGGCTCCCGCAGAAATCAACCCGGCCGTCAGCCAGGATCCCAGGAAACCGCTGCAACCGGTAACCAAAACACGTCTGTCTTGCCAAAACGAATCGGTCAAATCTTTACTCCAAAGAAGTTGTCGCTAGAGAGTCACTTCGCCAGGGAAGGGAAGCAGAGGACCGCCAGCATTTACGGCCGTGATTGATGGCGCTCACCAGACTTTCCATGGTGCCCCTGTCCGCCACAGTTCCTCTAGCTGCAAGTTGTCTTTCATGGTGTTCATCGACTGCCAAAAACCATGGTGGCGGTAGATCATGAGTTGGCCCACGCGAGCCAATTCGGGCAGCACATCATTCTCCAAGTCTACATCATCATCGGCAGACATCAGATCCAGAGCTTTTCTTTCAAATAGCATGAACCCGCCGTTGATCCATTGCTGCAGTAGCGGCCGCTCGACAAATCCTTCAACAAGGCCACTGTCGTCAGCCTGAACCACGCCGTATGGGAGCTTAATTTGCACTGCAGTAATGGTGGCCATTCGTCCGTGATGCCGATGGAATTCGAGCAAAGCCGCCAGGTCCACATTGCCCACATCGTCGCCATAGGTGACAAAGAAGCGTTCTCCAGAGAGATGTTCACTGACCCGGGCAACGCGCGAGGCCTTGGCGGTGTGTAAACCCGTGTCAACCATGGACACATCCCACTTAGGGTGACTGACCGGGCTACTGAATGTTACGTCGGACTCGCCGTCTTGGTTGCCCAACTGGAGGACGAGGTCGCGGCTCATAACGTCGTACGTTAGAAAATAGCGTTTGAGTTGGTCTGCTCCGTAGCCAAGGGTCAGGATGAATCGGTTGAAGCCATAAGTTGAGAAGATGCGCATGACATGCCAGATTATTGGCCGGCCGCCGACATTGACCAACTCCTTCTTGGTCAGTGTCTGGCCGCGCATACGCGTACCCTGACCGCCACACAGAATTACAACGGGAATCTCGTTCATTTGCTAAAGGCAGGTCGTCAAGAAATGCGTCCCCAAAGGACAATGCCGCCAGGCGCGCGGTTGCTACTCCCCGCTCTGTTCCTTAGTAACGGTATCGTGTAAGTTTTTGACGAAAGGCGGATAAACGATGCCAGCCTCGGTCACAATGCCGGTAACATAGCGATGGGGGGTCACGTCAAAAGCCGGATTGCGGGCGGTGACGCCCTCGGGGGCGAGCGGCCGGTCGATGGCGTTCAGTACTTCTTCGTCGGGCCGTTCTTCGATGGGAATCAAGTCACCATTGGCCAGGTTCAGATCAACGGTGCTGGTCGGCACCACGGGGTAGAAGGGTATACCGTTTTCTTTAGCGACCACGGCCAGTTTATAAGTGCCGATCTTATTGGCCACGTCGCCATTGGCTGCAGTACGATCCGAACCCACGAGAACGATGTCTACCTGACCGGTGCGCATGAAATGACCAGCAGCGTTGTCGGCGATCAAGTCAAAAGAGACGCCTCGCTGCTTCAATTCCCAGGCCGTCAGACGAGCGCCTTGCAGGCGGGGCCTGGTCTCATCCACCAATACATGTAAACGCTTGCCCTGTTCATGGGCCGCGAATATCACTCCCAGAGCGGTGCCCCAATCAACGGTTGCCAGGGCCCCGGTATTGCAGTGATGCAAGATCGTGTCACCGTCCGATATCAGCTCGGCCCCGTTAAAACCCATGCGCCGGTTCAAGGCGACGTCGTCGTCAGCAATTCGCTGAGCTTCCTGAAGTAGGTCTTGTCGGATAGCGGCGGCGGGCTGCCCTTGCCGGGCTTTGGCCAGGCGCAATTGGCGACTTGTTGCCCAAGAAAGGTTGACGGCAGTTGGGCGAGCAGCATTCAGAATCTCCGATGCCTCCAGCAGGTCGGAATAGAGGGCTGGCCCAACGGCTGCGGAGCTTTGACGGGCGGCGAGCGCCATGCCAAACGCGGCCGTTGCACCGATTGCCGGGGCGCCACGGACATACATCTCACTGATCGAGCGGGCTACCTCACGATAATCTTCAAATTCAGCTATTACCAACTCAAAAGGTAGCAGTCGCTGATCGATCAGCTTGACCGAATTCCGCTCGTAATCCCAGAAAACGGTTCGCATTCTTCCTCCTCATGGGGCGTGGTGATGGTACTTACCTTGAAAATGATCATAACACACCCGCCATACCACGCCAACGGACTTTGACCCACTATACAGCGGAGGCTAGAATGGATTTCGGTGGACGGATGAACGACAAGTTTTCAGTTCGAGTGATGTGGCAGGCCTGGAGAGGTTGGTTTGCCGTCGGCATTGGCGTCAAGAGATGGCTGCTTGTCCTGGCAATAGGCGCCGTGATCGTCGGCACGGGTATCGGTTCCTTGCTGCTGGTACTGGGCCAACGTCACGTCTTGCCTGACGTGTTGTACAGTGGGTTGACGCTTCAGTTTCTACCCACGGGACTGCGCATCCTGGTGCCCCTATTGGTCGGGTCGGCCATCATACTTCTGGCCATCGTGCGCCTGGGTAACAATCTATTGGCGCCTTTTCTCCAGCCCGGTGAAGATGTGGCGCTGTCCCTTCAGAGTTACACGCAGCGGAGTAGAGGGCCGAGGATCGTGGCCATTGGCGGCGGCACAGGCATGCCCAGCTTGTTGAGAGGACTGACCCATTACACAAACAATATCACGGCAATCGTGACCGTTGCCGATGATGGCGGCAGTAGCGGTCGACTACGGCGGGAACTGGGCGTCTTGCCGCCGGGTGATTTTCGCAACAATATCGCGGCCCTAGCGCGTGATGAGGCCCTAATGACGCAGGTACTCCAGTATCGATTTGGCGCATCGATCATGGACGACGGGCGGGAATCAGGACAAGGCGAACTCCAGGGCCACGCTTTCGGTAATCTATTGTTGGCAGCCCTGGTCGGCATCACTGGTAGCTTCGACGAGGCATTGGTGGCCGCCGGCCGGGTGCTGGCCGTTCGCGGCCGGGTATTACCTTCCACGTTGGCAAACGTGACCCTCGTGGCCGAGGTAACCGGTCATAAAGGCGGCAGCGCGCGGCGTGTAGAGGGCGAATCGGCTATAACATCAGCCGGTGGCCGTATCAAGCGAGTCCTGCTCGAGCCGGCCGGCGCGCCGGCCTACCCGCCGGCCGTGCAGGCCATATTGCAGGCCGACCTTGTTGTCGTTGGTCCTGGAAGCTTGTACACGAGCATCCTGCCCAACCTATTGGTGCCTGATATCGCCCAGGCACTACGTCATACGCGCGCCAAGCGAGCCTATGCCTGTAACCTTGCAACCCAGCCTGGTGAGACGGATAATTATACGGTTGCCGATCATGTCAAGGCGATTCAGCGCCATGTGGCTGCGGAGAGTGGCGGCAGTCGTAAGTGCCTGGACGTGGTCATCGCCAATGACAATCTGTCGGTGCCCCCGGGGACTGGCGGCGGAGAGACCGTATTTGTCCAGCCGGTTGCGCCACATGATATACCGATGATTCCGGCCGATCTGGTGGACCGGGAGCGGCCATGGCGACACGACAGCGCAAAGCTGGCCCGGGTTGTACTGGGCTTAACTAAGTAATGATCTTTGTGAGCAAAGGAGACAAGATACATGACGGTAAAAGTTGGCATTAACGGATTCGGCCGCATCGGTCGGCAAGTTTTTAAGGCCATCTACGAAAACCACGGCGACGTTTTGGAGGTCGAGGCCATCAACGATTTGATGGATGTAGGGACTAACGCCCACTTACTCAAGTACGATTCGACCTACGGCCGGTTTCCCGGAGAAGTTGAGGCTCGAGACGGGAACATCTACGTTGACGGCGAATTGTTGAAGAGCTATGCGGAACGAGACCCGGCTAAACTGCCTTGGGGCGAACTGGGCGTTGACATCGTGTTGGAGTGTACAGGCATTTTCCGAGACAGGGAGAGAGCAGGACTACACCTTGATGCCGGGGCGAAGAAGGTCTTGCTGTCGGCGCCGGGCAAGGGCGTGGACGCTACCTTTGTGTTGGGGGTCAATGAAACCGAGTACGATCCAGAGGCGCATCACGTCATTTCTAATGCCAGTTGTACTACGAACTGCCTTGCGCCGGTAGCGAAGGTAGTTGAAGACAGCTTTGGCATAAGGCGAGCGCTCATGTCGACCATCCACGCTTATACCAATGGCCAGCAGATCCTGGACATGGCCTATAAGGATCTGAGAAGAGCGCGATCGGCTGGCGTCAATATCATCCCTACCACGACGGGCGCTGCCAAGGCTGTCTCAATGGTGATCCCGCAGCTCGAGGGGCGCTTTGACGGCATGGCATTCCGTGTACCGGTGGTAACTGTATCGGTCGTCGACTTGACAGCCGAGCTGGAAGCCGACACATCGGTTGAAGAGCTCAACGCGGCTCTGAAATCGGCCGCGAATGGCGGTGGCTGGATGGGTAAGATCCTGGACTACACAGAAGAGCCATTGGTGTCGACTGATTTCATCGGCAGCCCTTATTCGTCGACGGTGGATGGGTTATCAACGCAGGTGATTGGCGGCAATATGGTAAAGATAATCACCTGGTACGATAACGAATGGGGCTATTCAATGCGACTGGCCGATCTCGCAGCTTACGTTGCGGAGCAACTCTAGCTCGTAAAAGAGCTCTGTTTTGACTAGAGGGGCGCGCATTTGGCGCGCCCCTTTCTCGTTATCCATCTTAAGCAACCGGACAAGATCAGCCTATGCAACTGTCGGAACTTGAGCAAAGAATGCATGCCTTCGTTGCCAGCAAAGGATGGTACGAGGACGATTCGTCAAAGCCACAGTCGCCTAGGAACCTGGCCATGTCACTGGCAATTGAATCGGCCGAGGTTCTGGAGCATTTTCAGTGGCGAGAAGACGTAGGCGATCGCGAAGCGCTGGCGGGGGAACTAGCGGATGTTGCTTTGTACCTGCTGCAGTTGGCCAGCATCACTGGCATTGACCTCGAACAAGCGATCTTGGACAAACTGGCTCAAAATCGAAATCGCGACTGGCCAGATCCGTGAGACGGAGATTCAGCTTGCCCAAGGATGACTCAAGGTTGACGAAATAGCGGCATGCGAATCATGGCAGTCAGCGACCAAATTGTGGAGCATCTATATACGAGCGACGTGCAGAGCAGACACGGTCACGTCGATCTGCTCATAGGCTGCGGGGATCTTCCATTCTACTATCTTGAATTCTTGATAAGCGCCCTAGATGCGCGCATGGTGTATGTCCGGGGCAATCATGATATTGGGCCTCAATACACGGCCGACGGGCGCGTGCTTACAGAGGTACCTGGGGGGCTTGACGTACACAGAAGGGTTGTCGAGGTTAACGGTCTGCTGATCGCCGGACTTGAGGGATCCATCCGGTATCGGCCCAGGGCGCCCTATATGTACAGTGAGAACGAAATGCGCTGGAACGCCTGGAGCCTGTTCCCCCAACTTATGATGAACCGAATTCGGCACGGCCGGGCGCTAGATATCCTCGTGACACACTCGCCACCGGCTGGGATTCATGACCTGCGCGACCCAGCCCACCGTGGCTTCGGCGTCTTGCGAAGCCTGATAAAGAGATTCAGACCGCGTTATCTATTGCATGGTCACATTCACGTGTATCGGAACGACGTGCCCAGAGTGACAAAGTTCCTGGACACGACCGTCATTAATGTCTATCCGTACCGTGTATTTGAATATGGCGACCTCTAAGTAACAGTATTGCTAGTCGTCAGTCGCGCACCCAACATCGCCTGACGCGGGGGTTCTTGTCCAACATCAAGGCAACCGCCGGCGACTGTCCCACTTGACGACCCCTATTGGCCCGCGTAAACTAGCCCCCGTGACATCTCTTGTCACAGAGCAATCGGCATTCGTTCAGCACCTCACCGGTTGATGCGGCCCATTTTGCTGGGTTGATGACTGGTGACTGTCAGCCAGGCGAGGTCCGGGTTGAGGCCTTTTCGTGTACAGGTACTGTCTAGAGCGATTCTCAATCTGCAATGAACCTGACGAGAATGAGCGTTCGGCATAGCCAGTCAGGAGCACCGTTGCGTCTGAGCGGCCCCAGCGACGCCCGGGGAAGTGACTGAATGTTTGCTGAACCGAGGCCTCGTCTGGATCTGCGTCAATCTCTGTCACCAATACCTTTTTACGTTGGCCGACCTATCCGTCTGGCGCGCGATTACAACAAGGGCAATCTGCGGCCAGATCTTATCGCCGGGCTTACGGTAGCCGTCATTTTGCTTCCTCAGGCGATTGCCTTCGCGCTCATCGCCGAGTTGCCGCCGCAAATGGGCATCTATACGGCGGCGATCGCGGCCGTGGTTGGCGGTCTGTGGGGATCCTCTAATCAAGTGCATACCGGACCAACCAATGCGATATCGTTGTTGGTATTGTCGGTATTACTTTCGAGTTTCACACCCGGAACACCACAGTTCTTCTGGGCGGCCGGGATGCTGGCTCTGATGGCCGGGCTTCTGCAATTAATCATGGGCCTGGCTCGCCTTGGGGTGCTGGTTAACTTCGTATCCCATTCGGTCGTAGTGGGTTTCGCCAGCGGCGCTGGTTTACTGATCGCAATACGGCAGTTGCCTCACTTGCTGGGGGTTCAACTTGAGACAGAGCGACTGATCGAAATTGGCTATGAGACAGTCATCGCTTTACCAGAGGCAAACCGGGCAACCGCAGCGATTGGCATCGGCACGATTGCCCTTCTGGTTGTGCTGCGCAGAATAGACCGAAGAATTCCGGCAGCCCTCATTGCCATGGTCTTGTCTTCCTTAACTGTGTTCATCTTCTCGCTGGACGAGCAAGGTGTTGCCGTCATTGGCGAATTGCCCAAGTCTCTGCCGCCGTTCGCTGACTTGCCGTTATTGGATACCCAATATATTACTAGGCTTTCGACGGGCGCTCTGGCGGTCGGAGCAATTGGCCTTGTAGAAACTTCGGCAATCTCGCGCACCATCGCGACGCAGACAGGCCAACGACTGGACAGCAATCAGGAGTTCGTCGGGCAGGGTCTGGCTAATGTTGCGGTTGGCCTTTTCTCGGGCTATCCGTGCGCCGGGTCGTTTTCCCGGTCGGCCGTAAACTTCAATGCTGGGGCCAGATCCTCATTTGCCGCGGTGTTGTCTAGCGGTTTCCTTCTCCTGGCCGTGTTTCTGACCGCGCCTATGGCTGCCTATCTTCCGCGAGCGGCGCTGGCGGGTGTGCTCATTGTTGTTGCCATTGGCATGATCGATAGGATTGAGATTGGCCGTATCTGGCGAGGCGCCCGTGGCGACGCAGTGATCATGCTGGCCACATTCCTGGGTACCTTGTTCGTCGAGATCGCTTTTGCCGTTCTGCTTGGTATCATGCTTTCATTTGTACGTTATATCTTACGCACCAGTGCTCCGCGCGTTCACCAGGTGGTGCCAGATGGGGAGTATAAGCACTTCGCCTATCAACCATCACAGCCACACTGCCCACAGCTGGGTGTGATCGATATTCTCGGCGACCTGTATTTCGGAGCCGTAAATCACGTCGAAGAAACCATCTACCGATACGAGGAGCGGCATCCAGACCAGAGATTCTTGTTGATCCGCATGCACAACGTCAACAACTGTGATTTTAGTGGCATACACATGCTTGAAAGCGTACTAAAGAGTTATCGTGACAACGGCGGCGATGTCTTCATGGTCAGGGTCAGCTTTCGAGTGAACAAGTTAATGACCACGACGGGTTTCCGCGATACGATCGGCATGCAGAATTTCCTTGACGAAGATGAGGCCGTCAGCCACATATTCTATCGAGTCCTGGATCCGGCCGTTTGTATCTATGAGTGTCCATACCGCGTGTTTCAGGAGTGCTTGAACCTGCCGAAACAAGTCTACCCTGAGGATATCGAGGTATTGGACCATGGCCTGGCCGCAATTACAGTTGACCAGATAACGCCGGAAGAACTATGGCAGGCGATCAGAACTACGCCAGAGAAGCTGACGGTCATTGACGTGCGAGAACCTCGTGAGTACAGGCGCGGCCATGTGCCGAGTGCGGAATTAGTGCCACTGTCCCGAATTCTGTCAGGAGAACATCAGCTGGACTGCGGTGGCGAGCACCAGATCGTATTCGTGTGTCGAAGTGGACGGCGCAGTCGTCGAGCGGCCCAAAAGGTGATGCATGGACAGGCTACGGTCAAGATTTTGCGGGGTGGCATGTTGGCCTGGGAAGCGGCCGATCTTCTTGAGGCCATTGATTACATCGATCAAGATCAGGTTGTTGAAGACAGCCCGATAGAGAGCAGCGGGAGCTAAGTCATGACAGATACACCGTCACGTAACATCGGCCTTGATCTCGTCAGGGTGACCGAAGCCGCGGCCGCGGCTGCCGGTCGCTGGATGGGGCTGGGTCGGGTTCACGAAGCTCATGAGGCCGCGACTTCGGCGATGACGAAAGCACTCAGCCAAATCGACATCAATGGGCACATCGTTATTGGCGAGGAAGGCCGGCTGGGTGAGCATTCGCCTTTAGACAGTGGTGAACGGGTGGGCAAGGGCGGACCTGCAGTAGACGTCGTTGTGGATCCTGTCGATGGGACCAGGCTAGTAGTTGGCGGCTTGCCGGGCGCGATCTCGCTTGTCGGTGTCGCGCCGGAAGGAACCATGTGGAGCCCGCCGGCCGAGGCGATATACATGGATAAGATCGTCGTGGATCGTTCTGCGGCCGAGGCGTTGGTTCCTGAGTGTCTTGACGCACCGGCGGCCTGGACGCTGGCACTCGTAGCCCGAGCTAAAAAGAAAGCTGTTCGCGACCTGACGGTCATAATCTTGAACCGGCCACGCCACCACGATTTGATAGAAGAAATACGGGCGGGCGGTGCGCGCATTCTCTTACGGCCTGAGGGAGACGCAGAAGGCGCGCTTGAGGCGGCGCTAGACGATACCGGCGCCGATATTCTGATGGGCGTTGGTGGTGTGTCGGAAGGCGTCATCGCAGCCTGCGCAGTAAAGGCGCTTGGTGGCGGTATGTTGGGCCGCCTGGCACCGCAAGATCCTGAGGAGCAGAAAGCAGTGATAGATGCCGGCTTCGATCCCAAACAGATACTGACTTGCAAGCAACTGGTCCGCAGCGACGATATCTATTTCGCCGCGACCGGCATCACCGGCGGGCCAGTTCTGCGGGCGATCCGCTATCGGGGCCGGTATGTGGAGACACACTCATTGCTCTTGCGAGCCTCCACTGGCACCCGTCGCCTCATTCAGGCCGAGCATTTCCTAGACGAATCCTGAATCCAAAGCGAGTTCTATTCGCCGGCCGGTAATGCAAGGGCAGCTTCCACGGCCGCGTAGGCATCGACAATGCCGTACCCGATGCCGTCGTAGGGTGGCTGGCCCTGCTCACCGCAATCGGGCGGCTGGCCCTGAAACTCGCCGGCGGTAGATTGCATTAGCTCCTCAGTCAAATCGATATCGCCTACAAGAGATGGGTTGGCTGACCACATGAGGGCGACGACGCCGGTTACGTGCGGGCCGGCCATTGAAGTGCCATCCAGATAGTCGTAGCTGTTATTTGGGAAAGCCGACAACACGCCGGCACCCGGGGCCAGGATATCGGGCTTCATGCGTTGGCTGCCATCAGCCGAAACCGGGCCAACACTACTGAAGAAGGCCAAGAGACCATCCTTGTCGACGGCACCGACCGAGAAAACCTCATCATATATGGCCAAGGGGTGTCGCACGCTTTCACAGAATGGTCCTTCATTACCGGCCGAGACCACGACAAAGATACCTGCCTGGCGCAAGGCGCGGGCAGCGTCTAGCAGGGCGTTGGGATCACAACCTTCCTGTGGTGGGCATCCCCACGAATTGTTGAGCACATCGGCCGCTAGTGACGGCTGACCGTCGCCAAGCGGGTCGCCACCTTGGGGAAAAGGAGCCAGCATGAATTGCATGCAATCCAGATACAGGGTCGGATTTGCCAGGTTGCGGGCCAAATTCACACAGCCTATCCACTTGGCTCCTGGCGCGATGCCTGTGCTCTGGCCTAAGGCCGTTCCAAGCGTATGCGTGCCGTGCCCGCCAATATCAGTAGGTCTGCTCGTGGCGTTCCAAGGATCGAACCAATTGTAATTGTCGTCACCATCGTTGCCCCGGTAACCGGATGCTAGTTCCGGGTGTTGTCCGTCTACTCCGGAGTCCGATTGTCCGACTACGATTCCTTCACCGGTCACTGAAAAATCGCGCCAGACACGGTCGGCGCCGATCAGTTGTTGGTTCCATAGGACAGAGTCAGGCGGTCCGGCGCTGCCTCTTGCTTCTGATGCGGGCGCCCGTAACGGCCGCAAGACTGGATTGTCAAGTACCCGATCGACGTCAGACCGCGATTCGAGCCAGAGCCGCAGCAGCGGCCCGCCATTTAGCTCCAGCCCATTAACTAAGTAATAGGGTTGGTACTCTATACCGAGACGATCAAGAGTCTGCCGCAAGTCGGCCTGAGTCGAATTGGCGTGATCCACCAAAGTCTCGTAGACAAAAATTCGGCGAGTGTCTACTTCGTCTATCGACGACGCAGGTGTCAAGTCAGCTTTGTCTTCAAGGATCACAAACAGTTGCTCGCCATAGAACCCTGGCTGACCGATCGCGAGATAGAGTAGCAAAGCAATGGCGAAAGATCCCAAGGCGACGGCGGTCAGCGCCAGGCTGCGATAAAGTCTCAGTACCTTTGGCCAGGTCAGGATCAAGATCAGACCAGATAGCCAGCCAATAAGCGCGGCCGCGATGGCGGCATAGAGAGCCCATTGGAGTAAGTCTCGGCGACCCACGGCCAATATCAGGGTCAGTTCGTCTGGATCAAGCAGCAACGCTGGAGCAGCAACAACAAGACCGATAAGTATGGCCAATGGGATAGTTTGGCCATCACCGACGTTGCGACCCGAAAACCCGTAAACGGCCGCAACAGCCAGGCTGAATGAGGGCACGACGATCATCAGGATTAGTTGTAGACCGCCAAATCCAAACGCACTGGTCATCTCGACGAGAAGCGCAATTCCTGCCAGCCCACCCAGGAAGATATCTGACTTGGCATCGCTGGCGGTCCGCTGCAAAGGGTGCAGCAGGAATTGGGAAGCTATCAGGCTAGCCAATAGCCCAAATAGCAAAGCGGCCAAGAAGTTAAGAATCGTGTCAAAAAGCGAGCCAAGCGCTCCCCACAGTAACCAGGGGTAGCTTGCCAACACGGCGATCAAAAGGGCAAGCCAGATCGAGCCGCCAATCGCCGGCCGGCGCTTTGGCCGGCCGAACCAGTACATCAAGAGCAGCAACAAGGCAATGGCGAAGGAAGTCAAGAGGATTTGCAGCACGTTGGCGGCAATGATGGCTGGAGGCTGAACCAGGCGCAATGGCGCCATGAGCAGGACGTAAAGCGCGCCCAGGGCCCATGCGCGATATATACCGCGCTGGCGTTCAGCCGGCCAAAGCATGGCCAATGTTACCAGAGGAACCAGCAATGCCAGGGCCTGTCCTATCATCAGGATGAACCAGACCCAGCCGGGCCAGTTGAGACCGCTGACGAGCACGAGTTGTTCGGCCGTCCAGACGAGCGTATGGCTGAAGAAGGATACCCCGACGACCCACACAAAGACTATTATCAGCAGCAAGATTCCTGGCCAGCTTCTTGTAGGTGATCTTCTCTCCGGCGTTGGATCCAAGGACATTTCAACTCGTTTTAGAGAATGGTTAGCGACCACAAATCTACCACAGTGTGACGTTGGGATAAACTTATGGCTGCTATAGAATGTGACATGATGGCGGCCGGCGGCATTACCAGTGGTCCACTCAATGTCGGCAAGCCGGTCGCAACTAGGGACTCCAAGGAAGTTGGCGAATGGCTGCTGAAAAGGTGCCACAAGAGCGAACCATCCAACATCAGGTATTAGAATACATGGAAGAGAGTCAGAATCCCATAGAAGAAGAGAGTGCGCCGGGCAGATTCCTCGGCAATTGGCGATCGTGCTTGCTGTTAGTTGTCATGTTATTTGGGATCTTGGCGACGCCGGTGGCAGTCTTTTATCGCTCGTATTCGGATCAGACCGAGATTCGTTTACCCACCATCGGGGGGGATGACGGGACAATCGATCGCATCGCTTTCATCACACCGGATCATCAGCTGGCCACAATGAGCCCGGACGGCGGCGATGTCAGGCGATTGACAGAAATGAACCGGCGGTTTGAGTTTCCGGCATGGGCGCCCGGTGGTAACAGGCTAGCCGTGATAGGTGGCGACAAGGTTTATGTTCTCCACGATAGCAACGGAGATCTGGGCCAAAGCCAGCTGATGCATATCTACGAGAACTCCCAGGAACTTCCCTTCTATCTGTATTGGTCGCCCGATGGCCAGTATGTGAGTTTTCTGGCCAGCCATCCGGAAGGGATAGCCTTGCATCTGGCCGGAGTCGGGAACGGCTTGTCTCCAGTGGAGATGTTGGCCGTCGGCCAGCCTTTCTACTGGGACTGGGCGCCCTTGGCCGATAGATTACTGATTCACAGCGGCACTTCTGGAGCTGATGCGCGTCTCGAGTTGATCGACCTGGATGGTCAGACAGCCGACGGCGAACTGGGTGATCCAGGCGCTTTTCAGGCGCCTGGAATCTCGCGAAGCGGTAACTTCCAGGCATTTGCCGCGCTGGACGATGAGGGCCGAAGCCGATTGGTGATTCAGGGCGAAAATGGCGAAAGGGAAGTTCATGAGGCCCATATCGGTCAACTGGCGATGAACTGGAGTCCGGCGAGCGATGTATTGGCCTATTTGAGCCCAAGGCTGGGCGCACGCCTTGGCGGTGGGCCGCTGAGGCTTCTAGATCCGGCTACGAACGAAAGCAAATTGCTGAGCAACGAGAATGCCATGGCATTTTTCTGGTCGCCGAACGGACGCACCATAGCGTACTTCACGTTGCCGGAAGAGGATGACAGCCACCTACGAGTGGCCGAGGCCAGGTCCATTGGCCGGGTGGTGGCCCGAGCTCAAAAGCAGTCGAGCGATCTGCGACTCGAGCTTTGGGCCGTGAATGTGTCCAGCGGCAATCAGCGTCGACTGGCGCGCTTCGTACCGACGAACCTTTTCCTGCGCCAGTTCCTGCCGTTCTTTGACCAATATTCGCTCAGTCACCGGATCTGGTCGCCAGACAGCGATGCTTTGGTCATTCCGCTGATCGAAGACGGCCGATCGCAAATTGCTGTCGTACCGATCAGCCGAGGATCGGTTCAGCTTGTGGCAGACGGCGAAATCGCCTTTTGGAGCCACCAATAATCTATCAATAGCTCAAGGGTACGTACTAATGCACGCGTGATAATGGACACGTGATCTCTCGTCCGTTTCAGCTTTGATTGGGGCTAAAGTTCGACGATCAGATTATCAATCAGGCGCACGCTGCCAAAGAACACTGCTAGAGACAACATGGCCCGTTTATGAACATGATCTAACTCTTCAAGGGTATCTGGATCGGCCACACTGGCATAATCCAGAGCGGCCAACGGTTCCTCCCTGATCGTGTTAGCAATCATTGCTCGAAGCTCACTGGAATCCCTTGCGCCGGTCAGCAGATGATCTTCGGCTTTCCGCAAGGCATGATAGAGAACAACGGCCGCCTCTCGTTGCTGCACTGATAATCTTGCGTTGCGTGAGCTCATGGCCAGGCCATCACTCTCGCGGACAATTGGGCAAACAATGACGTCGAGATTGAAGTTCAAATCGTGAACCAATCGACGAATCACTACGGCCTGCTGGGCGTCCTTCTGGCCAAAATAGGCTCGAGTAGGCTCAAAGATATTAAATAGCTTGGCCACCACCGTGGTTACCCCTTGGAAATGGGTCGGCCTGGAGGCGCCCTCCAGACCTGACGATACGTTCGGGACGGTTACCATGGTCTGAAAGCCAGGCGGGTACATATCCTCGGCGCCCGGCACAAACACCAGATCGACGTTTTCGGCTCGCAGATGTCTGAGATCTTGTTCAACATCGCGAGGATAGTGGGCGAGATCTTCGTCTGGTCCAAATTGGGTCGGATTGACGAAAATGCTCACGGCGATCCGGTCGTTCTCGGATCGGGCACGACGTACCAGGGAAAGGTGCCCCATGTGAAGGTAGCCCATCGTTGGCACCAGCCCCCAATCAAGGGTAGGTTCGGACCAACGCGTCTTCCGAATCTCGTCAATCCTAGCCGTGACGATCATCTGGGCTTCTCCAGCGAAGCCAGCTCGCGAAATAGAGGTCGCAGTTCGGTCGGTATGCCAGCTATCGCTGGTGACCATGACCCAGACTCGATTTGCGCTCGGACCAGCAGAAGTAGGGCCTCGTTTACCGGCGCCGGTACCCCGAGCTGGCGACCATTTTCAGCCACGGCGCCCGTTATCTGTTCAACCTCGGTTGGATTACCTCGGGCAATGTCTTGGGCCATGGAAGAGCGATTCGCCGCCGTGGCCTGGGCAACTTCGGCGGCCCGTTCGGCGGGATTTGAAAAGGGCAACTGAATGCCTAGTGCCTGGGCCACAGCGGCCGCTTCCATTGCCGCGCGCCTCATGATTTCAGATGCGTTGGAGTTCTCGACGAGATAGCCGTTAGGTTTTTGAAGCAGGGCCGTCAGAGGATTAATGCCGGCGTTGACGACCAGCTTTCCCCAAATCAGGCCCTGGGCATCGTCGACAAGCGAGGTTGGCAATCCTGCCTTGGCGAATAGCGCCGCTGTTCCTTCGAGTCTGCGGCGCGTGCCCTCTTTGACTGCGAAATAGGTGTGACCGCGGCCAGCGTGCCGCACTGTTCCTGCCCCCAACATCGTCGCGCCCTCCGACGTGACGCCGATGGCAGCCCGTTTCGCACCAACTACGGCGCTGATCTTCTCCAGATTGCCCAGTCCATTCTGAAGTGTGAGGGCCAGACCGTCTAGAGCGAGAGCCTTTTGAGCAAGACCCGCAGCTTTTTCTGTTTGCCAGCTCTTGACGGCCACGACGGCCAAATCGGCCGGCGCCGCATCTAGACCGCTGGTGGTGGCGGCCAAGAAATGGCGGCTTTCAGTTCCATTTGGATGCTTTAGGATGAGGCCTTCGCGGCGGACCGCCTGAATTTGCTCGGTCCAACTGCCGACCATGATAACATCGGCTAGTGGTTCGAGCAGAGCGGCAAAAAGACTTGCCATGGCCCCGGTACCGATGATGGCGATCCTCATTATGCTTGAGCCTTTTGCGTTGCTAGTCTAGGATCTCTGTTGTTCTAATAGTTCGTGGAATTCCCGCAACTCGGATTCGTCGATGAAGTACGTGTGTTCATCGGTCGGAAACCTCCTGTCTTCCACGTCTTTAGCAAACGAGCGCAAGGCCAACGATATTGTCTCACCCACCTCGGCATAACGTCGCACAAATTTAGGCGTGAAACGATCGAACATGCCAACAAGATCGTGGTAGACGAGCACTTGTCCATCGCAACCGGCGCCGGCGCCGATACCGATCGTCGGGATGGTCAGGCGTTCAGAAATTGCCTGTGCCACTGGAGCCGGTACAGCTTCCAACACGATTGAGTAGCAGCCTGCATCCTGAAGTGCCAGGGCATCATCCAGGAGACGCAGGGCATCCGCAGCGCTTTTGCCTTGAACGCGGTAGCCGCCTAACTTAGATGCTGATTGGGGCGTGAGGCCAATGTGGCCCATGACCGATATGCCGGCGCTAATGATGGCGGTCACGGTGTCAGCCACCTCCTGCCCGCCTTCTAGTTTCACACTATCCATGAGTCCTTCTTTCATGAATCGGCCGGCATTCCTGATGGCCTCGGAGAGATCGGCTTGATAGGACATGAACGGCATATCTCCCACCAATAGACCTCGGCGGGTGCCACGAGCCACGGCTCGGCAGTGATGAAGCATCTCGTCCATGGTTACCGGCACGGTGCTTTCCAGACCTAGAACGACCATACCCAAAGAATCGCCCACCAGAATGACGTCGATGCCGGCCTGATCGACTAGAAGCGCTGATGGATAGTCATAGGCGGTCATCATGGTGACCGGCACGCCTCGTTTCTTCTTGGATTGTATATCGAGAATAGTCGTTTTCTTCTCGACTGATGGGTTCTTCCTTTCCGCCGGACTGTTATCAGACATGCTCTGTATCCCTCGCTTTGTCTCGCTTTGGATTGACCGTTGCGACATGCCTTACGTACAAGGGGTGCCGCCCGACCGCTCATTGGGAACTATTATACTACGACTGTGAAGCGACCAAGGGACATTTCGCGATGGCTTGCGTAGCTTCGCGCCATGTGTCAATGATTGCTATAATCTCCTGGCCATTGTGGCTGAACGAGAACTGATATGACGTTTCCCACGCTAGATTCCATCGTGGCCTATGCCACCGTCTGCTTTGCCACTAGCGGCGCGCTACTGGCGGCCGTGTGGTTGAGCCTGATCATCTGGACCTTTAGAGACATGCGCTCGCGCTCGCGAGATCCGTTTGCGCAGATCCTGGCCACATTGGTCGTGGCCCTGCTACCCGGTATCGGTCTACTGGTCTATTTCATACTTCGTCCGCGGGAAACGCTGGCCGCAGCCTACGAGCGGGCACTGGAAGAAGAAGCGCTGTTGCAAGAGATCGAGGAAAGGCCGGCCTGTCCGGGTTGCTCGCGAACCGTCGATCCGCACTGGATGATTTGTCCTCATTGCCATACCCGGTTGCGCAAGGCATGCCCAGATTGCAACGCGTTGATGGATCTTCATTGGAAACTGTGCCCATATTGCGGCAACAATCACATTGACCCGTACCAGGTCGGTCCGCCGCTTATCTTGGCCGAGGACATCGTTGCCGCTCGCGAGGATTCTTCACTCGGAGAACAAGGCGAAGAACAAGAAGCGGAATTGCTACACGAGCGATTGGCGGCCGTTGAACTGGAATCGATGCCGGATGATACGGATCTTGACTGATCCGAAGAGAGCGGTGCGCCCTAGTCAACTGTCACCTCAGCTATTTCCTCGGTTGGATAGAAGCCAAGTGTATCCAGTTCACGCACCGCCAAGAGGATCGCGCGGCTGATTGCCAGGTTTCGACACCATGCTTGATGGGCCGGAATCGCTTGCCATGCCGCCTAAGTCGGGGTCATGGTCAGCGGTTCCTTGAAAGCAGCCAAATAATCGGACCATAACTCTCCTTCTTCAAGGTCACCAAATGAGAAATCCAGTTCCTGGCCTGATCTATGATACGGACCTGGAATCGTTCGAGTCACTCGTCGAACTGAAGGACGTTACCTGAATGCCGCAGGAATTGACGCCCTGGTGTATCGGGCGGGCCTAAACATCCTTTCCGTACGCTACCATGACCAATTTCTCATTCTCTTAAACTGATTTTGCATTTAGAACAACATAATTATACTAGGGGGCAATCTCGACTCGGTCAAGTGAGGAGGAAGCACATATGTCAACCCAAGACAAGCTAACGGGCGAAGTATTCTACCCATCACCTGAGCTTGTGGAGCAGGCCCATGTGCCTGATTACGATGAGGTAAACGATCAAGCGGTCGCCGATCTAGCCGGATTTTGGGGTCGAATCGCGGCCGAGAACTTCGAGTGGTTCGCGCCCTGGGATAAGGTGCTGGACGATTCAAACGCGCCATTCTATCAGTGGTTTGTCGGATCCAAGGTCAACCTGGTTCATAACGCACTGGACCGGCACATGCGGACGGCGACCCGGAACAAAGCGGCGTTGATCTTTGAAGGAGAGCCCGGCGACACACGCGTGTACACCTATCAGCAGCTGAACCACCAGGTGTGTAAATTCGCTAGCGTGTTGCGCGCCATGGGCGTAAGCAAAGGGGATCGGGTTACCATCTATATGGGTCGCGTGCCCGAGCTTGTGATAGCGATGTTGGCTTGCGCCAAGATCGGCGCTATTCACTCGGTAGTATATGGCGGCTTCTCGACGGAAGCATTGCACGGCCGGATAGAGGACAGTAGATCCAAAGTACTCATCACCTGCGATGGTGCCTGGCTACGGGGTAAGATCATCGAGTTAAAGCAGATCGCCAATGAGGCGGTTGATCGAGCCGGGACTATTCAGACGGTTATCTGTGTAAAACGCACGGGCCAGGACGTGGAAATGGTGCCTGGACGTGATCACTGGTATCACGAACTGATGAACTTGCCGATAGCCGATCCGAAAGCGTCAACCGAGGTCATGGATGCGGAGGACCCGTTATTCATCCTCTATACCTCTGGGACCACGGGCAAGCCGAAGGCGATCTTGCACACCCATGGCGGTTATATGGTTGGCACGGCCACTACGTTGAAATGGGTTTTTGATATTAAGCCAGACGACCTGTGGTGGTGTGCGGCCGACCCGGGTTGGATCACCGGTCACAGCTATATTGTTTATTCTCCCCTGGTTCTTGGGGCGACAAGTTTTATGTACGAAGGAGCGCCTACTTACCCATATCCGGACAGATGGTGGCAAATGGTGGCCAAGTACCAGATCACTATCCTTTACACGGCGCCAACGGCAATTCGTGGCCTGATGCGATTTGGTAGAAGTTGGCCGGCGCGGCACGATCTTTCCAGTTTGCGTTTACTTGGCACGGTTGGCGAGCCGATCAATCCGGAAGCGTGGCGCTGGTACCATCGTGTCATAGGCCAGGAGCGCTGCCCGATCATGGATACCTGGTGGCAGACGGAAACCGGTAACTTCATGATTACCCCAATTCCGAGCATGGCTTTGAAGCCTGGTTCGGCGACCAAGGCGTTCCCGGGTGTCCAGGTTGACGTCGTGGATGAGGAGGGCGATCCCGTTCCTCCGGGTGAGGAAGGTTACCTGGTAATCAAGACACCTTGGCCGGCCATGTTGCGGACGGTGTACCAGGATCCTGATCGCTATGTGGAGCAATATTGGAGCCGATTTGCCGACAAAGGTTGGTACTT
This sequence comes from Promineifilaceae bacterium (SeqCode), assembly GCA_041570195.1. GTDB lineage: Bacteria > Chloroflexota > Anaerolineae > Promineifilales > Promineifilaceae > UBA11865. The sequence goes on along the minus strand of JBFFWQ010000006.1, from coordinate 76,107 downwards.
GCCTGGTGACAGCGCGAAAAAAGACGCAGACGGCTATATCTGGGTGATTGGACGGATCGACGACGTCATCAAGGTTTCTGGTTATCGGCTGGGCACGGCCGAAATTGAAAGTGCGCTGGTCAGCCATCCGGCCGTAGCCGAGGCTGCAGTTATCGGGGTGCCGGACGAACTACGTGGTAACATTATCAAGAGTTACTGCATCTTGCGCCAGGGATTCGAAAGCAGCGAAAGACTGGAGAAGGAGCTGAAGGACCATGTTGGGCATGAGATGGGCCCCATTGCCAAGCCCACGACAGTCGATTTTGTGGACAGTCTACCCAAAACTCGCTCAGGAAAGATCATGCGCCGGGTTCTCAAAGCCCAAGTACTTGGAGAGGAATTGGGTGATTTGTCAACGCTGGCAGACTAGCAATCAGGGGTGAAATTGGTGGCTACATGGTCCATGCGGCCTTGGCATCAGCACGTCCGGGCCTTTTTGACATCATTTGTGACATTCGTTACAATCGATTCGTTCTTTACCCCATTGCTTCTAGATGAAGCAGAAAATGAAGCGTTTGAACCAGAGCGGGTTATGCCCGCTTATTTTTCGCCCCGGTTTTCGACAGGTTAATAACCGGGGGGCGGTTTTTGCTGTGACTCTAATTCGTTAATGGAGGAACTAATGATTTCTAGCGTGTCTGCGCAAAGCGCTGAAACCGTGCGCGCGTCGCTGCCGCTGATTTGGTGGTTGGGGCCCATTACTGCGCTCATAGCCCTTGTATTCGCATACCATTTCTACCGTCAACTCATGCGGCGAAGCGAAGGCACCGATAGAATGATTGACATCGCTCAGGCGATTCGGGAGGGCGCCACAGCATACCTGACCCGACAATACCGAGTCGTCGGAATCGTCTTCTTTATATTGTTCGTTGTTTTCCTTTTGCTATCGCTGTTTCGTTTACAGAATCCGATAGTGCCGGTTGCCTTTTTAACCGGCGGTTTGTTTTCGGCGCTCTGTGGTTATATAGGCATGAAGACGGCCACCAACGCTTCTGCGAGGACCGCGAATGCGGCAATTGAAAGCTTGAACGGCGGATTGCAGGTCGCGCTGCGAGCCGGGGCAGTCATGGGTTTGGTCGTGGTAGGATTTGCGCTGCTAGACATTACCGCCTGGTTCCTCATCCTTTATTATGTGGCGCCGGCCGTCATCCAGGACAGCGAGAGTATCTTTGGATTCTTGATTACCGGAAACCCGCTGGTACCGATCACGGCAACAATGCTAAGTTTCGGCATGGGCGCCTCAACACAGGCATTGTTCGCTCGTGTCGGTGGTGGAATCTACACGAAGGCGGCCGATGTGGGTGCCGATTTGGTAGGCAAGGTTGAAGCCGGTATTCCAGAAGATGATCCGCGAAATCCGGCCACGGTTGCGGACAACGTGGGCGATAATGTGGGAGATGTGGCTGGCATGGGCGCCGACCTTTACGAATCATATGCTGGTTCAATTCTGGCAACGTCAGCCTTGGGCGTGGCCGCGGTGGCGGCTGGCGCTGCGACCTTATTTGACGGAACCGATCCCACCTTGCAGCAAGTTATGGACCTTCAGTTGCGTTATCTGGCTACACCTATAGCCGTGGCCGCAATAGGCATAATGTTGTCAATCATCGGCGTGTACCTAGTGAGGGCAGACGAGGGGGCCAGCCAATCTCAGTTGATCGGCGCGTTAGGTCGCGGACTCTACGGCAGTTCTCTCGGAATTGCCATTCTTTCGTTAGCGGTGGTTTTCGTACTTGACTTGCCCAATAAATGGGCGGTCTGGATAAGTATTCTCGTCGGATTGATCGTGGGCATTGTCATCGGTCGATCTACCGAGTACTATACATCCCATGCTTATAAACCGACGCAAAACATCGCCGAACAAGCATCGACAAGTTCCGCAACCTTGATGATTGAGGGCCTCGCCGTAGGCATGCAGTCAACGGGCGTGCCAGTCGTCGCGATCGTCGTCGGAATCGCCGTGAGCTTCTACGCTATGGGCGGTACAACCAATGTGACCATGGGCCTTTACGGTGCAGGGATCGCTGCGGTGGGTATGTTATCCACCCTGGGCTTCACTCTGGCCACGGACGCCTACGGCCCCATTGCCGACAATGCCGGTGGCAATGCCGAGATGTCAGGGCTTGGTCCAGAGGTTCGCCAGCGGACCGATCAGCTTGATGCGGTGGGTAATACGACAGCAGCAATCGGCAAGGGTTTTGCCATTGGTTCGGCAGCCCTTACGTCGCTGGCACTTTTGGCCGCCTATTTGGAGGAAGTCCGCCTTGGACTGACGCTGCATGGAGGCGGCGAAAACTTGCCGGAACTGGCCGGCCGATCCATTGCCGAGTGGACCATGTCGGACTTCATGGAATACTTCAATGTAACCATGATTAACCCGGCCGTTCTCATCGGCGTGTTTGCCGGCTCGGCCACGGCTTTCTACTTTTCTTCGATGACAATGCGGGCCGTCGGTCGAGCGGCCGGCGATATGGTCGAAGAGGTTCGGCGCCAATTCAGGGAGTCGCCCGGCATCCTGGAAGGAACGACGCGTCCTGATTACGCACGTTGCGTGGAGATTAGCACTCTCGGCGCCCAACGGGAGATGATTGCCCCCTCGGTATTGGCAATTGCCGTGCCGGTAATTGTCGGAATCCTCTTTGGCGTTGCCGGTGTCGTGGGGTTATTGGTTGGTGGACTGACGGCCGGCTTCGCGCTGGCGGTGATGATGGCCAATTCGGGCGGCGCCTGGGACAATGCCAAGAAGTATATTGAAGACGGGCGGTATGGCGGCAAGGGTTCGCCGGCCCACAAAGCGGCTGTTGTGGGCGATACCGTCGGCGATCCGTTCAAGGATACGTCCGGTCCGTCGCTGAACATTCTCATCAAGCTGATGACTATGGTCTCCGTGGTTTTTGCGGCGCTGATCGTGTCTATTGACAATGGCCAAGGCCTGATCAGCATGTGGTTCGGTGGTTGAAATCCAAGTAGGCCTGCGGTGACCACAATTCTCGCGTATGTTCCGGCAGACGAGCATACCTTAGAGGGTCATCCGGAGAACGCTGGCCGAATAGCAGCCATCAAACGACTGCTCGAGCAAGAGGCCGCACTGAGTGCCGTCGATATAGTCGAGGCGGTTCCTGCGAGTACAGAGCAACTTCTAAGGGTGCACAGCCCGAGTTTGATTCAAAGCGTACAGCTTGCTTCGAGCCAGGGCGGAGGAAATCTCGATCCCGACACCTATTGCACGAAAGCGAGTTTTGATCAGGCTAGACTGGCGGTCGGAACAACCTGCCTGGCTAGCGAGCTAATTATGCAAGGGGAAGTTGACAATGGCATTGTGCTAGTTCGACCGCCGGGACATCATGCTGAGCGGAGCCGCGTCGGTGGTTTTTGCCTATTCAACAACGTGGCCATTGCTGCTCGACATGTTCAGCAACTACATGGCTCGGCCAGGGTGCTAATTCTGGACTACGATGTGCATCATGGCAACGGAACTCAGGCCATCTTCTATGAAGATCCGACGGTTCTGTACATTTCGCTGCATATGTTTGGACCATTTTTTTACCCGGGGACCGGATCGGCGCGGGAGATCGGCCGAGGCGAGGGCCTGGGCGCCACTTTGAATATACCTTTTGGTTCAAGGGCTGGGGACGAGGCTTACGCTCTGATGTTTCGAGACCTGCTTGAGCCGGTCATAGCCATTTTTGGACCTGATATGATTCTGGTATCGGCCGGATTTGATGCCCATTGGCAAGATCCTTTGGCCGCGGCAGCGGTGACGCTGACCGGCTATGCACAGATGTCGCGCCAACTTATCGAATTGGCCGGGCTGAATTGTCAGGGGAAGGTGCTGTTTGTTCTCGAGGGGGGCTACCATTTCCAGGCCCTGGCAAATGGTGTACTCAATGTGATCTATGCGCTGACTGGAAAAGACCTGGTCCGCGATCCTTTGGGACCTGCGCCATATACCAGCCCAGATGTTACAAATTTACTACTCCAGCTGCAGCGTCTACATTTGCCTTCCTGATCGAAAACCAGGATAATAGTTATGTTTACCCGCATAGAAGTGTCAGGGGAAAATTGACCGTGCGCCGCGCTGCCCTACACGAGTATCTTAGCCAGATTGAAGGGCTACTGGACGAAAACAGGCTGCCTGAGGCGGTTGCCCATTGTCATTTCATCCTGCAGCAGTTCCCTCGCCACATTGACACCTACCGGCTATTGGGCCGAACGTTTCTGGAGCAGCAGCTCTACGACGAAGCGAAGGACGTTTTTGCACGTCTCTTGAGCGCCGACCCTGAGGACCTTGTGTCGCACGCTGGAATGGCCCTGGCACATGGCGAGAATCATGACCTTGAAGGGGCTGTCTGGCACATGGAGCGGGCATTTGAAATCGATCCTTATAATCGGGCCGTACAGGATGAATTGAGGAAGTTCTACATCAATCGCGACGGAGATACGCCCCCGCGCCTGGCCCTGACCAGGCCGGCGCTGGCGCGCCTTTATCTAAGGGGGGCAATGTATCGGCAAGCGGCGCGTGAACTTGCGCTGTTGTCGGCGCGGAGTCCAGACCGGCTTGATCTACAGCTTGCGCTGGCCGAAAGTCTGTTCTGGGACTCAAGACAAGTCGAGGCGGCCAATGTGTGCGAGAAGCTCGTATCTCAACTGCCATTTTGCATTAAGGCCAATGCGATCCTGGCTGATGCGCGGTTGCGCGCAGATCGTGTCGGTGAAGCGCGTGAGCATCTGGCGCTCGTTCAAGAGCTAACATTGCTTGATCAGGCCCATTTGGATCCTGATTCAACCTTAGGACGAGTGCTTGGTAATTCCCGCATTGAGCTACCTCAGTCGGTTCCAGTCGAGATCTTGGAAGATTCGTTGGCGATGGCTTATGGGTTGGGAGAGGCCGATGCCAGGCAGATGCGGCCAACGGTCGCCGCGGCGGTTGGCGAACAGGCGCCAGAGTGGCTGCTTGAAATCGGCAGTCCTGATGAGGAACTGCAGACGGAAATCGGACCCGAGTTGGAATCGGAAGAGACATTTGACTGGCTGGATGAAGCCGCCGGACCCGAGGTTGAATTGCTTCAAGAGACTGGGGAAGAAACGCCGGCCGACAGTGAATTGGGGCTTCTAGAGTCTGATGAGCAGGTGGGCCTGCCACCTGAACACGTGCAGCCGTTCGAGGCTGCGGTCCGAGACGAACACGAATCGATGGCAATGGTTCCGGATGACTATCAGCAGCCCGAACAGGCGGATTTTCAGAATGTGCCGAATGAACCAACTGCCTACAGCGCAGAGCAAGAGGGCGGAGCAGCGATGGCGCTGGATGATTTGTTGTCCTATATTGACGCTGACAGCAGTGAGGCGGCAGAAGCGGAATCAGAACCAGAATGGCTTGAAGAGCTGGCCGACGGCTCAGAAGTCGCGGATGAGTTGCCAGATTGGTTGTATGAAGCAGTTGGTATGGACGCGACTGAAGCGGCTGCAGATGGCAGCGAAGAGCCAGTGCTGTTCGACGAGGCGCCGGCAGCGGAAACAGACCTTGATATAGAGCAGCTTGGTCATCCCGATTCGGATGTAGAGCTGGCAGACCGAACCGAAGAAGAAGTTGGCAACATTGACGGCGAGCATGACCCGGCCGCCGTTGACTTTGAGTTCGATTTCACGGAATCATCTGATCAGGATGAAGTACCCGATTGGTTGTTGGAGGCCGATGAAGTTTTGGAGGATTTGCCAGCCGAGTTGTTAGATGACGCGGCTGTTGGTCAATCTTCGACGCCAGACGCTGGAAAGGAGATGACAACCTGGCTAGACGAATTGTCTGATCAGTTGGACGACTCAGCTGGCAAGCCAGGCGAGCCGGACCCAGTACATGATGAGTGAAGTAGAAATCCGGTCATGCTCCTTTAGTTGCTGGCCATCTGACCCCATCGTGGGTAATCGAGAATAGGCTATGTTGAGTGAAGCTGAAGAACCGAGAGACGCCGAGAGTGAATCATCCGGGGATGAGGACAATTCGATTGGTTGGTTGGAAGCATTGGCCGAGGAACCGGCTGCGATCTGGGATGGAAAGACAGCACCTTCGCCTGAATCAAGGGAGGATCTTCCGTCCCAACCAGACCAGGATTCCGATCAAGCATCTGCCGGTGAATCGGACAAGGAGAACGCTGACTGGAACGAGGCTGAAGCCAAGCCGGAACAAACACGAGATGAGACCGTTTCAGCCCCTAGCGGCTGGACGGGCGAAGATTCGGTTCTAGGACGCCAGAGCCCGGAGAACAATTCAGATCCAACTTCGTACTCGGATGATCAAATAGGTGAGCACGATCTTGGCAGCGAAGTAATTCTTGAGAATGACGACCTCATGTGGTTAGACGAAATGGATACAGCTCCGAAAATGAGTAGCAATGCGCAAGAACGTGACGAAGAGCAGTTGACTGGCGTACCTGGAGAACCGGTGGACGAAATGAATCAAGACCAGGACACCAATGAATCTGCAGCGGGAGAGGCGAACAGCGCGGTGTCAGATGAAGTGCCAGAGGATCCTGACGAGGCCGTCGCCTGGTTGGAACGCCTGGCCGCCAAACAGGGCGCGCCTTCTGAAGAGCTACCTACAGTGCAGTCGGCCGTTTCACTTGACGCCGAGTTGGCCCTACCGGCCGACGCAGAGTTCGAGCTGCCTCCTGATGATGCAGGTGAGATTCCCGAAGACCCGGACGAAGCAATGGCCTGGCTTGAACGCCTGGCCGCCAAGCAGGGAGTCGATGCCGATGAACTGACGACCGTGCAGCCCAGCGAGGAATTGGCTCAGCCACTTCCTTCGGTTGAGCTGGATGATATTGCGGAGGTCCAGACAGGCGAGGAGTCGCCAATCGCCGATCTTGACGAAGCGCTCGATTGGCTAGAAGAACTTACTGTACAGCCGAGGCCAAGCGAAGAGGAGGAGGCTGAGGCAGCAGTTATTCCGGTCAGCGAAGAGCCGCCGACGCCGGCAGTCGTTCATGATGTTGCTGAGGCCATGGCTGGGGCCGATTTGTTGTTTGCTGAACCAGAAAGCGCGCCTTCTACGGAGGCGGCTGGCGAGGTCGTGGACGAGAGCACGCGTGGAGAAGGCGGCGACGCCATGGCCTGGCTAGAGCAGTTGGCAGCCCGCCAAGGAGCGCCGATTGAAGAGTTGACGACGTTTGAAGAGGAAGAAGTCGCCGGCCAAGTTCAGCCCGAGACGCCCCAAGTTGCTACCGTAGAGATGGGTGAGCAGATCGACGCCGGCGAATTGGCCCAGGTGTCTGAGCTGAAAGAGGCGCCAGTAGATTCCGTTGAGCCCGCGGACGCGTTAGCTGCAGATGAGTTTGTCGACCTGTCTGCTCATGATGTGGCTGACGAGGCGGCGGCTGAGGCTGAGGATTCTATGGCGGAAGAGGATTCGCCGTCTGAAGATCTGGCCTGGCTCGATACGTTGGGACACGTCGACGCAGAGAGTTGGCTAGAGGCTGAGGCCGAGGTCGAGCAGATAGAGACCGTGACGGAGTCCAACGAGGCGCCGCTTATCGAGTCTCTTGAGATGTCCGAAGAAGATATGGTCGAGGCGGGGGCGCTGGCGACTATTCCACCTGAAGCTCATGGGGCAGAAGAATTGGCCCAGGCCCGGGAGGCAATGCAAGAAGGTTCGATTGAAGAGGGGTTGGCCGTCTACTCGGTGCTGGTTGAGCAAGGCGAATCTCTGCCATTCCTGATTGATGATCTTGAGAACTTCTATGAAGAACGGGGGCCGGAGCCGAGGTTGCAGCGCGTCCTTGGAGATGCGTACGCTCGCAACGGTCAGTTGCAAAAAGCCCTGCGAGTCTACCGCGAAGCGCTAGATTACCTGTAGGATAGCATCGTCTTTTAACCAAAGTCCGTTGTTCCTTGCCTCGGTCGTTCAATACTCAAGACCGGTGGGTCGGCGGGCCTGTTTGATTCTTGGAGGTATTTAATGGAACGAACGCTGATACTGGTGAAACCTGATGGCGTGCAGCGTGGGTTGATTGGGACGATTGTCGGCCGATTCGAGGCGCGAGGGCTTAAATTGGTCGGCATGAAACTCCTTCAGATGTCAGGCGATCTGGCGGCCCGCCACTACAGCGTGCATGAAGGGAAGCCCTTCTATGACAGCCTGGTCGAGTACATAGTGAGCGGACCAGTCGTGGCCATGGTGTGGGAAGGCAAGGACGCGGTTAATGCAGCTCGCTTGACAATGGGCATTACGAACCCGGCCGAAGCGGCCCCCGGCACGATTCGAGGTGATTTTGGCATGGAAATCGGGCGCAACCTGGTGCACGGCTCGGACAGCGCTGAAAATGCCGTCAAGGAAGCTAAGCTTTTCTTCGCACCAGACGAATTGGTCGACTGGCAGCGTGATGCCGATGCCTGGATCAGAGAGACGACCGGTTGACTGATCTTACTGCAGTCTAAGAACCACGTGGGCATTCGCCCACAACTCCTCTAATCTGTAGTAGTCGCGCTTTTCGGGGCTGAAGAGATGAACGACGAGGTCGCCATAGTCCATCAGCATCCAGCCGTCAGAGGCGGCGCCCTCTTTCCCCCATGCAATCAGGTTGGCCTTATTTTTGGCGTCATCTGCGATTCCGTCGGCCATAGCTTTTAGCTGGCGATCATTATCGCCATTGCATATGAGGAAGTAGTCAGTGAATATGGCTTCGTCGCGAATGTCAAGTAAAACAATGTCGCCACCCTTCTTCTCCAGAATTGTGTCGACGAGTACGTGGGCAAGTTCTAATCCTTCCAGACGTCGTCTCCTTTCAAGGAATAGGGCACAGATTTCCACAAATCATCACTGATCATGAATATCCGAGCTGTCAATTTCCCAGCCATTGTTGGCAAGCACTCCGTCAATGTGCGCTTGCTCATTTCGATTCCTGCCAACGGCGATGATCATAGGCCAATTCTAGCATGGGCGAAATCGGCTTGCCAGTGATCAGGCGTTTTCGCGCGAGGTTGGCGCACGCTTCTGGGATTGGCTCGGTTTAGACGTCCTGGTAAGGACGGCCAAAGCATACTCGAATGTTATTCTCCGAACAGGATCTTGAAGGACCAGTGTGGAGTGTCGGCGAGTTAACGGCTTACATAAGGGAGCTGTTTGAAATCGACTATCGCCTTCGCTCGGTTCAGGTTGAGGGCGAAATCTCAAACTTTGTGCGAGCCCGATCTGGACATCTGTACTTCACATTGAAGGATGAACAGGCCCAACTTAAATGTGTCATGTGGCGTTCGGCAGCTGAACGGTTACCGTATTTGCCCGAGGATGGTGACGCGATTGTGGCTCGCGGGCATGTCTCGGTCTATGAAACCGGAGGCATCTACCAACTGTACGTCGATTTACTGGATCCCGTCGGGCGCGGCGAGTTGGCGGCGGCATTCGAGAGACTAAAAGCCGCGTTGGCGGCCGATGGCCTCTTTGATGCTGAACACAAGAAGTCGATTCCAGAATTTCCCGATAAGATCGGCATTGTTACGTCGGCCGATGCGGCCGCACTGCGGGACATCCTCAACGTATTCAACCGTCGTTGGCCCTTGCTGTCTGTACTGATAGCGCCTACCTTGGTGCAGGGGCGAGAAGCGCCCGAACAGATTGTTAGAGCGCTGCGCTGGCTTGATGGTCGTCACGACGTAGATACCATTGTCGTCACGCGCGGCGGTGGCTCGATTGAGGACCTGTGGGCTTTCAACGACGAGACAGTGGCCCGCGCGATCTTTGGGGCTGAACATCCGATCATCGTCGGCGTAGGACACGAAACCGATTTCACCATCGCCGATTTTGTCGCCGACGTGCGGGCGCCCACACCCTCGGCCGCGGCTGAATTGGCCGTGCCGGACCGCAATGAGGTCACTGCACAGGTGCGTGGACTTGCCGCTGCCTCCGTCGTATCGCTTCGATCTAGCCTGGAAGGACAGCGAAGTGTTGTGACGGCATTGGCTCGGGCATTAGTGCATCTGAGCCCGCTAAAGAAACTTGAAAGTGGGCGGCAGCAAGTCGACTGGTTGACAGGTCGTCTCGACCAGGCAGTCGTTCAGCAATTGGCTGAGCGCAGGTCCAGGTTGATGATCAGGATCGCCGCGCTTGAAGCCGTTAGCCCCATGTCTACACTGAGCCGTGGCTACGCTATTGTTCGTAAGGCAGACGGAACGCTGGTCAAATCGGATCAAAGTGTCAGAGGCGGCGATTTGATAAATATCCGCGTGGCTGACGGAGAGTTTGATGCAACGGTTAACTGATCTACTTGAGCCTGGGGCGCCAGCAAGCCATCGCCGGCGCGACTCGCATCAGTTTCGAGTTTGGTCTGGGGTCGCTATGGTTTGCGGCCTGAATGAAGATCAAACAAAGGAAAACAAGCTATGGACAATGAAGCCGAGAATCTGGATTTTGAAGAGGCGTTGGCCAAATTGGACGAAATAGTTGCCCGCTTGGAGGCTGGCGAGCTGACCTTAGAGGAATCGCTGACGCTTTTCGAAAAGGGTCAGATGCTGGCCGGCCGCTGCGTCGAGCTTTTGGAAAAGGCTGAACTGAGAGTGGAGTTGCTCACGGCCGACGGCGAGATCGTTGACGTCGAGATAGAGTAAGCGGACCGCCCTAGGCATTGATAGATGGGCGACGCCCTTGCAAGAATCTCCTGAGCGAATGACATATGGGAAACAGCCGCTCCACCTAGACATCTGCAGTCAGACGCCAGCGTCTTCTCGATGGCCGGCCGTAGGAGTGGTATAATCTCATGTGCTCGCGTGGCCTCGCCTGCTTACACCCGCCGTAAACGAACACAATCGACGAGGAAAGATCTTGATTAAGAATATACGTGAATCATTGAGCCGCACACGGCGATCGGTCTTTGGCCAAATAGTAAATATCCTTGGCGCCGGGGATATCACCGACGAAAGCTGGGAGGATCTAGAAGCGCTATTAATCCAAGCTGACATGGGAGTGCCGACGACACTGGCGCTCATCGACTCGCTGCGTGAGCGCGTTGCCCGTGAAGGTTTGCATACCACTGACCAACTGGTCGAAGCGATGAAGAGCGAATTACGAGCCATGCTTGTCGACGCACCGGATTTTGAGCTGGAACAGCCGAGGCAACTGACTGTGGTAATGGTTGTGGGCGTCAATGGTTCTGGTAAGACGACCACTATTGGCAAACTGGCTCAATATTACAAGATGCGCGGTCGCAAAATCATGCTGGCTGCAGGTGATACTTTCCGGGCGGCGGCAATTGACCAACTCAAAATATGGGGTGAGCGGGCAGATGTTTCGATTGTCGCCGGGGTACCGGGCGCCGATCCGGGCGCGGTCGCATATGATGGTATCAGGGCTAGCCGGGCTCGAGGATTCGATCTGCTATTCATCGACACGGCCGGGCGCTTGCACACCAAATACAATCTGATGCAAGAGCTCGAAAAGACGTACAATGTCTGTCGCAAGAGTGTGCACGCAGCACCGCATGAAATCCTGTTGGTCCTGGACGCTCCGACCGGGCAGAATGCTTTGACCCAGGCCACGAAGTTCAAGGAAGCGGTCAACGTAACCGGAGTTGTTCTAACTAAATTGGACAGCACCGCCAAAGGAGGCATGGTGTTTGCCATTTACACCGAACTGGGCTTGCCTGTTCGCTTCGTCGGCACCGGCGAGAGCATCGCAGACTTGGCGCCCTTTGATGCGGACGAATTTGTCGAAGGCCTATTTGAGTAAGTGCCAAACGCGGTATCATCGCCCGTGGCCTGATCCTGACCAACGGAAGATGCGGATTCGTTACGAGCTATAGAGAAAGGACTATATATTCATGGACGATATTGTCAGCAAACTTGAAAAACTGGAAGCGCGAGTAAACCATTTACGGGGGCGTCTTTGACATAGATCTTAAGATCGAGAAATTGGCGGAGCTTGAAAAGTCAACGCAAGCGCCGAATTTTTGGGACGATACGCCGAAAGCTCAGAGCGTGATGCGACAATCGACTCGCCTGCGTGAGGAGGTGGCCATTTGGGAGAAAATGAGCGGCCTGCTGGCCGAGGCGCGTGAGTTGGCCGAGTTGGGGGATGAGGAGCTTCAGGCGGAACTGTCTGAAGAAGCCCAGCGTTTGAGTGACCAAGTAGATAAGTTGGAGTTTCGGACCTTGTTCGCCGGCCAATACGACCGCGAACCGGCGATTCTGGCGATTCATGCCGGGGCTGGCGGCACGGAGGCCCAAGATTGGGCTCAGATGTTGCAGCGGATGTTCGTTCGCTGGGGCGAAGGTCGAGCGATGAAGGTCTCTGTGCTTGATCAAAGTCCAGGTGATGAGGCCGGTATCAAGAGCACCTTGATGTCCTTTGATGGAGATTCGGCCTACGGCTGGCTGAAGTCCGAGCGAGGGGTACATCGATTGGTCCGTATCTCGCCCTATGACGCCTCAAGCCGTAGGCACACATCCTTTGCGAAGGTTGAAGTTTGGCCTGATGTCGCGGAGGATATTGAGATCGAGGTGGCTGAGAAGGACTTGCGTATCGATCGTTTCAGAGCAAGTGGGGCAGGGGGACAGCATGTGCAGAAGAACGAGACAGCCATTCGGATCACCCATCTGCCTACAGGAGTCGTGGTAACGTGCCAGAATCAACGATCCTTAACTCAGAACCTTGAGGTCGCTATGAAGATCTTGAAATCGCAGCTTTTTGATCTGGAGCGGCGAAAACAAGAATCGGAACTGGCAACACTGAAAGGCGAAGATATCGACGCCGGCTGGGGTAACCAGATTCGGTCCTATGTATTGCACCCTTATAAGATGGTTAAAGACCATCGGACTAGCCATGAGGTTGGCAATACTCAAGCCGTCTTGGACGGACGCCTGGACGATTTCATGGAAGCTTTCCTTCGCTACCGCGTTGGCGACGAAAGCTAACCGGCATGTAATGTAGCGAATGCCTACGCTTGAGAGGCGGCAGATGGGGCACGCGGTTAGGTTGCGACACTATTTGCGTGGTTTGCAATGCTTACCGGGCTGCAGTATAATCCTTAATTCGCTACACATTTTTTTCTATTGACATTTTAGCGTTCACCGATAGAATAGTGCTTGTATAAACCGGTGACGAAACAGTAGTTGACATATGCGGAGTGCAAGAGCGTTGGCTGCGGGCTAAACGCTCTTTTTCCGTGTCCGCAGAAATTGACAGAATAAGCTACCGAAATTGACCAAGAATTGTTTATCGACTGAGCTTCATTATTCCGTAACGTATCTTCTTGTGGGAGGTCACACCTAGTGGAAGCAACCGAATTCCGTTCCTTGCGCATAAGTCTTGCATCGCCCGAACAGATCCGGTCCTGGTCTTACGGCGAAGTAACAAAGCCGGAAACGATCAATTATCGCCGGCTGCGCCCGGAGAAAGACGGGCTATTTTGTGAGGCTATTTTTGGCCCGACTCGCGATTGGCAGTGCTACTGCGGCAAATATAAGAACGTTCGTTACAAGGGCATCGTTTGTGACAAATGCGGCGTCGAGATAACGAGGGCAGCCGTTCGCCGCGAACGTTTGGGCCACATTGAATTGGCTGCACCGGTCGCTCACGTGTGGTACACCCGCCGCGTACCAAGCTATCTTGGATTGTTGTTGAATATCTCGCGGCGCAACCTGGACCGCGTCTTGTATTTCGCGCAATATGTCACTACATTCGTAGATGACGAGGCGCGCAAGCGGGCTTTGAAGCGTCTAGAGGAGGAACTCGAGGAAGCTGAGCTGCGCCTCATGGAGGAGAATCAGGCTTCCATTGACGAGGCTACTGAGGAAGCCCGGACTCGCCTCGCGGATTTGGAGCAGAAATTAGCCGACCTCAGAGAGGGCTATGACGAACGGTTGTCGGAGGCCACTGAGGAACTTGTACGCGAAGCACAAGTTGCCGAACAGCGTCTCGAGAACCTGATGGATAAGGAGGCCGGTGAGGATGTCACTCTTGGCGAAACGATCATTGCCAACAAAGGTGATGTTGTCGGACGAGAACACATCGTACTGGTCCAGGAGACCACCTCAGAACGGCTGACCAACAAGCAGCAAGAACTCGAAGAGGAACAAGAAAGCACTATCGCCGATCTGCAGCGTGATATTGAACTCCTGAAGGAAGAACTCGGAGAGGCATCACAAGAGGTTGGCGATCAGATATCCTTAAAAGTGGCTCGCTTGCGCCAGCAAGCACAGGCGAATCGGGAACAGCTCGAGAATCTTGCCCAAATGGTCTTTTTGAACGAGACCGAGTACCGTGAGCTCAAGAGCAAATTCGGCAACGTTTTCAGGGCTGACATGGGCGCCGAGGCATTCTATGACATCCTGAAGAATATGGATTTGGACAAGCTGGCCAAAGATTTGTGGCGTGAAGTCCGGACGACGCGTTCTAAGCAAGGTGCCAAGCGAGCTACGAAACGCCTGCAAGTTGTCGAAGCGCTGCGGCAGAGCGGTAATAGACCTGAATGGATGATCTTGACCGTGTTGCCGGTAATCCCGCCGGACTTGCGCCCAATGGTGCAGCTAGATGGCGGCCGATTCGCGACTTCCGATCTGAATGACCTGTACCGCCGAGTAATCAATCGCAATAATCGGCTCAAGCGCCTGCTGGAGTTGGGCGCGCCCGACGTCATCGTACGCAATGAAAAGCGCATGTTGCAGGAGGCGGTAGATAGCCTTATTGACAATAGCCAGCGTGGCAAAGCTCTGAGCCGACGTGGCCGACGCGAATTGAAGTCGCTGTCCGACATGCTCAAGGGCAAGAAGGGTCGTTTCCGGCGAAACCTGCTCGGCAAGCGCGTTGATTACTCTGGACGCTCTGTCATTGTTGTCGGCCCTACGCTCAAGATGGGGCAGTGTGGCCTGCCCAAGACGATGGGTCTGGAGCTATTTCGACCATTCGTCATCAGTAAATTGGTCGAGTATGAGTATGCGAGTAATATCAAAGGGGCCAAGCGACTCATCGAGCGCCAGCCGCCAGAGGTCTGGGAAGTACTCGAAGAGGTCATTGAGGGCCGGCCGATTCTTCTGAACCGAGCTCCAACCCTGCACAGGCTGGGTATCCAGGCATTCATGCCAATTCTGGTGGAGGGCAAGGCCATCCAGTTACACCCGTTAGTATGCGCGGCCTTTAACGCCGATTTTGACGGCGATCAGATGGCTGTACACGTGCCGCTATCAGAAAGAGCGGTCGAAGAAGCCGTTCAGCAGATGATGGCGACCCGTAACCTGTTGAAGCCAGCCGACGGCCACCCGATCGTGGGTCCGTCAAAAGACATGGTGTTGGGTGTTTATTACCTGACGGTGATGCTCGATGGTTTGAAGGGTGAGGGCAAGATATTCAGTAGCTTGGAGGAAGTCGAGCGGGCGCTTGACCTGGGCTTCATTCATATTCACGCCAGAATCAAGCTGAAAACGGAGACTTACTTCACCGATCAAGGCAAGCGTTATGCAGACGGCAAGCCGCGAACGAGGATCATTGAAACGTCGGCCGGTCGGGTCATCTTCAATCAGGCGATGCCGCCCGAGATGCGGTTTGTCAACGAGACGTTGGATAAGGGTTCGGTCAACGAGTTTGTCAATCGCGTCTATCGTCGTCTAGGCGATGATGTGACGATTGAAATGGTCGATAGTATTAAGGACCTTGGCTTCCGTTACGCTACCCAGTCGGGCATTACGATTGCCGTATCCGACCTAACGATTCCTGGGGAACGAGAGGTCATCTTGGAGGATGCGCGCAAGCGTGTGGACCTGATTGATCGCCAGTACCGGCGAGGCCTGCTAACCGAAGACGAGCAATATCAGCGAACTATCGAACAATGGACAGACGCCAAGGGCCAGGTGGAGAAGGCGGTCAGGGATGCAATGAGTCCGGCCGGTCCGGTTACGATGATGGCTTTGTCTGGTTCCACAAAGGGCGGCTTTGGACCAATTACTCAGCTGGCCGGCATGCGCGGATTGATGGCCGATCCTCAAGGTCGGATTATCTCTGTGCCGATTACTTCCAACTTCCGGCAAGGTCTGACGGCACTTGAGTACTTTATCTCGACTCACGGCGCGCGAAAGGGTCTGGCCGATACGGCGCTACGAACGGCCGATGCTGGCTACTTGACTCGTAGACTGGTCGACGTGGCGCAGGATGTCATCGTCCTATCAGAAGATTGCGAGACGAATAAGGGTATCTATGTCCGGCGCTCCGATAACTTCGGCAAACAGACCCTGGCTGAGCGGATATTTGGCCGTTACGCTGCCAGTTCCGTTGCCGACCCTGAGACTGGGGAGGTCATTATTGGCGAAGGAGACGTTTACACCGAAGAGCTGGCGGACGTGGTTGATGCTACCGGCATCGGGCAGGTATATGTATATTCGCCCATGACCTGCGAACTGCGGCAGGGAATCTGCGCCAAATGCTATGGCATCGATCTGGCGAGGGGCGAGCCAGTAGAGTTGGGTGCTGCCGTTGGCATCATCGCCGCTCAGTCCATTGGCGAGCCGGGAACACAATTGACGCTTCGAACGTTCCATACAGGCGGCACTGCGGAGGCCCGTGGTGACATTACCCAGGGTCTGCCGCGTGTAGAGGAGTTATTCGAGGCTCGCCAGAAGCCGAAGGGCGAGGCTGTGATGTCGGAGATAGGCGGCCGGGCGGATATCGTGCTGGTCGACGGTGTCCGACATGTCATCGTCAGTGACAGCAAGCTAGTAGAAGACGAATACGAGATTCCGGAGGGCTGGTCGCTCGACTTCGATGATGAAGCAGAACCAGTTAAGGCTGGCGATATTCTGGTCGAGAAGGACAATGAAGTGATCACCGCCAGACACGGCGGCCGCGTTGTGGTTGAAGATTCGCTCATCAAGGTGATATGGGAAAGCAAGGACGAGCGGGACTATGAAATCCCGGCCGGCACGCGCATTCTCGTGAGTGACGGCGACCGGATCGAAGCCGGCGATCAACTGACTGAAGGCTCCAAGAACCCGCATCGCATCCTGGAGATTCTCGGCCGTGATGCAGTGACCCAGTATCTCTTGCTCGAAGTTCAACAAGTATACCGGCCGCAAGGGCAGAACATCAACGACAAGCACTTCGAAACAATCATTCGGAAGATGTTGAGCAAAGTCACGGTCACCGCCTCTGGCGATACGGAGATGTTGCCGGGCGAGCTGATCGAGACAACTGAGTTCCATGCCACCAACAAGGAGGTTGTGGAAGAAGGCGGCCAGCCAGCTCGAGCTGAACCGGTGCTGCTAGGCATTACCAAGGCGTCACTGAATACCGAAAGCTTCCTGTCGGCCAGTTCGTTCCAACACACCATTAAGGTCTTGGCTGGCGCGGCGATTGCTGGCAAGGAAGACGACCTGCTTGGCTTGAAAGAGAATGTCATCATTGGCAAGCTGATTCCAGCCGGCACCGGTTACAAGGTACGCCAAGAACGGCAAGCAGAGAAGGAAGCAGCGGAGGCCATGGCAGCAGCCGAGGTCGAAGAAGTGGATTTATCAGGGCTTCTCATCGACGACAACACGGATGAAGAAGTGTTGGAAAAGATCGCCGCCGCGCAGGCCGCGGAAGCTGCGGCGCGCGTCCCCACCCAAGAGGCTGAACCGACCGACTAGCAAGCGGTTGTCGCGTCAAAGTACTGAACGGCGATCCGGATAAACGGGTCGCCGTTATTTCTTGTGAATGTGGCGCTCGACGTGGTGCAGATATGGCAACGTGCCGGAGTTGCGAGATCAGGCCTGTCGGTTTAGTAGAAAACGTGTCAACTGACGCAAAGCTTCTGTAGCTTCGCCCTGGGGATTCGCTGCGCTGAGATGGTTCAATGCACTGGTGGCGAACTTCCCCTCATAAGACTTGGCTACATCGCGCGCCCCGACTTGATCCAGTATGTCCACGACACGTTCCACGAAACCATCCCCGGTGTCGGCGTTGGCATAGATTTCGCGTAGTTCGAGACTTTCGGCGAGTCCAAAGAGGACAGGAAGGCTCTTCTTGCGTGTGACAATGTCCGTGGCTGACGATTTGCCGATCACGGACTCATCACCCCATATGCCAAGAATGTCATCGCGAACCTGGAAAGCAAGTCCCAGGTCGCGGCCGAACGCGGCATAGTGTTTGACTACCGATGGCGACTGTTGAGCCACACGGGCGCCAAGTTCTGCCGAAAAAGCAAGTAAGGCAGCGGTCTTGCCGGCGATCATCTCTAAATACTCGTCGACGGATACGTCCCGCTGGTTCTCAAATGACATATCCAGGTACTGACCGATCGTAAGATCAATGCACGTCTCGTCAAGGCGGCATACCGCGCGAACGATAGTCTCGGCCGGCACGCCCAATTCAAGCATACCGCTAAGGGCAATGTGGGCAAGCGAAAACATAGCATCGCCACTGTTGATGGCCTGATTAGCACCCCACAATTGCCACAGTGTCGGTCGGCCGCGGCGAGTGGGGCTCTGGTCTTGAATGTCGTCATGAATGAGACTGAAGTTATGCAATAATTCGAGCGCGGTCGCTCCAGGCACAGCTTGAGGCCATTTCCCGCCGGCGGCACTAGTTGTGAGCAAACAAAGCAGTGGCCTTACTCGTTTTCCCGAAGCAGCATCTACCGTCTGTAGGTTCTCGTCAACCCAGCCTAGGTGGTAGTGCATCATTCCATAGAACAGATTCGCCTGTTTCTCGTTGACCAGCATTACAGAGCGCATTTCCTGTTCGACGGCCGGTATCATCTTCTGGGCGAAGGTGCTTAGGGGTTCTTCCATGTATCTCGACTCCAATTGCTAATCTTTACTTCGTCGTTTGTAGGACTGTTTAGCGGCAGATGGCGGCGATTGTTCTAGTCGCATCCCACGTCATCTTGACAACTATCAGGGTTGGTTGGCTAAAATAATCACTTCCGGCGGTGTAGGGGCAGCGATGCTAGCTCGGCCAAATCAACGGCTCCACTGCTGAACATGGCCACGCGCAGCTCGTCCGTGATAACGGCGGCAGTTTCAATAACTGCCTCAACGCCGCCATTGACAGCCGGTCGCAAGAATTCGCCAGCGAAACCAACGGCCGAAGCGCCGAGGGCAATGCACTTGGCTACTTCGATCCCGTTCTTGATACCCCCACTGGCGATGATTGGCAGACCTGGAGCGCCCTGACGGCAAAAATGGACTGCCTGGGCGGTAGGAATGCCCCAGTCGACAAAAGCGCCGGCAACACGGGCGTGACGAGCCGTGGGCGCCCGGTACATTTCAACCTGGCTCCACGAAGTGCCGCCCGACCCGGCGACGTCGATCGCAGCCACGCCGGCCGACGCCAGCCGGCGGGCCGTCTTCTCGGAAAAGCCCCAACCGACTTCCTTGGCAATGACCGGAACAGGTAGATGGCGGCAGACTTCCTCGACTTTGGCCAGTAGCCCTGCGAAGTTGCCGTCGCCCTCTGGTTGGACCGCTTCCTGCAGAGCATTGAAATGCAGGATTAGTGCATCAGCCTGGCTGATTTCAACCGCCTGCCGGCATTGATCTACTCCGTAACTGTAATTCAGTTGAACCGCCCCAAGATTGGCAAACAGCAGAATGTCGGGCGCGACCTCTCTAACCTGGTATGTATATGCCAGGCTTGCATCTTCAATGGCGGCCCGCACCGAGCCCAAGCCCATGGCGATGCCGGCCACCTGAGCCGCCTCCGCCAGAGTTAGATTAATCTGGTGCGCCTCGTCGGCGCCTCCGGTCATAGAGGAGATCACCAGGGGGGTGGCCAATGTCTTGCCAAGCAGTCTGGCTTGCGTATCGATAGCCGCGAAGTCGATTTCAGGCAAGGCTTCGTGCATCAAATAGTAGTCTTCAAGCCCGGTGGTTAGATTCTTGAATGAAACGTCCTCTTCTACATTAATGCGGATATGGTCCACTTTCCGTTGCTCGACCAGAGCTTCGGGTGGGACGGCCGGCCCGCGACCGGTTGTGTCCTCAGAATAGTTATCGCCATCAGTTACACTCATTTTCCGTTCCTCCGGGAAAGATGCAGGAGTATACAATGTGCAGCGACAGGGTGGCAAGCGACCGTCATGCGGTCGTCAACGTGTGCAAACGTCAAGTCCTGAAGTGCATGGTTCGCCCCACGACAGTGGCTAAGATACAATACCCGGCTGACAACCAGGGTAACGCCCATGGCCGTTCGACGTGTCGGGCATAAGTGTCGTGTGAAGAAGGTAAGGCTATGCGCATACTGATAACCGGCGGGGCCGGATTTCTTGGATCGCACTTATGCGATCGGTTCCTGGCTGATGGGCATGAGGTGATAGCCGTCGACAATCTGATTACCGGCAGCATGGATAACCTGGCCCATCTGCTTGGTAGTGAGCGATTCACGTTTTTCAGACACAATGTCATTAACTACATCTACGTGCGAGAACACTTGGATGCCGTCCTGCACTTTGCATCTCCAGCCAGCCCTAATGACTATCTAGAGCACCCCATACACACGCTGAAAGTAGGATCATTAGGCACCCTAAATGCCATCGGCCTGGCCAAGGCAAAGGGAGCAAGATTCCTGCTGGCGTCGACCTCTGAGGTTTACGGTGATCCAGAAATCAACCCTCAGCCAGAAAGCTATTGGGGGAATGTCAACCCGATTGGACCAAGGGGCGTCTACGATGAGGCCAAACGTTTCGCCGAGGCCATGACGATGGCTTACCATCGCTATCACGGCGTCGATACGCGCATTGTCCGGATCTTTAATACGTACGGACCGCGAATGCGCCTTAACGACGGCCGCGTCGTGCCAAACTTCATTTACCAGGCGTTGTCGGGTTTGCCGCTCACGGTGTACGGTGACGGAAACCAAAGCCGGTCTTTTCAGTACTATACCGATCTGGTAGATGGTGTCTGCCGTTTACTCGAATCAGATGTGACTACGCCGGTCAATATCGGAAATCCGGATGAAATGACAATAAGAGAATTCGCTGACGCGGTTGTCGAGTTAACCGGCAGCAAGTCCGAGACGGTATATGTGCAACCCACCCACGATCGATTCACCGACGATCCGAAAATGCGACGACCGGACATCCGACGAGCCCGTGAATTGCTTGGATGGCAGCCGAAGGTTGATCTGGCCGATGGCCTGGTTAAGACGATTGAATACTTCAGAAGTCGCGTATAGTGAGCCAACCATTTTCGCTGCAAAGGATTGATGAAGGCCGGGATGCCCTCGGCCAGCAGCCATTCTGGCTCGTAGCGTTATCGTTGGCCGTGGGCGTCACCATAGCCGTCCTGCCCTTAGCCTATGCATTGGCAATTATCGGTGGGGTAACCTTTTTCTTCTTGATCCTCGTGCAGCCCCTGTTCGGCTTGGCTTTCGTACTCATTGTCGGTCCGGCCGGGGCGCTTGAGAACATTATGTTCGGCAATACGGTGCCCGAAAGCGGCCAGTTGCTGTTGCTGGCGACGTTGACAGCTTGGATCGGCCATGGCGTGATTCGCCGCCGGCTGTTTGTTCACAAGACGCCATTCAATCTGCCTTTCGCGCTATTTGTGGGCATAGGTCTTATCTCATTGCTAGCGGCCGAATCGCTCAGTTATGGTCTTAAAGAGGTCCTGAAGTGGCTGGAGATCTGGCTGGTGATGCAAATGGTGTATGACCTGTCGACTTACCGCCACGACGGTGGAAATAGCGGAGCGCGATTCGTTCAGCGTCGCCAAACCCGATTTGATGTTCGTTGGCTGGTGGCTATGTTATTGATTGCCGGATTGAGCCAGGCATTCATTGGCATATGGCAATTTGCCTTGCGCGGCGAAGGCCCCGATCATTTTATGATCCTGGATCGTTTTTATCGCGCCTTTGGTACATTTCAGCAACCGAATCCTTACGGCGGCTACATGGGTCTGACCGCTTCTTTGGCTATTGGCGCCACAATTGGAATGCTTCTTCTACAGCTGCGTAAACTGCAGCAGCGTCAGATCGGCCGGCCAGCTGAGTGGCTATGGCTTCTTTTCTTTGGCGTCTGCGCGCTTTTCGCAAGTATGGGCCTTGTCATGTCCTGGAGCCGCGGCGCGTGGATCGGTTTCGCCGCGGGAACGGCCGCCACGCTGGTCTTCCTGCCCCGGAAGCGCCTCGTGGGATTGTCGTTTTTGACCCTGAGCATCTTGCTCTTGTTGGTAGGTCTGCGGTTCAACCTCATACCCTCGTCGCTTTCCAGCCGGCTCATAGGTTTCTCAGAAGATCTGCAAGTAGGTGATGTGCGCGGAATCCACATTACCACAGAGAATTACGCGGTAGTTGAGCGGTTGGCGCACTGGCAGGCTGGTGCGGATATGGCCCGGCAGAACTTGCTTCTTGGCGTCGGTTTTGGCAACTACGAACCCGCATACGAGGATTATGCGACACTTAATTGGCCGCATCCATTGGGGCACGCGCATAATTACTATCTTAATATCCTGGCCGAATCAGGCATTATGGGGGCTATCATTTATTTGAGTTTGTGGGCCGTCATCTTTGTTCAAGTCATCCGCCTAATCGGGTTTCTGGACTGGCCGCATAGAGGCATTGCGCTCGGTCTTTTGGCGGCCTGGACGGCGCTGAGCGTTCATCATATATTTGACAAACTTTATGTCAATAACTTATTCATTTTCCTGGGCGCCATGCTTGGTATTCAGCAGGTTCTGACGACCGAAGATGATTAGTTTGATCGCCAACGTGGCCGGCCGATTCGGCTTTAATCCAAAGGAAGCTGAGCGCTTCACCAAGTTTCTGTTTGTTGGAACATGGGGGTTCATCGTCGATTTCGGGACCCTGACCTTTTTGGTCGAGGTGGTCGAGCTTCCGCGATTGGTGGCTGAGAACACGCAGTTCTCCCCGACGGTCGGCCTGGTACTCGCTAACACCATCTCCTTCACATTGGCGGTAATCAGCAACTTTACCCTGAATCGTTACTGGACCTACCCAGAATCGCGCAGCAAGCGCAAGCGCGTGCAGCTGCCGCAGTTTGCCGTGGTGAGTATCATTGGGCTGATTATCAATAATTTGATATTGGCACTCACCACGCCCTTCTTTAACCGGCTGCTCTTGTTGCTACCCATTTCACTGGGCTTGGGCGGCTACATTCCAGCCAAAATGTTGGCTACGGTCGTAGTTTTATTCTGGAATTTCTTCGTGAATCGATACTGGACGTATGGCAACGTAGAATGAGTACCGCCGCGCAAGGTCAGGACCGGCGCATTGGCATAGACATCACCTCGGCTATAACCCAAGGTGCCGGAATCGGTCGATATACTCGCGAACTAGTATCAGCGCTCGTCAAGTCGGATAGTGAGACGACATATATTCTCTTCTCGGCAAAACGGCCGGCCAGTCGACCGACTTCCCAGCCAGTTCCCATAGCAAAGAATGTGACCTTCCGTGAAGCGCAAATAGGTGAGCGTTGGCTGTACCGCATTTGGTACCGCTTGTCTCTTCCGCTATCCGTTCAGTGGTTTACCGGCGACCTTGACCTATTTCACTCGCCTGATTTCGTGCTGCCCCCAGTGCGGGGCCACATTCCAACTTTGTTGACCGTTCATGATCTCTCATTCTTGCACTTTCCGGATACCTTTACGCCGTCGCTGGTGGGTTACTTGAACCGGGTGGTACCGCGCTCAGTTAGGCGGGCCAGCCATGTTCTGGCGGATTCCGAGGCCACTAAGAGCGATCTCATTCAAGCCTACAATGTTCCGGCGGAAAAGGTGACAGTGCTCTTTAGCGGCGTCAGCAATGATTTCCACCCGGTCAGCGATGAACGACTGATAAGTCACGTTCGACACAAATATGGCATCGGGGAACGGCCATATGTTCTTAGCGTTAGCACACTTCAGCCGCGCAAGAATTTCCAGATGCTGATTCGTGCGTTTAAGGCCGTGAGCGCTCGCTTTCCGCACACCTTGGTCATCGCCGGCGGCAAAGGCTGGCTTTATGAACAGATCGTCGACGAAATAGCCCGCCAGGAACTGGAAGGGCGCGTGCTGTTGGTTGGCTTTGCCGCCGATGATGATCTACCTGCGCTCTATAGCGGCGCCTCGCTCTTTGCCTACCCTAGCATCTACGAGGGATTCGGATTGCCTCTGCTGGAAGCAATGGCTTGTGGCGCTCCGGTGTTGAATTCGAACGCTTCTTGTTTGCCAGAAGTGGCCGGTGATGCAACTGTCCAGCTTTCACCTCTTGATCCGTCCGCATGGTCAGAAGCCATTGTTTCTTTACTGGAAGATGCGCCGAAAAGGGCCAGCATGGTGGCGGCCGGCTTCTTGCAGGCCCGGCGCTTCACCTGGTCGCGCGCGGCACAAGAGTTGCGCGCGCTTTATACCCGGCTATTGATCCAGTGAACTGATTGCGTCCCTGAATTGCCGAGGGCGGGACCGCCAACTATAATGCGGATTCATTCTTGGCCTGCGTAACGATCGGAGGACACCATGGAACCGATTTATCGTTCAGACGGTGAATGGGTCGGTATTTACACTGAAGGACAGGTATTCAACGTGGATGGCGAGTGGGTAGGCTTCGTCGCGGGACGCGAAGTGTTTGATACAAGCGGAAAGTACCTGGGTTTCTTGAGTGATGATAAGCGCCTCTTACGCAAGCGCTCGCTCAGCCGGCGACCGCCCCAATTGCAGCCACCACCTCGGCCGGCTCGACCGCAGATGCCGGTCAGTATGCCGTTAGCCCCAATGATGCGGCAATTGCCTCACCAGATCATTGATATGTTTGAAGAATATCCCGATCGCCTAATGTATGTGTCAGAGACCAGGCCCGACATGGATTAGTAGCTGTTCCGGTGCGGAAATCAAGAAGGCAGGCAATTCTTATGCCCGATAACAAGGTGACGTCGAGCGACCCTAAAGCGTCATCCGAATCACGAGTGACTTTAACTCAACTCATGGATCCTGGCTCAGCCAACATCATGGGCAACGTGCACGGCGGCTATATCATGAAACTGTCGGACGAAGCGGGGGGCATGACAGCCAGTAAACACGCCCGCCGGCCGGTGGTCACCGTCGCGGTGGACTCAATGACCTTTCACTCGCCAATTCACATTGGCGACCTGGTAACGGTGACAGGCGAGGTGACCTGGACCGGCCGCACGTCCATGGAGACCCGGGTTGTGGTGACAGCCGAGAATGTCTTAACCGGCGTCACAACGCATACCAATACGGCTTACTATGTGTATGTTGCTCTAGACGAACTGGGCAACCCAACTACCGTACCACCCTTGCTCTGTACAAGCGATGAGGAGCGGGCGACATTTACCCGGGCAGCGGAGCGCCAGGCATACCGACTCAAGCAACGGAGTTTAGGTCCCTAATGGCTGAATCGTCATCCCGCTTGCTGAGATTGCTGCGTGATCAGTCGCCGGCAAGAAAGGTGCTTGGCGCACCGCGAACGGACCTCGGACTGGCCGAAATCGAACCGTTTCCCTTCCTGGCTATCGTCGGACAAGAGGAGATGAAGTTGGCTCTTCTATTGGCCATCATCAATGCCAATATCGGAGGCGTCTTGTTGATAGGGTCCAGGGGCACGGGAAAGACGACGGCCGTTCGCTCGCTAACCGATCTGTTGCCAACGCGCCGGACGAGCATCTGTGCCCAGGGTTGCACCGAGCAATCACTAGAACTCTTGGGCCTTGACGGTATATGCGACGATTGCGCCAAGCGCGTTGGTTATGGTGAACCCCTGACGGTTGAGGACCGGGTGCGAATCGTCGAATTGCCGCTTAATGCCGGACTAGAAGACGTGGTCGGCGGCATTGATGAACGGCTGGCATTGGAGCAGAATCGTCTGCGTCTTGAGCGGGGTATTCTGGGCCAGGCCGACGGAAACGTGCTGTACATTGACGAAGTCAACCTGCTGGAAGATAGGGTTACAGATGCCATCTTGGATGCGGCCGCACAAGGTTACTATACCGTCCGACGTGGCCCGCTTAATTTGCAGTACAGGTCACGCTTTGTACTGGTCGGTTCGATGAACCCCGAAGAAGGCGATTTGCGTCCGCAGATAATGGATCGTTTTGGATTGCGAGCCGTGGTGCGCGGATTGCAGGATTCGGAATTGCGCTACCGGGCATATGAACAGACATTGGCTTACCGGCTCAATCCAGAGCAACTGTCCGCGCATTACGCTCAGGAAACGATGTTCATAGCCGAAGAGATCAACCAGGCTAGAGAAAGAGTGGCCCAGGTCGCAATCGGCAATGAAGCGAAAAGGATTGGCCTTGAGGTGATCCAGGAGATGGAGGTCGATTCACTGAGGGCCGAGATCGCGCTCTTTGAAGCAGCAAGAGCCTATGCTGCGGCCGATGAGAGAATTGAGGCCACAGCGGCTGATATCCGTGCAGTGTCTCTGGTCGCATTGCGCTTGCGGCATAGCAAAGGTTTGGAAGATTTTCATCAGGCTCAAAAATTTGAAGATGAACGCTTGATGGAATGGTTGGGAGAGCACCCAGCTTTCAGGGACGAGGAAGCTTCAGATTGAGTCGCGAGCAGAGAACGCGATTGTTGTACGAATTTGGCTTCATGCTGATTCTGGCCGGCTACCTGATGGTGTGGTTGCCGCAGCCGGTCGTCGGCTTGTCTTTTATCGGGCTGGAGATGGGCGAATGGGTCAAATTCCTGCCTCAAGTGCGGTCGGGCCAAATTGCAGCGAGTCGCAACTTGTTCTACTTGCCGCCGGTCCTCCTTGGCCTAATGCTTGCCCTGTGGACAGCTGGCTGGCCCAATCGCCGGTGGCGGACCTGGGCCATGCGCTTCCTGGCGATAGTCGTGGCCATGTTGGCGTTCCCGGCCGTGGAGGCATTTCTGCAGGAAAGTAGCGATCAGTGGCTGACCAGAGTTCTTATGATCCTGCTGGTAGCGATTGCGGCCGCATCGATCCCATTGACAGATCGCTTGCCGGACCATGGACTGAGAGTCGCCAGGATCATCATGCTGATATTAGCGGTAGCTGGTCTCATTCTACCGACCTGGGCCTACCTTGAAATCAGACCAGTCGTCGCGCAGTTGCTAAACAACTCGGTGGGAATCGGCCCTGGAGTCTGGCTAAACGGGGCGGGGTTTTTGATGGTCGCAATTGCTGCCGCAGCACACTTGACCCAGTCAAGAAACGCGCGACAACCGGCGGCGGGCTAAGGAAAAATACTGAACAGAGAAGCGAAAAGACGATGCCGAGCATCGTCTCTTTCGCAAGAATTGACTGGATTAGTATTGCCTTGATGGACTGACGGGTGACGGGAGGTAGTGGGTTAGCCGCCGCTCATATGCTCGTCGATATAGTCGATCGCCTCGCCAACCGTGGTAATAGATTGTGCCTGCTCGTCTGAGATCTCGCCCTCGAACTCTTCTTCAAAGGCCATGATCAACTCAACTAAATCCAGCGAATCTGCTTCCAGATCTTCCCGAAAGCGAGCTTCGCGCACAACCTGACCCTCGTTTACACCGAGTAGATCCACAATGATCGTGCGAACTCTAGCTTCTGTATCGCTCATGAAGTGTTTCTCCTTAGGATGTTTTGCTGAAACAGCAAAGCAATTTTAGGACCGACGGCCAGATTGTCAAGTAGGAGCCGCACTTGCGGACGGCACTTGTGACCGGCGACTACGCAACTGACACTACGAACAATAACACGGCAGGGGACGCTAGGTTACGGGCATCTCGGCTGCAACCTGATTTTCGTCCAGCCAAACGGCCAGGCCGAGCATGAAGAAGAACGAGAAGGCAAGGTCGACAAGGAAGAAACTATGATCGACCAGGCCGTGGGCCACTGTGTAGACTAGTGCGCCAATGATCCCGACCGCAATTGGACGCCAAGGATAATTCACCCGGCCGGGCAACCCAAGTGCCAGTCGCAAATATGACCAAAAAAGCCATGCGCCGGCCAATAGACCAGCCAATCCTAGCCTGCTGGCGAAATCCAGGACGATATTGTGGGGATGGCTCAGATTGGGTTCTTGCCAGGCAGCGTCAAGGATGTAGCGGCCGCGATATTCGTACAGGAAGTTGTCAAGTCCAACGCCGATCACGGGGTGATCCAGGAACATGTTCAGACTGGACTGCCACAGGTTCATGCGAAAGAATCCGGTTGCGCCCTGTGGGTTAAGTCGGCCCGCCAACTGTGGAATTTGCAAGCCGATGAGGAAGGCAATTAACCCGGCGAGGATGAAGCCCAACAACCACGGCCACAGGCGGCCAGGGCGGGATCTGCGCCAGAGGATCAGAATGATCAATAGCGATGCCGGCAGTCCGAGGAACAAGGCGCCTTTGCTGAAACTGAGGATCATAGCCAGGCCAATGGGCAGGAGAGCCAGAGAATAGGCCAACCTTCGCCGGCCACTTCCCAGTAACATGAAAGCGACAAGGATGGGAATCATCCGACCCAGGAATAGGGCGACGTTATTCGGCGAACCGTAAACCGAACGCAGCCGCATGAGGCCACCTTCAGAAGTGATTAGGTTTTGTCCCGTCGAGTATTGCCAGAGCCCGATTATGGCCACCGCAACACCGCCGAGGATGTAAGCGTCCAGGACTGTCCACATCTCGCCCTCTCGAAGCCACATCCAGCGCAGCAGCAGATATAGGATGGCCGATTCCATGACTAGAACGCGCCACTCATTGGTAGCCACATCCAAACGGTCAGTGAAGAACAGCGATAGCGTGGCGACGACCGCAAAAGTGATAACTGCATAGTCAACCGATCGCAGTTTGAAACCCGGGTTCGCAACCCGACTACTTGGGACGGTCGTAGCTATTCTTTGGACCAAATGCCTGAGCAGAAAAGCTGCCAGCGTTATGAGGAGGAAGATCTCCAATGGTGAGAAGCGATAGCCCAGGACAGGTTTCGGTTTTACAAAGAAGGGGATGGTGAAAACTACTAGGGCCAGCCCCCACTGGGGGCGCAGGTAGACGAGCCCAAAGAGTAGAACTGCTGCGACAACGTAGAGGACAAATGAAGGTGCGAAATATAAAGTCGACGCGGCAACGGCCGTGAGCGCCAATTGCCCACCGTCGCCAAGCCGGCGGAAGATGCTGGATGCTTGTTCGCTCCAGGTCAACCAGCCGGCGAAGGCCGCCATGAGCGCCGTAGAAGCCGTCAAGAGCAGTTGCCACCGCTTGCCGATGTGCCGATAGCGTATGTTCAACTCGCGACCAAATGAAGCCCAATCGGCCCGGCGACCCTGCTGAACAGCCAGTAAGGCAACAAGCAGCGCCAATGCGCTCAGGACGATCGCGGTTAGCTGGAAGGCAGTGTCGGGCGGCCTGTAAGCAACGCTGAAACCGTTCAGCGCCCACTGGTCATTTCCCCGGTGAGCTGAAACCGTCAAGATATGTTCACCTGGCGTCAGATTGCTGGCCACGATCTCAGTCGAAAGATACTCTTCCAGCGGATCGGGTGAATTAAGTACCAAGGTGGCGCCAACATCATCAGAAGGCAGTTGATTGGCCGGGCGGTCGTCAATTGTTGCGTAGAAGCGAGCGTGGTAGTTTGCCTTGCGCACCCGCATGCCAACATCAGTTCCCCAGAATCTCAAAGTTACCACGTCGCCGCTTTCGCCGACGTCAGCCCCAAAGTCAGGTGAGAAGCGCCACTGGCCTTCGTACTCCTGGCCCACGTTTTCGGGGAGTGGGTTATAAAAACCCGGATAGGCTAGCTCATTGCCAGTCAAAAAAGCAGAAACCGCCTCTGCCGCGCTACGCCCGGCAATGCTGAATCCCCAGTGGGGATCGTCTGGAGGAGCATCTGGCTGCCAGTTCTCGAGGAACATGACGCCCATCCATGGCCATTCGCGACGGGCTCGTTCCAGCGCTGCCACCGTCCACTGAGCCTGGGCCTCTTCGTCAACCTGACCCCAGATTGATGGTTCCCCTGACCATGTTTCTGGCAGGGAATTCCAGCCCCAATTTCCGGCCCAGATCGGCTTGCCGGCATCGCCATAACGCTCCATAACTTCGCGTAGCAGGATGATTCGGCTGAAGTTCAGCAGATCTTGGTTGACCCGCCTATCCTCGGGATCACTGTCGAAGCCGTAAGGTTTGCCAGCCACGACGTCAAAAGCACCGGCCGCGCCGGCCCGGTAAAGCGCTCTAAGATAGAGTGAGTCGGCAAGATTCATGCCGCCGGTCTCGACAGTTGGTGCCAGAGGGGCGGCAACAATGACCGCGGACGGATCTGCCGTTCGAATGGCCCTGGCAGCGGCCGACAACAGGGCGGCGTAACCGGCCGGATTGACCGGCCTGTTTCCCCAATGAGAGGCTAGATTGGGTTCATCCCAGATGATGTAGCTGTCAATGTGATCTCCATAACGCGCAGCAAATTCGCCAACCCAGGCCGCGTAAGCAGCCAGATCGTCGGGGGGTGCGAAGTTTTCGTCCGGATTGCCGTCGAGCAATGGCACAAGCATCAAATCGCTGGCGACAATTGCCTCCACCAGGACATCGCTGGCAACCCAATCGAAGGAGTCGTCGTAATAGAAGGACTGCTTCACAGTTTGAAATCCCAAGGCCCGAATCTGATCAAGTGTTTCCGGCAGCTCATTATCTGTGTATTGACCGAGGCTGACATTGATGCCGGGTTGAAATTCGGAGTGGCTTATCGGCTCTGGCAGCCCGGACGGAAGGCCGCGGTTCAAGAATGAGCGTCTGGCGACCATCGCCCCTATCGTCAAAAGGATGATCAGCAACGCGAAAAGAAGGATTAACGTGATCAGCGGCGAACGACGGCCGTCGGGTTTCTTCGAAGAGCGCTTCATGGTGGGTATTGGCCGTACCGGAGCGATTATCGCGTTACTCGATTATGCCAAATCGAGGCCGAGTAGGAGTCGGCGTGATGACGACACGTGGTTCGGGTGAGGGCTGAGGATCGCGCCAGGCTGAACCGTAGGGCGCCCTACTGGGATTGCTGGCGACGCTGTCGTCCTGCGTTATCCGCCTAGCCGCACCATCATCCAGATCATACAAGAAGAGGTCGCCGTCATAGACGAAGGCGATGGACGCTCCGGTCGGTCCCCAGGTGATCGCGCTTTGTTCGCGTGGAAAGCGACTGTTCTCGCCGGCCGCCGGATATATCTGGCGCGCATTGCTTCCGTCGCGATCCATGAGCCAGAGTGTATATGTGCTGCGCAAGCTTTCAACCGGATTGGTCGCCCTCAAAAACGCGATCTGACTGTTTACTGTTTCATCATCTGGCGAGACCGACTGGAATGGAGACCAACGAGGATGACCCCAGATGCCCGACTGCTGCACAAAACGCGCGTCCTTACCATTATCTGTGTTGATCACCCAAGTATCGAACAGCAGCGCGTCCGGATCATCGCCTGCGTGCCTAGTGAAGGCCAGGAAAGCGCCATCTGGAGACCAGGATAAACTGGGAACCCAGACCCAATCAGCCTGCGTATTGTATTCCGTGAAAATGTGTAATTGCAGGCGTCGTTCTTCATCTTCGCTCGCCTCGGTGTCGATCAGACCCACTTCATCGGCATAACTGTAGGCGATATAGCGGCCAAGCGGTGACCAGGCATAATTGCCTCCCCACCAGCCATAGGTTGCCGGGTATGCTTCGATGATCTGCTCGGGGCGAATGGTCCCTTCTTCCGGTAATGGCAGATCGGCTAGCCATAGGTCGTTGTTGGCTTCCCAGCCCGGCAGTAGTTCGGTAGGGGTTCCGGTCGTGAAGGCGATCTGTGGCCCTTCGATCTTATCCGGATTCCAATCGGCCCATAGGACATTGTCGACGTCCAGCGCCTGCGGTTCGGCGCCAAGTGCTGTCTCAACAACCCACAGGCTATTAAAACGTTCAGTGTCTGTAGTGGCCCGGGTATAGAGTAGATAGCTGCCGCTTGGCGAGAGTGTGAAAACCCGACGGTCTAGGTCGCTTCCGGTATTGATTTGTTCGGGAAAGGCGCTTGAGCCACGCAGCAGGATACTGTTGCCACCGGCGACATAGGCCAGCAGACCGTCAAATTCGACGCGACTGGGCGCTGATCCGACTCCGATCATCACAATTTCGTCTTGTGCTGGCTCAATGATCGTCACCCGGCTTTCCTGGCGACCAAACTCCAGTCCATCATGATAGACAATTCTTACGGTCAATTCCTGGAGCCCGGGTCGCCCGGACTGCACAATCACCGGCGGATCGTCGGCCTGCAGAGATTCATTACGGACGCTTCTACGCTGAAACGGGATACTTTGCTCAATAATCTCGATGCTCTCGGAAACACGTGTAATCGTGATCTGCAGATCCTCTGCTAAAGGGGTAAAGAGGGGCGGATCGATCAAATCGGCTTCGCTCAACGTGATTCCAGATTCTTCCAGCAGCTCGCGAACGTTAGTCGATTCTGAAGTGAGGCTAAAGGTTTCGCCGTCAGCCTGTAGCGTAACGTGAACCGGCCGCTGCTCGATGAATTCTGGTGTTGGATTGGCGCATGCGGACAAGACAAAAACTGTAGAGAGCGCCATTAACAGAAGTGCGAGGCGCCCCATCTTTGAGGGGCAACAGGTTAGAATGTCTGAGGGCCATGCTTTCCGGATTTGCTTGCAGCTGCGAACCACTAGGATTCTTTCCAATGTGACACTTTGGCTAGGCGCAGGGGCGTCAATCACCGGCGCAAAGCCTCGACGTGCTATTCCGGTGGATATAATAGCCGGTTGCTAGCGTGATCCTCAATACCCTTCATCGGCCGCACATTAGAGCTAGCCGGCCTGCTCCCAGAGATCGCGAACCTGCGGGGACAGGGCCTCGGCGACCTGACTCTGTAAATCTTGATCAATAATCGTCTTGAGGCCAGAGAAAACAGCCAAAGTTGGATAGATCGCAAATTCGCCGTTTGAGTTGCCGCTACGGCGGGCGGCCCACTGGAGAAACTCCTCACTGCTCAAATCCGGGTCTCGGAAGTGCAACAACCAGAATACATCCTTCAAGGATTTTGCCAATTCATCGGGTAATGCTTTCGCCACTGCGCGCTTCGTTCTACCATTCAATGCCGTTCCAAAGGTGCGCAACACGCCATCGCTCCATCGGCGCGCATGTTGATCAGTGCGTAGTCTGCCGACCCTGCAAATGTGATCGTAATAGCTATCCAAATCCATAGTCGTTTCCTATTTCAGCGATATCATCTCGCGGGCTGATTTTTACCCCGGCTACTCGGGCGCGTCAAGCTAATTGACGATTTGTAGCAGATTGTTTATACTCTTCTTTCGTTTTGCGAAAATCCGCAAACATCCGGTGTTTGGGCCGCGAGATGAATCTGGCCAAACAGCGGATGTTTTAGTGAAAGATAGGTTAACGTTTAGAGGAACTAAGTGATGTCAGAGCGAGCAACATTCACGGCCGAGAGCCGGGAAATGACGGGTAAGAAGGCCAAGAAATTACGACGCCAAGGCATAATTCCAGCGGTCATCTACGGACAGGGCCAAAATCTGAACATTCAGGTTGATAATCTAATCTTGCAGCGCGTATTACGTGATGCAGGGATGACGAACCTGATAGATATCAGTGTTGGTAAAGAGAAACACACGGTACTGGCTAAGGACGTCCAAGTCCATGTGACTCGCGGCGATTTGATCCATGTGGACTTCTATGAAGTAAACATGACAGAGAAGCTGGTGGTTGAGGCCGCCCTGGTGCCGGTCGGTACGGCTGCGCCGGTCGACGAGGGCCTGGGCACCACGGCCATGATTATGGTCTCGGTCGAAATTGAGTGTCTGCCGGACAATCTGATTTCCGAGATAGAAGTGGATCTGACGAGAATCGAAACGCCTGATGACGTCGTGTTAATCGGCGATTTGACAGTGCCGGAAGGCGTAGCAATTCTGGCTTCGCCGGAGTCGATCGTGGCTCGTTTCGATTACGTCGCGCTGGAAGAGGAGGAAGAAGAAGAGGAAGTGGAAGAGGACTTGCTCATGGCGGCAGCAGCCGACGAGGTAGAGGTGATCGCCAAGGGCAAGCAAGTCGACGAGGAAGAGTTCGAGGAGTAAACGCCACTCGCGATTTATCGGCCGGCGGCGGACAGACGCCGGCGCCGATCAACGGATCGTCGTCTACAAGCCAACTCATTTGCCTATCAGGAGGGCCGGATAGTAATCCGGCTCTCTTTGTCTCACCTTTGGCTCGACCACTTCGTCAGCCGCGGCTAGAATCCTGAAGATGGGTAAACGAACACAGTTCGTCCTTCTGGCTCTCATTTTGCTGATTGCCGCATTTCTGCGTCTTTCCAGCGTGGATTGGGACGAGTTTAACCATTATCATCCAGACGAACGTTACATAGCCTGGGTGGGAACAAGCATTGAATGGCCGGAGCAATGGCAAACCGCCTTCCGGCCGAACGAATCCACCTTTAATCCATTTTACTGGCCGCCGGGAGCGAGCAGTGGCGGCCTGGTGTTAGAGCAAGATGAGCCGCGACGTTTCGCCTATGGCCATCTGCCGCTTTACCTGGGGGTTGCAGCAACCCGTTTGGCAGAAAGAGCGGGCCCGCGATTGGCTACGCGCCTTCCCGAAGGGTGGCTGCTAACAAGCGATATTCTCAACGGTGCCAATCAGATAGAATTCCGCCACCTGACGGCCGTCGGCCGGGTACTGACGGCTTTGTTCGATTTGACCACCGTGGGCCTGCTGTTCATACTTGGAAAATGGCTGTTCAGCCCCTCCGTTGGCCTCCTGGCAGCCGCTCTGTTGGCTGTCAACGTGATGCACATCCAACTGGCCCACTTCTTTACGGTCGACCCTTATCTGACCTTTTTCGTCTTGGCCGCTTTGGTTCTGCTCGTTGCCGCTACGAAGGGGGCTGTAAGCCATAAACAGCGCGCTGGCGCCATTCTTCTGACTGGAGCCTCGATTGGTCTGGCGGTCGGGTCGAAATTCAGCGGTACGCTGCTAATGTTGCCGCTGTTAGGTGCCGTTGCCCTCCAGCGCCAGTGGCCTCTCGGCCGGCGTATGGCCTTACTCGCGGTGACACTGGTCATTGGCCTGCTCGTATTCGCCGCGAGCAATCCGTTCGCGCTTCTCGACACATCTTGCGAAAGCGCTGATTCGCTGCGCATTGGCCCGCTTACGGTGCCGGAGCAGTTGCAGAACTCCTGCTATCTACAGAACATCGTGAGTCAAGGAACAATGGTCCGGGGATCACGGGACGTGCCGTATGTACGGCAATATGCCGGAACGACGCCTTATCTCTATTTCATCGAAATGCAGGTGCGATGGGGAATGGGTCCGCTTTTGGGCCTGGTTTCGTTTGCCGGCCTCATCTGGGCAGTCTGGCGGGCGATCCGATCCTTTTTGCACTGGTGGCGCGCAGGTCATTCGACCGAACAAATGCCGGAGTCCTATAGTTTGGGGAAGGAACGGTTCCCATTTTCCCAGGGTGAGCTGGTCGTGCTGCTATGGACCGTGCCCTTTTTTTTGACCACGGGGGCGCTGGTAGTCAAGTTCATGCGCTATCTGCAGCCACTAACCCCATTCCTGATGTTGTACGCCGCGGCAATGATTCTGAGTATCCGGCTCAAAGTCGCGCGTCGAGTGGCTGTCGCCATACTGTTGATTGTGACAGGCCTATATGCCTTGGCCTTTGTGAATATGTATCGCCAGCCCCATCCATGGGTCGCGGCTTCCAAATGGCTATATGAGCAGGCTGCACCCGGCTCTTACATTCTTAGCGAGATGTGGGACGATCGCTTGCCCGACAATCTAACTGTTGACGGCCAACATTTGCGACGGGACATATTTGTGTTGGGGGACGTGAATTGGCTTTCGGGCACTGAGTCACACGACGGCCTGGAAAAACTAGACCAAAATCTGGCCCTTGTGGCCCAAAGCGATTATCTGGCGCTGGCCTCCAACCGCAATTACGGTGTTATTCCGAGACTACCCGAACGATATCCACTGTCCAGCCAGTTCTACCGGCTCTTGTTTGACGGCCAACTAGGATTCGAGGTAGCCTACGTTGGCACACGCATGCCAAACTTGTTTGGCCTGCATCTAACCCCAGATACTTTCGGGTGGCCTAACCTCAACGTACCGGCCGAGGTTGAGCAGTACCTGGCTGAGCAATCTGGGCTGGCATTGGGTCGGTTTGACGAGAGCTTTACAGTTTACGATCAGCCACTGGTCATTATCTTCAGGAACACAGGACGTTTGTCCCCCGAACAGTTGAATGAACGTTTTCAGATTCAGTAGTT
Organism: Promineifilaceae bacterium (SeqCode); assembly: GCA_041570195.1. Taxonomy (GTDB): domain Bacteria; phylum Chloroflexota; class Anaerolineae; order Promineifilales; family Promineifilaceae; genus UBA11865. The sequence goes on along the minus strand of JBFFWQ010000006.1, from coordinate 39,921 downwards.
ACATGCGGGTAGTTAAGGGTCGCAGGTGCAAGTGCCAGAAACTGGTGGCAGCATGAACCGGGGGACGACCAGTTTTCCGCGCGCGTCTCTGTATCTGACCGTCTTCGTCGCGGGCATGGCCACGCTGGCCATCGAGTTCACCATCAGTCGGATGTTACAGACGGTGTTTGGCACTTCCAATATCGTCTGGGCAAACGTCATCGGCCTGGTGCTGCTGTTTCTTACCTTAGGTTATTTTCTTGGCGGAAGGTTGGCCGACCGCCGTCCACGACCGACCCCGTTCTACTGGCTGGTGACCATTGCCGGTTTTTGCTGTGTCTTTTTTCTGCTGCTCACTAGCGTGGTGCTGCGCCAGGCGGCTTCGGCCCTGGCATCCGTGAACATCGGCGCGGTCCTCAGTTCGCTGATCGTTGTTTTCTTGTCGCTCGCCGTGCCGATTACGCTGTTGGGCTGCATATCGCCCTATGCGATCCGGCTTGGCGTACGTGATGTCGGCGAAGCCGGCCGGATCAGCGGACGTATCTATGCCGTATCGACCTGGGGCAGTCTGTTAGGTACCTATCTTCCAGTACTCATCGTCATCCCCCAGGCGGGTACACGTATTACCGCGGTGTTGTTTGGGGTCGCCCTGCTTATCGTAGGCCTCATTGGACTATGGCGAGCGCGCCAGCGCCCGCCGTACGCCTCATTACTGCTGCCCATTATCCTGGTTCCATTTGTCATTCTTTGGACCCAGGGCAGTATCAAGGCATATCCTGATCAGATTTTTGAGCAAGAGTCGGCTTATAATTACGTGCAGGTTGTACGCCGGGACGATTGCAACTATCTTCTCCTAAATGAAGGACAGGCGTATCACTCATTCTACTGCGATGGCGGCCACGTACCACGCATTTCCGTTTGGAGCATCATGTTGGCTGCTCCTTTCTTCAACTCGCCGTCGGATCCACTGGTACTTGAGAACATGGCCGTTATTGGACTGGCGGCGGGCACCATCCCAAAGCAGTTTACGGAGGTTTTTGGGCCAATACCTGTCGACGGCATCGAATTGGACCCGGCGATCGTGGAGGCGGGTCGCGCATACTTCGACCTGAATGAGCCAAATATCAATGTTGTTATTGGCGACGGCCGGTATCAACTCAACCAGCTCAAAACGCAGTATGATCTGATTACCCTGGACGCCTATAAGGTTCCCTATATACCATGGCACCTGACGACCAGCGACTACTTTGCCGAGGTCGAAGCTCGTCTTACAGCAAACGGCATTCTGGCCATCAACGTCGGGCGTGGTCCCACGGACCGTCGCCTGGTTGAAGCGATCACGAGCACATTGCTAACCGTGTTTTCGAGCGTTCACACCATCGACGTACCAGGATCGCTGAATACCATCCTGGTGGCCACGGTTCAGCCTACCGAAAGGACAAACCTGGCCGAATGGCTGGCTACAATCGACGCTACAGGTCAGCCACTTCTGCATCAAGCGCTTGAATCGGCCCAGGCGAACCTGGTTCCAACTGTGCGTGGAGACGTCGTCTTTACCGACGAGCGAGCGCCGGTCGAGACAATCATCGATTCAATTGTCATCCGTTACTTGCTTGAAGAAGGTCCGGCCGGTTTGCCTGGTCTGGGCGGTTGAAATGGCTGTTCTTGAAAAGACCAGTAGTCGCTGCCAACCAACATCATTTGTCATGGAGGAGTAGCTTGAAGAACATCAACTGGGCCAAAATCGTGCGCTGGCTCGTAGTTTTGGCCATGCCTTTCTTGCTGACACTGGGTACTTTGCGGCTCGTTATCGTTTGGGACTCGCCCAGCTATCCGACTTTCGAGTACGGACGCATCGCGCCAGATCGTTATGGCTTTACACAAGAGGAACGCCTTGAATTGGCGGAAGCTACGCTGGACTATTTGCGCAGTTCTGAGCCTGCTGACGAAGCCATCCGGCTGCTTGAGCAGTTACGACTACCCGGCGCCGACCAGCCACTCTACAACGAACGAGAAATCGGTCACATGCTCGACGTCAAGGAGCTGACCGACCTATTCAGCCGGCTGATCTGGGTGGCTGCGATCGTAGTTATCGGTGGCTTGCTCTATCTGCTGCTACAACGAGAGCGTCGAACGGAAGGCTACAGGGCGATGATGCATGGCGGGCTATTCACCACTGGAGCACTGCTGTTGGTGATAGTTCTGATCGGCCTCTCGTGGAACTTCGTCTTCACCCAGTTTCACGAGATCTTATTCCCGCCGGACACCTGGACCTTCTCCTTTTCGGATTCGTTGATTCGCCTGTTTCCGGAGAAATTCTGGTTTGACTTTGGGTTGGTGTGGACTGGCGCCGTTCTGCTCGAAGGTATTGTCCTGTCCGTCCTAGGCTATTGGCTGCTGAAGCGGGCCAGCTGAACTACGCTCGTATCATTTGTTATCAAGCACGAGTTCGACGAAGCTGGTTTGGTAGGGATGGACCCAAAATTCAACCTTGATCTTGTCATCGCCTGTTCCGGCCGTTAACTCATAATAGCCGGCATATATGTCGTCAAAAGCGAAGTTCTCGTCCCAGACATCATCGGAGTTTACGCTGTCGTCGGCATAGCTGGTCGTCGCCGCATAGGGAGAAGGCGCGTCAACACGACGAAGGTTAAGCGGGACATTGCGAGCCGGCGTACCATCAGGATAAGTGATACGGCCGGCGACGACGGCGCGATCAGGGAAGGGATAGAGCCACAACAAAGGATTTCGGGTGCTCTCGTAGTTGTTGCTGCCTACCCGCACTTCAAAGTGCAAGTGCGCGCCGTCTGCAACTCCACTGGCACCCGATAGAGCGATCGTATCCAAGGCATTAACCCGGTCGCCAACTTGAACCAAGATCTGAGAGAGGTGCCCGTAAAGGCTGTAGACTGGCTGATTCTCAAGGCCCGTGTCATGCTGGATCACGACTACGTTTCCATAGAAGTTGTTGCTGGCGCCAAGCCGTTCCACGTCATCCCGTCCGGCGGCAACCACGGTGCCACTCGCGGCGGCCATTACAACGGTTCCGGCCGGGACGTTGAATTCAACCCCATGATGGGACCGCAACTCGCCGCCGCGGGTGCTGCCGTACGGATAGGCTTTATCGGTCCAGACGGCTGACTCCTCTGGCACAGGTCTGCGCAGCCAATAATGCTCCCATACAGGCGTCTTTGGCAGAGCCGGTGGCGTGAAGGTGGGCAAGGGCGTTTCGGTCGGCGGGGGAACAGTTGCCGGCTCGGCCAAGAGCTCCGTTTCTGGGGTGATGATCTGCGCCTGAGCATCGACCGTTGCGGTCTCGGCCAATTCAGCGGCGCTGAGCGGGCTGAAAGAGCTCTTTTCCGATGAGCCTGACACAGTCACCAATACGGGTGGCGGGGGAGGCGCCGGCGAGGACGCCTGACCTACCACGGATGTTGGAGCCAAGTTGACCGCCGGCCCGGCTGCGCTGGATCGGCACCCGACCAGTACAGTGAGCGAGATACCAATCAGGGCCAGGATGCCCCAGCCTGGGATTGGCAAGAGGCGATTACTCTGGCCCCACACGTTGTTTCGCCGCGACGCCAACTAGAATCCTCCGCGATCGGCCGCCATGGCCACGGCTTGTTCTGCCAGACGCTCTGTTTCGGTTTCAAGCGTCGTAAGCTCAGCATTCCAGGCCTGGGCTTGATCTTGATCGCGCAAGCCAATGCCATTGATTCTTACGTTCATGGCGGCGACCTGAACGGCGGCGCGAGCCATGACGGCCGCCGCGGCCGCATCGGTGACGGCGTTGGCGTTTCCGATCGCCGTCATTGACACGGCGAGCTTGGCCGCATCCCGGCTTCGCCTGGCAACGGTTAACGGCACTAGTCCCGCTTGACGAGTGGCCTCTTCGATGGCCAACATTTTGTCTTCACCAGACACCTTCTTGTCACGCCAGGCGCTCATCAATCGTTCAAAGGCAGCTGCATCGTGGCCAATGGCCGCAGTCAGTTCGTGTCGCAGTCGCGTGGTCTGTTCGAGCAGACCCTCAATTTCAGCCTCAACCGAGGCGTATTTCTTACGTCCTAGCGTAAGATTGGCCACCATTTGTGATAGGGAAGCCGACAGCGCACCAGCAAGCGCGGCCGACGAGCCGCCACCTGGTGTGGGCGTTGCTGCGCCGGTGGCTTCCAAAAATGGGTAAGGCGTGTAATCGTCGCTCGTGGCGTCTGCCAGGCGAATCTCCAATACCTGATCGTCCTTCATGTCGTCGAGTTGAAAATACCATTTGGCCGCTTCCAAGAAGGCTTTTTGAGGCGCAAGACCGATCAATTCTGACTTGGTAATCGTCAGCCCATGACGGGCGGCTTCTCGCCGCACCATTTCCTGGACGGCGTGTATTGGGGTCTTGTTGAAGTCGGTCAGATTCATGCTCACCTGCGCCTGGCCTTCTACAAGGAAGCCTAAAGCCTGAACGTGCCTCAACCCACCGCTGGTGAAACGCACAGCCCTGGCGATCTTGTTGGCAATGGCCACATCATCGGTATTGAGAAAGATGTTATAGGCGATTAGAAATGGGCGTACGCCTATCACAGTGGCGCCTGACCTGCTGGGTCGCGCCGGACCATAATCAGGCACTCGCTCGGGGACGGTGGCAACTTCATCGCGCCACAGCTCGTACTCGCCGCGGCGGATTGCGGAGAGTTTCTTCCGGTCCGGCCTGGTGGCGGCTTCGCCATACAGGTAGACTGCGATGCCCAACTCGTCGCCCACTCGTTGACCGACTCTCCTTGCTATCTCGACACACTCATCGACCGTGACGTTTTTTACCGGCACAAATGGGCAGACATCGGTAGCGCCAAGCCTGGGATGTTCACCCTCGTGCTCATCCAGGTCGATGTGCTTAGCGGCCCTGGCAATGGCCTGAAAGGCTGCCTCTTCGACAGCATCAGGATTGCCGACAAAGGTAATAACGGAACGATTGTGATCGGGATCAGCGCTCACATCCAGTACGTGGGCCCCCGGCACCTGGCGGATGGCATTGGCAATGTCGTCGTAGACTTCCGGTCGCTGCCCTTCGCTGAAATTTGGCACACATTCGACTATCTTTTGCATTATTTGGCGCTCTCCATGCTTACAGTTAATTCGGGATTGACAGAAAATAGCCCTGCAAGTACAAAACAGTGCATTTTATCAAATGGCCTGTTTAACACCAATCAGAAGACACCCAGCGTGGTCTTCTATAGACGGGAGATAGTCGTGAAGAATCGCATCGAGGTTCTGGAAGAGTCGGATCTGGACACATATGTGACCATAATGGCTGGCGCTTATCCTGGCCTAAACATTGTGTCGGATGAAGACCGAAGAAGGTTACGACAGCGCCTGGCGACAACCTATGACGATCCTTCGGTGACCATTTACGGGCTATTCCGCGATGGCCACCTAAGGGCGGGCATGTTGATCTATGAGTTTATGATGAACGTCCGAGGTACATTTGTACAGTCCGGCGGACTCGGATCTCTGGCGGTCGATCTGCTGCACCGAAAACAGAAGCTGGGTATGGAGATGGTGAGATTCTATCTGCGGCGGGTTCGCGACGAAGGGGCCACGATTGCCTTGCTTTATCCTTTTCGCGCCGATTTCTATAGTCAAATGGGATTTGGCTACGGCACCAAGATGAATCAATATGAGTTTCGGCCCGCTGGTATTCGTCCACGCACGTCCTGGGAGCACATTGAGCGCTTGACCGAAGGCGACGCCGGCAAGGTGCTGGCCTGTTACGATCGGTACGCCGCAGCCACTCATGGAATGATACTGGGTTCGCAGGGGCGCGTAGAGCAAATGCTAAATAACCCGTCGCTGACCACGGTGGGTTTTATCAGCGGAAGCAGCGTTTTAGGCTATTTGACGTACGGTTTTGAGAAGCGGGACCACTTCCTTCAGAATGACCTGAATGTCAAGCAGATGGTCTACGAAAGTCCAGAGGCTTTAAATGAATTGCTGTCTTTCCTGCATTCGTTGTCTGATCAATTTGAGAGAATCGTGATCAATACGCAAGACGATGCATTTCATCATTTGCTTAGTGATCCTGGTAATCGTTCGGGAAATTTGTTGCCATCAGTCTTCCATGAAAGCAACACGCAGGGCCTAGGTCTGATGTATAGAGTGATTGATTTGCCAGGTCTATTCTCTCGCTCTCAAACTATGCGATTCGGCGATAAGACTTGTAAGCTAAAGATCTCCTTGAGAGATTCATTTATGCCACAAAACATTGGCAGTGTGATTGTGCATTTCGAAGAGGGGTTAGCCTCGATCGTTGAAGGTGGGCAATTTGATTACGAGATCCGGCTCGACGTTGCCGACTTCTCGTCTATGTTCATGGGAGTAATTAGTTTCAATCAGCTCGCGGCCTACGGTCTGGTTGAGCCCAACGATGCAAAGCACGCGGGCTGCATTAATCATCTATTCTCGACCGAAATAAGGCCGATCTGTATGACGACATTCTAGAATGACGGCATTCCATCTGAATTGGGGATGCGGGCAGAAAGGAAGCCCTAGAAGGGTTGGCAAGGAGGTCTGGCTTGCCAGAACTTAGGCGGTCCTACATCTCGAACCTCGTAGCGGCCAATGAGATTTGTTTGCTCGAACGTCGTAGTCGGTATTCAGAGCATGCTGGCTCACTAGTGGGGGTTCTAACACGCTTCAGTCAGTGACTGCCGCCGCTTGCTCCAACTAGGGCTGTTGCTAAGCATTATAGATTTATCCGACGTGCAATGTCAATTGGTGAAACCTTAAAAAAATCGGACTCGATTCGGCCGGCTCGGTATCGGTCTTGAAGCACAACAAAATACTCGACCCTGAATTGACCGGCGCACGTCGACTGTTATAATGGCCCGCGCCAGACGGTGATGGGTAAATCGCTGACATAAAGGAAGGACCTTGATGCATCGGCGCTGGATCTTTGTGGCAATAATACTCTGCATTATTGGATTGGCGCCCGCCTGTGGTGATTCTTCTCCGGCGACGCGTGCGTCGAACGACGATAATCAGGCTGCGGCACTAGGAACACGCGAGTTGCCGACCCTCTATCCTACGGCCACGGCCCCACCTGTTCCGTCCCCGACTGATACCCGACCGCCGCAGCCGACGACTGTTCCAGCGACCGAGGTTCCGTTCGATCAAGTCGTCGCGGATGTGAGATATTCAATTCCTGTCCTTAACCTGGATAGGCGCATTCGCGGAAATGTTGCTGGCGAGATCGAAATCACCGACGAGGAAACGAGTACGTCGGTGACACTGAGGAATCGGGCTGGCGTATTACTTGAGATGCAGCAAGCATTGCCTCGGGCAACTATTGAGGAATCGACGACTGCGTGCGAGGCCTGCGTCTATATCGAGTACCGTCTGCCGCTCACAGAGCAAGCAGGAGAAGGTTGGCTCAACGATGTTCAGATGTTGGCGAGTCTCGAGAGCTATACATCAATGTTCCTTGGACCACATTTTCCGCCAGGTACTATCATTGGCCTACGCCGTGAAGCGACACCCTTCGAAGTAGCCCATTCGGCCGCCCTCACGGACGATGGCGGGTCGTGGGCCTGGAAGGCGACTGAAGCAGAAATCGGCAGTTCTACAACCCCTGACGGTGCATTGAGCGAAGTGCAATTGGTTCTGGATGAAATCGAGTGGGAGAACCTGGCTGACTCGTATGGCCAGGTTTGTTATGACGGCGGTGGACGGGAGACGTTGATGCTGGCCAGCCCGGATGGCACCAGGTCTATCGAGTTGTATTGTCCTGATTTGTTTTTGCCGGGCCAGTTGCAAGCTCTCTATTTGCGCCTGAGTGCGCTCTTTGGCGACAAACTTGAGGAAAGCGATGTCGCGCCGCCAGAGTTGCCGTTTTCTGTGGACAGTCAGGTTATTTTTCAACGAGAGGACGGAGCCAAGTTGGACTTGAAGTCAGACGGCCGGCTTAATGTAACAGACAGCCAGGGTATCACCTATACTTCTACCGTGACTATGTCGCAGATTCTGAGCTTGACGGCACCACTTCTCAACAGCGCTCTCATGGAACCGGGCGTCTCCAATATCATGAGCCAGGAACCAGGCAATGTGATTGTGCTGAGGGCCGATGACGGTGTCTACGAACTCGCCTGGATCGAGGTCAATTCGCTGATTGAGGTGCTAATCCGGCCATGGGACGATTTATTGGAGGGTGGCGCACAGTTCGTACCGGATGAAAATGGTATAGAGCCGGAGCAGACGGCAACCTCAACGGCTACGGATGCTGACGACTCCTGAACGCTGACGAGGATCATGAACCAGGGAGCAAAGCGGCATAGGTAAAGGCAATCGCACACCGACTGTGGAGGCTTCAGGCCAGTGCCCAAAAGGACAAGAATTATGCAAGCTCTCTACGTTGAAAACGGCCGGGTCCACTATAGGACTGATCATCCTGCGCCGTCCGTCGCAGAGGATCAGTCGCTAATACGAGTGTCGCTGGCCGGAATCTGTAGTACCGATCTTGAGATCGTCAAAGGTTATGCAGGCTTTGAAGGGGTCTTGGGGCATGAGTTTGTCGGCGTCGTCGAAGAGGGACCGGACGAATTTCGCGGCCGGAGAGTAGTGGGCACCATCAACCTCGGCTGCCGAACATGTAGCATTTGCCTTGGTCAGGGTCCTGAGCACTGTCCTCATCGGACAGTTTTGGGCATCATCGGTCATGATGGCGCTTTTGCTGATTATCTGGCGCTGCCAGTCGCCAATCTGCTGCCGGTGCCTGATGAAGTTCCAGATCACTCAGCCGTGTTTGTTGAACCATTGGCGGCCGCTATTCGTATCCGCGAGCAGGTTATGGTTTCTCCTTCTGACCGAACAGCCGTGATCGGTCCTGGCCGACTCGGCATGTTGGCTGGCCTGGTTCTGGCTTTGGGCGGCACGCAAGTGGTCATGTTAGGCCGTCGCGAGGAGTCTCTAGAACTGCCGCGGCGAATGAGATTGGAGGCCCGCTTGGCGGCCGATTGTAAAGACAGTAGTTTCGACCTCGTGGTAGAGGCCACCGGCAATAGGGGCGGGCTCGGCGAGGCGCTGCGTCTAGTCAAACCTCTTGGAACTCTAGTGATGAAAAGCACCTACGCGGAACCGGCGGATGTCGATCTTACAAAACTGGTCGTAGGCGAGCTGAGCGTCATCGGATCACGGTGCGGTCCTTTTGCACCGTCTCTACGAATGCTTGCAAGGGGCGAAATCGATACCGCGCCGCTCGTAGAGGCTGAGTACGCGCTGGGAAATGGACTGGAGGCCTTAGATCACGCTGCCCGGCCAGGTGTGCGCAAGATCCTGCTGCGACCTTAGAAGTGACGATGTTTTGGAACTGAAACCACTTCCTTATTGGCCCAGTTGAGCTGACTACCAGTAACCCCCAATCTTGCATTTCGATGCACTTGAGATAGAATTAGAACGTATGAGCTATTCAGTTATTAAGGCAAGTGAAATCGCAGAATATGTCTACTGCGGTCGGGCCTGGTGGTTGCGCGTTCAAGTTGGCTACACGCCTTTGAATCCAGACGCGCTCGCCAATGGCGTGGCCTATCATCAGCATCATGGGGAAACTGTGGCTCGCGCCATGACCGTGAGACGGGTCGCTTTAATATTGCTATTTCTGGCGGTCAGTTTCTTCGTTTTCTGGATAATCAGGACAATATGAGCGCTTTGGGAGTAGATCTTCTTTGGCTGGCAGTGGCATTATTCCTGACACTGTTGGCAATGCTGGCCTGGTTATCTAGCCGCTTTGGCCGGCGCCAAGCCGGACTTCCTCGGGGCGAAGTGATTTACGAGGATATGGCTCGGCAGAGTCAGAACCAGGAATCGATATTCTCGAGTGAACTGGGATTGGTTGGCCGACCCGACTACCTGGTCAGGGAAAAAGATGGGTCAATCGTTCCGGTAGAGGTCAAATCAGGCTACGCGCCGCCCGAGCCATATGATGGACATATACTGCAATTGGCCGCATACTGTCTTCTCGTGGAAGAGGCATATGGAATACGGCCTAGCCACGGTATTCTGCAGTACCGCGATAGAGCCTTCGCCGTCGATTTCTCGTACGAACTGGAGGGGGATCTGCTGGACCTGCTAGATCTAATGCGCGAGGATACCCTTACCGAAGAGGTCTTTCGAGATCATGACGATCCAGGGCGGTGCCACAATTGCGGCTTCGTTTCTTACTGCCACCAGAGTCTCGCATAGAAATATCTCCCGTTCTCGGACAACCCGGTTCAATATAGCTTTCTGGCTTGAAGGCACATGAAGCCCGGTTGGCGTCTCAGGCCGGTTAAGCTTGTCGCAGATGACCGCAAATTCGCTCACCTCAGTTGGCTAATGCTCGAAGCCGGTTATAAAATAGCGACTGCCAACATACTTGGCGTTCTGGAGGCAGGTTTGACGACAATAAGACGAGTGACTGGCATGCAGGATGTGCTGCCCGAAGACCGTCCCTACTGGGACCTCGTGCTGAGGGCCGCTACATCGCTGGCGCAGCTCTATGGCTTTCAAAGGATCGACGTCCCGGTCATGGAGTATACAGAACTGTTTTCACGCGGTGTCGGGACGGCCTCAGATTTCTTCGTCCAGAAGGAAATGTATACGATTCTTGAAGACGATGGATCGAGCATTACCTTGCGGCCAGAGTTCACAGCCGGCATCGTACGGGCATTCATAGAACATGGTATGAGCAGTTGGCCACAGCCAGTGAAAGTCTATTCTACCGGACCGATATTCCGTCGCGAGCGGCCACAAGCCGGGCGATTTCGGCAGCATACGCAGTTTAATCCGGAGATCATTGGCGAAACCGATCCGGCGGCCGACGTCGAAATCATGATGTTGGCCAGGAACTTGCACCGAGAATTGGGGTACAAGGATTTGACGTTTCAGCTGAATAGCACTGGTTGTCCAGTCTGCAAGCCGGAGTATGTGGCTACTCTGAAGGCCTTTTTGACGGACAATCAGGATGCCTTGGGTGAGGTTGACCGTGAAAGGATGCGGCGCAATCCTTTACGGGTTCTGGATAGCAAAGAAGAAGGTATGGATGTCTTGCTCGCCGAGGCGCCACACATTATCGACTACTTATGTGATGATTGCGCAACACACTTCGCCGATCTGCGAGGTTTGTTGGATGCTTTGGGTCAGTCGTACGCCATCAACTACCGGTTGGTGCGCGGCATTGATTACTATACCAAGACCGTATTTGAGTTGTGGGATCAAGCAATTGGCGCCCAGGCTTCGCTTTGCGGTGGCGGCCGTTATGATGGGCTCTCCGAAGCGATTGGCGGCCCCAAGGCGCCGGCCGTGGGCGTGGGTATCGGCATCGATCGCATCGTCATCGGCTTGAAGGCTCAAGGCATTGAAGCACCGCAGCCAGCAAACACCGAAGTGATGGTGGCCCACTTCGGTGGCCCAACCAAGACCGTGGCGGTAGAGTTGGTGTTTGCACTCCGGCAGGCAGGAACTGCAGCACGTATCGCATTTGCCCGTAATCGGCGCAGTATGAAAAGCCAAATGCGTGAAGCGAACCGACTTGGCGTCACCTATGCGATCATCATCGGCGAAAGCGAGTTGGCCGCTGGCGAAGTGACGGTGCGTACGATGGAAAGTGGCCAGCAGACGTCGGTCAAGTCGACCGATGTAGCAGACTGGTTGAGCGATCATCACGCTGTTGCAACCGAGCAAAAGCAATGATTGGTATCTTGTACAGTTCTCAGGTACCCAGGGCCAAGCCGCTAACTCACGAGATTAGCCAGTGGCTGACGAGCAGGAACGTGGATTCCTGGGTTTCACGGGTCAAAGATATGGCCAGTAAATGTGAGTTAGTAGCCAGGTCTAGCTTGATCGTGGTGCTTGGCGGCGACGGCACCACTCTCACCGCAGCGCGGGAAGTTGCGCCCTTTAACGTTCCGGTTTTTGGCGTCAATCTCGGCCGAGTAGGATTCTTGAGCGAGGTTACGCCTGAGGCGTGGCAGAGTAAACTGGAACGAGTATTGGACGGCGACTATTGGCTGGAGCGCCGGCTCATGTTAAAAGGGGAAGTGTGGCGTGATGGGGCGCAGATATCGAATCTTTCTGCGCTAAATGACATTGTCGTCAGCCGCGGCGAACACGTTCGCGTGGTCCGTTTTCATTTATTCGTCGATGCGGACCACGTCACCACCTATACGGCCGACGGCCTAATTGCCTCGACGCCGACCGGTTCGACTGCCTATTCGATGGCGGCCGGCGGTCCCTTATTGCCACCTCAATTGAAGAATTTCCTGATAATTCCAGTGGCGCCGCATCTCAGTTTTGAACGTCCGGTGGTGTTGCACCAGGAAGCAGTGGTCAAGATTCAGGTGGAAATGGTTCATCGCGCGCTGGCCACAGCCGACGGGCAAGATGAGGTTCACTTGCAGAGCGGCGACGAGGTGCTCATCTCCAAACACCAGAATGAGGGCCTGTTTGCGCGCGTGGATGGACAGAGCTATTTTTATCACAGATTGATGCAGCGACTCAGCTTTTGGTCGCGCAAGCAGTAAATGGGAAATTAATATATGACTTTAGAGAGCCCGCGCATACGCTCGCTTCTGAGGCAGGCCGACAGGGTGGCTGAGTCAGGAAAGCGGGCGGCAGCCGAGCAACTGTACCGTCAAATAATTGACGAGGCGCCAGACGCGGCTCAGGCTTGGTATGGCCTGGCTCAGGTGGCCAGCGACCCAAGCGAAAGAGAAGCCGCGTTGCAACAGGCCACTACGCTTAATCCAAATATAGCGTTGGTGGCTGATGCGGAGGACTCGCCGGCCGGTTTAGCTGAGCTCGGGCAAGTAGGCGGGAGTAGCAATGCGGCCGCGCCGACCTTCTCCAAAGATGGCCACTCACACGACCATGAGGTCGTGGCCTCAACTCCCGCCAAGGGATTACATGATGAAGGGACGTTCAATCGAGACGAACCGGCTACTGTTGCGGCCGAAATTGCCGAGGAAGGGGCCGTAGCGCTGTTTTGCGCCAATCACCCTAGCCGGGAGACCCACCTGCGCTGTAATCGCTGTGGTAAGCCGATTTGCAGTAGCTGCGCAAATCCCACGCCGGTTGGTTATCGCTGCCCCGAGTGCATTCGCGAGCAAGAGGAGGTTTACTATTCGGCGACGCCAATCGACTATTTGCTCGTGGCGCTAGTAGCATTGCCATTGAGCCTGCTAGCCGGCTGGCTGGCCACGCGCCTTGGATTCTGGTCGATTTTCTTAGCCGCCTTTGCCGGCACGCTCATCGGCCGGGTGGCGTTTCGGGTTGCTCGTCGCCGGCGCGGCCGCTGGTTGCCCCAGCTGGCCAGCGCTTGCGTCGTGATTGGCGGTGCATTACCTGCCCTGCCATTCCTGTTGGCCATCTTCTTTGGCCACCTCAGCCTGCAGCTGCTCTTTACTGGCGTCTATATCGTGCTGGCCTCCGGAGCCACATACTATCAAATGAGATAGCAACCGTGCTAACAACCTCAAGGCATAGTGAACTGTAAGGAATGTTAAGCGAGCTATACATCCGCAATTTTGCCATAATTGACGAATTGCGAATCCAATTCAAAGATGGGCTTAATGTGCTGACTGGCGAAACGGGGGCGGGTAAGTCTATTATCCTCGATGCGATGACGCTAGTCTTGGGCGGACGGGCTGACATCACCATGGTGCGGGCTGGCAACCAAGAAGCATATGTAGAGGCTACATTTCGGCTGGAATCTAGCATGAAGGAGGACCTCACGCCAATTCTAGAAGCCGAGGGCCTCGAAGCAGACGATGCGGAAATCCTGATGTTGGCGCGCGAGTTGCGCACCAGCGGGCGCAATATCTGTCGAATCAACGGTCGGGCAGTCAATCTGACTTTGCTGCGCGAGATGGGTGAACGACTGGTTGATATTCATGGTCAAGGTGAGCATCTCTCGCTGCTCAAGCCACGCTCGCATCTGCCGCTCCTTGATGCCTACGCGGGACTAGAGCAGCAGCGAGAATCATTGCGAAGCACCATACGAGAATTGAAGGGCGTACAACGCGAGCAAAAGACGCTGCGACGCGACGAACGGCAACTGGCGCAGCGCGCCGACTTGCTAAAGTTTCAGATCGATGAAATCGATAGCGCCCAGCTGAAGCTAGGTGAAGAAGAAGAACTCCGAGCGGACAGGAAGCGGGCGGCGAATCTGGAGCAAATCCAGAATCTGTGTCGAAATGCCCTCAATATCCTAGTGGGCCAGGACGACGAAACCCGATCCGTCCAGGACATGTTGGGCGAGGGCGAGCGATCCCTGTCGCACTTGGTGCAGCTTGATGATAGCCTGGCGCCGCTTCTGGAGCGATTCCAGGGTGTTTCGTATCAGTTCACAGATCTCGCCGCCGAAATCATGGATTACCAATCTGGACTGGACTTCAACGGCGATCATCTCGATTGGCTCGAGGAGCGGATTGAATTGATAAATCAGCTCAAGCGCAAGTATGGCGCTGACGTTGAGGCCGTACTCGCCTGGCGAGAGCAGGCCGAAAAAGAGCTGCAGGGCATAACCCATAGCAAAGAGAGATTGGCGGAACTGGCAGACACTGAGGACCGTTTGTTGCACCGGGCTGGGACTCAAGCCGGTCGGTTGTCGCTGCGGCGCTTGACAGAGGCCGATCGCTTGAGCCAGGCCGTCGAAAAAGAATTGACTGATTTGAGCATGAAGCAAGCGCAATTCCGTGTTTACATTCGGCAGCACGATGATGAGGCGGGCATCTATGTTGATGGGAAACGCCTGGCATTCGATGAGACTGGAATCGATCGCGCGGAGTTCTTAGTTTCGGCCAATATTGGTGAAGAGACCCGACCGCTAGCCAAGGTCGCCAGCGGCGGCGAAACGTCACGCCTCATGTTGGCCCTCAAGACCGTGTTGGCCCGTGTCGACGAAACGCCAACCCTGATTTTTGACGAGATAGATCAGGGTATTGGCGGTCGCGTTGGGGATGTCGTCGGTCGCAAATTGTGGGCTCTGACCACGCCCGCAGGACACCAAGTCATTGTCGTGACGCATTTGCCACAATTGGCCGGATACGCCGATGGCCATTTTCACGTAAGCAAGCAGTTGCTAGATGGCCGCATGAAGACTAGGGTCACTCTGCTAGACGGCGACGGAAGGGTCGAAGAGTTGGCGGCCATGCTGGGGACCGAAGGAGAACATGCAACCGGCGGCGCTCAATCTATCTTGACACTTTCAGCTTCAGTCAAGTCAGGTAGTTAATCGAGGCTTAACTCGGTCGACACGAAATACCATCCGCACAAGTCCAGGCCAAGTCCGGTGCTGCTTTAGTTGGTCTGGTCCTCGGGAGTTTCGACAACTGGCCTGCCAAGTAGGTAGTTAATCGCTTGCTGTAACTGGCTGTCGATCTCTGAATCACTCTGACCGTCGGCGACGGCGACGGGAATATCGGCGTCTAGGCCGTTTTCGTGAACCCAGTTGCCGGACGGCGTTAGCCAGCGGGCGGTGGTCAGGCGTATACCGCCGCCATTACTGAGCCCTTGCCAATCTTGGACTGTGCCCTTGCCGAATGACGTGGCGCCGATCAAGATGCCTCTCTCGCTATCGCGAATCGCGCCGGCCAACACTTCAGAGGCACTGGCACTTCCCTCGTCGATGAGCACGGCGAGTGCGATGTCCTGGGCCAGGCCCTTCTCATCCGCTTTGTATGCCCTTTCTCGTCCGTCTCCATAGTGTTGGGTCAAGATTAGCCCGTGGTCCAGGAATTGGTCGGCCACTTCTACCACGGCATTCAGGCTACCACCTGGATTGCCGCGCAAGTCAAGGATCAAGCCGTCTGGCGCATCAGCTAGCAACGAGCCCAATGATTCTTCAAGTTCCTTTGCCGTCTGGTTTCCAAAACGACTCAGCCGAATATAGGCCAAACCCTCGTCCAGGATCTGCCCGCGGACGCTAAGCACCCTGATGACGTCCCTAACGACTGTCACCTCAATAAACTCGCCGGCCCGTTCGATCAGTAAGCGTACCTCGCTTCCGGCTGGACCACGCACCAAGGCGGCCGCTTCAGCCACACTCATGTCGGCCAGATCTTGGTCGTTTGCCTTGCGCAAGATGTCGCCCGGTTTGATACCGGCCGCGTCGGCCGGCGAGCCTTCAAAAGGTGCCACAATGACAATGGCTCCGTCTTGTTCGGTTACTTCGGCGCCGATACCTTCAATATTGCCTTGTTGTGCTTGCCGGGCGGCCTCTTCCTGTTCTGGAGACAAGTAGAGCGTATTTGGATCGTCCAGCGTGCCCAGCATTCCGTCAAGAGCGCCTTCCAACAACAAATCGTCGTTCAGGGGTTGGTCGAAGTACTGGTCGTGCAATAGCTGCCAGCTCTCTAGAAATGGGTGGAAGAATGGCTCCGAACCAGAGGGTATGTGAAGCGACGGTCCAAAGACCTCGATTGGAGCCAGGCTCGATTGGCCGAGCAAGTAACCGCCGCTGAAGAGCAGCAGGGCCAGAAGGATCAAGAGCGTTAACCGAAAAGGACGCCAATTCATTTGCAAGGTAAAACTCCTGGATTCCCGCGATCGGTATTCTCGCTATCAAGTTTATCGATCGCGATCAATATTCTTTGGACGTTCAGGAGCTAATTCTAGCAGTCCTTGGTAAGTGGGCCATTTGCGGCGGCTGAACGTCGGATGAGCGCCAAGACAGCGTGCAATCGGCGTTTTTGAGTGGCCTGCTAGCTATGCTAGAATGTGCCACGTGTCCGACTTAGCTATCGTCATCGTTAACTACAATGTTCGCGACCTTTTGCGCCGCTGTCTGAAGAGTGTTTTCGCCAGCCAGGGCGAATTTGACTGCGAGACTTGTGTGGTTGACAATGCCTCGACGGACGGCAGCAGCGAGATGGTGCGCGATGAATTCCCCCAGGTGCAACTCATCTCTAACCAAGAGAACATGGGCTATCCGGCAGCTAACAACCAGGGCCTGCGGCTTCTGGGCGTCGAAAAGGCAGATGAGAACGAACGGCCGAGATACTGCCTGCTGCTCAATCCCGACACTGAAGTACCGGGCGATGCGTTCGCCAAGCTGCTTGAGTATCTTGACGCAAACAAAGACATCGGCATACTCGGCCCAAAACTGGTGCTGCCGGACGGGTCACTTGACCTTGCTTGCCGGCGTTCATTCCCGTCTCCGGAGATATCCAGCTACCGGATGTTGGGTTTGAGCCGTCTCTTTCCCCGGTCACGTCGCTTCGGCCGATATAACTTGACCTACCTTGACGAGAATACCGTTGCAGAGGTAGATTCTGTCGTCGGCGCATTCATGATGGTGCGTACGGCAGCCATAGCTCATGTAGGGCTGCTGGACGAGCGGTTCTGGATGTATGGTGAGGATTTGGACTGGGCCAAGCGCATCAAGGATGAGGGCTGGCGTGTTGTTTACTATCCGCATGTTGAGGTGTTGCACGTCAAGCGCGCTTCCAGTCGCCAGAACAAGAGAGCCCAAGTTGAATTCTATAGGGCAATGCTGATCTTTTATTACAAGCATTATCGGGCGGAAACGCCATTGCCGATGCACTGGCTGGTCGTGGCGGCCGTCGCCGCAAAAGGTGGACGACCCTTGGTGCCAGCGGTACTGGCGGGTCGAGACATACTGCAATACAGTGGAGGCTAAGTAGATGGATGATGCCTAGCCAGCGAATACGACCCATTTACTCTATCAGTCTTGTCCTTCTTGATATCTTCATGATCAGCGCTGCCTTCTTGGTAGCCTATCAGCTGCGGGTAATCATTCCGTGGCCGGCTGAATTAGTCACTAGAATTGCTATCTCCAACTATGCGGGGCTGCTACTCGCCCAAATCTTAGGCGTTACCGCCTCGCTATTCTTCTTTCGCCTTTACTATTTGCCTAGGGCAGTATCTCGCGTGGATCAGTTCTACTCGGTGCTGGTGGCGGTCACGCTTGGTACGTTGATCGCCGTAGCCATTTCTGTCCTAAGTCTGAAGAACAGCGTTTTTGAGGTCGATTATCCGCGGGCCATGATAGTGTATGCCTGGATCTTGACGATCATATTCATTACGGTCGGTCGAGCCATGCACCAGTTTGTCAGAAATCGCCTGCGAAACCGGGGCGTGGGTACCGATCGGCTGCTGATTGTCGGCAGCGGTGAGGTGGCGCGAATAATCATCCAACGCGTTCTGTGGTCGCCCAGTCTCGGGTATGAACTGGTCGGTGTGGTTGACGATGGATTGCGGGTCGAGGAAGTCCTAGGCGTTCCGGTGCTTGGGCAGCCAGAGCAGCTTCCAGATCTTATCGAGAGCAAACACATTGACGAAGTCATCATCGCGCTGCCCGAAAAGGGACATCGTGAAGTGGTCAGGGTGATGTCCTATTGCGAACGTGGGCGCGTGTCCATGAAGGTGTTTCCAGACATTTTTCAGTTCGTGGCTTCGGAAGCCGACATCGACGATTTGGGTGGCCTTCCGCTGCTTTCGATCCGCGACTACGCCATGCGCGGCTATCTGTTGATTTTCAAGCGGCTCATGGATCTGATCGGAGCTGTGATTGGTCTGATCTTCTTTGCCCCGCTCATGCTGCTGGCGGCCGTAGCCATCAAACTTGAATCGCCTGGCCCGGTATTCTTCATACAAGAGCGCATGGGCCTGGATGGAAAGCCATTCCTAATGGTTAAGTTTCGCTCCATGCGCCAGGATGCGGAGAGCCATGGTCCGGGTTGGACGACAGAGGACGATCCCCGGCGCACGAAACTGGGCGCGTTCTTGCGCAGAATAGAAGTTGACGAGATTCCCCAGTTTGTC
The DNA here is from genome assembly GCA_041570195.1 of Promineifilaceae bacterium (SeqCode). GTDB lineage: Bacteria > Chloroflexota > Anaerolineae > Promineifilales > Promineifilaceae > UBA11865. The sequence goes on along the minus strand of JBFFWQ010000006.1, from coordinate 21,138 downwards.
AATGTCTTGTTAGGGGAGATGAGCCTAGTCGGACCGCGCCCTGAGCAGCCGTATTATGTTAACTTGTTCAGACAAAGCGTGCCGCGTTATATGGAGCGGCATCGCGAGAAAGCAGGCATGACAGGTTGGGCACAAGTGAACGGCTTGCGCGGTGATACATCCATTGTCGAGCGAACGAAATACGACCTTTGGTACACAGAGAACTGGTCGATTTTGCTTGACATAAAAATAGTCTTGCGAACGTTGTGGCAGATGTTTGCCGTCGGCCGGCGCAGGCTGTGATCTAACATCTTTCTTATTTGACGCTCCTATGGGCACATGATAAGATAACAGAACTTACCTCTTAGCACTCTCATAGTCGTTCTGCTAATTCGTCATATTAGCTAGAGTTTGATGTGAAGTTGAGCAAATGCGATAGCGTTTGAACCTATCATCGTGTTTAAGAGTTGGTAGCGCGACCGATGAAGAAACCACTTACCGACCGGCAAGAGCATATATTGCGGCTAATGGTTCGCGATTACGTCGAGACGGGGGAACCGGTTGGTTCACAGACCCTGGTTGAGCACTATGATCTGCAGATCAGCTCGGCGACGGTTCGAAATGAGCTGGTCGTGTTAGATGACTTGGGTTATCTCCAGCAACTGCACACGTCGGCCGGCCGAATCCCGACCGAAAAAGGTTACCGATATTTCGTTCAACGGCTGGTCGGTGAGTTTGAGTTGCCGCTAGATGAGCAGCAGATGATCCGGCACCAATTTCATCAGACACGACTGGAGTTAGATCAGTGGATGCGGCTGGCAGCGGCTGTGCTGGCGCATACGTCTCGTGGGGCGAGTATTGTCACGGCTCCGAGACCCGCGGCTGCTCGGTTTCGGCACGTGCAGCTCATTTCTACACAAGGCAGGCTCGTGCTCATGATTCTGGTCCTTGTCGGTGGGCAGATACAGCAACAGATGCTCACTCTGGCTGAACCGGTCACCCAGGATCGCCTGAGCAAAGTGGCCAGCAAGCTGAATGCTCGCTACGAGAATGCGGATTTTTCGGAACTCAGTTCCCGGCAGTATCAGCACGAAGATGTGCTCGAGCGCGATGTGGTTAAACTGATACTAGACGGAATGGGCCGAGCGAATCGACGAGGGATTAGCGATATTTATCGTGACGGCCTGGCCAACATCATCGAAGACGAGGGTGCTCGTCAGGCAGTTCGAGTTCTGGAAGAGGGGGCATTTTTAGCCAGCGTGCTGGCCGAGACCCTTGAGCCTGATGTTGGGGGTGTGCAAGTTGTTATAGGCGGCGAGGGACGTTGGGAGGAGCTGAAAGAGTGTACCATGATCCTGGCGCGTTACGGCGCACTGGGACAGCTCTCAGGCACGGTGGCAGTTTTGGGCCCGACGAGAATGGCCTATGGGCGGAACATTTCGGCCGTGCGCTACGTGGCCGAGCTCATGAGTGGGTTGGTAAGCGATTACTACTTAGAAGCACCCTCGGGCGACGCCACTGCAGACATTACCGTTGACGAGGTGGATAGTTGAGTGATGAAATAATGGCCGATGAGGAATTCGTCCCATCGGAAGCAGAACAGAATCAAGTAACCGAAGCGGACCGGGCCGAAGACGCAAAAGAAGCGACCGAAGCCGAATCCGAGCCGACACTGGAAGAGCAGCTGGCTGAAGCGCAGGCTATGGCGGCAGAGTATCTGGAAGGCTGGCAACGGGCGAGAGCTGAGTTTGCCAATGCCCGCAAACGCTTGGAACGCGAGCGCGTTGAAGCGTACAGCGTTGCGGCGGTCGACAACGCGAGAAAACTGTTGCCGATCTTGGACGATTTAGGCCGGGCGATGGAAAGTGCTCCCTCGGAAATCGCGCAGAACCAATGGTTTGAGGGACTGGACCTCGTTAACCGCAAGCTTCGCACGATACTCGAGGCGCTGGATGTTCAGCCAATCGATGCGCTTGGCCAGCCCTTCGACCCCAACTATCATGAAGCGTTGGCGTTGAAGGAAGCCGACGGAGTGGAAAGTGGGGTGGTTATCGAGGAATTGCAGATTGGATATCGGCTTGGCGAGAGGGTGATTCGACCTTCTTTAGTTAATGTTTCAGCTTAAAGATAGGGCGGCGACCGGGGTGTCTGTGGTTTTCGACATCAGCGGGTCGCCGAACGACAATTCGCAGGAAGTAGGAGAGTTTTGAAGCGATGGCGAAAATCATTGGTATTGATCTGGGAACGACAAATTCAGTGGCGGCCGTCATGGAAGGTGGTGAGCCGACGGTGATACCAAGCGCAGAAGGCGGGCGCCTCTTTCCATCGGTTGTTGCGGTGACCAAGACGGGCGAGCGGCTGGTTGGCCTGGTAGCCAAGCGACAGGCGGTGGTCAATCCCGAGAATACGGTCTACTCAGTAAAACGTTTCATGGGGCGAAAATACAACGATGCCAAGGTCAAGCGCGGTCGGGAGCACGTTACCTACGACGTGCGCGAAGCGGCGAACGGCGATATTCGTGTAGTGATGAACGAACGTGAATACTCGCCGCCAGAAGTCTCGGCCATGATTCTGCAGAAGATTAAGACTGATGCCGAGGCTTACCTGGGCCAGCCTGTGACTCAGGCAGTGATAACCGTACCGGCTTATTTCAATGATAGCCAGCGCCAGGCAACGAAAGACGCTGGCAAAATCGCCGGGCTAGAAGTCATGCGCATTGTCAATGAGCCCACCGCTTCATCGTTGGCTTATGGTTTGGGCAGCGATCAAGATGAGAAGATCGCCGTCTTTGATCTCGGCGGTGGCACGTTTGACATCTCCATTCTAGACGTGGGCGAGGGCGTGTTTGAGGTTAAGTCGACAAACGGAGACACGTTCTTGGGCGGCGACGACTTCGATCAGGCCATAATCTCGTGGATTTCTGAGCAGTTCAAGCTGGACCAGGGTATAGACCTGCGCCAGGATCGACAGGCGCTGCAACGTCTGCGCGAAGCGGCCGAGAAGGCCAAAATCGAACTCTCGACGACCATGCAGTCAGAGATTAATCTGCCGTATATCACGGCTGATGCCAGCGGTCCTAAGCACCTGAATATGACATTGTCCAGGGCAAAGCTGGAGCAACTGACTGAAGATTTGGTCGCTAGGACGATAGAACCATGCAAACTAGCCCTAAGAGACGCAGGTGTCAGCACGAGTGAAGTGACTGAAGTAGTCTTGGTCGGTGGCATGACGCGCATGCCAGCTATTCAGCAGGCGGTCAAGGAGTTCTTTGGCAGAGAGCCGCACAAGGGCGTCAACCCCGATGAGGTGGTAGGCATTGGGGCGGCGATTCAGGCTGGCGTTTTAGGAGGCGATGTCAAGGATGTCCTGTTGCTTGACGTTACGCCTTTGACCTTGAGTATTGAGACGTTGGGCGGCGTGGCGACATCACTCATTGAGCGCAACACGACTATTCCGACCAAAAAGAGCCAGGTCTTCTCGACGGCCGCCGACGGCCAGACCCAGGTAGAGATTCATGTGCTTCAGGGCGAGCGGCCTATGGCGCTTGACAATAAGAGTCTTGGTAGGTTTATTCTGGACGGCATTGTACCGGCGCCCAGAGGCGTACCCCAGATTGAGGTGGCCTTTGATATAAATGCAGACGGCATTCTGAATGTGAGCGCCACAGACAAGGCGACTGGACGTGAGCAGGCCATGCAGATCTTGCCTTCCAGCGGACTGTCCGATGACGAAATCGACAACATGGTCAAGGAAGCCGAACAGCACGCATCTGCCGACGCTCAGCGCAAGGAGTCCGTGGAAGCATCGAATCTGGCTGATTCCGCGGTTTACAGCGCTGAGAAGTTCCTGCAAGACAATGGCGACAATCTGACCGACGCCCAGAAGGAGTCCATTCAAGCCGAGATTGAGGGCGTGAAATCGGCGATGAGTGGCACTCCTCAGGCGATCCAATCGGCTGTCGAGCGCTTACAACAGGCGCTGCAGACGGTGGGCACGGCCATGTATCAGCAGCAGGAACCGCCGGCGGGCGGAAGCCCGGAGGCTGATAGCGGCGAGGGCGACCCAGCTCCAGATGAGGATGTGGTAGAAGGCGAGTTCAGCGAAGAGTAATTGGCACGCGTGCGGTATCATCACGGTGTCTTCGGAAAGCCGGATCGATCCGACTCTGCGTCGAGCAGTTGAGCACCTGGACATATGGCAAGTAAACGAGATTACTACGAAACCCTTGGGGTTGACCGGAACGCCAATAAAGAAGAACTGAAGCGGGCGTACCGGCGAATGGCCCGCAAGTTCCATCCCGATGTCAATCATGAGGATGGGGCCGACGAGCGCTTCAAGGAGATCAATGAAGCTTACGAGGTGCTGTCCAACGAGAATTCTCGCGCGGCCTACGATCGTTTTGGACATGCCGGGGTGCAAGGCGCCGGGGCGAATTATGGCGATTTCTCTGGCTTTGGCAGTTTTGCCGACATTTTTGAGGAGTTCTTTGGCGGCGGGTTCGCTGGGAAGAGACGGCCCGGTCCCAGGCGGGGTGCGGACTTACGTTACGATCTGACCATCAGTTTTGAGGATGCAGTCTTTGGCGCCGAGAAGGACATTCAGGTTCACCGGCCAGAGATTTGTCCGAATTGCTTTGGTCAGGGAGCCGAGCCGGGCACCGAACCCGTGAGATGCGCGCAATGCAGTGGCAGCGGGGAAGTACGACGCGTCAGACAATCGTTTCTTGGTTCATTTGTCAACGTGACGACCTGCCCAACCTGTAATGGGTCGGGCGAGACGATCCCGAACCCTTGCACGGTCTGCGAGGGTCGTAAACAGATCCAGCAATCGCGAACTCTCAAGGTTAAGGTGCCGCCTGGGGTCGACGAGGACACTCAGATCCGACTCACTAACGAGGGTGCGCCCGGCGCTGATGGAGGCCCATCGGGAAATCTATACGTTGTCTTGCATGTCAACAAGCACGAATTCTTCCAGCGGCGGGGCGATGATATTCTACTTGAACTAGAGATCAACATCGCTCAGGCGGCTTTGGGAGATGAAATAGCCGTTCCAACTGTAGACGGCGAGGAGAAGCTGACAATTCCGGCTGGAACACAGTCAGGCGCCGTTTTCCGAATGCGGGCACACGGGGTGCCGCATCTTAGGCGCTCCGGCCGCGGCGATCAATTGGTGGTCACCCATGTTGTCGTTCCGAAAAAGCTGTCGCCTGAACAACGGGAGTTGATGGAACAGCTAGCCGGCACATTGGGCAAGGAAGTGATCGCTCAGCCAGAGAAGAGCTTTCTCGGCCAATTGCGCGACACGCTCGGGGACATATTCAGTACACCGCTTACCTAGTCGTCGCAAATAGAAGGCTGCGCTCCAGGCGCTTCTGCGACGATCGCTCGAGCGATGGACTCGCCATCGCTCGAACCTACGACGTTCACTGCCCGCCAGCTGGCGGGCTTTTTATTCTAGTAACATGCAGATCGTTCAAGGACTCGCAGTAGCAGGGAAAGGCACCATATGTATTGGCTTGAAGTCAGCGTGACCGTCGATGGAGAAGCGGCCGAGGCAATAGCAGAAGTGCTACGGCCGTTTACTGTCGGCGATGGCGTTGTGATGGAGCAGAAAGGCGACGCCAGTGCGCTAGACCCTCTGGCGCTTGAACCAGAAGTAGCGGTGAAAATCTATCTTCCAGAGGAACAGGATCTGCCTGAAGTCCGCGCAAAGATCGAAGAATCCTTGTATCATCTAGGCCGCCTTTATCCAATTCCCGAGCCTCAATTCAGGCGGCTCGAAGATGAGGACTGGGCGACGGCCTGGCGTAAACATTATCATCCATTTCGGGTCGGCCGCAGAATATGGATTCATCCTAGCTGGCTAGAGCCGACCGAGTCGGAGCCGGGTGATACGGTGATCTCGGTTGACCCGGGAATGGCCTTTGGAACCGGGTTGCATCCCAGCACCCAGATGTGCCTACAGATGCTTGAGGATCTTGTCTTGCCGGGGACAAGAGTGCTGGACGTTGGCACCGGCTCCGGCATATTGTCAACCGCGGCAGCCAAACTTGGCGCTGAGCGAGTCCTGGCGCATGATACAGACCGCCTGGCGGTGCTAGCTGCCGCCGAAAACGTTCAGAGAAACGGCGTCGACGGCAGGGTAATGTTGTTTCAGGGTGAATTGCGCGCCATTCATAGATCAGATTGGGATTTGGTTGTGGTAAACATTCTGGCTCCGGTGATTATCCAACTACTGTCTACAGAGTGTCTAGCCGATTATTGTGGCCAAAACGGCCGGCTGGTGTTGAGCGGCATCATCGAGGAACAGGAATCGGAGGTGCTGTCGGCCCTTGCGGCCGCTTCGTTCATTGTGAACGACAGGAAAGCTATTCGTGACTGGGTTTGCCTTACGGCCGGAAAAGAAAAAAGCGCCGCCCCTATCGGTACAGGGTGACGCTGCAAAGGACGTCCGTCATGAAGTCAATGGACAGAATCGGTAGCCTTGCTTCTCCGGATTGAGAGCGACGTCAGGATCTCGACTCGCGCTGCCGCCGGTAGCGATAGGTGATCCGCCCACGACTCAAATCGTAGGGCGTCATTTCCACACGCACTCGATCGCCGAGTAGGATGCGAATGTAGTAGCGACGCATCTTGCCCGACAAGTACGCCAGCACGCGATGACCATTGTCCAGTTCGACAGTGAACTGCGTGTTAGGCAGGGCCTCGACAACGACGCCTTCTACCTCGAGTTTGTCTTCCTTGTTAGCCATACCTTGCTCTCAGATTCTGGCGACGCCTCATCCGGCGAATAGCCTTCTTCTTCTGAATTCGGCGTAATTCGCTTTTCGACACATGCCAGCGCTTGCGGCGCACCGTGCTCATCACACCTGATTTGGCAACTTTCTTGCGAAATCGTCTCAGAAGGCTTTCGTCCGATTCATTTGGCATCTTTGTAACTGTCGGCATTTCTAATACTCATCTCCTTGGATGTACGCTTCACGGACCCAATGAGGACCGTCAGCAAATGTATCACCAGTTTAGTTCTATTCGATATTACTCTTCTTCATCAGCCGCGATCACTTCCGCGTCAACTGCAGATTCAGGTTCGACGACCTCGCCCTCAGCCTCTTTCTCGGCCAGAGTAGCCGCTTCTGCCTCCCGGCGAGACATCCACTCGATCTGTTCGGCCGGCGTGACGTTCTTAAGACTCAGGCCAATTCGCTGGCGGTTCGTATCCAGGCTAACAACCCGCAACAAATGGGTCTCGCCCTCGGCGATTAGCTCATGCGGGTCTTCGATTGTTTCACGCGATAGCTGCGAAATGTGAAGCAGTCCTTCAATACCCGGTTCAATCTCGACAAAGGCGCCATAACTCACGATTCGGGTTACTTCACCTTCGACGAGATGGCCGACAGCGTACTTCTCATCAGCGAATGACCAGGGGTTGGGTAGTAACCGCTTGCGGCTTAGCGCAATGCGTTGTTCTTCCTTGTCCAGGCTCAGAATATAGACTTCGATTTCGTCGCCTACCCTTACGACCTCGCGAGGGTGATTGACGCGATGCCATGCCAGTTCCGAGATATGAATCAGACCGTCGGCGCCGCCGAGATCGACAAAAGCGCCGAAACTCCGTAGACCACTGACCCGACCTTCGACTGTGTCACCGCTGCTCAATTTCTCAATGAGCTCTTGCTTGCGAGCCTCTTGCCATTCCTGCTGCGCATCACGTTGCGAAAGGACCAGGCGCCTTCTCTGGCGATTGACCTCGATAACCTTGAGAGGCAACACTTCGTCGCGCATCTTCGACATGGACTGCTGGCGCTGCCGGTCATCCATGCCCCTTTTCAACTCAACCAAGTGTGAAGCGGGCACAAAACCGCGTAGATTTCCAAACGGTACGATGACGCCACCCCGATTGTAGCCGATGACGGGTGACTCGACGATCTCACCGCTTTCCATCAATTCTTGGGCCCGGATCCAATCTTGATTCAGACGAGCCTTGTGGATTGATACCAAGAGCCGGTCAGGCTGATTGGTATCAACGATATAGATCGGCACTTCGTCATATAACTTGAAGGCGTCCCGCTCTTCTGGATCAAGTTCGTCCAGGTCCGAGGGTTGGACCAAGCCGTCGCGCTTTAGACCAAGGTCGACAATAATCCCCTGATCGGACATCGCGACAATGGTGCCCGGGCGGATATCGCCCACTGTTGGACGGTAGTAATCATGCTCGTCCAGGAACTGGGCCATATCCTGGCTAAAATCAATGTCTTCAGTGCCTTTTTCTTCGGCTTCTTGGCTGTCAGCTGAAAGGTTCATTGAATCATACTCTGTCTAACAGTTCACCATATCTCCGAACACACACAAAAAACTCGGCTTACTATATTCTCACAGTGCGAGATGCAGCCGAGTTTGAGTAGGAAGCGAATCTATTGATTGTTCTATCTTAATTGAGAGTCTTCACCGTGTATGCCCTTACCCTCTATGCAGCTTCGCACAAATTTGATAATACGCAATAACGGTCTGGAACTACCCTATATTAAACTTCTACGCCACTCGACTGACAGGCCTGTATTCGGAGCCACTCGAGGGCGATTATACCATCAGCCATAGCTTTGTCAATCGAGTAGGACGCCTAGCTCAGAGGTCGCTGGCCGCCTGCGCAGGCCGAAAATGACCGAGTTAGAAGGTTTCAGATGTAACTATCTAGACGCCCGATTGTTGACGGTGGCGCGAGCAACAAGGAGTGGATCGTTGATCAGCGAGTGCGACGTTGCCAATAGCTCTTCGGCGAAAGATCCTGCTCGCCGTCGTGGTTAATGAACTCCCTGAGCAATCGATTGAACACTGCAGGCTGTTCGAGCATGGGAAAGTGGCTGCAACCTTCAAGGGACACGCAGTGATGATTGGATCCGACTTGGCCATTTTTGTGGGGCACTGTCATGGGCTTCTTGACCAGAGAGTCGCGTGCGCCGAATACCAGCAGGGTAGGGCAGGCGACCTCCGCCAATCTATCGGTCAAGTTCATTCGCCTAAATTGATCGATCGACTCGCCAAACGCCACAGCATCGGTTTTCTCGAGCGCCATAAGCACTTCGGGGTAGGCGTCAAACTTGGTTTTGGCCTGGCTAAGCACGGCTGCAGCAGAGCCGCCTGTCAATTGGCCGTTGATGTGGTCTCCAGAAAGCGGCAAGGCAACCAAGGCTATTCGCTCCACCGATTCCGGCTCCAGCTTCGCGTAGTGCAGGGCGAGTGCGGCGCCCAGTGAATGGCCAACAATGGTGAAGGGTCGAACGATAGCTAGCTTGTCCGCAAAGCTAGTCAGCATCCCCACGTATGACTGAAGCGCATAGTTGCCTACGTCCTTACTTGAATCGCCGTAGCCCCACAGGTCAAAAGCAAATGAGCGGTGGCGATTTGAGAGCGCCTGCATAGTCGACCACCAGTAACGCCAAGAGCCGAGCCAACCGTGAACAAAGAGAATGGGACTGCCTCTGCCATAAGCCTCAAAATGAACCTGCTGGCCGTCGATCGTCGTAACGCTCATTGTTCTTGTCTAATCGCGGGATGTAGGCCGCGCGCCGGAACAGGCTTGTTGCTCATGCCGGCTGATTCTCCAGAGTCGCCCGTACGCGGTCGGCCAGCTCATAGGGCGCGAAAGGCTTGATTATGTATTCGTCGGCGCCCGCATCGAGGCCTGCTTGAACCTCGGACTCCTGGCCCTTGGCCGAAAGAAAAATGATCGGTATCTTCTTTGTCGCTTCCCTGAGCCTCAACTCACGACAGGCCTCAAAGCCGGTCATGCGCGGCATGCGCACATCCAGAATAATTAAGTCGAAGGCTTTGGCCTCGGCCAGCGCCAGCGCCTCGATTCCATCGGCGGCCGCTTCTACCTCAAATCCACCGAACTGCAGCGCGATTGCGACTAGTTCCCGAATATCGGGTTCGTCTTCTGCTACCAGGATCCTGGGCTTGTTATTGTCTGAGTTCATTGTGCTTCACGATGGCGGCTTTCTCAGCCAGCCGGGATTCTCTCTTTGGAAGCAATTGGTAGATAGACCGTAAATGTGCTGCCCACGCCCGGCGCACTGGCTACGCCGATTTCACCGCCGTGCAACGCGACCAGGCTCTGGACAATAGCCAGTCCGAGTCCAGTGCCGGGAATCTGCTGGACAACAGCTTCGTCACTGCGGTAGAAACGGTCGAAAATCTTGTCAATACTTTCCTTGTCAATCCCAATGCCTGTATCAGCGATATCAATCCGGACGCGATCTCCGGCCGGTCGTAGCGTGACCGTAATATACCCATTTGCCGGTGTATAGTGGAAGGCGTTGTCAAGTAAGTTGTTCAGGATTTGGGTGATGCGATCATAATCCCCTTCAACTGGCGGTAATGTATTCGCGACCTCAACGTCGAAATGCATCGCCTTATTTTCTCTGTTGATCAAGCCTGTCAAGTGGCTATTGGCCACCTGATTCACAAGCTGTACGAGATCGAGGGGCTGTAGCTCGAGCACGATTTTACCTGATTCGATACGTGATATATCCAGCAGATCATTGACCAGAACGCTCATGCGATCGGCATTATCCCTGATTACCTCGAGATAGCGGGTCTGCGGCTCGCTCAACCCACCTACGGCGCCCATGAGCATCAACTCGGCGTAGCCCTTTATTGAAGTCATCGGCGTACGCAGTTCGTGAGAAACGGTTGACACGAATTCGCTCTTCATCCGATCGACTTCTACTTCCTGTGTAACATCGCGAAAAATGGAAACAGTGCCAAAAAACTGCCCTCGGGCAAATACGGGCGATAGATGTAGACTCACAAATCTGTCTTCGATATTGAGTCTTTCGGCCAGGAATGGTTGCGCCTCTTGAACGCCACTTTGTCTGGACCAGCGGCTGATGGTGCGCAGCCAGCCGTCACCCGTCGCACTGTACAGTCCTAGCAGTTCGTTGACCGACTTACCCAGCAGCTGGTCACGTCGAAGACCCAGCACTTGACCAGCCGAGAGGTTAGCCAGCGTGATATTCCCTCTTGCATCAGCCACGAGCACGCCGTCGACGATGCTTTCCAGGATGGCTTGATTCTTTGCCGATTCGATGTGCTCCTCACGCAACATAGTGCCCAGACGTTCGGCCTGATCACGGATCAACAGGTATAGTTGGGCATTGCTTATGGCGTTGGCCACTTGCACGGCGGCGGCTTCGACGAATTCAAGCTGTTCCTGAGAAAAGGCGTTTGGCGCTTCGTGGAACAATGTCAGTACGCCGATGACTTCATCGCCGGCAATGAGCGGCACGGCCAGCGCGGAACGCAGTTCAGGTTGATGTCCCTGGCCCGTCCATCGCTCGTCGTCCAACGTATCGTCGATCACGACTGCCTCACGATGGCGTACGATCCAGCCGGCCAGTCCTTCCTCTGGTTTGAAGCCGAGATCGACTCGCGGCAGCGGCGGCAATTGGTGTGTCTCGAAGGCCGAGGGGTAAATCAGTTCACCGGTGAGCAAGTCAATTAGAAGAATGCTGCCATGAGTAGCTTTGACGACCTCATTTACCAGTTCCAGGGCGCGAATGAGTACCCGATCCTGGTCCAGGCTGGCGGCAAGCTCTGAGGTGACCCGCAAGAGATACTGGACCCTGTCTCGTTCCTGGCCCAGGGCCTGGGTTCGTTCGATAACCCGGGAATCTAGCTCCTCATTCAACTCACGCAATTCAGTCACCATCTGGGCATTTCCGATGGCTGCTGCCGCCTGAGTTCCGAAAAAGGTAACCTGTTGGATGTGCTGACGGGCGAATCGGGTGGGCTGGCCAACGTCGACCAGTTCTAGGACGCCCATCGTGTTTTCGTCTCTTATCAATGGAACGGCAATCACCGATTCGATAGATTTCTGCCAGGCCAAGGTTTTGGCATAGCGCCTGTCACGTCTATATCGATTACAAAACAACCCTTCCCCGCGAGCGGCGACGACTGCAGCAAGGGTATTGCCCTGATCAAGGGGCAAGCTCAGGTTGAGTACATGCTCACTGGCATAGCCTTCAGCGGCGATGGAGACGAGCTGATCCTGTTCAATTTGCCACACGTATGCGCCATCTACGCCAAACAGTTCAAGGCTTTCCTTGCACACCAGCCTGAGAACTGTCGGCAGGCTGACCGCCGTGCTGATGGCCAGCGTCACGCGGCCCAAGGCAGCATAGAATCGCTCGCGTTGCAGTGTGTCTTGGTGGAGTTGCCCGTTGACGATGCCAAGGGTCGCCTGGCGGGCCAGCGTATTAGCAAATTGGACCGATAGATCATCGAAGTGGTGACGATTGCGACTATAAAGCTCGATGAGCCCGGCAACAACGCCTTCGAACAGTATGGGGCTAATGAGCACGGATCTTATCTGGGAGGCGGATCGTAGATCGTTCCGAAGTAGCGCCGAGTGACTGGCGCGAACTTCCTCCTGCAGTTCGGCCGTCAATTGAGGCGGTAGCACATCTCCGCTCTGGTGACGGGGCACAAATGCATCTCGGGAATCCAGGTAGAGCGAGATTTGGCCACCATCGGCGCTCGTGTTGTCCATCGCCTCGAAGAACGCCGTTTGCAGCAGTTCGCTCAGGCTCAGATTCGAGCTGAGTTGGTCGCTGACCCGGCCCAGGGCAGCGATCTGTCTGCTTAATCTGTCTGCATCACCGTTGCGCATCACTTTCACTTGTAGGGATCGCTATACTCAATGGTCACTCGGCCTACCGGCCGGCATCTTCGCGGCGCGCTCCTGCGGCCGCCTCGGTGATCTCTCGGATATCGGCAAATGGTTCACCCTGGTCGGAAACAGTGCCAATAGCTAGCCGCATCAGTGGCGCCAGGGTGCGGTCGGGCAGGCGAATACCTCCTTGTTCGGTATCAAGAAAGTTATAGTGGGTCGCGATGGAGTCATCAAAGTGTTCTCGAATCTGTTCGATGATTGTCGGGGCTTTCTCTGAGTAGCTGATCAGGACGAAGTTTGCGGCCGACGCCTGGCCGACGAAGTCTTCTTCCGATCCATGACGATCGACGGCTTCGCCGATGATCAGGGCTGTAAACCTCAAGACCTCGTCGCCAGCAAGAAAACCATATGCGTCCAAGAAAGGTTGCATATGAACGATAGAGAGCTCACTATAGGTCCAGCCGCTGGCCGACATCAGCGCGCGCAACTGCTCCTCGATCAGGCGAGCGGCCGGCAGGCCGGTTCTGGGATCAGTCATGTTCATGCGCTGGTGACTAACGATGGCGTTCTTGGACCTCAGCTTCAGTTCATCCAGGTCGAACGGCTTGGTAATATAGTCATCGGCTCCTAACTCCAGCCCAGCAAGTCTGTCACTGCGGGCATCTTTCTGGGTCAGGAAGATGATCGGAATGTGGCTTGTGCGAGCTGTTGTCCTGAGCTGCCGGCATACCTGGTAGCCATCCATGCCAGGCAGCAATATGTCGAGGATGATCAAGTCTGGCAAACGCTTTCGCGTTTCCTCGAAGACGTCCGTACCCCGACCGACGACATGCACCATATAACCGTCTCCAACAAATAGTTCGCGCAACATCTCTGCTGTGTCCAGGTCATCTTCGACTACAAGGATTCGACCCTTAGTCATAACGCTCATCCTCTTGATTCACAGAAACAGGCGCCTTTTGAATTCGCCCTATCAAAGAACCGTTGCAGGAGACGAGGCCGCCTGTACGTTTATCGTCAGATCAACCAGCCTAGCCGCAAACGATCCCATAATGAAAACGCAGCCCTGTTCTAAAATGATTCTACCAGTCGCGGGTAGCCGGCACAATTGAACTTCCTTCCCAGTACCTGGCCTCGCGACGCTTACGAACTGCCCCGACGAGGGTACAGTCGGGGGTAGTCATACGCATTTGCAAAGCGATGATAATCGCTATCCTCGTAGCGAACATCGTCGGTGATGTAGTGGCGGCCGGAATCGCCAAGAAGAACTACGTCTGATTCGACCGTTCGGGCGGGGTAGATGGTCAGTCCGGAGCTGAGCCGGCAGTGGTGACCCACACAGCCGCCCAGCACAAACATCTCCGTATCCAGCAATTGACCTGGGCCAGATGAAGCTCGCAGCGGACCGGACAGGACCTTGAAGTCGGTGAACGTCGTGCCCGCACCCACGAAAGTGTCGCGCCCGATGACACAAAGCTGTAGGCACGTATTTTGGGCCACCATCGTGTTTTCCATGAGCAGGGTCATAAAGAGGGCCGCGTTGAAAGGCAGGAAGCAACCGTCGCCGACAATGCTAAGCATCAGATTGCAGCCCTGAGAAATGTTGACGTTGTCACCGATCAGACAATTGTCGATCACCACGCCCGGGCCGATGGTTACGTTGTTACCGATAGTAGTCGGACCATGAATCACGGCTGATGGGTCGATGGTGACGTTTTGGCCGATCTTGACGATCTCGGAACAGTCGAGAACGCGCTTCTGTTCCAACATCGCCCGATACAAGATCTTCAGGCGATAACGCCAATCCAACTCGACCCGTTCCTCCAGGGCTTTTCCGCGAGCAAAGACACCAAAGAGAATATCTACCACGAATAAGTGGACCCAGCTCTCAATGGCCACGAGCGCTTTACGAGGCAACTGATAGATAAGATCGCCCATCTCGGTCGCCATGTAAGGCGGTACGTGGTAGTAACCGACTTCTCGCGCTTCGGTTTCAATGACAACCGTCTTGGCGGTTTCTTTCTGGGTGATGCCTTCAGGGAAGTACCACATATCGGCCAGTAGTAGCCCGTCCACCTGCTCAAGGGATTTCGTGAGCGGCACAATGTGCTGGCTAACTGCCAGATCATCTGACCGCAAGGCCGCCCGCGTAGGACGCCCGGATTCTCGTGATAGCCGGACAAACTCACTGATGAAGCCGGCGTTGAAAAACAAGTTGTCCCTATGGACCAGTAACTCGACAGGGTCGTCTCGCTCGGCGATCGCCGTTTCCGTCCAGCCGGGATATTCGCGCTCCTCTGTAACATAGGGATTGAGCGTATCACGTTGCCATAGCCAGAGAGGGACATTTTGCACCCGCAGGTCGCGCGCGGGCTCATTGAATGGGTGAATATGAGTCGGTTCTTGGAGTATGATTCTGCGCACGCGATCACCTCAGCGAAGCGGCTGCTTGAAGATAGTGATAATGCAGAACTCATCACCGGCGGCCACGCACCTGTCCTCGCGAACCTCGAATTCGCGCCCGTTGCTCACCCAATTAAGCGATTCCTGCAACAGTCCCACGGCAAGGTGGCAACAAGGCTGGGTGGAAGATCGCCCCCAACAAACGGGGCAGCGCTCGATGATCCACAGATGGCGGTCGCGTTCTTCGGCCAAACTAACGATCTGGTCGGTAAATTTGTTGAAAGTCTCGGCAAAGATCTCCAGACCGATTTTGAGCTTGATGCCAAGATGCAACGGCCGAAAGGCGAGATCGGCAATGCCTAGAATGGGCATGAATTCCTTCAGGGCATATTTGAAAGTCTCGCGGCCGATACGCAAGGATAATGCCCGCCCACCGCGGTCGCCGAACAGCTCATCGAGCGTCCTTTGGATGGTGGCCAATTCAGTGAAGGTAAAGCCCAACTCCAGGTTGTTGGGTGGATAGTTGTCGACTCGCCGGCCGAGCCCGGCGAAATTGAGAGTCGCATTGACGCCGTGGCGGCCCATGATGTCGTCCATAGCCGTCAGTACGATACGACCCATCCTGTTCGGATAGTAGTAGCCGTTATCGGCCGATATCCTGTTCGTGACCCGGTTCGTGACCAGGTCCCCTGGCTGCCTCAGGAAGCGCATATTGGGTAGGTTCAAAGCCGGCTGTTGCCGTTCAGAAAGCCGGTCAAGGCATCCACGAAATGCTGCGGCTCATCTGACATTGGGAAGTGGCGGGACTTCTCCATAATGGCCACTCGGGAATGCCTAGCTCCTTCGCCAAATAGTTCGGCATTGACCGGCGATACGATATTGTCCTGTCGGCCGAATATACCTAGAGCCGGCATATCGAGGAGCAGGAGGTCGCGGCGTAAGTCTGTACCGTGTAAATCGCCAATGCTGCGAAAGAAGGAATCCAGATTCGTTCGCTTGATGTCGCGGAAAATCATGCGCTGCACCCGCTCAGAATCGCCGGCCAGCAGCAAGTGCATGATACCCGAAATAATGATGGGGTGACGCCAGACAAGTTGGGCGATCCAGCCATAGCCGGCCAGCTTCAAAAACGGATTGAGTGTGGTCCCCACGATTGGCGATCCGACGATGATGACGCGCTCGGCTCGGTCGGGATAGGCGAAAGCGAACTTCAGCGCCACTGTGCCGCCCATGGAGTGCCCAGCAATCGGCGCTTGATCGATGCCCATGTGGTCCATGAATTGCAATACCATCTCGACGAAGCTGTTAATGTGATAATCGGAAGACGAGCCGCCGTTTAGCTTGGCTGAATCGCCGAATCCCCAGAAGTCGAGGGCGTAGATCCTGCGCGATTGGCGCCCGGCAAGGGCCAGCATGACGTCGCGCCATACGTCCCACGAATTGATCCAGCCGTGCAGCAATAACAGCGGTCGGCCACGGCCAACCGCTTCAAAGTGCAAGACCCCTTGATCGGTTACAATCGAACTCACGCTAGATACTTCGCTCGGACCATCAGTTAGCTATCATTAGATCGTAGCATTTGCTCCTTACAGCGACAGTGAAGGATGGGTAAACGAGGGGTAAATGAAGCGTTAATCAAACTGGTCGTCAGTGGGACGATCGTACTGCTCGAGAATCGAATAGAGTAATTCGAGCAGGATATGCTTGACGCTTTCGCGATCCAAGGCGACGCAAGGCAAGACCTTGGTATTCGAATTGAGGCGCAGAACGATCTTGATATCGCCTGGCTCCCAGGCGTCTTCCATATCCTGTTTGTTGGCGGCTACAACATACGGCGTCTGAGCGAAGCTCTCGAATGTGTTGAGGATCCGTTTGGCTTCGCGAAATGTCTCCGGCTTGGTACTGTCGACGACGATGATGAAACCGAGCATGCCTTCGGAGAGGATCTCCCACATGAAATCAAAGCGTCGCTGGCCGGGAGTGCCAAAGAGGTAGAGAACCAAATCGTCGTCGACTGTGATCCGGCCGAAATCCATGGCAACCGTGGTTACATCTTTCACGGCGCTCTCGGAGGCGCGGGTGATTTTCTTCTCGGTAGCCACGACCTCGATCTCGCTGACGGCGCGGATAAACTCCGTTTTCCCAGCTGCAAACGGGCCAGTGACAACCATCTTCACGGATTGCATCATGTGTATTCGGTTGCCGAGATATCGTTCAGGGGAAACAAGTCGGCCTAAAGCCGTCTGATACGGCTAATAAGCCTGGTGATCACAGAACGCTTGACGCCTGGTTGTTTCTCGTCCTTTTCCTTCGTTCTTTCTTCTGGCGCCTCGTCAACAGGAACAGCTCTCGTCTTTGGCGGATCGATGTATTCTACGAGGCCGGCCTGCAGCATTCCGTAGACAATCCGCCTGATCTGGAACTCGCTCAGATTTACGGCTTTGGCAATCTGCCGGATCGTATTCTGCGGAGTGATGTAGGATACCACTCGCCACTCTTCGACGGTCAGGCTCATGTTCTGCAATCGGGCATCCGGCCGGCTGGCAAAGCGCAAAGTCAGGTCAAGGTCGGGCAACTCTTCCTGGAGCTTGTTCCACTCCTTCATGCGCCGGCTGCCTTCCATGATCACGCTCTCGAGATCGATGGGCACGGTGATGCGATCTGGCGGCGGCACGCGGTCGGCGTCAAATCGAAACAGTCCATCTGCCCAGGTGAACATCTTGTAAACGACGTCGAGGATATGATAGCGAACGCTTTGGATGATATCGCTTTGGGTAACATAGCCTGCCTGAATCAGCAGGTGCCCGAGTTGCTTGTCTCCCGTTCCCTTGGCTCGTTCCTGGATAATTCGTCGCTGCTGCTCCGTCAGGATGCCTGATTTGTGCAGTACGGCGGCCAGGCTATTGCTGTTCTCGCCCAAGGAAGCGTAGATCAGCTTGCCATCGCGAAAGGCCATCTGGGCCACCTGAGAACTGCTAACAGTCAAGGTGCCAGTCTTGTTGGCCAGGTTGATAAGGTTTAGCAACTGTGTCGTTGAGAAGTCGTGAAGATTGCCTTTGAGGGCCATCGTTGCTGAGCCTGTCGTCGAGTTCCTTGAAGCTGTTTTGGTCTATTAGAGGAGCGGGCACCAATGGCTACTGATCACTGTTGGACGATCCCTGCTCCACGAACTAGCCTGGGCAAAACACGCCCAGCATCGGCATTATACCTAGCGCGAGAATGGGGGTCAATGAACCTGTAGAACTACTTTGGACGCTTTCATACGGTTTGTGTGGCGGACTTTTCGCAGGTAGAATAACCGCAAGTCAGTCGTCGCGGGGCGGTGGCGAAACGGCAGACGCAGCGGACTTAAAATCCGCCGGGGTAACCCCCGTGTGGGTTCGAATCCCACCCGCCCTATTTGTGGTAGGCACGTGCCCTGCCAGCCCCCACATATGGTGGTAACCAGGGGAGGTTCATCATGGTTGCTGCCAGCTAAACACAGCGGACTTATTGGATTGCGGCTGCGCGCGACCGGGCCTCGCTCCAGTTCCTTGTAGACACCGGCTGCCGAGCCAGCGAAGCCTTGTCGCTAGACACCGATGACTACGACGCAATTGGCAGGGCGGTATCGGTGCGAAAAGGAAGGGCGGCAAGGGGCGAATAGTCCATGTCGGCCGCCAGACGCGCCGAGCGATCTGCAAGTATCTCCAGCAATATGCAATCGGCGGGCCATTGTGGCAGACGCTGCCTGGCAATCGCCTTTCTACGATGGCCTGCGTACAGTAATCACTAGGCGAGCCAATCAGGCAGGCGTCGAGCCGCCAAGTCTGCACAGCTTTTGAAGGCTGTTCGCCCTGGCCTGCTTGTGTAACGGGGTGGACCTGACGCGACTTCAGGAACTGATGGGGCATTCCACGCTTAATCTGCTACAAAGATATAATCGGATTACAGACTCGCGCCTTCAAGCGGCACATCATAGAGCTTCGCCTGTGGATAAGAGGTGGTAACTTCATACCTGTCGACACGGATGTGAACCATTTAGTCTAATTACAATTATGTTGGCCAGAATATGGGCACTGTGACGGACTACTGGCCATTCTGGACGAAGTGCCGGACGAGGCAGCGCGCGTGTGCAACATGACTCTGGTAGACGTCGCAGCGTGGCGCGCGCCCATTGAACGCAAGCTGGCATTGCTGGAGCAACAGGATAAGGCACGACAAGAAACGCCGCCTAGCCCGATTGGAACGCGCTACAAAGGCTGACGAAGTGCGCGTGGTTGTATATCGGGGCCATGAGGAGCGGTCGGAGCCAGGGGAAGCTGTGATTCAGCTAACGCGGGGACATGATAACAAGGCAAATACAAGCTAGCACACCGAACAGTGGAATGCGCATAGTGCCAGAAGCGCTGGCAGATAGCATGCTGACCTGCATTGGCAATAGCAACTGCACCACAATTTTCGGGGAACTGTGATTTGTCCTTTCTACCCATGGCAACTGCTAAATAGGCCAAACACAAGCCAACCCTAAGCTGTCTTTTCTCTGTCGGCAAACGAAAATGTATCAAATGACTAGCTAGTACCTCTGTACCAATGCGATGGAACTTCGATAAGTTTGCATGTTTGCTACGGCATCTAGCGAAGAACCACGCTCATACATTTGGCGCAATACCTAGTTGTCAATCCAATGCGATAACAGCTGCGTGCCCGACAGTAGGTGGGCATGCTATGCCAAGCTCACTTCGTAAGTTGATAGCTGGGATGCCACCTATTTGGCATGCATCAAGCATCACGGCGAGGTCAGCTTAGGCTCAGAAGATGTCTGTTTTCAGTCGAAGTGTCAAGGATTCAATCCTGACTATTCGCTGGAGGCGTTGGGTCTTCTCATGGGAACTCCTAATTGCCTTATCCGTGGGTCGCTTGAAGCACAACTGGAGGTAAAAATGAAAAAGATTCTGTTCATAGCTTTAATAATGTCCCTGTTGTTGGTTTTGGCTGTACCCGTAGTTATGGCCGATGGACACTGCCCCGGAAATGGACATCAGTCATGTGCCAGTACCCTTAAGGGAAAAGGCGGCGCTTCTGCCTTTGTACATGAACATGTTAGCAACGCCGGCGGTAATGGTAACGGGATGCCAGCATTGCATGGGGTAAGCGGAATGGATTTCGGCGCAGCCGTTAGTGCGTGTGCGCCTATCGCGCAAAACCATCCCTGCGTTCCATAATTAGATTGGGCCAGCCGTAGCAAACGAGAAACACCCTGCCTCAAGCGGCGGGGTGTTTTCTTGTATCGAGCGCCTAAATGCTGCTCGCCATCCAGTGTCTGTGGTACAATATAGACACAGCGGACTTATTCAATGCAATTTACTGGAGACACTCAATTTGCACCATATGTGGTGGTTACCTTTAGTAGTGACCCCGCATATGGTGCGGTGGCGAAACGGCAGACGCAGCGGACTTAAAATCCGCCGGGGTAACCCCCGTGTGAGTTCGAATCCCATCCGCCCTATTCGCTTTGTTAGCCCTTGCAACACTCCGTCTGCGAGTGACTGAACATGTGCCCGGCGGCCGCCCGTTCTTTGCGGTCGCCCCTCAAACAGGAGAGTCCCATGAAACGTGTATTGGTCAGATACAAAGTGAAAACCGATCGCGCGGCCGAAAACGAGGCCTACATCAATAAAGTCTTTGAGGAATTGGCGCGGACGACGCCGGCTGGAATTCGCTATGCTACATTCAAACTGGAAGACGGCGTGAGTTTCGTTCACCTCGCTTCAATCGAGACCGAGGATGGCAGCAATCCACTGGGCGAGACGGCCGCGTTCAAAGCTTTCCAGGCCGAGATCGGGGACCGCTGCGTAGAGCCACCGGTTGCGGTGGATTTGAATGAGATCGGATCCTATCGTTTCTTCGATGTGTAGAGTAAGGGTCCAGCAGGAGGGAGCCGACATCAAACCTGAAGGGCGCTTTCACTCGCCTAAGAGTGTTCGCGTGATGCCCACGAGCCCCAGATTCCTCCGCAAATAGCGCCTATGAGCAATCCAATCGTTCCAAGAGTGAGGACAATCACAGGCGATAGATCTCGAAACCAGGTCACACATGCATTGCCTT